>MWCX01000075.1 GCA_002070265.1 Bacteroidetes bacterium ADurb.Bin174 | reverse complement strand
CGACCCAAAAAATGCAAAAGAGCTTGCTCTTGCCTACGCACCCAAGCCCACCCACCACCCTAACACAATACGAGTGGATTTCAAGAGAAAAACGGGTAGACAACAATATTAAATTTAATGTATATCCGCAGTTATTCCTAAAGAATTTAGCGGAAAAATAGTTATAAATAAGTTCGCAAATGCTTACACAAATCACAGATATTCATTATATTTACATTCTGAACACATGTAATATTTCAAGCTATGAATATCCTGGATTTTGCTATAAATTACCCCGATGAGGAAACCTGTCGGGAAAAATTCAAACAACAAAGAGACCAAATGGGAGTTACCTGCCGTCGTTGTAATTGTAAGGAGCATTATTGGCTGGAAAACAAGCAGGCTTACGAATGCAAGCGTTGCCAAGCGCGCCAGACGCTGCGTTCGGGCACGGTCATGCAGCATTCCAACCTGCCATACCGTTACTGGTTCGTGGCCATGCACCTGCTCACGGCTACCAAGGGCTCCTTTTCCGCCGCCGAGATACAGCGACAGCTGGGGCACAAGCGTTACCAGCCCATATGGGAAATGGTCAATAAACTGCGTGACGTGATGGGCAAGCGTGACGACAAGTACACGCTCGAGGGCGCCATCGAGCTGGACGACGCCTTCTTTTCCACCGAGATATCCGTTGAAGAGAAGGAGAAACCGTTGAAACGCGGCCGTGGAAGCCAAAAAAAGACCAAGGTCCTGGTGATGGCTGAAAGCAAAACGGTTGAAAACCCCAAACCGGGTAAAAAACCCAAGAAGGCCGGATACCTGAAGATGAAAGTCATCAACGACTTGAAAGCCGATACAATTACAAAGAATGTCAAAGAGCATGTCGAAAGCACGGCGGATCTGACCACCGATGATTCAACTTCTTACACTAAATTGAAAGAACATGTCCATTCACACACGACATCCGTTGTTCCACACGAGGAATTGCCTAACGTGCTGCCTTGGGTACACACCGCGATCAGCAATGCCAAACGACAGCTCCTGGGCGTGTATTACAAGGTAAAACCCGAGTATTTACAGTACTACCTCAATCAGTTCTGTTACAAGTTCAACAGGCGTTACTTCGGCGAGAACCAGTTTGACAGGCTGTTGATAGCCGCCGTATCGTGTGCGCCTGATTTCAAATCAAGAATTTACAATAGGAACTATTGCGGATAATCATTTAAAATTTTAACTTTGACAATTGGAAAATTGAAGTAATAAATGACGACAAAAACAGAAACAAAACAATTTCAATACGAAATACAAGCCTATCAAGAGGATTGTGTAAATAATATTATCAGTCTTTTTGAAAGTCTTCGCCAGAAAGCAAACTTTAAAGAGGTGTTGACAGCACACCACAAAAAGAATAAATATAACTTTCCGGTTCAAGACACTAAAAATATTGACATTATGATGGAAACGGGAACGGGGAAAACGTTCACGTTTATCAAAACGATTTTTGAACTGAGTAAGCATTTCGGCTACAAAAAATTTATCATTCTTATCCCTACTGTTCCTATTCGCGAGGGAACAAAAACAAACCTAGAGGATACCAAAGATTATTTTAAAAGCTTATACGCCAACGAAAAAGAAAAGGAAATTGAAACCTTTGTTTACGAAGGTGGAAATATTTCAGCCGTTAGACAATTTATTGGCACTTCGCATTTATCGGTTTTGGTAATGACACCAAGTTCATTCAGCCACAAAGACAATATCTTAAACCGACCATTAGAAAAAGACATTAACACGCCTGAATTATTTGTAAACAATCAAGAACCGCCAAAATCATATTTGGAATGTTTGAAACGACTAAATCCAATCGTGATAATGGACGAACCTCACCGCTTTGAGGGTAACGCTTTTAAAACATATTTTGAAGGTTTTGAAAATTACTTTTTGCGTTTTGGTGCTACATTCCCCAAAAAGAAAGACAGTTTGCCTTTATCCAATGTAGCGTATGTGTTAGACAGCATTTCTTCGTTCCGACAAAGTTTGGTAAAGAAAATTGTTGTTTATACGCAAGACGTAGTTGAGAACACAGACACACTCATTGGCATTGAAAAAGTAGGAACAGTCAACAAAGCCTTTGTAAGCACTTTAACCAATGGAATTATTGCAAGACGGGAATTAGGCGTAGGGGCAGTTTTCAACGGTAAAAGCATAAAGAAAATAAACAAAGACACCATTGTTTTAGCAGACGACACCATTGAAAAAGTTGATTATTCTTTGTCGGACGAATCATTGCGGGCAATGATTAAAGAAACAATCAAAATTCATTTTGAGAAAGAAAAAGGTTTGTTTGAGCAAGGCATAAAAGCTTTAACCTTGTTTTTTATGGAAAGCGACACCAGTTTATTTCGAGGAAGCAATCCAAAAATCAAGAACTTTTTTGAAGAAGAATACAAAAAGCAATACACCGAAATTGTAAGCAAGCTTGACCAAACAAGCGACTATTATAAATTCTTGCAAAACGATTTTGATAGCGAAAACACTTTACAAGTTCACAAAGGATATTTTTCAGGCGACAAAGGAAACGCAGACGAAAAAGTAAAAGCAGGTGTTGACGAAATTCTGAAAGACAAAAAGAAATTGCTTTCGTTTGAAAGCCCTACACGTTTCATTTTCTCCATTTGGGCATTGCAAGAAGGTTGGGACAATCCAAATGTTTTCACAATCTGTAAACTTTCCAATCAGGGAAGCGAAATATCAAAATTGCAACAGATTGGAAGAGGTTTACGCATTTGCGTAAATCAAAACTTACAGCGGAACACACTTAAAAATTTGAATGACGACCAAGAAGCATTTTGGAAAATCAACAACCTTGATGTAGTTGTATCAAGCAAAGAACACGGCTTTGTTGAGGCAATTCAAAATGAAATTTTAAGCAACTCATTCTTGATTTCTGAAACATTCACAGAACAAGAACTCATTAAAACACTCAAAGAAAAATCAGGTTTTGACGATGATACAATTGTTACTTTGGTTGATGATGTGCTGAAGGACAAGAAAATGATTGTTCGCAAGGCAATTGTTGACGGACAAAAGATTTACGAAAAATCGCCTGAATTTTCAGCTATTCTAAAAGAACAAAATTTGCCCGAAGAACAAGTGAAAGCCATTGAAAGCCTGTTTGCTACCGACACAAACACTTATGTTCAGAAAGCTGATAAGAAAAAAGAGAAAAAGAAAGTTTTCATAAAAGCAACCCACTTACAAGAGTTTCAAAATCTTTGGAACGCTATCAATAAAAATGCTTTCTATGTTTTAGAAACTTTAACCGCAGAGCAGGAAAGCCAACTGATACAAAACATAAAAACACAAATTGAAGCCGTAAACATTGAAGAGATTCTATTGCAAACCATTCGTGCAGAACTAAACGTGAACAAAATTGGCGAACAAGGAGGAATTACAGAAAGGCTAACCGACACCGTTTCATACAAAAGCAAAGTTGACTATTTAGAATTGGTTCGCACTTTATCAAACAACACCAAAACCCCTATTTCATTTGTTGTAAAGATTTTCAATGCTTTAAGTGATGACTTCAAAACCAAAATGCTCTGCAACAATCCTGAACAGGCACAAAGGGAAATTTCCGAAATAATCAACAAGAACTTAATTGCAATGCTCAAAGCAAACATTAAGTATGACGGTATTAACGGAACAGGTTTGCCAAATGTATTCAAAACCGAAAAAGGGAAAACCTATTTAGATACAGGAAGCGTTGGCAAATTTCAAAAAGACATTTCAGGCGATTTCAATTTAAAATCCAAATGGGTATTTGAAGAAGTGATTGAATATGACAGTGATTTTGAATTGGAAATTGTGGAGCAAGACCCCGACATTGACAGCATTGAAATTTTCGG
>MWCX01000074.1 GCA_002070265.1 Bacteroidetes bacterium ADurb.Bin174 | reverse complement strand
ATTGCTTGCTTCTTGTTTTTTTATTCTTTGCATAAACCTTCGTTCTCAATCGCTTTTCATCCCTCTTGATAGCTGTTTTATGTCGTTCGACAGTAATCGATTGGTTTTTCCAAAAGGGAATACATTGTCAACGTTTTTTCGTAAGTTGGATAAATTGTTTTTCGAAGGTGAAGGGAATGTGAATATTATGCATATTGGCGGCTCTCATGTGCAAGCCGGAGTGTTCTCTCATACCATCCGTATGAATTTATTGTCAGTATATCCTACTATTGTCGGAAACAGAGGGATAGTGTTTCCTTTTTCCGCTGCCAAAACCAATAATCCTTTTAACTATAAAACTACATATAGTGGCAAATGGAAAGCTTACCGCAATGTGAATAGAGAGATTCCATTTCCTTTAGGCCTTAACGGTATGTTGGTTGTTTCGCAAGAAGAAGAAGCTTCCATTACGATTTCTATGCGTAATACCAATGGTCAAGCATTTGATTTTGATAGGATTTGGCTACTGGGATATACCGATTCCAACAATGTGAAACCTATACTGCATACGGCTATTGGGGTGAACGAAGGGATTTATGATAGCTTATCAAAATCGTATGTTTATGATTTACCGTCTTATATAGATTCTTTTGATGTTACTTTTTCCAAACGAGATAGCGTGTGGGAACCTTTTTATCTGAGGGGTTTTATTTTGGAAAACCAATTGCCCGGTATTTCCTACCACAGTGTGGGTGTTAACGGTGCTTCCGTACCTTCTTATCTGAAATGCGAATTGTTTGAAAATGATTTGTCGTTCATCAAACCCGACCTTTGTATTTTTGCCATCGGCATCAACGATGCGAGCGGCGATACATTCGATACCGTTGTTTTTAAACAAAACTATGATGCACTCATACAACGTATACTGAAGATTTCGCCCGATTGTGAATTTATTTTTATGAGTAATAACGACAGCTACAAACGTCATCGAAGACGTTATTATAATAATACCAACGGTATCCTTGCCGAACAGGCTTTTATCCAATTAGCCGAAAAATACCATGCCGGTTTCTGGAATTTGTTCCGCATCATGGGTGGACCCGAATCAATGAAAAATTGGGAAACAAACGGCTACGCACAAAGAGATAAAGTGCATTTTACTACTCAGGGATATAAACTCTTAGGGGATCTTTTTTTTAATGCACTGATAGATGCTTATCTTACTTATTTAAAAGGCAATCATATTGATTATGGACATAAATAATATTCTGGCTTATCTGCAAACGATATTTTCGTTCAACGAATCGCAACCGCTTTTGTTTACCCAATTCTATTTTTGGGCTTTCTTTGCCGTGGTCTTTGCCGGATTCAGTTTGATATATAATAAACGTTTACTCAGAAGTACGTTTCTCTTTTTTGTCAGTTTGTTTTTCTATTTTAAAACCAGCGGACTCTTTGTGTTAATGTTGATTTTTTCCATTGTATTTAATTTTATACTGGGTAAATTCATCTTCAAAGCCAAAACCAAAACCAAGAAAAAAATTGGCGTTGCCATCAGCGTGTTGGTGAACTTGGGCGTGATGTGTTATTTCAAATATGCCTATTTCTTTACCGATGTATATAATAATTTATTCCTTACGGATAATATTGTTATTAACTATTTAGCGCAATGGAGTAATAATATGGTCGGTACGCATTTTACGGTCGATCTGATATTGCTGCCGGTAGGCATATCCTTTTTTACCTTTCAAATCATAAGCTACATCATAGATTTGTATAGGGAAAGGGTACGGCCTGTTACCAATGTATTGGATTTCGGTTTTTATGTTACCTTCTTCCCTCAATTGGTAGCCGGACCCATTGTCAGGGCAAACGAGTTTGTGCCTCAGATTTATCAGAAATTCTCCCTTTCGAAAAAACAATTCGGCATTGCGCTGTTTTGGATTTTAAACGGTATGATAAAGAAAATGGTTTTAAGTGATTACCTTGCCGTTAATTTTATCGACAGGGTGTTTACCAATCCCATGATGTATACCGGATTCGAGAATTTGATGGCCTTGTTCGGCTATTCTTTACAAGTCTATGCCGATTTCTCGGGATATACCGATATCGCTATAGGCGTTGCTTTGCTGATGGGTTTCACACTGCCCAAAAACTTCGATTCACCTTATAAAGCCACCAATCCGGGTAACTTCTGGAAACGCTGGCACATATCTTTGTCGACTTGGTTAAAGGATTATCTCTATATTCCATTGGGGGGTAATCGTAAAGGGACCTTTGCATCTTATTTTGTTATCCTATTGATATTGATGATTATTGTCTTTTTAGCCAATACCTTATGGGTAACAGTAAGTGTAATAACGTTGATATGTATACTTGCCTTAGCTATTATTTTCTCCCCTTCGATGCGACGTGGCATAGTAACCAATATCAATTTAATGAACACCATGTTACTCGGGGGGTTGTGGCACGGGGCAAGCTGGAATTTCATGATATGGGGCGGACTTAACGGCATCGGTATTTTATCCTTTAAGTTTTGGCGAAACAGAAGCGTGTATCAACAAACGGCTATTACCTTGGCATTGTTTCTGTTGTTATATGTCCTCGATTATTACTTTTCCCTACCGATATATCAAATCGGATGGATATGGGCGGGCATACTTTTTATCGGTACATTAATTAATATGTTCTACCGTTTGCTTTTCAAAAACCGACCTTTGAAATATGTGAATCGCGCATGGGGTATATTCCTGACATTTATATTCATTACTTTCACCCGTTTGTTTTTCCGTTCGGGTTCCAATCTCAATCCGGCCGAAGCCAACGAAACAGCCTGGAATACTGCCAAAAATATGGTGAATCAAATTGGCAGTACTTGGGATTTCTCTTTGATACCTTCCATCCTTTATGAATATAGGAATATCTTCATCTTGTTCACTTTGGGGATGATTATCCATTGGCTGCCCGAACGTTGGAAACGGTGGTACAGGCTTAACTTTGCCATGATGCCGCAGGCCGTTCAACTGCTGACGGTTGTGGCTTCCATTTTTCTAATCTATCAATTCATCACCGCCGACTTGCAAGCCTTTATTTATTTTCAGTTTTAAAAATTGTCAGCTCTCAGTTTTTTCGTGTCGAGTGTCGAGAGGTTTTTCGTTTTTGACAGTGTATTATAAATTATAAATAAATTTTGGATTTTTGAAGTGTCGGGGTAGGGAAAACAATCCGTTTACATTTTTAATTAGATAATTTTATATACTTTTCCTCTATAAAATTTTTTAAGAAATTTTATATCCGACTGTGTGTGATTTTATGATTTCATGTACATTTGCGCAAAAATTATTATTTAAATAAATATATAAAGAAGATATAATACTTCTCATTGAAACTGATATAGAATCCTTATTGAAGATGTGAAATTAAACCTGTAAACTAACTGCAATTCAATGAAATGATAACCTATTATTAAATTTAAAGTATAAAAATATTTACATTATTAAAAAATTAACAAAAATGAAAAAGAAAAGAAGTTTTTTAGTCTTATCATCATTATTATTCGGGCTGTGCTTATGTTTTGTTATGGGTTGTGATAAAGAAAATGAAGATCCAAAAGAAAAGGAAAAAGGAAAAATTCCAGAAATAACCACAACAGAAATAAGCGAAATAAGCGAAACGACCGCTGTTTCGGGTGGAAACATTAGCACTGATAATGGCGAAGCGGTAACAAAACGCGGTGTATGTTGGAGCACAAATCAAAACCCAACTATCCAAAACGATAAAACGGAAGATGGTAGCGGTGTGGG
The DNA here is from genome assembly GCA_002070265.1 of Bacteroidetes bacterium ADurb.Bin174. Lineage (GTDB taxonomy): Bacteria > Bacteroidota > Bacteroidia > Bacteroidales > Paludibacteraceae > Paludibacter. Next base: position 12,855 of record MWCX01000074.1, on the reverse strand, counting down.
AAGTTTTACAAGCAGTATTTCAGGATTAGAGTCCAATACTACCTATTACGTGAGATCCTATGCCACCAACAGTGTAGGTACCGCTTATGGAAACGCTATATCATTTAAAACCAAAGGAGGAGGGGGAAGCGAAGGTAGTTTTACCGATTCGCGTGATGGCAATGTCTACAAAACAGTAACCATAGGCGATCAAGTGTGGATGGCCGAAAACCTACGGTATATACCCAGCGTAATAGGTCCGGATAGCGTTTCAAGTACAATGCCTTATTATTATGTTGGTGATTATAATGGTACAAATGTAAGCGAAGCAAAAGCCACTACTTATTACGCTACTTATGGCGTATTATACAATTGGACTGCTGCATGTTCTTCTTGTCCTTCGGGATGGCATTTGCCTACGGAAGATGAATGGGCGGAATTAATAGAATATGTGGGCGAAATATCTGTTGCCGGTGGCAAATTAAAAGAAACAGGAACTACTCATTGGGGAAATCCCAACGAAGGTGCAACAAATGAAGTTGGTTTTACAGCCCTTCCGGGTGGCTACCTTTACGGATATGGTATGTTCCAAAACATTGGTTACGATGGTTATTTTTGGACTGTAACAGAAAAAAGCGACCTTAGTGCCACGAGCTATTACATGAAACACAATGTCAGTGATGTGTCCAAAACCTACAGTTATAAAACACGAGGATTTTCTGTTCGTTGTGTGAAAGATTAAATTAGTTTATAAAGTTTTCAATGCGTTAACTTTTTTCACTCTTCACTTTTTTGCCCACGGATTAACACAATTATCACAGATTATTATTCCTGAACAAGAAATCACGGGAATACTGTTGTTTATGTTGTTTGTGTTTTTATATAGATAAAGTTAGGGGTGATTTGAATTCACCCTCTTACTACTTTTTTTGGAACATAAAACCATTTATAATTTATAATTCATCATTTATAATTAAATTATACTAACTGCTGATTCCACATTTTTATGTACTTTTGCTTCACTAAAAAAAGAAAGAAATCAAGATGTCGATTATTGTAAAAAATATCACGAAATTATATGATACTCAAAAGGCTCTCGACAATGTGTCGTTCAAAGTAGGGCAGGGAGAAGTGGTCGGTTTATTGGGTCCAAACGGTGCCGGTAAATCAACGATGATGAAAATCATTACATGCTACAAACGCCAAACCTCCGGTTATGCCAGCGTTTGCGGTATGGATGTCAACGATAACCCCCTCGCCGTGAAACAAGTGGTAGGCTATTTGCCCGAAAACAATCCTTTGTATTTGGATATGCATGTGAAAGAGAGTCTCGCTTTTGTTGCAGGTGTTTATCAAATGAAAAACATAAAGAAACGGGTGGAAGAAATGATTGAACTCACCGGTTTGGGAAAAGAGCAACACAAACGCATTGCCGCTTTATCGAAAGGATACCGCCAAAGGTTGGGACTGGCACATGCTTTAATTCACGATCCCAAGGTGTTGATACTCGACGAACCCACCTCCGGCTTAGATCCTAACCAGTTAATCGATATTCGTAACCTGATTAAAGACATAGGTAAAACAAAAACCGTTTTGTTTTCAACACATATCATGCAAGAAGCTGAAGCCATTTGCAGTCGCGTGATTATTATTGATAAAGGCATTATCAAAGCTGACGATAGCATTGAAAACCTGCAAAAGAACTTTACCTCTCAATTTGTATTGCAAATAGAAGTTGATAAACCTATCAGTATGCCGAAACTTAAAGCCTTGAAGGGCATAACAGCGGTTGAGGAAAAAGGGAATAATGTTTATATCATCGAATCAAAATCGAATATCACCAAAGAAATTCAACAGCTTATTGCCGACCAAGGACTTGTTTTGCTCGATTTGCACCGTAAAGAACATACAATGGAAAGTATATTCCATGAACTAACCAAAAACTAAGTTTTCATCAAAGCATGATATTTATAAATCCTTATTTCTTATTCGGACTTTTTGCATTGAGCATTCCCATTATCGTGCATTTGTTTAATTTCAGGAAATATAAAATATTTTATTTCTCCAATACACAGTTTCTGCAATCCTTGCAGCAACAAACGAAGCGGCAATCACAATTAAAGAAGTTGTTGATATTGGCATTACGGCTCTTGGCTATTACCGCCATTGTTTTTGCTTTTGCCCGACCTTATATTCCTTTGGAAAAAGCCGCTGCCAACTTGAAAGGGAATAATTATATAGTGGTTTATGTCGACAATTCCTTTTCTATGGAAGGCCTTGCCTCCAGGGGCAGTTTGCTTGACGAAGCCCGCGAAAAAGCCCTGTCGATAGCTGAAGCTTATGCCGAAGACGACCAATTTATGATTCTTACCAACGATTTTGAACCAAAACATAATCAGTTTTTTTCGAAAGAGGAGTTTAAAAAGGAAGTTAACGGAATCCGCATTTCATCCATAACAAGAACAATGGATGCTGTTGTTCAATATGCTCAATCAAACCTGGAAGAACAAAACACCCAAAACAAAAAACTTTATATTATTTCCGACTTTCAACGTACGACCTCCACAATAGATAAACTCGGCAACCTTCCCGATGTGTATGTATTTATGGTGCCTTTGAAAGCCAATAAAATCAATAACGTTTATATCGATTCGTTGTGGTTCGACTCTCCTGTTTTCAATGTAGGTCAGTCCATAAGCTTGCATGTGATGTTGAAAAATATTTCAGATGTAAGTGTCGAAAAATTACCCGTAAAACTCTTTGTTAACGGAAACCAGAAAGCCATAGCCTCGGCCGATTTGCAAGCCGACGGCACCGGCGAAGTGAAAATGAATTTCAGTCTTCAAGAAACCGGTATACAACAGGCTTATCTTGTTATTAACGATTATCCCATCACTTTCGACGATAAACTTTTCTTCTCTTTTTACTTACGCCCGTATAACAGCATACTGAATGTCTACGGTGAAAAAGAAAGTCCCTATCTGAATGCCTTGTTTGCTGCTGATTCCTCCATCCGTTATCAGGCGGTGAGCGACCGGAACATCGATTATGCACAACTCAAACAGCAGGATTTGATTGTCCTTGACCAAGTGAAAGAACAAAGCTCCGGTTTTGTACAAGCAATGGAAAGTTATGTGCGCGAAGGCGGTAATGTGTTGTTTATCCCTTCGGTCGATAAAGAGCTGGTGATGCGTAATGTGTTTAATCAACATTTGCATATCCCGAAATACGAGTCGTTGGATACCCATTCTTCCCGCATTGCTTCACTTAATATTGATAACGATTTGTTTAAAAATATTTTCGAAAAACAAAACGAAAACATGAACTTGCCGGCGGTATACCGCTATTATCGTTTGGATAATGTTGTTTATCCCAACAAAGAACGTTTACTGGTGATGGAAAACGACGGTGAATTTCTGAGTTTGCTCACGCTCGACAATGGTAAGCTCTATCTGCTTGCCGTACCCTTAGATGATGCCTACAGCGAATTTCATAAACATGCTATTTTTGTACCTGCTTTGTTCAATATGGCCATATTGAAGGCAAAACAAGAAGAGGCATATTATATTATAGGTAGCGATATGCGTATAGCTTTGCCTGCCTATGAGCTACAAGGTGATAATGTGTTGGAGATTGCCCGCCCCGGCAGCAATTTTTCTTTTATCCCCGAAATCCGTCGTCAGTTTGGTGGATTGAGTTTGTTTGTCCACGACCAAATAAAAGAAGCAGGGAATTATACGGTAAAAGATAAAGAAGAGGTCTTCTACGGATTGTCATTTAATTACAATCGCAAGGAATCGGATATGCGTTGTTACGATAAAGCTGAATTGAAAGATAAAATCGAAACTTTAGGTTTAAAGAATTATATCGTATTGAGTCTGCAAAACAAATCCACCAACGCCGTCGTGAGCGAAATACAAGCCGCCGGCATACAATTATGGCAGTATTGCATACTGTTGGCTTTGCTGTTTTTGTTGGCCGAAGTTATCTTGTTGAGAATATGGAAACCTTAAATCCACAAAGTATTTTTGCCATCACATCCAACGAGGTGTTTAATGAAACGGCTGTCGCAGTGTTTCATTATCAATATGCACATTGTGAATTATATAAACAATATGTAGATGCGTTGGTGAAAGATGTTTATAAGATAGATGCTGTCGAACAAATACCCTTCCTTCCCATCGAATTTTTCAAAACCCACCGCATTGTCAGTACGGCGAAAAAAGAAGATATCGTTTTTAGCAGCAGCGGAACCACAGGCATGCAAACATCCAAACATTTTGTGGCCGACCTTGGCTTGTATGAAGAAAGTTTTTTCCGCAGCTTTCGCCGTTTTGTGGGTGATCCCGAAGATTTTGCCATACTTTCACTGCTGCCGTCCTATCAAGAAAGGGGAGGCTCTTCGCTCTTATATATGATGGATAAACTGATGCATGCGAGTAAACATCCTTATTCCAAATTCTATTTAGAGCATACCGATGAATTAGTGAATAACTTGCAATGCCTTGCCAATCAAAAACAAAAAACCATACTCTGGGGCGTGAGCTATGCCTTGTTGGATTTAATAGAGAAACAATCCTTCGATTTGCCCGATTTGATGGTGTTTGAAACGGGTGGTATGAAAGGCAAACGAAAAGAAATGCTGCGGGAAGAATTGCATATGCGATTAAAAGAAGGCTTTGGCATTAAGGCCGTTTATTCCGAATACGGTATGACCGAACTGTTGTCGCAAGCTTATACCCGCGGACAAAACCGTTTTTATGCTCCACTCTGGATGCAAATCCACATACGCGATAGCTATAATCCCTTAACTCTTCACACGGAATACAGAAAGAACGGTATTATCAATGTCATAGACCTTGCCAATTTCTATTCCTGCTCATTTATTGCCACCTCCGACATAGGAAAGCTTTATGAAGACCGTTCCTTTGAAGTACTCGGAAGAGTGGATCACAGCGATATCAGAGGATGCAATTTGCTGGTGAACGAATAAAAAGTGAAAAGTGAAGAGAGAAGAGTGGAAAAAGTAGCGAGAGCCGAAATCAATTAAAAATTAAAATCTACATTAATCCGTTGCATCCGCGTTATCAGCGTGCTATGTTAACAAATGATGAATGATGAATTGGTTTTTTCGTTCCGAAAAAAACTGAAAACTGGCAACTTACAACATTTTTACAATTTCCGCTGAAAATCACCCTATTTTTTTGGGCAAAATGCTGTATAACGTGTTTTTAAGGCACATTTTCGGCATTTCATATCTAACCTTTACTATAGCAAGGGAATGAATAAGTGTGTCTAAAACGAGCTAAAAAGGGCCAAAAATGAAAGGTGGATAAATTCCAACATATTGAAAAACTGCCAACTTTTTTAACCGCAGAGAGCGCAGAGGTTTTACGCAGAGAACGCAGAGAGATAAAACCAATTAAAAATTAAGAATTAAAAAGTGGTACACAGATGACGCGGATGCAAGGGATTTTTACGGATTATTATTTAGTTGTCAGTTTTCAGTTTTTCAATGCGTTGTCTCACTTTTAACTTTTCACTCTTTTCCCTTTCCACTTTTCCCTTTTACCTTTTTTTAAACCGTCGAGAACGCAGAGGGTTAAGGCGGAACCCCGCAGGGGTGATATTACTGTAGAATGATTGATATGCAGAATATAGAAACCCCGAAGGGGTGGCATTATAAATAATTAATGATTAAGTTTTTGTGGTGAGAAAGCTGAGAGAGGGAATGGGATTTATAGAATTAAGGAGGGCAGTTTGCTCCGGAATAATCATATATACATTTTTTTTGTAGTTGGCACTCATTCATTATTGTCCAATAAACACAAGAGATACTTGGCTTCGCTAAAAATATATTCTGAAGATTAATTTATATCATAAAAAAATTTACTTTTGCATATGGAAAACACAAATTCCTTTCACTCAAAAGAAGATAGGGTATCCCTTTATATATGACACTATCAATGGCGAAGCCGTGAAAAGAGCTGAGGTTTTTGTAAAAATAATTATAGGTAATTACATTAAAAACAAGAAGTAAGATATATTCGCTTCTGTTTTGTTTCGCATATCCATCCATAGAAAGATATATACGCAATAACAACCCATGAAAGCAATCAAATTCAAACATGAAGTTAATATTTATTAGCTTGATTTTAGGAATTATTTTTATTTTTAACAAATATCGTTAATTTAAAAAAATTTAATTACTTTTGTAGCGTAAAAAAAAATCATCAATGATAATTTCACACAAAACGGATACTACAACTAAGGTAAATATAACCGCAATATTGCGTATATACAATCGTTTTGCAACACCATGAAAAAAGTCGCAACCTCTATGATAATTTAGGTATCTTGATAAAAACTAATTCAAATGAGAAACTTTATAGTTGTTTTTGTAGTTTTTGTATTTATCTCATGTGATAAGGAAAATACTAAACCAAATGTTGATTGGAATACATTAAAAGTTGGAGTGATTCAAAAGGATAAATCAATAATTGAAAAAGAAATTTCAAAGTTATTGATTAATACTAAAGCAAAGCCAAATGATAATGATATAATTGGACAAAAAGAGAATGTTGATAATTTGATAAGTGAGTTTAACAAATCTAAAGTATTGCATGCCGATTTGTTGTGTTATGCTTGTATAGAGACATATCCCGAGCAATCAGAAGTAACAATAACAACTGATTCGTCTGGTGTTTCAATAAGTAGGATTATTGATATATTGACTCCAAAAGACAATATTCTGGAGTTTGTAAATATTCATGATACATATTGATTAATTGGGTATGAGAAACAAAGTGATTTTTTCAATAATAATTGGACTTTTTTTGGGAATGTCAATTATAATTTCGTGCAATAAAGATAATGAAATTGATAATTGTTACGATGAGTAGCTATATCAAGCAAACAAGGATAATATTTGTCTACAGGATTGTCCTGGAGTAATTGGTTGTGATGTGAAAACATATTGCAATGCATGTATCGCAAACAGTAAAGATATAACAGTCGTATCAAAAGGACCTTATAAATAACATAATAATGAAGATTACTTTAATAAAAATATTGGTATTATCAGTGATTACAATGCTCTGTTTTAGCTCATGCGAAAAACGGGATGTTCCATCCGGCACTCCAAACTGTATTAAAATAAAAATTGAGCAGATTAAATCTGACGAAGTAAGAAATCCACCTGCAAGTGTTTGGCGGTATGATTATAATGGACAGACAGTTTATTATATTCCTCAATACTGTTGCGACATGCCAAGTGAATTGTATGACGCTGACTGTAATTTAATCTGCAGTCCTGACGGTGGATTTTCAGGTACTGGAGATAATAAATGCACTGACTTTTTCAGTAAAAGGACAAAAAAGAAATTAATTTGGCAGGATGACAGAAAATAACATAAATAACTCAATGACAATGAACAACGAACCGCTAACAAAGGCTAAAATCAAACGGACGGATAATGCCGATTTGAAAGGTTGTACATCTAATAAACTTAATCGCAGATTGACAGTGAAGTGCTCCGAAATGCCCGCCAGCTTTTAGCCTCAATCTTTATATGCAACCAAAAAAAACACTTAAAAAAGTGTTAAACTATTTCAGGACGATACAGTTTGCAGTTTAAAAAAGTTTATAACCCAAAGTACAATCCTGTAAATCCCAAAATCAAGTAAATCCTGATTCAGACAATATGAAGAAAAATAATCAATCATCCTTTATTTTATTTAAAACCGAAGACGATAAAATTTCGGTAGATGTTCGTTTTGAAGATGAAACGGTTTGGCTTTCGCAAGACCAAATGGCTGAGTTGTTCGGAAAAGGCAGAAGTACTATAACCGAACATATTGCAAATGTGTTTGATGAAGGCGAGTTGGAACAAAACCGAACTTGTCGGAAATTCCGACAGGTTCGTCAGGAAGGCAAGCGGATGGTGGAGCGTGAAATCGACTACTATAATTTAGATGTAATTATTTCAGTGGGTTACAGGGTAAAATCCCTGCGAGGCACACAATTTCGTATTTGGGCAACCAAACGGCTGAACGAATATATCCGCAAGGGCTTTACAATGGATGATGAACGCCTTAAAAATTTAGGCGGTGGCGGTTACTGGAAGGAACTGTTGCAACGCATCCGCGATATTCGTGCATCCGAAAAAGTATTTTACCGCCAGGTATTGGATATTTATGCAACCAGTATTGATTACGACCCAAAAGCAGAGGTTTCCATTGAATTCTTCAAAAAAGTACAAAACAAAATTCATTATGCTGTACATGGTCATACAGCAGCCGAAGTCATTTTCACCCGTGCAGATGCAGAGAAAGAATTTATGGGCTTGATGACATTTCCAGGCAGTCGTCCGTACCTCAAAGATGTGGTGGTTGCCAAAAACTATCTGAACGAAAATGAGCTTCGTTCCCTGGGGCAAATAGTTTCGGGGTATTTGGATTTTGCAGAACGTCAGGCTGAACGTGAACAGACAATGACCATGAAAGATTGGGCCGAACATTTGGATAAGATTTTAACAATGAGTGGAGAGAAACTATTGCTGGGAGCAGGTTCTGTCAGCCACGAAGTTGCCATAGAAAAAGCAACTACAGAATACAAAAAGTACCAGCAAAAAACATTGAGCGAAGTGGAAAAGAATTACCTGGAAAGTTTGAAAATGCTCGAAAATACTGCAAAAAAGAAGAAATGACGACACTCGACTGGAAACCAAAAGAACATACACCAAGGGCATTGCTAATCGGCCACGACCCTCGTTTGCAGCTATCTGATACACAGGCGGAATATGCCTTATTTGCAAATTACTATTTTGATAAAACTATTAAGGACAGGGCATTTAAAAGTAAACAGGGTTTGGCTGCAGCCGCTTTTAATCAAATAAGCCATATCACAAACGGAAAAATCAAACCGAAAGAAATATACATTACAAATCTTTGCAATTCGGCTTTGCCCCATGCCCTCCAAAGTAAAACTGTTTACATCCCCGTAGAAAAGTAAAATGACAATGACAAGGAAACTGAATAATGACAATGGTTTACAAGACTGGAAGACAGAACACCAGGCGGTAACATGCGGTATATTTTATTGCCGAGATAGTTGGTATTTCAGCGTTTCAGCATCTAATAAACTTTCGTGTAATTTGACAGGACAGTACTCCGAAATCGGCAACAAAAACATACCGCCAACGTTAGCAGCAATGTTAAACGACAGACAGACAATATCTAAACATCGCAGACAGTAACTACCAATTAAAATAGAATGACAGTTGACAAAAAAATAGACGCATTTTTATCACAATACGATGAACAAGTTTTTATCAACGCATTAAAACTTCGTGAAGTCATTCTTTCAAACCTACCTGACATCATTGAACAAATAGATCTTCCTGCAAAAATGATTGCCTATTGTTACGGGCAAAAGTATTCTGACTTAATATGTGTAATAATTCCTTCTAAAAAAGGCCTAAAACTCGGCTTTAACAGAGGCAGTGAATTACCCGACCCTGACAAACTTCTTGAAGGGATAGGAAAAATTTCCCGTTATGTGGTAATCCAATCGGACAAACAAATTCATTCTTCTGCTATTAAAAAATTACTTTCAAGTGCGTTGACAGTATATAGACAAAGAATGACGACACAAAAATGAATACGAAACAGACAGTTTTTCACTCGTGAAAAGTGATGCAGGACAAAAAACACTTCTGCAAACACGGGTTTTGTGTCAGGCAGGCTGACGTGCAAACTCGGAGCTTTGTGCTTCTATTCAAGTTCAGTGCTGGCAGATAGTTATGTGCTCCGAAATCCGCCACTGCGCCAAGCGCCAAAACTTTACCACCAATGGTAGAACAGAGCCAACAGGCATATATTATTTCTATCAGAATGACTTTTGAGATGAGAAAATTTTATTATGCGGACAAAACAGAATAATTAAAAAACAAAATCTGCTGATAAATCAATAGCAAATAGAGACATGGTAACACACATAAAACTTATTGAAACAATCCTGTATGTTGACAACCAAGAAGCAAGTTGCAAGTTCTACCAAAACATTTTTCGCAAGAAGGCAGACCTGAATGTTTCTGGCATGACTGAATTTAATTTATCAGACACCTTTAAAATTGGAATTATGCCAAACAAAGGCATTGCAAAAATTCTGGCCGACAAAACACCGCACCCGGACGAAGGGCATGGTATTCCTAGGTGTGAATTATATTTATATGTTGACAATATTCAATATGAATTTGACAATGCAACTAAAAGTGGAGCAAAATTAATAAGTCCAATTATTGACCGAGACTGGGGAGACAAAGTTTGCTATTTTTCAGACCCAGACGGACATATAATCGCATTTGCTGAGAAAATAAAAAAGAAAAAATGAAGTGAATAATACTTCAAAACAAGGTAACACAACAGGAAGAAGAACCACTGGTGGTAACGTGGTATAGCCGGCAATAGCGGAGCTTGGTGGTATTTTTTCGGTCACTGCTCCGCGTGGATTTCATCTTGGTGGATAGATGAGAAGCCCGCAAATCAGCTACATGTAGCTATACCAGAAACGTTAGCGGGCATTGTAAAGAACATGCTCCATTGAAAACTTTTATGCTGACATAGGGGTGTCACTTTGATATAATATGTTTTCTTAAATTAAAATCAGTAGATTATGAAAAAGACACTTACTTGCTTTCTTATTAATTTGTTTTCTTACATTTGGATTCAATAGACAATCAAATGGACAAAACTTAACAACTGAACCATTAAACAACAAAGAAATGAGTAAAAAGATAGAATACATCAATCCGGACGGACTTTCAAAAAATCCTGCATTTTCACAAGTTGTGGCGACACAAGGAAACGGAAAGACCATTTATATTGGCGGACAAAACGCTGTAAATGCACAGGGAGAAATAGTGGGAAAAGGAGATGTTGCCGAACAGACAGAGCAAGTGATGAAGAATTTACAAACAGCGCTTTCAGCCTGTGGGGCCACATTTGACAATCTTGTAAAATTAACCATACATATTATCCAGGGACAAGATTTATACCGTGGTTTTCAGGCTTCACAAAAGTTTTTGGGCAGTCTGAAAAATCCTCCTGCAATAACAGTTTTTTTTGTTGTAGCACTAGCACAACCAGATTATTTAGTTGAAGTAGAAGCAATTGCATTTATTCCTGAAGAATAGAGAATAATATTCAATTGTGACATAATTTTAATAACCAGAAAATTATAGACATGATTTATGTTGCCCTTTTAAGAGGAATAAATGTTGGTGGTAAAAATAAAGTGGAGATGAAAAAGCTAAAAACCACTTTTGAATTACTTGGGTTTACAAATGTCATTACCTATATCAATTCGGGCAATATTATTTTTGAAGATTTTTCGAAAGGACAAGACGTAATTGTTAATGAAATAGAAAAAGCAATAAAACTTGATTTTAAGTTAGAAATAAAAGTTTTAGTAAGAGATTTTGAGAATATAGAAGCCATTTGCCAAAAACTGCCTGCTACTTGGTTAAAGAATAAGATGATGAGAACGGATGTTATGTTTTTATGGGAGAATTTTGATAGGCCTGAAATTATGGAATTGTTGAAAATTAATCCAGTTGATAATGTGAAATATATTCCAGGTGCAGTTTTGTGGAATGTTGAAGGTAAGAATTATAGCAAAAGTGGTATGATAAAACTTATAGGAACGGAATTGTATAAGAATATGACAATTAGAAAATTAACACTGTACGTAAACTTCATCAAATGATGACAAATATTATTGGACAAAAAACAACGACCTGCTAACACATGGTATAGTGCATGCGGGTTTCAGTGGTATGCAAAGGTTTGTAGCCCGCTTTAACTTTTGTGTAACTTGAAAGAAAATCGCCCGCAATCCCTTACTGGCCATACACGCCACCGTTAACCATTCCACCCCACACCCATTTTTTTACTCCCAAAAACCTCTCGCTACTTCAAATTTTCTCCTTTTTCTCGGTAATTTTTTATGCAGAAAAAGGTAAAAAAAAAGGTGTTTTTTGGGAGAAAAATGAGGCATTTTAGAGGGAAAAAAGACAAAAAATGTGATTTTGCTAAATTATTGATTATATGTATCTTATCATAGACCTCGGAAGGGTCATTTTGAGATCCCAATCTCAGAGTAACGAGATCCCAATCTCGTGACGACGAGATCCCAATCTCGTGACGACGAGAATGGGGTCTCAAAAAAAGGAAGTAAAAACACCCTCTTTTTAAGCATAAAAAAACGTTGTTTTGTGTCCACTTTTTTTAGGATATTTCAGAAAAACTGATAGCTGATAGCTGAAAACTAAAAAAATGTGCCGAGTCCCGTGTGCCGAGAGTTTTTTTTCGTTCCGAAAAAATAAGGGTAGGCTGTGTGTATCTCTTTGCGTTCTTTGCCTAATATCTCTGCGTTCTCGGCGGTTAAATTTTGTCGGAAGTTAGAAGTCGGATCCTCTGATTCTATACTATCATGGGACACTTACGACACCGGGGACACAAACGCCATGGATACTTATTGTTATGAAATAATCAATATGTAAATGCTGCAAATTTTGTATTTTGTTTTAAAAAAATAAAGCTTTTGCAAAACATATTATAAATCCTAAAATAATCTGTGATAATCTGTGGGCACAGAAATCTCAATAATCCGCGAAAATCGGCAGCATCCGTGTCATCAGTGTTCCATCAACGCCCTGAAAACTGAAAACTATAATCAGACCGGTTTTGATTTCTCAATTATTTTAGCTTTAATTCCTATAAATATTTGATATTTAATGTTTTAAAAAAAATTACAAGTGTTATTGATAATGAAATAAATACTGATGAATTCTTCACTGAAGAGACCCCCTTGAA
>MWCX01000073.1 GCA_002070265.1 Bacteroidetes bacterium ADurb.Bin174 | reverse complement strand
AAGAGTTGCACCTCAGAAAAGCATTTTAATTCCTACGGCGCATGATGAAAGACCAATTTATTTTTTCCCGTACAAACAGGTTTTCAATTTGCCGGCATTCATAATGTATAATTCAAAAACTGAAAAAACATTTGTTGAAACTCATTTTCATAATCAAAATATCCCTAACGAAATTGCGGGAGTCGGAATTGAACCTCCGGATCCTAAGATTAATTTTCCGAAAGAAAGATTCGGTATTACCGGAGATTATATACTTTACGTAGGACGTATAGCATCGGAGAAAGTTGTAAATTTATTTGAGGACTTTATTGAATACAAAAAAAAATATCCTTCAAATCTTAAACTGATTTTGATAGGGCAAGCATTCATCGAAATTCCTCAACACTCGGATATTATTTATCTTGGGTTTGTTTCTGATGATATGAAACCTCCATGATAGCTTTTAGAACGCCCAAGCGGATGAAAATTTAGCAGGTTCGCTGCTTCCATATTGACTGGTTTTATTTAGTTTTGTCGCCACCATCAAGGTGATTTATAACGAACCATTAAACTTTAGTCAACAATGGAAACAGTAACATTTGAACAAGTCGTCAGCCGCGGGTGTGGGCTCGACGTCCACAAGGAAACGGTAGTCGCCACCATAGATGGCGAAGGGATAGAACGCACCACCCGAGAATTTGGGACGTTCACGAGATCTTTGACAGAATTGAAAGACTGGTTAGTGGAAAACAAGATTACTCACGTAGCGATGGAGAGTACGGGAGTTTACTGGAAGCCGGTTTATAACATCCTTGAGCCAACAGGTATCACTGTTTGGATAGTCAATGCCAGGCACGTTAAGAACGTTCCCGGACATAAGACGGACAAAAAAGACAGCCGGTGGTTGTGTAAGCTGCTGCTTGCCGGTTTGCTTAAACCCAGCTACATTCCACCACGCGAGCAGCGGGAGTTACGGGATTTAACCCGTTACCGCAAGAAATTAATCCGGGATGTGGCATCCAACAAAAACCGGATCATTCGTATTTTGGAAGATTGTAACGTGAAACTCTCGAGTGTATTAAGCGATACCTCGGGGATTACGGCCACCAAACTGATCGACAGGCTGTGTGAAGGCAAACAGGTAACCATCGAGGATATAGATGAGGTTTATCATGGAAAAATTGGTGCAACCAAAGAGGAACTTTGGGAAGCCTGTAACGGAAATATTACCGATCACCACATCTATCTGTTGGGTACCATCCGCTCAAACAACCGGCATATTGAATCTTTAATCGAAGAGCTTAATCAAAAGATACGGCAAATGCTTTCGCCTTACGAAAATGTATTGGAACTCCTTAAGGAGATTCCGGGATTAAGCCACAAAACCGTTGAAGACCTTATCGCCGAAATCGGACTGGATATGGAAGTTTTTCCAAGCGAAAAACACCTGGCAAGCTGGGTAGGGGTATCCCCCGGGAACAACGAGAGCGCGGGTAAAAAAAAAGCGGTCGAACCACCCACGGAAACAAACAAGCCAAAGCAACGTTGGTAGAAGCTGCCTGGGGCGCATCACGCACCAAGAATACATTTTATAGTGCCCGTTATCATCGTTTGGCCGCCCGACGAGGTAAAAAAAGAGCGGTAATGGCCGTAGCCCATTCCATCCTCAAATCGGTGTATTATGTTTTAAAATACAATGTTCCTTACCATGAATTGGGAGCAGATTATCTGAACAGCCGAATGGAGAAAAAACGGAAAAAGTATTTAAAGGCTGAATTGGAGAAGATGGGATATGATGTTTATCTTGAGCCTGTTAACCCCCTGAGTCCTACGGGGGCTTAAAGAGCTACGCTTCACATAACGGGAAACAAAAACCAAAGGTCGATTTTTACTGACGCACGGTGTAATAAGTCACCTAAGTCGAGTATGAAACTGATCTCAACAGATAAGCACCCCAGACTGTTGCCAGGAGCACGCGTATGAAATTTTAATTCCTTCTTATCTGTTATGTTTTCCGATAACCGGAGCATTTGTCCAAAAGATGAGTGCTGTCTTTCTTTTTGTCTAAATTAAAAATAAGCGACAATAAAATGTTGTTATAATACTGATTATAAGTGTACTAATATTATATAGATTTACATATGAAAAATAGTGCTATGAAATCAGCTTTAATGCTCGTTTTGCCATCTCATTTTGAAAGTCTGTCAATGGTTGTTTTAGAAAGTTTATATTTTAATACTCCTATTTTAGTCAATGGGCAATGTGAAATTTTAGTAGAACATTGCAAGCAAAGTGGAGCGGGTTTTTATTATAACAATAAAAATGAATTTGATGCTGCAATAGAGTTTGCAAGAGCGAATAATGATAAGTTGATTGAAATGGGTGTATCAGGAAAAAAGTATGTCATCGAAAACTATTCCTGGAATGCTGTTATAGAAAAATACCAGAAAGCTTTTGATATCATAACGCAAACATCTCCATATCAATAGAATTTCAATGAGGGCTAATAAACTCTTTGGGATTTTACTCACGACGATCGACAATAACGATGAAATTATCATACTATCTGACCAAAATCACATTACTGAAGAAGTGAAGTTTTTGATAAGTTTAAGTTATTATCAGAAAGAATATCCGATTAAACACATTTCTTATCCATTAGA
>MWCX01000072.1 GCA_002070265.1 Bacteroidetes bacterium ADurb.Bin174 | reverse complement strand
ACGCATAATCTTCTACCAATCAACTCGTTTCCGTTTTACAGGCATGCTCATGCAACGGGCACCTCCCCCGCCTCGTGCCAATTCGGCTCCAGGAATTGTGATCACTGTTTTTGAAGTTGGAAGTCCAACCCTGTTTTCAATAATATTTTTTGCGGTAACAACATCGAAACCGTGTTTCGAAAGTTCTTCAATTGTATGGACATTACGCTCGTAACCCACAACAATGCCCGGAGAAAGTGCGAAAAAATTTGCCCCACTATGCCACTGTTCACGCTCCTGATTCCAATCGTCGCCTCCCCCGCAATAAACCATATTAAAATGGTAACCAATTTTTTCGAGTGCTTCCGGTATATTTTGTTCTATACTAATGGATTCAACCTTATCATATGCAATTGAAATTAATATTGTACGGTACCTGTTTTGCCCAAGAATCAAGGGTTTATAAATCATGCAATGTTCTTGATCCAATACAGTAAAAACCATATCGAGATGAATGAAAGACTCGGGAGAATGAGGAAGTTCCTGAACAATAATAAATTGCTGAGGTAGCTTACGTTTTTTCAACTCTTCAATAATAAAATCAACTCCGTGTGTCGAAGTGCGACTCCCGGTTCCAACAAGTAAAACATGATCACAGAGAACCAATACGTCTCCCCCTTCAATAGTTAACTGTGGCAATAAATTACTATGCACTGTTTCCGACGGGTTAACTGTTTCCACAGAAAAGAGGGGATGATGCCTGAAGATTGCATCCATAATCATTGACTCACGAAAACGAATACTGTTAGCCATTTTGGCAATAAGCACATTATCGAAAATTGACATGGAAGCATCGCGGGTAAAAAAGAAATTATGTAATGGAGCCAGGCTATAACGTTCTGCAGATAGGAAGCGTGTAAGGTTGTCACGGGTAATGTCGACCCCCTCGAGCAATAAGCGGGTTGTTTCATCCGCAGATTGAGATAACAGGTAATCGAAAAGATAAGGTGTACCTTCAGAATCGCATATTTTAGATAAAAGTTGCCGTTTAACCTTTTTATTATCAAGAACTGCTGTTAACAAATCTTTGACTTCGTAAACCGGCGAAAATCGAGACAAAACCCCTTTAAAAAGAGAATATTCCTCGCGGGCAACCGACAAATTGAGAATGTCGCTATACAGTGCACGCTTTGCACTAAGCGGAGTCATTTTTTCAACCTCTGCACCAGGGGTGTGAACAATTACTCCTTCTAAGGTTCCAAATTCTGAAAAAACACTTACTTGACTCATACTTTTAGCCTTTCCCGATATTTTCAAAACTAACTGATTTACGCATGATAAAAAGAACAAAGCGAACAATACTTTGTTTCAAAATGTAACGTTCTTATTGGGCGTGATTGACCAATAGAATTAGTATTATCATTTTCAAGCGTAAAATTAGGCAAAACTTGTCCAAATACTGAGATATTAAAATGACTGTTGTCAAGTTATTTTGGCAGGCATTTTGTTATACCTTTGCTTTCAATACTTAAAATGATGAAAAAAGGACTCATAATTGGAATATTATTTTTAATCTTTTCCATTGAAGGTAAGGCGAATAACATAACACTATGGGATTCGGCGACTTACTGCGAGGAGAGCCCCGACAGCATTGTTTATCGTGAACTTGATGAAATAAAAGTTTACCCCAAAAAGGGGGTCAACATAAATTCAAGAGAATATGCCCGAATGGTTAAAAAGATAAAAAAAGTATATCCTTTCGCCAAAGAAGCAGCTGTTGAGCTCCGGAAATACAATGAGATGTACCTGAAAATAAAAAAACCAAAAGAGCGAAAACAATATGTAAAAAAGATTGAAAAAGAACTTTTCAAAAAACATGAAGATGACATCCGTCACATGACAATTTCTGAAGGGCGTTACTTGCTTTTGCTCATTGACAGGGAAACCGGCTCGTGTTCGTATGAATTAATTAAAGGTATTAAAGGCTCGTTCTCTGCATTTTTTTGGCAGGGAGTTGCCAAAGTTTTCAAAAACGACCTTAAAGAAGAGTACGATCCTGAATATAAACATTTTGTGATTGAGCAAATTGTGCAAAATATTGAAAAAGGGAAAATATGAAACGATTGTTTATCGCAATCCATATAAAGCCAAGCGAAGAATTTCTCGATGTCTTTGATTCGATAAAAGAGCAGTTGTCAGACGAAAGCATTAAATGGGTTGAAGAAGAAAACATCCACCTCACATTACGGTTTATTGGTGAGGTTGATGAAGACAAAGCACGTATAATTGCGGACAAACTCCACCACTTGAAACCTTCCAGCCCAATTATTTTCAACATCGAAGGACTACAATTGTTCCGAAATTTTGCCGATCCGAAGGTTATTGTTACCGATATAAAACCCACGCAGGAGTTGAGCAAACTTGCCGAAGAAATCAACGATGAATTACTCCAATGTGGGATTTCACTGCCAGAAAAACCATTTACCCCACATCTAACACTCGGCCGTATTAAGAGGCTACGTGACAAAAAACTACTACAGGAACTTATATCCGATCTCAGAAATCACTATTTTCAGCAAATTAGCTGCACCGAGTTTATCCTTTTCGAAAGTATTCTAAGACCGCAAGGGCCTATTTATAAGAAAATTGCCACTTATTCTCAGTAACGGTTATTATTTCCCCTTTGCCTGAAAACAGTTTATAAGAGTATAAATAAGAATCTTAAAATCGAGGTACAGAGAAATATTTTTCAAATAAATGATATCGTACGGGATACGTTCGACCATCTGTTCAATGTTTGATGCATAACCATACTTTACTTGTCCCCAAGAGGTAATTCCCGGGCGAATACGCTGCAACTGCATATAATGAGGAGCCACTTTACGGATCTCGTTTATGTAATACTGACGTTCGGGACGAGGACCAACCAACGACATATCACCTTTGATAACATTATAAAATTGAGGAATTTCGTCAACATGTGTGCGGCGCATAAACTGACCAAAACGGGTAATCCGGGGGTCGCTGTCTGAAGAAAGAGCAGGACCTTCGATCTCTGCCTCAACAAACATACTGCGGAATTTGTATATGGTAAATTCCTTCCCGTACCTTCCAACCCTTTTTTGAGCATACAGAATTGGGCCTTTCGATGATGATTTAATCCCCATATAAACAAAGGGAAAGAATGGAACAAAAATTATCAGGGCAAAAACCGACCCTACGATATCAATTACCCTTTTCATGTTTTCTTGCCATGCCGGCATAATTCCGTTCGAAATTTTCACCAAAGGACTAGCATATATAGCACTGGTTTTAACTGTTCCCGATAAAATATCGAACATATCGGGAATGGCTTTCACTGTAACATTTCTAAAGTCGAGAGCCGACAATATTTCCTGAATCTTGTTATGTTCAGATGTTTCAATTGCCAAAACTATTTCTTCGATGGAATTATTATCAATAATTTTAGGCAAGTCTTTAACAACACCTAGACAGGGCAATTTAGACCCAAACAATTTTCCATTCCGGCTATCGAGCTGAACAAACCCCACAAAAATATTACCAGTAGGGCGCTCTATCGAATTCATTTCTTCGAAAAGTTTCACTGCCCGCTCATTACTTCCAATAATTACAGTATTAAACCCAATTTGGCGCGTATGAATTTTAAAATTGGTCCGCGTTGTCAGAATTAACCTTGGGATAAGAGTAAGGAAGAAATGAAGTAAAAGAAGGGTAAAAAAAGAAGCGTAATAATTTTTATAATTTAAAATGGCATCGTCGAGCATAAGTGTGAAAAATATTACCACAACTCCAGCCAGCGAACTAAAAAAAGTATGACCAAAATCGATGAGCCTTGAACGGCGATAAATATCTTTATAAAAACCAGATACGTAATATAATGCCAACCAAAATGCAGGAATTACAAAGAGGGCGAGCCAAAAATTGGAATCAATGTGAATGTTTTCAAATTGATCGAATACTCCTTTCTCGATATACAACTTCCGGTATATATAAAACAATGCCCACGCACCAGCAGCAGCCAAGGCGTCAAACAACATATACTTTGCAACTTGCTTTCGCTTATCCATCGCAGCTTCAATTGGTCAAAAAAAGAGTTTCTCTATTGCTAAAGGCTAAACGAAAGCCCTGACTCTAATATTGTGCGCAAAACTAAATTTTTTGAAGAGAAATTCAGAGGCTATTCTTTAAAATGTTTTCAATCTTCAAAATAAGCCCAACACATGTTAAGTAATGAAGAAATGAGAAGCTGGGCTTTGAATTCATTATAATATTCATAGCAAATGCATCGATGGTACGCAAGAGAAGTCCATCATCAGTCATTGTATCAGAATAAAATTTGTCTCCCGTCTGATTTTCAATATAACTCTCGGCAACATTGAAGTGAAAATTTCCTTTCGACGATTCGATTTCCACAAAGTAATCGTTCATATTATCGATATCGAGCAAGATAAAGCAAACCGAACTGTCGTACATTTTCAACCTAACTTTAATTGCCGGTCTTCCAAGACTTGTTGTATCGATTGTGCTGACATCGATTTTTTTTACCGGAACTGGTGAAAGCAGCGAAAGTAAGCCCAACGCAGAAATAAGCGCTGTCCTAATATCTTTTTTGCTGGCAAGTGATTTTGTGTAACTGTAATGCATCCTGCTGGGATCAACAGTAATAAAATCTTCGAACAATGGCCGATGAAGCTCTTTAATCTCGAGATATAATAAGCTTCCCGATTCTTCGAACATATTCATCAAGAGTGGCAAATCGTTCGCAGTAAAGCCTTCCTGATCGACAAAGTACAGGTTTTTCCCAGCCTTCATGAATTCGAGAAAAAGAGACAACGGATCGACTATTTTACTTACCAAAAGGAATGCGTGATATTTTTCATGATCAGAAAACACCCCGTCAAAACATTCGGAGGCATCCAGCAGGAAACTGTCGGGCTCTTGAAAATAAAGCGACTGAGATAGAAAAGTAGCATACTTCTCAACATCATTATCAAACCCTATGAGGAGGCATTTTATCATGCCTTCCAAATTCGTAAAAATCAAGATTTAATCCCAAATAAATCCATTATTTTTTTCAAAAATGAATTTTCATGTCATTTTATTAAAGGTAAGGGCTATTTTTGAGCAAAGTAAAATCGACCATGATAAACGATACGATACTACACAAAGGAATGCGCAAACGCCTCGTGGAAGAAATTGCAAGCAAAGGAATTAGCGACCCGCAAGTGCTTAAGGCAATAGGTAAAATTCCGCGTCACCTTTTTATGGAAAGCAGTTTTGTAAAATTTGCCTATCAGGACAAGGCCTTTCCTATAGGTGCCGGACAAACCATTTCGCAACCATACACTGTTGCTTTTCAAACCCAATTGTTACAAGTTAAGCAGCATTCAAAAATACTCGAGATAGGCACAGGGTCTGGTTACCAAGCTGCGGTGCTGATAGAAATGGGAGCTCAGGTATATACGATTGAAAGACAACGTGAACTTTTTCTGAAAACACAGCAATTCTTGCCTCAGTTGGGATATCACCCAAGGTTCTTTTTTGGCGATGGATATAAAGGATTGCCAACATATGGCCCATTCGACGGAATAGTCATCACCGCAGGAGCCCCTTTTATCCCTGAAGATTTAAAAATGCAACTAAAAATTGGGGGAAGAATGGTAATTCCTGTAGGGCAAGGCGATCACCAAATTATGACCCTAATAGAACGAAAGGCTGAGAATTCATTTGAAGAAACAACATTCGGAAACTTTGCTTTTGTTCCGCTCTTAAAAGGAACAAACTAAAAAAGAAAATAATAATGAACACAAATAGCAAATTCAATCCTTCACAAGAATCACTGTTGCAGGTTCACTCCTTCGTATTCAATCCGGTGCAAGAAAATACCTATGTTATTTGGGACGCAACGGGCGAATGTGCCATTATTGACGCTGGGTGTTTCAATGAACGGGAATTCGAAAAACTCGATGGATTCATCAGAACAAAAAATTTGAAGCCGGTGAAGCTCGTCAACACACACGGACATTTTGATCATATTTTCGGCGTGGAAATTTGCCGCGAAGCTTACAATTTGCGATGGGAAGCCAATGATGGTGACAATGTTTGGATTGAAGAAGTTCAGGAAAGAGCCAACATTTTCGGATTGAGAGTAAGTCCAGTTGCCCTGCCCGATTACATTTTGAACGATGGAGATGAAGTTCATTTCGGAAACTCAACATTTAAAGTACTTTCCGTTCCCGGACATTCGCCCGGAAGCATTTGTTTTTATAACGAAAAATCTCAGATTGTAATCACAGGCGATGTGCTTTTCAATGGCAGCATTGGCCGCACCGATTTGCATGGAGGCCATTACGAGACCCTTATCTCGGGAATCAAAGAAAAGTTACTTACCTTGCCCAACGACGTAATTGTATATCCCGGTCATGGCCCTGCCACAACCATCGGCGACGAAAAAGCCCTCAATCCATTTTTACAGTAGGACAAACAAGATCAAATTATGATTATGAAAGCATTTTCTATTTTTTTGACAATACTTCACTCTATAATATTTTTGTAACAAACATAAAACACTTCTTATTGCGTCAGGATAACTATCTCCTATCCAAAATCATTTTTTCGCAGTGCAAATCACCTATCTTTGCACCATAAATTCACATTAAAATTTCTATTGCCGTGATTAAGAACGATAAATTCGGGTGGCGCCACATCGGGCCACGTTCTCAAGAGATTGACCAAATGTTGAAAACCATCGGTGTTAAATCGATGGATGAACTGATTGATCAAACCGTACCAAAAAATATCCGTCTCGAAAAACCGCTCGATCTTGGCCCCGGGTTATCGGAACGCCAGTACTACCGAAAAATTCACGACCTGGCCCAAAAGAACAAAGTGTTCAACACATACATTGGCATGGGCTATTACGACGTAATTACACCGGCAGTAATCCTTCGCAATGTGTTCGAAAATCCCGTTTGGTACACATCGTACACACCATATCAGGCCGAAATTTCGCAAGGCCGCCTTGAAGCACTGCTCAATTACCAGACCATGGTTTGCGATTTTACCGGCATGGAACTTGCAAATGCATCGTTGCTCGACGAGGCCACTGCCGCAGCCGAAGCAATGATCATGATGTTCTCGTTACGCTCAAGAGATCAAAAGAAAAATGGTGCAAACGTTCTTTTTGTTGATGAAAAAATATGGCCACAAACCCTCGATGTTATTCTCACCCGTGCCGAACCGCTTGGTATTGAGGTTAAAGTAGATAACTATAAGAATTTCGGTTTTAACGATAAGGTTTTTGGGGTAATTGTTCAATATCCAAATTCCGAAGGGAATATCGAAGATTATTCAGCCCTTGTTGAAACTGCCCACAAAAACGAATGCAAAGTAGCTGTTGCCGCCGACCTTCTAAGCCTTGCCCTGCTTGTGCCTCCCGGTGAATGGGGTGCCGATATCTGTTTCGGTAGCAGTCAGCGTTTTGGCGTTCCAATGGGCTATGGTGGCCCTCATGCTGCCTTTTTCGCCACAAAAGATGAATACAAACGCAGCATGCCCGGCCGCATTATTGGCGTGTCGAAAGATGCCAACGGAAACCGCGCCCTGCGCATGGCGCTGCAAACCCGCGAACAACATATTAAAAGAGAAAAAGCAACATCAAATATCTGTACAGCACAAGCATTGCTGGCAACAATGGCCGGGTTCTACGCAGTATATCACGGGCCTCGCGGAATTTATTCAATAGCTGCACGTATTCACTCTATCGCCAATCTTCTTTCCGAAGAGATTGAAAAATTAGGGTACAACCAACAGAACGAATTCTTCTTTGATACCGTACGCTTTAGCCTTCCACGCCATGTGAAACGCGAAGATATTGAATGGCTTTCGCTCGAATTGAAGATGAATTTCCGCTATTTCGACAATGGCGAAGTGGGCTTAAGTATTGATGAAACAACCAATGTAGAAGATATCAACTGGATTGTTGAAGTGTTTGCAAAAGCAGCCAACAAACCTGTTCCAACGTTTTCCGACTATCCTGAAGAATGCTTGATCAACGAGAAATTTGCCCGCAAAAGCGAATACCTTCAGTTAGATGTTTTCAACCGTTACCGTTCGGAAACCGAAATGATGCGTTATATCAAGAAACTTGAAAACCGCGATATTTCGTTAACCCACTCCATGATTTCGCTTGGCTCGTGCACCATGAAGCTGAACGCAGCCACAGAAATGCTCCCTCTTAGCTGGATCGAATTTAGCGGCATACACCCTTATGTACCAAAAAATCAGGCAATGGGATATCAGATCATGATGGAAGAGTTAAAATCGGACCTAGCCCAAATCACTGGTTTTGCTGGTGTTAGCCTGATGCCAAATTCAGGAGCCGCTGGTGAATATGCAGGGCTGATGGTGATTATGGCTTACCACAAAAGCCGTGGCGACGAACATCGCAAAGTTTGCCTTATTCCTTCGTCGGCACACGGAACAAACCCAGCCAGCGCCGCAATGGCAGGCATGGAAGTGGTTGTAACTCCTTGCGACGAGCGCGGCAACATCGATGTTGAAGCCCTGAAGCAAAAAGCAGAAGAACACAAAGACGATTTGGCGTGCCTGATGATTACTTATCCTTCGACCCACGGTGTTTTCGAAGCATCGGTTACCGAAGTATGCAAAATTATTCATCAATTTGGTGGTCAGGTTTATATGGATGGTGCCAATATGAACGCGCAGGTAGGATTAACTTCGCCGGGAAATATTGGGGCCGACATTTGCCACCTCAATCTGCATAAAACCTTTGCCATTCCTCACGGAGGTGGTGGCCCGGGTGTTGGGCCAATTGCATGCAAAGATCATCTGGTCGAATTCCTTCCATCGCACTCGGTGATGAACAACGGACATGTCGGAATTCATGCTGTATCGGCAGCCCCATGGGGAAGTGCCTCGGTTCTGCCAATTACTTACGGATACATAAAAATGCTTGGGGGTGACGGTCTGCGCAAAGCTACCGAAGTGGCTATTCTGAATGCCAACTACATTGCCCACCATTTGAAAGATAATTACGGAATTCTCTATACAGGCGAAAACGGTCGTGTGGCCCACGAAATGATTTTAGAAGCCCGCCACCTGAAACAAGCATCGGGAATTAGCGAGCTCGACATTGCCAAACGGTTAATGGACTACGGTTTCCATGCACCAACACTGTCGTTCCCGGTTCACGGAACACTGATGGTTGAACCAACCGAAAGCGAATCGTTGCAAGAACTCGATCGGTTTATCGAAACCATGAATTCGATTTTCAACGAGATTAAAGAAGTTGAAACCGGCGTGGCCGATAAAGACGACAATGTGTTGAAAAATGCTCCGCACACCCAGTTTATGTGTGTTGACGACGAATGGAACCACAGCTATGCCCGAAGCAAAGCCGCTTATCCGCTCGCTTGGATCCGCGAGAACAAATTCTGGCCTTACGTTACCCGTATCGACGATGCTTACGGCGACCGAAATTTGGTTTGCACCTGTGCTCCGGTTGAAGATTACAAATAGAAAAGAAATAAAACACGAAGGCACAAAGAAATGATACCACCAGTTGGATATGAAGGCACAAAAATATTGTTCCCTTTGTGACAAAACTTGATGTCCTTTGTGTTTGTCGGAAGAATTTAGTGAGCCCCGCTTGAGAAATCAGGAGGGGCTTTCGATTATATGCATAGATACTTAACACTCAAAAGGAGAAAAACAAAGTTTCGAAACCAAATCAAATATCTAACTTTGGAGTCATTATATAAATAGCTGAAAAAATGCAGACAATATTGATAGAACTAAGAAATAATAAGGCATTTGAGGAACTGCATAGCCTCGAAGAAAAAGACTTTATCCGTATTGTGTCCGAGGATTTTTCTTCTTATTCTTTGCCCGGTAAACCCATAAACGAAGATGAATTCAGGGCATGGGTTGAACATGCGGAAAACACACCAACTGTAAGCCTTAATGAAGCGAAGCAACAATGGGAAACCCGAAAGAAAAAGCTACAAAACCTTATCAAGTAAGGATTACCTAAAGTATTACTTCAACCGAGGTAATTATTATTGGTGTTTTGTACGCCTCCCGCAGAGCCTCTAAAATAAGAGGACTAAGGAAAATAAAATAAACTTTAAAAACAGGAAGCCCCGCTTGAGAAATCAGGCGGGGCTTTTGTGGTTTAATCAAAAATTCTTGCTAGATTTTATTATTTTGGACTTAACTTTAATTGAAAAAGATTTATTAAACTAGGAAGAATTGTATTTTTGAATAGAAAATGAATTATCAACTATATTATCAGCCACATGCTTGACCAATCTTTCTCGTTTCATAATTTCAATAAGATTTTTATTTCTGAAAATAAAAAAGGAAATATTGATAGGAGATATATCAATCAAGCATATCTGCAAAAACATAAAGATTTTAAAAGAATATTGGATGATAAAAAGTCAAGGCAGAAACTTCATAAATTATCCAAAGATGAATTTGACGATTTTGCTACACAACTTGATCAGATTAATAAAGAAAAAGAAATTATTCGACTCGAAGAATTTAAGAAATTAGCAGATCAAGTCAATGCAAAAGATTTTCATTTCAATGTTAAATATCACGAGGATAATGAAATATTTACGGTTGATAATTCTGATGCTGCGTCTTTTTATGCAATTAAACAATTACAATATAATATTCGAAAGACGTTTAAAGTAAAGCAGTCTAGCCGAAATGATATAATTCGTCAAGTTTTCAATTTACTTTCAGATGGCTTTCCTAAAGTTGTTATTAGAACTGATATACGACATTTCTACGAAAGCATTCCTCAGGATAAATTATTTAAAAAAATAGATAGTAATGTTCTCTTATCTCCTCATTCTAAAAAGCTAATTCGTAAATTATTTTATGAATTTGAAGATAAAAAAGATAAAGGAAAGATTAACTATAGTATTGGCATACCAAGGGGAATAGGTATTAGCGCTTATTTATCTGAGCTGTTTATGCGAGACATTGATAATAGATTGAAAGACTTAAACGATCTAACGTATTATGCCCGATACGTTGATGATATTATAATGGTTTTTACGCCTAAAACATTGAGTTCAAAAGAAGATTATTTAGTTAAAGTTCGAGAGATTATTACTGATAATAACTTAGAGTTAAGTGAAGGGCAAGATGGAAATGAAAGTAAAACGAAATCATATAATCTTATTGAAAACAATACGCTATTGGAGCCTTTAACCTTTCTTGGTTACAAATTCTTTTCTCAAGAAAAAGTGTCGAAGGATAAATGTGGCAACAAAATTACTTCTGCATTTATTCGAATCGAATTATCCGATAGTAAAATGTCAAAATATAAAAAGCGATTAACAAAATCAGTTGAAGCATATAATAACACATCAAAGTTTTGTGAAAAAGATGCAAGAAAGCTTCTATTTGAAAGATTGAAATTTCTTACTGGAAATTTTCATTTAAATCACAATAAGAAGAGTATAAAATCAGGCGTATATTATTCAAACTCTTTATTGCTCCTTAATAAAAACAATGATTGCATCGAAAGCCTAAAAAAGCTAAATTTTGAAATGCGATTAGCAATTAGGCAGATTAATCCACCAAATGGCATTAAAAAGGGATATTTAATTAAACACATTATTAACAACTTTGATTTTGAGAAAGGATTTTTCAAGAAGGATAAGTATTTCTATAGCTTTAAATTAACCTCTTCTGAAGAAAGATATTACCAGTTAAAATATGGAGATAGAAGAATTTCAAAATTCGATATAATAAAATCAATTTGGAAAGATGAGTAAGAAAAAAAGGCATATTAAATACCCAAAAGAAAGAGCAGTTCTTGCTGATGTTCTGCCTTATGAAATTCCTTTAACCTTTTCCAATCGGTATTTTTATCGTTTTCTTGTTGCAAATGAAATATCAATCTCCAATGATGAGAAAAAAATAACCTATAAAAATCCAGTTGATTCAGATGATAAAGAGGCCATTCAAATAATTCTTAAAATTTTGTTTGGAGTTGATAAATTGGATAACATCAGTGATTGGAATTTTAGGAAGATCCCTTTTGTATTTAAAATTGCTCATAAAGAGAATAGGTTTAGAGAATTAGCAATTGTTCATCCGATTAACCAGTTAAAACTTATTGATTTTTATAATACTTACAAGGAACTTATTCTATATCACTGCACGATCAGTAACTACTCCATTCGTAAGCCCGCAGGAATTGGAAAATACACTTTTGTAAAAGAAGATTCAGAAACACAAAAGCAAGATGAAAGGAAGTATGGATTTACAGGGGATATTTCTGAATATGAAAATCTGAAGACTTTTTTTGCAATTGAAAAGTATAAGAATATTTATCGATTTTATGAAGATTACAGGTATCAACGAGCTGAAAAGAAATATAATTACCTCTATAGATTTGATATAGCAAATTGTTTTGATAGTATATATACTCATTCTATTGCATGGGCTGTATTAGGGCTTGATGCCATAAAAGAAAATGTTCAGGAATCAAAAAAAACATTTGCAGGGAAATTTGATGTGTTTATTCAATATGCAAATTATGGCGAAACAAATGGGATTGTTATTGGCCCTGAGTTTTCGAGAATTTTTGCTGAAATAATTCTTCAAAGAATTGATAAGAATGTTGAAACCAAACTTCAAGACAGAGGATATGTTCTAAAAAAACATTACGAATTGTATCGTTATGTCGATGATTATTTTCTTTTCTGTGATTCACTCGCATTCAGAGATGAAGTAATAAGCTTATTTAGTCATGAATTAAAACAGTACAAACTTTCAATTAATGACTCTAAATCAAAGGAATATAAGAAACCGATTATTACTGAAATTACGATTGCAAAAGAGCGAATCATTAAATTATTTGAAGATAATCCTCGTTTCACTATCGAGAAAAAAGATGATAAATTGGCAGTGAGTTCTGATGATTCTGAAACGACTCTTTTGAACGATTACAAAACAAATTTCTATTTTGACCCAACGAAATTAATTACTCAATACAAGATCATAATAAAGGAGACAGGGGTTGAGTATAAAGATGTTTTAAACTACACGTTAGCAATTCTTCATAACAAAATAGAGAAAAATCTAAAGCAGGCCACAAAATTTTTGAAAGAAATATCTTTGACCAGCAACAGTAGAGATCAACATGAAATAGCAATAAAAAAACTAAAGATTGAAAATGAAATTACATCACATATTGTTAAGGTTATTGATTTATTATTTTTTCTTTACTCTGTTTCTCCACGGGTAAATTCTACAATTAAAGTAAGTCATATTCTTTCAAAAATTATTCTGTTTTATAAAAAGCAATATAAGAATGAAGATAAAAAATGGAAAGATATACATACGAAGGATAATAGAGAAAAAGTATTTAAGAAAATATTGGATGAGACCTCTTTAGTTCTAAATAAAAATATGCTGAATGAATTTACACAAGTTGAATCGCTCTATTTGTTAATTGTTTTGAAAGAGTTAGGACGAGATTTTCGGCTTACAGAGTTCTTGTTGTGTAAGTATCTAAATGTATTGAATGAAAAAGGAGAAATAAATTCAGACTTTAATTTCAATTATTTCACTATCGTTGTCGTTTTATACTATATCGGTAATTCTACTAAATTTCCTGATTTAAAGGATAAACTATTAAAATGGATATTAAAGTTTATTGAGGATGTCCCGGTTGAAAAAAGAAGAAAGACATCAGAACTTACTTATTTGCTTTTAGATTTGTTTTCATGTCCATTCATTAATATTGCTTATAAAGAGAAGGTTTTGGAAGCATATCGAAAAGGATGCCCTAATTTTGATTTGAGCCAAAATAATAGAGATATTCAAAAAATTGTGAACTTTACAAAAAATAATCAGATGTACTGGTCTACCAAATGGACAAAATTTAATTTGGAAAAAGAATTAAATTCGAAAAAGAGTTTGGATGTTTATTCATAACAATACTAAATGTCAATGCTAATCCTCAAATAAATTCACACACTTGCATTGGCAATGACTCTGTAAAACGAGGACAAAAATGAAAAGGTAGCGGAGGATTTGCTACCTTTTCTATTTTATTTATTTAAAAAAATCAAATTGAATAAAAAATTACGGGAATAAACTACATTGACAAACAAGCTTAAACAATCAATCCAAGTATCAAAACAAAGGCTTCAATAATTTCACAAAAACACATCAACCCGTAAATTCGTTAATTGGGGTAACATTCCCGATCCTAAAAATGGATACTTTAGCTACTCAACACGAAACATGTGGTATACTATGAAAAATTCAATCTTCCTCGTCGCAATTCTCTTGCTCCCTTTCATGGCCATTGGTCAAAACTACCAATTGGTCTGGGAAGACAATTTTAACGGCACAACGCTCGATTCGTCGAAATGGAATATCGAGCAAAAAGTAGGTGTCTGGAACACCGGGTCGAACCGAGAATTCCAACATTACAAAAAAGAAAATGTCACGGTCGGCAACGACGGTACAGGCAACAATTGCCTCATTATTACAGCGAAGAAAGAAGAATACAACGGGTACCATTTCACTTCGGGCAGAGTAAATACCAAAGGAAAATTTGCCTTTAAAAGAGGAAAAATTGAAGCTTCGATAAAAATACCCAACCTCGCCAACGGATTGTGGCCAGCATTCTGGACACTAGGCTACACCCCCACCGGCTGGCCCGATTGTGGTGAAATTGATATCCTCGAAATGGGACATTCAACAGGGATACAAAACGGAGAACAAAACCGTTTCATCGGGTCGCACCTTTTCTGGGGACCATACCCGCGCGATTACGGAAAAGAATTTACCACCAACGAAGACCTTTCTGATGGCTATTTCACGCATACAATGAGTTGGGACGAAAACAACATCTCGATCTACTTTAACAACTCGGCCACACCATACTTTTCCATGGGCATTACGGGAAATGACACCGAAGAATTCAGGGATTTCCAACAGTATTTAATCTTCAACATGGCCGTTGGGGGTTCGGTACCGGGCATTTACGATATTGGCGAAATCACAGCAGATTTTCCTGCCAGCCTTTATGTCGATTGGGTGAAAGTATATCAGGAAAGCGATGACTTTTCGACTGATAACCTTCCTCTTTACGGGATTTTTGGCATTTTTGAAGAAAACCAGCCTGCCGACATGCGAATGGATCTCAATTACGACATTTTCGCCCAGGAAACCAAAATAGAAACCAACCCAAATGAAACTCCTTATGCAGGTAACGAGGTTTTGTCGTACCAGGTTAATCAGCAAAGCAATTACCAGCTGGCATTAATCTCAGGCCTCGCGAGGAATATGACAAACTACCGCAACGGGAGCATTCAGTTCTATATGAAAACCAACTTGTCGGGTACATTTCAACTTGGAGTGGGCGATACTCGTGGGAATGAAGCATTCATACCCATGGGCGAAGGAACATCTCTCCCTATTGTGAACGACGGAACATGGAACTTAGTCTATTTACCCATATCTGAGATAGACGAAACAGTTGATATACAATCTTTAAAAAGCATGCTCATCATTAAGGGCAATCACCCTGGTGATGGTTATTTTTCTATAGATGAAATAGTGTACAGCGAAACGATTCCGGTTTCGGGAGTCTATGGGATCTACACTAACAACCCCACAATATCCGAAAAATTCGAAGTAAATAACGTCTCCGGTTTTTTGTACAACTGGGACAACACCGTCTCTTTTACAAATAACTTACCGGCTTACGAGGGAACTGACGTACTTTCGCTTCGTTCGCAAGGGGGTGCTGGTTGGTGGGGCTTCGGTTTTTTTGCTTCTTCCCCATTGAATTTTGAAAATTTTGCCAACGGCTATCTTCATTTCTCGTTGAGAACAACATCTGGCGAACTTTTCAGGGTTACTGTAAACGGAGCAAATTCCTCTAAGGGCGAAATAACATTCGATGGGAAAAATGACCCCTATGGCTTCATTCGCGACGGAAAGTGGCATCATATAGCGGTCCCCATGGCCGTTTTGACAGCTCAAGGGCTGAACCTTTCGGCCTGCGACAATATTTTTACCATGTCAGGCGGAACTATTTCAACCTTAGGCATCGACAATGTTTATCTGTCGACTAGTGAAATACCGCTAGAAAACCCTGCAATTTGCAAAACCGTATCGATTAGCGTATCACCAAAAAGTGCTACAGGGAAAACGGGCGTTAGAAAGAAATTTTCAGCAACAGGCAAAAATCAATTCGATCAATTGGCCGATGTTGAGCTCACATGGGAATGCAGCGGGGGAACCATC
>MWCX01000071.1 GCA_002070265.1 Bacteroidetes bacterium ADurb.Bin174 | reverse complement strand
GCCTATAGCGCTTGGCATTTCGAGAATAGTATCATATTTGATTTCATCTAATTACACGAAAAAGGAAATTCAGATAAACTTACCAGGTAAACCAATTTTATTGCTGATCGCTGGTGTCTTAATTTGTTTTCTTATTAAACAATTAGTT
The DNA here is from genome assembly GCA_002070265.1 of Bacteroidetes bacterium ADurb.Bin174. GTDB lineage: Bacteria > Bacteroidota > Bacteroidia > Bacteroidales > Paludibacteraceae > Paludibacter. The sequence goes on along the minus strand of MWCX01000071.1, from coordinate 10,657 downwards.
TTGCATCAACACATCATTTGGTTTGCTCTGGGACTTTTTAACACAGTTATGATACTGCATTTTCACAAAAAATATAATTTAATGAATGTTATTCAAAAATTCGCCCTGATTAGAGAATAATTTTATGCTCTGTATCAAAAAAAGACTGTCTAATTGCATTTCCATTTTATTCTATAGGGTCAATTATGTTTTACCATCGCGATTCTATCCTTTTTCATTAAAAATACTCTATTCTGTAATGTGGAAATTTCAAAAAAAACTCAATTTAAAAAATCCGAAAACTTTCAATGAAAAAATTCAATGGCTTAAACTTTATGATTCAACACCTATCAAAGCTCTTCTTGCTGATAAATATAATGTGCGTGTATGGGTCGAAAAGAAAATAGGGCATAAATATTTAGTTCCACTCTTAGGGATCTGGGATCGTTTTGAAGATATTGATTTTAACCTATTGCCAAACCGTTTCGTGCTGAAAGCAACGCATGGCTCTGGAATGAATATTATTGTTAAAGATAAAGCTCACCTTAATATGGGGTATGTAAAAAAAGAAGTAAGGCGATGGCAAAAAACAAATATTGCTTTTTGGAGTTTAGAATTGTGTTATAAAGACATTAAGCCACAAATTATTGCTGAAGAGTTTCTGGAAAACCAGGATGAAGAACTTTATGATTACAAAGTGTGGTGCTTTAATGGGAAACCCCATTACATAGCGTTTATGGCAGAACGTTACAATAAACTGAAAATGGTCTTTTATGATCTTGAATGGAATAGAATGCCTTTTGTCTCTGGGCCGCAGCAATATGAGCAAGAAATTCCTAAACCTGATAATTTACGAGAATTATTAAAGATAGCCGGTATTTTATGTCAAGATTTTTCTCATGTTAGAGTTGATTTTTACAGACTTAACGACGGGTCTCTTAAATTTGGTGAAATGACATTCTATCCTTCAGGCGGATTCTGTCGTTGGAGACCACCAGAGTGGGATGAAAAACTTGGCGCACTTATTGAATTACCAAAATAAATAGAAGTGAAGGGTAATACGGTACATTGAAAAAAATAAATATATGAGACCTTGAAATAGCCATTTTTTAAAGCGTATTTTTTGAAGGCGGCCATGACTTCACAAGGATACTTTACCAAATAAATACCGTAGAGAATAGTAAATGAATAAACAAAAAAAAAGCTTACTGATTGTTAACCACAATCAGTTTGGCCATGCTGCAGGTATCCATCATTATTGCAAATATCTGAAGAATGATTTTGAAATTGATTTTTTATGTTTTGATAGAGGACTGACAAAGATAAATGAATCCGGTATCAACGTCATCTACCACATGCCTGATGAGAACAGAGCACAGCGACATTTAAGCTTTATATTTCATGCCATCATAATGTCCAGGCAGAAAGACTATAACACCGTATTCTGTGTGTATTTTAGATGGGTATACCTCCTTGGCCTTTTTTGTGAAGCCAGGGAAAAGATTCTTGCCATTCACACAGGCTCGCTAAACGATAATAGATTCCAAAGGTTCTTATACAACCGGATGACTTTATTTTCCTGTTTATTTTTCGATAAAGTTATTTCACTATCCTATAGTTTAGCCAACTTGCTCAAATTGCCTCAAAACAAAAGAGCTATTGTTCCTTTAGGCGCGAATGTGCTTGATGATACCATAAAGCAATATGATAAGATGCATTTGCTTTACATAGGCACATTGCATAAACGACAAATAGAAAAAACAATTGAGGGATTTTCAAGATTTCACGCGATGCACGGTGGAAAGGTTTCTTTGCGATATGATATTATTGGATTCAGCCACATTGAAGACGATGTAGATAAAATTAAAGATGCCATCAAAAAAAACAATTTAAGCGAGATTATAAAATTTCATGGACGGAAACATCATCAGGAGCTAAAGCAATATATCAAAAACGCCACTATTGGTGTTTGTTTTGTGCCGCAGACACCTTATTACGATGTTCAGCCATCAACAAAGATTTTTGAATATGCTTTATCTGGGCTGATAACAATTGCAACCGATACAGGTGAAAACAGGAAATATATTAATGATGTAAATGGCGTAATTTGCCAGGACAATGAAAATAGTTTTTGCGCTGCACTGGAAAAAGTTTATGAAAGTCTCGGTAAATATGATGACAGTAAAATCAGACAATCTTTAAGCGAATATCATTGGGGAAAAATAGTAAAAAACATTTTACTACCCATATTAAGAAATTAAAATGTATATATATGACGACATCAGGGTCGGTTATTTAGTCGTATTTGTTCTTCCGATCATCTTTTATTATTTATTTAAGTTTAGAGGAAAAGCCCTTGTCCTTTATCTTATCCTTTCTTTGGCATTTACCGCAGGAAGCATTGAATTGTTGTCCGGTTTTGATACCAATGATTCATTAAAAATTTGTGAATTGCTGATATGGGCTCTAACAATTTATGTTTTACTCATCACCCCGCGGCGTGAGATACCTTATTTACGTTATATCGTTGGGTTTGTTCTAATTTGTTTGATTTCATACATTATTAATCCTGTAAACTTTGTTCAATTATTGTTATTTTTGCGAAAATATCTTTTGTTTGTGGCGGTGTTCGTGCTTTTCCATAATATTAAACTTCCCGACATAGATAGGGAAAATCTGCTAAAATTTATTATCTTGCTTTTTTCCAGTCAAATTGTCGTTAATCTAGCACGTTATCCAATTACTAATCAAACGGAATATTATATTGGCACAATATCATTACTCAATGGCAGTATAACAGCCATTTTTGCCCTAGTGGGCATTACTTTTTCCTTTAGTGCCTATTTATACAAGCGAAAGCTTGTTTATATTATTTTAATTTTTGGTTTTTTCATCTTTTCGGTCGTTGGCATAAAAAGAGGCCATCTTTTTCTTTTGCCACTATTACTCTTGATTCAATATATAGTTTATCTTCGCTATACACAGGAAAATTTCTTGCGGAATGCGTTAATAATCACACCCGTTATCTTAATTGTTACAGGATTGCTGATGTATTTTAGTTTTACTCTTGTTCCGTCTCTGAATCCGGAAAATATAATGGGGGGCAGTTTTGACCCTGCTTATGTTATAAATTTCATCGATCATTACCTTAATCCTGGACGACCGATTGAGGGTATTCAATATTTTGGTAGAGGGGAAGCACCACTCGCCGTTTATGAATTATTGAAAAACAATGGGCTGCTTTCCTTGTTGCTGGGATTAGGGCCTGGCGATATTGTAATGTCAAAATATACTATACCCGGTGACGTTATTATGACAGAAACAATGCTAACAGGCATTAAATACAATATCGGCTATGGCGCAAGAACTGGTGTCCTTTTTTCCGCAATGCAGATTGGTTTTTTGGGAGCAATTGTTTATTTTCTTTTTGTGTTTAAAGTATTCTCACAATTTTTCAATAAATCTTTTTATGCTAATGAAATTCCGGTTGATAACAAGATAATTGCACTTGGGCTAGCCGGGTTTTTAGGAGTATTTATTTTTGATTTTTTTGCGTATTCGCAAGTAACATTCCAAAATGTTCCTATAATTTTACCCGTTTGTTTTGCATACTATTATGTTATGAGTAAATCAATCATTACTTGCATACATTAATGATTAACTATTTAGGGATTATATGGGAAATCCTTGGTTTATAAAGCGCGATGAATGCCCGGCATGCGCCTCTGGCAACTGCAAGACAATATACCAAGCTGAATATGATAAACCTCCAATTAAGGATTATTTAACAGCTTTTTATTTGCCTCAAGGTGTAGTTGAATTTGAGTACCTCGAAGGGGCAACTTACATGTTAGTAGAATGTTCTAGTTGTGGTATGATTTTTCAAAAATATATTCCAAACGAATTTTTAATGGCAAAGCTGTATGATCAATGGATAGATTCGCAAAAGGCATTTAGTTCCAACCGCTATGGAAAGGGCCTTGGGTATTATGCGGGTTATGCGCAAGAAATTATGCAACTTATTGCTTATTTTGGTGAAAATCCGTCAGCATTAAGTTTTCTTGATTTTGGTATGGGTTGGGGTAACTGGGCGCTTATGGCAAAGGCTTTTGGTTGCGATTCAGTAGGTTTAGAATTGTCCAAAGAAAGAATTGAAAACGCAAAATTAAATGCGATTAAGGTTATCGCGTGGGATGAAATCACCAGACACCGCTTTGATTTCATAAATACAGAGCAGGTATTCGAGCATATCCCTGAACCCTTACAAACACTCCGATACTTAAAATCATCACTTAAAAAAGATGGCATGATAAAAATAAGTGTTCCTTCTGCAAACGATATCAATCGTCGCTTGAAAATTATGGACTGGCAAGCACAAAAAGGAGCAAGAAATTGTCTAAACGCCGTGGCCCCCTTAGAGCATATTAATTGTTTCAGAAGGACATCTCTTGTTGTAATGGCAAATAAAGCAGGTATGGAAGAAGTTATAATCCCTATAAAATTACAATATCGGTACTCAACTGATTGGAGCAGCGCAGGGAAAATAGTAAGGAATATTCTCCGCCCGATATATCGGAATATTTTAGAGAAGCAGAACTATTTGTTTTTCCGCAATATTCAGTAAAATATAGTGGGAAGGAACAATAGCAACAATGAAAAATCAAACAAAAAAAGTGCTTACAGTAGGTGTCTTTGACTTTTTTCATTTAGGTCATTTAAATGTCTTGGAATCGGCCAAAGGACAAGGTGATTATTTAATTGTTGCTGTGCATGACGATAAATTAAATATAAAGGGAATAAAATTTCTATATACACTTGAAGAGCGGATGAGAATTGTAAATTCTTTACGGTTTGTGGATGAAGTCATATCGTACGAAAGAGTTGATATATTAGTGGAAAATGTTGATTTTGATATATTTGTTCATGGGCCTGATCAAAATCATCAATACTTTAAAAAAGCATTTGAGTGGTGTGCGAAGAACAACAAACAGATTATCGAATTAAAAAGAACAGAAGGAATTTCATCTAGTAAACTAAGAGACATTTTAAACAACAAAGATATTTGATTTTAAAAGCGATAAATGTGCCTTTGAACATACTAAAAAAAGTTTATTTTCTACGAGATTTTAAAGTGAAAATCAGTACAGAATTGTTACAAAAAGTGAAAGAGGAAGAGCTGAAAATCTTGGTTGAATTTGATAAGGTTTGTAAGCAGCTTGGAGTAAAATATAGCCTTTCGTCAGGAACCCTTATAGGTGCTGTAAGGCACAAAGGTTTTATCCCATGGGATGATGATATTGATGTCGCTATGTTAAGGGAGGATTATAATAAGTTTATATCAAAAGCTCAGCAATTGATGCCAAAACATTTGTTTATTCAAACATACGAAACAGACAAAGAATATCCGTTTAATTTTGCCAAGATAGTAAACATCAGTGCGGTGTTGATTCAGAGGTGCACAAAGGCACTGCAAATCAAAAAAGGTGTAGTTATTGATGTCTTTCCAATCGACCGTGTCCCATCGAATCGTATAGTGCGCTTGATGGACAATTATGCATTGGCACTAATTCTGGCAATAAAGAATTCATATACTTTTGAAAGGGCAAAAATATCTAGTAGTCTCTTTGTACGAATTATTCGTATCATGTTGTGGCCATTGGCGCGACTTATAAGTACGCAAAAATTGAACAAACTTGAAACATCTATTCGCGTAAAGAACAACATAGGAAAAAACAAATTTACATACGCTGACAGGTTTTCGCTTTCACGACACCGATTTAATGATAAAATGTTGATGCCCGTTAATATTTTTAATGATTATGAAAACATAATGTTCGAAAATTGGGAATTTCAAACAATAAAAAATTGGCATACATATCTAACTATTATGTATGGAAACTACATGGAATTACCACCGATAGATAAAAGGATTTTCCCGCATGATATTATTGACTTAAAATTCGATTAGGTAATGTCTTAAAACGTAATGAAAATCCTTCAAATTAACAATTTCCATTATCGCCGCGGTGGATCGGAAACTGTTTATTTCAACACGGCTGAACTTCTTAAAAAAAACAATCATGAAGTTATCTTTTTTTCCAGCAATATGGCAGAAAATCTGCCTTGCGCGCAAAACCAATATTTTATTTCCAATATCAATGATATGTCCCGCTGGAAAGGTTTGCAAAATTATTTTTATAACCGCGAAGCCAAAGACAAACTTGAGAAACTGATTAAGGCCGAAAAACCCGATATCGCGCATGCTCATCTTTTTTGGGGCAATATTTCACCATCTATTTTTTCGGTTTTAAGAAAGCACGAAATCCCGTTAATACACACGGCACACGATTATCGCATGGTTTGCCCTGCTTATACCTTCACTGATACACGCGGTAATGTATGTAAAAAATGTCAAGGCAAATATTTTTACTGGTGTGCCCTAAGAAGATGTTCCAAAGGCAATCTTTTAGAAAGTCTTATTATGACTGCTGAAATGTATTTTAGAAATGCTTTTTTTTCACCGGTTAAATATTTGGATGGTATAATTTATGTAAGCAACTTCGCAAAGCAAAAACACTTACAATACAATCACGGCTTTTCCAATGTTCCTGCTATGGTTTTGTATAACTTTGTTGCACAATCAAACCGTCGTTATTTGGCTCAGAATGAAAGGAAATATTTCTTATATTTTGGAAGATTATCGCACGAAAAAGGCCTGCATTGCCTTATTGAAGCATTCCATCGAATGCCGGATTATCCGCTTAAAATTGTTGGTACAGGCCCGGAAGAAGAAGAGCTTATTGATTATGTTCGCAAGAATAAAATTGAAAATATCGAATTTGTGGGATTTAAAACGGGTGTCGCGCTGAAGAAATTCATTTCGGAGGCGGCGTTTGTTATTGTACCTTCGGAATGGTATGAAAATAATCCGATGACGATTATTGAGGCCTATTCTATGGGTGTGCCGGTGATAGGTGCGAACATCGGAGGCATACCGGAAATTCTGCCGGATGGCAAAACAGGATTTTTGTTTGCTCCAAAAGATGCGGAAAGCTTAAAACATGTCATTGCGCGGGCCAGTCAATTAAATGAGCAGGATTATAAAGCGATGAGCGATAATGCCCTACAATTTGCGGCGGATAATTTTAATGAAGAATTATATTATCAAAGACTGGATACATTTTATAACGACATTATATCTTTAAAAAATAAAGAAAAAGGGTAATATGCATAAAATTAAATATTTGCTAGGAAAATATATCCGCAAATTTGTTGTTTCTTACTATCGCCTGCTTGGGGTGTCTATCGGAAACAATGTTTTTATAAGCCACCATGCAACAATAGACACAACATATCCTAAAAGCATTATCATTGAAGACAACGTCTATATTACATCCGGTGCGAAAATTATCGCCCATGATCATTCGGTATATCGTCACATACCTTTCAACGAAGATGATGGAACAGGAACAGTAATACTGAAGAAAAATGTATTTATTGGGAGTGGCGCAATAGTTCTTCGTAATGTAATGATTGGAGAAAATTCAATTGTTGCAGCCGGTGCCGTTGTCACAAAAGATATGCCCGCAAACTGTATAATTGCGGGAAATCCTGCCAAAGTTGTAAAATATTTTGTGCCGAAAAAATAATATTAGAATCATTTAAGAAAGATCGGTCTCAAATGGACGCTTCAATAATTGTTACCTACCGCTGCCCAATGAAATGCCAGATGTGTAATATCTGGCAGAATCCTACAGAAAAAAGCTGTGAATTTAAACCGGAGCTTTTAAATAAATTACCACGTGTAGACGGTGTTAATCTCACAGGGGGCGAACCTCTTATTCGTGAAGATTTGCCAGAAATTATCCGCATTCTTTATACAAAAACAAATCGTGTTGTCATTTCCACCAGCGGTTGGTTCGAAGAACGAATTTTTACTCTAGCCAAGGAATTCCCGAAACTCGGGTTTCGCGTGAGCATTGAAGGGCTTTCGCAAAAGAATGATGAACTACGCGGCCAGCCGGGCGGTTTTGACCGTGGTTTGCGGGTTTTGCTCGGTTTGAAAAAAATGTGCGTGAAGGATATAGGCTTCGGCATTACGGTTTCGAACCATAATTCTGAAGATATGCTCTGGCTTTATGAGTTGGGCAAGAATCTAAACCTTGAGTTTGCCACAGCGGCTTTTCACAATTCTTTTTATTTCCACAAGTTTGATAACCGGATTACGAATATTAATGAAGTCTGCGACAATTTTGAAGAGTTAATCAATAGATTGTTGAAAGAGAAACATCCAAAATCGTGGTTCCGTGCTTTCTTTAATTTAGGTTTGATTAACTATATTAGAGGTGGTCGCAGATTGTTGCCTTGCGAGGCAGGCACGGAGAATTTTTTCATTGATCCGTACGGCGAAGTTCTGCCCTGCAACGGCATGGAGGAAAAATACTGGTTTGAAAGTATGGGGAATTTACATGATGTCGACGATTTTAGGGAAATATGGAACAGCGAAAAAGCGCAAGCGGTCAGGGAAAAGGTTGCCCATTGTCCAAAAAGCTGTTGGATGATCGGCACTGCCTCGCCGGTCATGAAAAAATACATTCGCCATATTCTTCCGTGGGTCATAAAAAACAAATTAAATTCTGTTCGAGGTTTCGGCACGGATACGCAATGCATCCCCTTTTTTCATGTCGGCAATAACGATAAGCAGGGTCTCAGATAGACTTCAAGATTGCATTTCTTTTAAACACTAATCATGAAAATTATATTTATCGGCGGCAGGAATATACACGAGTTGGGCGGCATAGAAAATTATATGTATAACCTTGCAACGTGCTTAAAAAACAAAGGACATGAACCCATCGTTTTTTGTGAAAGCGACAGGAATGAAGTCGAATATGTGAACGGCTTTAAGGTTGTCCATAACAAATCAATTGGCGGCAGGTATCTGTGCAAGATGCTTTTAGGGCACAAAGCAACGATTCAAGCGCTTTTTAAAGAACGCGACGCAAAAATATATCATTATAATGGCTGGGGTCCTACCATGGCGGCGTGGTTTGCCGCTGTTTTTGGAAAAACGATTGTTTACCAGAGTCACGGACTGGAATGGAAGCGGACAAAATATACGTCCCGGCAGCAGATTATCATGAAGTTTATGGAATGGCTGACTGTGAAGATAATGAAAAATATTACAGCTGTCAGCCAGGAACAAACAGATTTTTTTCTTACAGAATACGGCAAGAAATGTGTGACAATACCTACCGCGGTTAATCTGCCCGCGGACGCTTACGAAAGCAATATTCTGGAGAAATTCAATCTTGAAGTCGAAGGTTATTATTTATATCTGGGACGACTCGTGCAGGATAAGAATCCCGACTATCTGATAAAAGCGTTTAATAAAAGCGCCATTAACGGAAAGAAACTAGTCATTGCGGGAAGTAACGACGCCGATTTGCAGTACGTTAAATATCTGCATCAATTGGGTGTTGATAATCCCAATGTGATATTTACCGGCGCTGTTTACGGCAACGACAAAGAAATGCTGTTGAGCAAATGCTTCGCGTTTTGTTTACCTTCTACATTGGAGGGTTTGCCCATTACATTACTGGAGGCTATGAGCCACAAAAGAATTTGCCTGGCGTCGGATATTCCCGCCAACAAGGAGGCGTTGGGCAATAATGGTGTGTTGGTCAAATATGAAAATATTGACGATCTTTGCGATAAACTGCTGTACATTTTAAGAAATCATAAAGATTTGGAAATTCAAAAAGAGGCCAATTTCCAGCGTGTTGTGGATAATTATACTTGGGACAGGGTTTCAGATTTATATATCCAATATGTGAATAATCTTGCTGATGTCTGAAGAAAAAAAAGAAAATGTAAAGAAGTCATTTGAGATAAGGGGTTACCACCCCGGTGATGAAAACGCTATTTGCGCCTTGTTTGAAAAGGTTTTCGGCAAGCCGATGGGAAAAACGGAAAGCCTGCGCCACTGGCGATGGGAGTTTCTTGAAAATCCGGCTGACGGTCTGTTTGTTAAACTGGCATGGGACAATGAAAGACTTGTCGGCCAATATGCCGCAAGTCCTGTGCAAATGTATGCCAATGGCAGCAATTCTACAGCGACGCTTTCTCACGATACCATGACTGATCCGGAGTATGGAGGCCTGGGCATTTTCCGGGTTGCCGCCGAAGCGCTTTACAGAGAGCAAACAAATGCCGGGCAAGGTTTTATTTACGGCTTTCCCAATCGCAATTCGATTCACGGCTTTATCAAATATCTCCAATGGCAACAGATCATGCCCGCGCCCGTTCATATCCGGCCGGTACGGATTTCCAAAAGCATTTCCAGAAAAATATTCCACAGCGAGACCGGTCCTTCGGCTGCGTCAGAAAGCGCTTTTCAGGATGCAGCGTCCCTGCTTACAGGAAAATCCGGGAAGTACAAACTGCATGTGGAAACGGAATTCGGCGATTGGGCGGATGACCTCTGGATGCGTTGCCGTAACCAGCACCGCTTATGGGCGGTGCGTAACAAAGCGTATCTGAACTGGCGTTACGTCACCAAACCCGAAAACAAATATCATATTGTCAGTATCTGGCAGGGGTTTCAGCCGGTCGGCTATGTGGTCATTGCCTGTACCAATATGAATTTCGGCGATACGATCTTCATCATGGATTTTCT
>MWCX01000070.1 GCA_002070265.1 Bacteroidetes bacterium ADurb.Bin174 | reverse complement strand
TTCGGTCTTCCATATTGAGAATGATGAGATGAAGGGACGCATCATAGGCCGTGAGGGACGTAATATCCGCGCTATTGAAGCTACCTGCGGTGTTGAAATCGTAGTTGACGATACCCCTGAAGCTATTGTCATATCGGCTTTTGATCCGGTACGCCGTGAAATAGCCCGCCTGGCACTGCATCAGCTGGTAGCTGACGGCCGCATACACCCTGCACGTATTGAAGAGGTGGTGGCTAAAGTGCAAAAACAGGTCGAAGATGAGATTGTCGAAACCGGCAAAAGAACAACCATTGATCTGGGCATACATGGTCTGCATCCGGAATTGATACGGATAATTGGTAAAATGAAATACCGTTCATCATACGGACAGAACCTGCTTCAGCATGCCCGTGAAACCGCCAACCTGTGCGCCGTCATGGCAGCCGAACTGGGACTGAACCCAAAGAGGGCCAAACGTGCCGGCCTGCTGCATGATATAGGTAAAGTTCCCGATGAGGAGACTGAGATGGCACATGCCGAATACGGTATGCATCTTGCAGAAAAATACAAAGAGAAACCTGATATATGCAACGCTATCGGCGCCCACCATGACGAGATAGAGATGACCAGTCTGATAGCTCCCATCGTACAGATATGCGATGCCATATCGGGCGCACGTCCCGGTGCCCGCCGCGAAATTGTCGAGGCTTACATCAAGCGTTTGAACGACCTTGAGAAGATAGCCCTCTCCTATCCCGGAGTAACCAAGACCTATGCCATACAGGCAGGACGCGAACTGCGCGTGATTGTAGGCGCTGACAAGATTGACGACAAACAGGCCGAACAGCTCTCATCTGAGATAGCTCTGAAGATACAGAATGAGATGACCTACCCCGGTCAGGTCAAGATAACCGTCATACGTGAAACCCGCGCTGTTAACTACGCACGATAGTTAGAATTTATTTGATAAAAGTTTATATTTTACCGATAATTATGTAAATTTGCGGTCTGAAATTCTTGGGGCTGTTTGGCTTTGACAGCGGGCAGGAATGGTACGTAAGCAGGCAGTGCTCTGTCGGTCTGCACTATAAAAAAGACAGTCAACAATTATCTGGCAACAACAATTTTGCTTTCGCTGCTTAAGATCGAAGTACAGTAGATCGGCTTAATCACGGCACTAGGTGTTGTGACGAAACATCACCCGGAAGCTCTTGCTCCGAAGCTCGTCGATACGGTGGTGCAGCTAAATCGGGGATAGTTTATGATGGCTTCGCATCATGGATGAAACAACAGAAGATAAGGTTCAGGCCCGGCAGCTCCGGCTAAGTCTGTTCCCGACAATTCAAGCGGAGATAAGCCTGTAGAAAGCGTATGGTTTCCCCGTTTGGACGAGGGTTCGACTCCCTCCAGCTCCACAGTATACGCTGTATGTCAGTGGTTTAGTTAATTTACGCACAGTTTTACGCACAGTTTAGCGTTTGACTGTGCGTTTTTTTTATAATATTGGTATCAATACACAAGTTGTCAAATTATCTCCTCATCTTTGGTATTCATATCGAGAACCATAGTTTATTCCCTGAAATTATTTACAGATCAAGAAAGAATACTCAATACTCATATTTTTCGAACCAATGAAAGGTATCAAGATAATCAAACCGTTATATCCACCTTTTATTCATGTAACTCAGCTTCAAAGCAGCTACATTTTTTAATATGTAGACATGTAAATATTCAAATATATTGTAAATCAAAGATATACCTGAGGTGTAAGGTCTAATTATAGGTTAGATGCTGCAAGATGCTATCTGATCGATTACAGTAATGATATTTCTTCTTCAAATGCTATTCTTATAGATGCCTGGGGACAAGCTTATCAAGCTATCAGATTGTTGAACATTATTGTTGAGCATTCTGATGAGGTTGATGGTTTTGATACGAAACCATATCTTTCCACATCAAAGATTTTACGTGCTTTAATTTATCTGGATATGATGCAGCATTGGGGTGATGTGCCATTCATAACTAAAGAATTATCAATGGATAATAGGGTCAGCAGGACGAACAAAGATGAGGTCATGAACGCGCTTCTTAAAGATATAAATGAATCGATTCCTTATTTATATGAAGATCCTGTTCACAATCAAACCATTGTTTCACAAGATTTGGCAAATGCTCTTGTTGGTCTAATTCACCTGGAACAAAAGGATTATAATGGAGCTGCATCCTACTTTAGTAAAATTATTGATGAGACTTATACCATCTCTTTTGAGAATTCTATCTATTCTGATATCAATAATAAAGAAGCTGTTTTTACCTTACTTTTCCCAGAAGATGGAAATTACTGTAATCAGTAACTTCGCATGTACAATTTTCGGCAAGATTGAATGTACAGAAATTGGCAATATGCAATGTACATAAAAAGGGTTAAAGAAGAGTCTTCATATATTTGTAGTTCACGAAAATACAAACACTATGAAGACTCAGATACATGACCTTAGAAAGGTACGTATGTGGTACGAAGTTAAAGAACTTTCCAGTAATCCGGGCAATTCGGATAGTAAAATTGCAAAAAAGTTGGGTATTGATCGCAGAACAGTTTCCAGGTACAAGAAGATGAGTGAAGATGAGTTTCATGAGTTTTCAATGAAACAGCGTGTATACGAACTTGTTCTGTCGCCATATTACCCGGACGTTCTTTCCTTATTGAGTATAGACAATGGTTTGCCGGCGGCAGTGATAGAAGACCGGCTGAAGGAGAAATACCCCGACTTGCCGAAGGTGAACAGCAAGACTGTATACAACTTTGTCCAGCACGTGCGGCGTCAGGAGAAGATCCCTGTACCGGAGAAGATCCGCCAGACGGAAGCCCTAGAAGAGTTTGCATATGGCAGCCAGGCGCAGGTTGACTTCGGTACAGCACAGATGCGACGTTTGGACGGCAGTAGGCACAGGGTTTATTTTTTTGCCCTTGTCCTGTCACGCAGTCGCTACAAATATGTGTTTTTCCAAACAACTCCCTTCACCGGGAAAACAGCCGTCCAGGCTCACGAACAGGCCTTCGGGTATATAGAGGGTATCCCCGGGAAGCTTCTCTATGATCAGGACTCAGTGTTTCTGAAAAGTGAGAACCTTGGCGATTATCTCCTGGCTGATGATTTTCGTCGCTACAGGGATGAACGTGGTATCAGCGTTGAGTTCTGCCGCAAGGCCGATCCCCAGAGCAAAGGCCGGGTTGAGAACGTGGTAGGATACGTAAAAAACAACTTTCTTCGCGCGCGTACCTTTCACGATATAGATCGCCTCAATGAGGAAGCCCTGAGCTGGTTGGAGCGCAAGGCGAACGGCACCAAACATGCCACGACGAAGCGCTTACCCCATGATGTGTGGTTGATTGAAAAGGAGCATCTCTCCCTTTTTCGCCCCTCACCAGCAATCCCCCGGGATGAGATTCCCACCTACACGGTGAGAAAAGATAACACAATCAGTTACAAGGGGAACTTCTACAGGGTCCCATATGGCACCTATAACGGGAAGGGACCGGAGGTATTACTCAAGGTCAAGGATGGCACCCTTTCGCTTTTCAACCGGCAAGGCATCCTTCTGGCCGAGCACCCCGTCAGTCTTGAAAAAGGCAAGGTAATCGGTAGCACAACTTATCGACGGGATCGGAACTCCAGGCTTGAGGTCTTCAAGCAGGAAGTCCTATCGATCTGGAAGGGCAACAACACTTTGTACCTGTTCATAGAGGAGATACACAAGTATAAGCCCCGTTACCTGAGAGACAATCTGAAAATGATAAGGGAGGTGATGGGCGAATATGGTGAAGAGATCGTTGGCAGTGCACTTGATTACTGCCTCGACAATGGGCTCTACAACGCCCTTTGCCTGAAAGAAGCCGCATCACATTACCGGGAGTTAAAACGCCGGGAGAAGAAGCCCTTGCCCGTTGTAAGCGTGTTGCATGACGGTGTTCAAACGAGTCAGTATGACACGGATGCATACATCCCCGAGAGAAGCAAGATAAACCGGTACGATCAAATCATGGAGATATGAAGCAGATAGAAAACATGAAGCAATATGCCGGCATACTTCGTTTGGGATACCTGAGCAAAAACTTGCAGCCGATGCTTCACCAGGCGAGTATAGATACACCGGGATACGCGGACTTCCTGGAGAACATGCTTATAAAAGAGCTAGAGCAGCGACAGCTGAATGATTACCGGCGCAGGACTAAACTGGCCCGTCTGCCACGCGCACACGAGCTTGACGAGTACGATTATAAGGCCTCGAGCAGCATCGGCATAAGGCAGATGACACAGCTCAGGGAGCTGCTTTGGGTCGATCAGCTATACAACCTGGTGCTGATGGGTCCAAGCGGTACAGGCAAAACATACCTGGCCGGGGGACTGGTCAATGATGCCATCAAGAAAGGTTATAGGGCCTATTTTACCACCATGGCAGACCTGATAGGCGTGCTCAACAGGAAAGAGATCATCTCATCGGCGATGAGCACCTACAAGCGATACACCAAGGCACACCTGATTGCCATAGATGACATCATGATGTTCCCGGTGCAAAAAAGTGAAGCGGTGGCTCTGTTCAATCTGATCAATCACCTGCATGAGCTGTGCTCGATCATCATCACCACTAACAAGTCACCCAGCCAGTGGGCGGAGACATTGGATGATGAAGTGTTAGCGACAGCCATCCTGGATCGACTGCTATATCGTTGCGAGGTGATCAGGTTCGAAGGAAACGGTTACCGTATGGACAACCGGAAAACTTTCCTTGAGAAAGAATAAAAAAACAGTTGAAAAAAAAAGAGATAGTTAAATGTAATGTTAAACCTGTACATTGGATATTGCCAAAAGTTGTACACTCAACATTGCCATTTTTTGTACATTGTAAATTTGCTAATTACAATTACCAACCTTCTCAAATATTTTGTCAATTTTTAAAAAAAGGGACTTTACATCCTATTTACAGAAACACAAGCATACTATTCCATTATGCAGAAACACTTAATGGCTTAAATAGGAATTTAGAATTGCTAAACGTTCTGAATCAGATTAGAGTTGCAGGTTCTATGAATCCATTGCAGGAGCTTCCATCTAATCCAAAATATGAAATAGCAGATTTGTGGAAACAATTCATTGGTCAGGATTATGGCTATTTCGCACTTCTCAAGCGTTTGGGTATTGCTGTGGAGCTACTTGAAATTCAAAGTTACCAGCAACTATATCCAATTCCCTACCAAGAATTTTCTTTGAATCCAAACATGACACAAAATCCCAGTTATTGATACATTTAAAATAAAATGTGAATATAAGGGCCAATGTATCAATGAAATCCCCGTAAAGCCACCCTTTGCTGATCGCTATGGTTTCATTTATTACTTCGATCTATTTATGTTCGCACTGATTCTACAAAATTACTGTAATTATGATTCATCTTTCATAGACCACTCAACAACCAGCACCTTATCAAGCCGAAATACACTAGACAGTTACCGCCAAGCACAAAACCTACATTGCGGATATTAAGCACTCTAATCAGTGCATATTTTGCGTAGAAAGTTTTATTTGCGTAGAAT
Source organism: Bacteroidetes bacterium ADurb.Bin174 (assembly GCA_002070265.1). Taxonomy (GTDB): domain Bacteria; phylum Bacteroidota; class Bacteroidia; order Bacteroidales; family Paludibacteraceae; genus Paludibacter. The sequence continues at coordinate 1,625 of MWCX01000070.1, read as the reverse complement.
GAAAATCTATATACACAAATAAGATAGTTGGACAGACTTCACTTGAGACAATAAGAAAGTAATTCAGATATTACAGAATGGTTTTTATGGTTTTGCAATGTTTAATAAATGCTATTGACTCCACAGAAGATACTTAATCGAAAATACTTCATTTTACAAAAAGAAACTAGCGGTGGACAAAGTACAAATTATGAATTTAAATAAATGCCAGTCGGTAACATAATGTATAAAACATTAACAATGACCGCTGTATGTAGGGATGTACCAAGATGACATATAAACGAGAATTAGCTTGAGTATGGCTACGACTTTGCAGATTATATTATTTAGAGTATTTAATTCATTTTATTTACATTTTTAGTTATCTTTGGGTTTTAACATAGTTAGACTTGTTAACTAAAAAAAGATATAATGAAATATATTCAAAAAACATTCGTAAACACCTGTAATTTAGCTAGTATATACGAATGTTATAAATCGGGTATATACGAATGTTGTATATTCATTGCGTAAATAAGACGTTATAGCCCATTTTAAAAAGACATGAACGAAATCTTAAACATATTACCGAAATACTCCAATGCTGACATTGAAAAATTTGACAGCGAAGACAGTTTTATGGACGCATATGTTGAACTTCTTAAACAATCAATTGAATTAATTTATAGAGTTGTTGGATTAAAATATTGCGACCTTGATGGTATGCCAAAAAAGATAAACAAAGACGATGCTGTTATTGGTGGAAATTTGACAAGACTAATAAAACTGAACACATCTTTTTTGCAAAATATATGTGAAGGCAAACTTGAAATTTGTTACATAATAAACAGGTGTATAGCCGAAACAGCTATAAACACAAAATTTATTCTAATTGAAGGAGAGGATAGAGTCAAAAGGAATTATATCAAAAACTCATTGATTACAGAAAAGGAACTTTGGGAAACAATCTTGACGAATGTAAAAGACAGAAATGGAGATGTTTTACCAATTGAAGAACGAATGCAGAAATCAATACAGAACAGTTTTGACAAATCTGACTTTGACTTGGAAGAAGTCAAAAGAAGTTCAAAGTGGAAATCAATTAAAGAAAGAGCAAACTTAGTTGCAGGAGAAATGTTTTACAGTGTTTTTTACGGAATTTCAAGTCATTCAATTCATGGTAACTGGCAAGACATTTTATTGAACAACCTAAAAAAAATTGAAGATGGGTTTGAACTAAATCTTCAATGGAATCGACCCCGACCGCAAGTTATTGAAGGACCGATTATTTTAAATCTTGACATTATAAAAATATTTTGTGAACGAGAATTAACTGATGACACAACTTCTAAAACAATACTTGAAAAATGTGAGATTCTGAATAATTACTTGTTGGACTTATCACAATATCACGAAAAATGGATGCTGAAATAAAAGAAAAACGGGCTATAACAATGTGTAAAATTAATCGCGGTTAATGTGCTAATTTTCAGCTCACTGCCCCGCTTTAACTTCGGTGTGTATGCGGACTGGAACGATGCCCGAAAACCGCGCCTAATCTTACACGTAAACGTTAGCTGCAATATTAGGAAGCTGCCACATAATTTTATATATTTGCAAAATCTAAAACTAAACAGTCAGTAGGG
>MWCX01000069.1 GCA_002070265.1 Bacteroidetes bacterium ADurb.Bin174 | reverse complement strand
GGCAAAGATTTCCTGCAAATTTGTGTTCGTTGATGATATCACCGGCACGGTCCTTCCCTTTGAAACGGACATACTGAATATACGAACCATGTAAATAACGTTCAGGATTATTCCCGAAAAGGCCCTTTGGAGTATATTTGGCATAAGTGGACTTGGATAGGGGTAAAAAAGTGACGTGTTAAAAAAGTCGACCTTTTGACATGAAAAAATAACGTGTCGAATAAATCACATTTGTTTAACATGAGGAATGTGATATGTACGTACAATCAAGACTTATTGGACAACTTCTCGAATGAGAACTTTTCATTCGAGAAGTTTTGGCTAAAAATGGTTTGTATGCTTTAAAGTTTTTTTGTTAACTATTTGAAATGATTTGTCGGGAAGTTTGGGGAAATTCTCTATTTTTGTGGAATAATAACAGAAAGTAAAAATATATTATTTGTAATTAAATTTCTGCACTTATTTGCCTTGAATAATTATTGAATAATTTTTATCGAGCAACGGCATGACCACATTTCAGCAAGTTCTTGACCATTTTCGTAAAGAATCGTTTTCACAAAAAGATAAAGGCGAACGCTTTGAGCGTCTAATGCAACTGTATTTACTTACAGAGCCTTTCTATGCTAATTTATTTAAAAAGGTTTGGTTATGGAGCGAATTTCCTGCAAGAAAAGATTTAGGCGGTAGCGACACCGGCATTGACTTGGTGGCTAAAACCACAAGCGGAACATATTGGGCAATTCAATGTAAATGTTATCAAGAAAATGCAATTATAAATAAGGCGGAGGTAGATAGCTTTCTTACTACAGCTGGACGTTCTTTTACGGATGATAGTGGACAAACCAAGAAATTTGAACATTGTTTATGGATTTCTACAACCAATCGTTGGGGTGCTAATGCAGAAGAAGCCATTAGAAACCAAACACCACCGGTTTCCCGAATTTCGCTTTATCATTTACAAAATAGCAGTGTGCAATGGGATAAACTAATGCAGGGAATGTATGGAGAGCAATCTCGAAAATCCAGGAAAATTCCAGGTGACCATCAAAAAGAAGCTATTTCTAAGAGTAAAAAATACTTTGCAAACCACGACCGTGGCAAGCTTATCATGGCATGCGGTACAGGCAAAACATTTGTTTCTCTTAAAATAGCTGAAGAACAAACTCAAGGTAATGGCTTAGTGCTTTTCCTGGTTCCATCCATTGCACTGCTTGGGCAAACTTTGGAAGAATGGGCGCCTGAAGCATCACATCCTATCAACGCTATTTGTATTTGTTCCGATCCCAAAGTGAGCAAAAAGACAACCCGAAACGAAGATGTTGACAGTTTTAGCGTTGTGGATTTGGCTTTACCTGCATCTACCGATGTGCCAACCATTTTAAACCAATTCAGGGAAGCATTGGATTCAGAAGGAATGACAGTGGTTTTCTCTACTTACCAATCCATAGATGTTATTTCTGAGGCACAAAAAAAATATCAAGCGAAATTTGGTAATGAAAAGGGGATTTTTGACTTAATAATTTGTGATGAAGCACACCGCACCACAGGTGTTACTCTTTCTGATGAAGATGAAAGTGCATTTGTAAAAGTCCACAATAACAATTTTATACAAGGACGAAAACGAATGTATATGACTGCCACTCCAAGGCTTTACAGTGATGACAGTAAGAAAAAAGCCGTAAGTATGGATGCTGTGCTTTGTTCGATGGACGATAAGCGCATTTACGGAGATGAAATATACCATCTCGGATTTGGCGAGGCAGTAGACAAAGGTTTACTGTCCGACTATAAAGTATTGGTACTTACTGTAAATGAAAGTGACATGCCGACTGCTGCTCAAGAAATGGTGGCAAATGGCGGTACAGAAATTCCTGCCGGAGATGTAAATAAGCTCATTGGTTGCATAAATGCGTTAAGTAAAGAATTGGTGGGCGACAATGCTCTTGTAAGAAGCAGTGACCCTGAGCCAATGCATACGGCCGTAGCATTTTGCCAAAACATAAAAACATCTAAGCAAATCACCCGGACCTTCAATCAAATGGAAGAGCTTTATTACAAACATCTAAGCGAAGAAGCCCAGCAGCGAATGGTGGTAGTGGATAGTCAGCACATAGATGGAACAATGGCGGCAACTGAGCGCGGACAAAAGCTATCCTGGCTTAAAAGTTTAGAGCGCGGTACACAAAAGTGCCGTATTCTTACTAATGTGCGATGCCTGAGCGAAGGGGTGGATGTTCCTACTTTGGATGCTGTTATATTTCTTTCGCCTCGTAACTCACAGGTAGATGTGGTACAATCGGTAGGAAGGGTTATGCGTAAAGCAAAGGATAAAAAATACGGATATATTATTATTCCGATAGTTGTCCCTAGTGATGTGGACACTAAAGAGGCCTTGGACAATAACAAGGCTTATGCCGTTGTTTGGACTGTTCTGAACGCTTTACGTGCGCATGATGACCGATTTAATGCAACCATAAATAAAATCGAACTTAATAAGAAAAAGCCACAAAACATTCTTGTTGGCAGACCTGCTCATGGGGGTGATGAGGATTTCGGTAATTCTCAATTGGCTGAAAATAGTGCTGAAGCCGTATGGCAGTTATCGTTTAAATTCGAGCAGATGCAAAGCTTGCTTTATGCAAAAATGGTGGAAAGAGTGGGTGATCGTCGATATTGGGAGCAGTGGGCAAAAGATGTTGCTGATATTGCCGAACGCCATATAAAGCGTATCACATTGCTTGTTGCAGAGGACAAAAAGCACCGCAAAGCTTTTGACCGATTTATGAAAGGTTTGCATAAAAACATCAATCCAAGTGTAAGCGAGGAAGAGGCAATAGAAATGCTTGCGCAGCATATCATTACGCAGCCTATTTTTGAGGCCTTGTTCGACAAATATTCGTTTGTGAAAAATAACGCTATTTCACAATCCATGCAGCAGGTTCTTACATTGTTGGAAGAAGATAGCGTTACCGAACAAGAGAGTGAAACCCTGCAAAAGTTTTACGATAGCGTAAAAATGCGCGCATCTGAAATTGACAATGCCGAAGCTAAGCAAAAAATCATTGTTGAACTATACGACAAATTTTTCAAGGCTGCCTTCCCCCGCATGGTAGAGAGATTAGGGATAGTTTACACGCCGGTGGAACTGGTGGATTTCATTATTCATTCGGTGAATTATGCACTTCAAAAAGAATTCAAGCGAAGTTTGAGCGATGAAAATATACACATACTTGATCCATTTACCGGCACAGGTACATTCATAACCCGACTACTGCAAAGCGGGCTTATACCTCCTAAGTTGCTCGAACATAAATATAAACATGAACTGCATGCCAACGAAATCGTATTGCTTGCGTATTATATCGCCTCGGTGAATATCGAAAATGTTTACCACGATATTTGTGATGAGGCCGAAGGAGAATATACACCCTTTGATGGCATTTGCCTTACCGATACATTCCAATTGGGTGAAACCCGCGACAGCGAAGTGCTTTTCAGTGAAATGTTTCCACAAAACTCAAAACGAGTGGAGAATCAGCAAAAAGCACCGCTTCGTGTCATTATCGGCAATCCACCATACTCAATCGGGCAGAGATCGGCAAATGATAATGCCCAAAACCAAGCATATGAAAAGTTGGATAGACGTATAATGGAAACTTATGTGGCTCAATCTGATGCTGGGCTTAGTAAAGCGCTATACGATGTATATATCAAAGCCTTCCGTTGGGCAAGCGACCGCTTAGACCCCAAGCATGGAGGTATTATTTGCTATGTGAGCAATGGTTCATGGATTGATGGAAACAGCACTGATGGCTTTCGAAAAACGATAGAGAAAGAATTCTCTTCTATTTACGTATTAAACTTGCGTGGAAATCAACGAACAAGTGGTGAACTATCTCGAAAAGAAGGAGGAAAGATTTTTGGGTCCGGTAGTCGCACTCCTATTGCGATTACACTTTTGATAAAAAAGCCGGAACAAAGCGAAAAAGCCAATATACATTATTATGAGGTGGAAGATTATCTTACCCGTCAAGAAAAATTGGAGCTCACCTCTCAATTTGGCAGCATTAAAACCGTGCCTTGGAAACTTCTGAAACCCAACGAACATGGCGATTGGATAAATAAGCGCAACGAGGGTTTTGCTGATTTTTTTCCACTTGCGCCTGAAAAGAAGTTTGACATGCAAACCCAAGCGTTTTTTACAACTTATTCACTTGGCGTAGCAACGAATAGGGATGCTTGGTTGTATAACTCTTCAAAAAAAACATTAGAAAACATAATTCAAAATATGGTGGATTTTTACAATGAAGAGCGAAGTAAGGTAAACTCAATTGGCGGATATGAGATAAAATATGATGCGTCAAAAATTGTCTGGACTGATTTGTTCTTAAAATCACTAAACAACAATGAGGAATTTGTATTAAACAAAAACTATTTTACAGTATCTTTATATAGACCGTTTTTTAAGCAAGTGTTTTGTTATCAAAAGGAATTAATCCACAGAATTTACCAACAGGCAAAACTGTTCCCCCTTCCCGACAGCGAGAATTTGGTAATATGTCTTTCTGGGCCTGGAGCAAGCAAAAATTTTTCAACTCTAATCACAAATAAAATTCCTGACTTACAAGTGATGTTCAACGGACAATGTTTTCCACTTTATTGGTATGAAGAGCGCGAGCAAAATTTCCCCACACTTTTTGATGCGGTGGCAGAGCCTACATTAGACAAATTTGCCCGTCGTGATGGTATCAGCGATTTTATCCTTGAACGCGCTCGCACCATGTATGGTAATATGACCCAAAAAGAGGATGTGTTTTATTATGTCTATGGTATTTTGCATTATCCTAAATATCGTGAAACCTACACTGCCGACCTGAAAAAGATGTTACCGCGCTTACCGTTGGTGGAAAACAGCACCGATTTCTGGAAGTTTGTCAAAGCCGGACGCGAACTTGCAAAGCTGCATCTCAATTACGAGAATTACGAAAAACCCGATGAAGTTATCGTAAATGGCGATGTGGGTGCAAACGTTGATTATGAAGTGGTTAAAATGCGTTTTCCTAAAAAGGGACAAACCGACACAATTATCTACAATCACCAAATTAAAATCGAAAATATACCTTCCGAAGCTTATGAATATGTTGTAAATGGTAAAAGTGCCATCGAATGGATTATGGAACGCTATCAAATTACCACACACAAAGCCAGCGGTATAGTAAATAACCCCAATCACTGGGCAGCGGAGCACGATAATCCAAAATATATCCTTAATCTCTTGCTAAGTATTATTACCGTAAGCCTAAAAACAGTAGAAATCGTGAAAAACCTACCCGATGTGGAGTTTGAGGAGTAAATGTAGTAGGACATAATAAGCAATATCGAAAACAGTAATGAGTAAAGATTTTTTTAAGAAACAAACAATCTCATCAAGGATTAAAGCAAATATTGTGGCTGAATATTTTCCACAATATTGCAGAATATTATTGAAACGTAAACAGCATGAGATAAGATATTTAGATCTTTTTTCAGGACCTGGAAAATATGAGGATGGCAATTTGTCAACCCCATTGTTAATAGCACAAAGTTGTGCTAACGATCCTTTATTGAAGGAAAAGGTTAGACTATTGTTCAATGATAACAAATATTCTGAACAGTTAAAAGCAAACTTTGAAAGTAAATTTGGGAAAAACGCATTTGCTCTCGAACCACGTTTTGGCAACAAAACTGTGGGTGAAGATGAAGAAATATTAAAATATCTAACCACTGACTTCACCAAAAATGGAAAAAATCTTTATCCGACCTTACTGTTTTTTGATCCGTGGGGATATAAAGGAATTAATACTTTAGTTTTAGCTAAATTCCTTGAAGGATGGGGTAATGAGATTTTTTTATTTGTAAACACAAAAAGAATACATGCTGCAATCGAAAACGATAAATTTGAAGATTTAATGTTAGCCCTTTTCCCGACTTCAATAGATAATATTCGTAAAGACAGAAAATACAAGGCCAGTGTTCAGGAAAGGTTGAATTTAATCATCGAAAACCTTGCAGACGAATTTAAAAAAGCAGTAAAAAGAGGGCCGGTGTACAGTAGTGCATTTAAATTTCAAGAAGAAGATAGTAAAACAACAAGTCATTTTATTATCCACTTTACTAAACACTCGAAAGGTTATGAATTAGTAAAGCAAGTTTACTATAATTACGACAATATTGGCGCTTCGTTAGATAAAGACGGCAGTTATACATTCGATGCAAAAGCCATGGATTATAATAATGGTTTTTGGGATTTTGGAGAAGAGAATGTATTTGATCTAAGTACAATGCTAATCGGAGCTTATAAGGGTAGAACAATTACCGCAAAAAAACTATTTGAAGAACATCATCCTAGAACGAAATACTGTGGTTCTCACTATGCAAAAACATTAAGATGGATGGTTGAGCAAGGAACTATTAAATCAAAATATACGGATGATATTAATCACAAGGTAAGTGTCTTGATAACAGATGAATGTATTATAGAATTTAACTCATGAGCAAATCTTCAATTGAATGGACTGAAATGTCATGGAATCCCATCACGGGATGTGACAAGGTTTCGGATGGGTGTAAGAACTGTTATGCTGAAATCATGTCACTCAGACTTAAAGGGATGGGACAGCAAAAATACAAAAACGAATTTAAATTAACTTTACATGAAAACGTTTTAACAGAACCGTATAAATGGAAGAAACCCCATACTGTTTTTGTATGCTCCATGAGTGATTTGTTTCATGAAAAAGTTCCTTTTGAATATATTGATAAAGTTTTTCATACAATTGAACAAACCCCACATCATCAATATCAAGTTTTAACAAAAAGAGCCGAAAGAATGAATTTATACTTTCAGTCAAGACATATACCTAAAAATGCTTGGTTAGGTGTTACCGTTGAAAATAAAAAATCTAAGGAAAGAATTGAGTTTCTGAGACCATTACAAGCTTCTGTTTTATTTTTGTCATGCGAGCCATTATTAGAAGATTTAGGAGATTTAGATTTAACTAATATTGATTGGGTAATAGTTGGTGGAGAGAGTGGATCTAGAGCAAGACCTATGAAAGAAATCTGGGTCTTATCTATCAAAGAACAGTCTGAAACACAAGGTGCTGCTTTCTTCTTTAAACAATGGGGAACATGGGGAAGCGATGGTGTTAAAAGGAGTAAGCATAGTAACGGAAAATTACTCAAAGGAAAAGTTTATCAAGAATTACCAATAAAGTAATTTGTTATCCACCAACGATACGGATAAGTTCTGTCAAGCCATTTGTGCTTTTTCTGACGATGTTTCGTATGGAGGAAGGAACGGCTATGTAAATTCAATTAGTAAATGCAACTAAAGGAAAAAGATGTTGGGGATTAATCCCCAACATCTGGGTCAAAAAACCTACTTTTGTTGTATGCCTACACTAAAAAAGAAGAGTCATCTGACACCGGAACAAAGATACGCAATAGAATTGATGTTGCGCATAGGTAAGAAACAATCCGAGATTGCCATGTTCATAGACAAGGACAAATCTGTGATAAGCCGTGAAATAAGTAGGAACAGCCCCAGGAGAGGCGGTTACAGGGCGAAGTTCGCCCAGATGGTTTGTGATGAACGGAAGGAGCGTTTCAAACGCAATCGTAGTTTTACTCCTGAAATTCGGAAGAGCGTGGAAGCTCTCCTGATCGGTGAACAATGGTCTCCCAAGCAGATCGTGGGGAACGCTGTAAGGTTGGGACTGCCAATGGTAAGCCACGAGACCATATACAGGCACATAAGGGAGGATAGAGCCCATGGCGGGGACTTGTACAAGAACCTGCGCCATGCCCTGAAACATCGTAAGAGGCAGCCCCGGGGGAAACATATGCCCATCAAGGACAGGGTATCCATAGACCTCAGGCCGAGTATTGTAAACGAGAAAAAAAGGTTTGGGGACTGGGAAATAGACACGATTGTAGGTAAGGGGAATAAGGGCGCTATCGTCACCATCACGGAAAGGACAACAGGCTTTTTGATGATGGAGAAACTAAAAAAAGGGAAAAATGCGAAATCCCTGGCAACGACGGTGACCAATCTCCTTTTGCCCTACAAAAATCACGTGCTAACGATCACTTCAGACAATGGGACAGAATTCGCCGAACACCGGGTTATAGCGAAAAAACTCTGCGCCGACTTCTACTTTGCCCATCCTTATTCTTCCTGGGAAAGGGGATTGAACGAGTACACCAACAAACTCATAAGACAATATATCCCCAAAAAACAGTCGTTTGAAAATTACAACGATCAATATATCAAAGAAGTACAGTATAAAATTAACCGAAGACCCAGAGAAAAACTCGGCTTCCTTTCTCCAAAAGAAGTATTTTTCGCTTCTTTGGAGAAAAAAGTTGCATTGGGATGTTGAATCTACGAATTGATAAAAATACCACCCTACCCCTTGCATATCATAAAAAATAGCTATATTTGCGGCCGAAAGTAAACAAAACTATGATCCATACGGCTCTGATT
>MWCX01000068.1 GCA_002070265.1 Bacteroidetes bacterium ADurb.Bin174 | reverse complement strand
CAGCGCATCACGAGTGCAAAAACACGCGCCACCCCGAAGCGGCGCCAACAACACATACCGCCGAACGTTAGGCAACATGCTAAAAGACGATAGTACAATGAAAGGAGCTGAGATAGATAAATGTAAGTTAAATAATAACATGACAGTTGAACTGACAGAATTATACTTTTATACTCATTCGACAAAGAATGACAATGGGACTATTTCCCCCGCTTCGCATTTTTTAAAATTTCTCTGCCAGTCCGCATTTGGCACATTTGCAAAGCCGCACAAGCCAACGCACAACCAAAGCTTTGCAAAAGAGCCAAATTTTCCCAACGCTCTTGGGCAACTGCTATTAATGAAACATCAACTTATTTGGACAAGATGAGTGATAAAATAATACATATCAATAATGAGGACAGTGAAGCGGACACTTGCAGAAAAGAGGTGTTACCAAAACTCTACCAAAGCAATTGGACTGATGACTTGATTCTTGAACAACGCACTTTTACTGATGGTAAAATCATCGTAATTGGGCGAAAAGCAAAAAGAAAAAAAGCTAAACGCTTTGACTATTTGCTTCGCTATTCGCGAAATATGCCGATTGCAATTGTTGAAGCCAAAAAGAAATACAAATCTGCGGGCGATGGACTTCAACAGGCAAAAGACTATGCGGAAATTCTCGGACTAAAGTTCGCTTACTCAACAAATGGCACAGAAATAATTGAATTCGATTTTATAACAGGACTTGAAACTAAAATCACGAGCTACCCTACGCCACAAGAACTTTGGGATAGATTAAATCAAGCAGACCCTGTAAAACCTGAGATTCAAGAAACTTACCTAAAACCTTTCTTCGCTACCCCAAACAAAGAGGTAAGATACTACCAAAGAATTGCAATTAACCGAGCAGTAAAGGCAATTTTGGAGGGAAAGAAAAGAGCTTTACTAACCTTAGCGACAGGAACAGGAAAAACAACAGTTGCTTTTCAGGTTATATACAAGCTTTGGAATAACCGATGGAATACCAAAGGGGAATACAGACGACCCAAGGTTCTATTTCTTGCAGACAGAAGCATTCTTGTTTCAGATCCACATGCAAAAGACTTTGCCGTGTTTGGTGATGCAAGATGTTTAGTTCCAGATGAAGGCTTGCCAAGTAGCCGTGAGATTTATTTTTCGACTTATCAGTCTTTAGCAGAAGATAGCAATAGACCAGGTGCTTTCAGGAAATTGCCAAGAGACTTTTTTGATCTTATTGTAATCGATGAGTGCCACAGAGGAAGTGCTTCAGATGAAAGCAATTGGAGAGTAATACTTGACTACTTCAATACTTCTGTTCAGCTTGGTTTGACAGCAACCCCATTGCGTGACGATAACAAAGATACTTATGGATATTTTGGTAATCCGCTTTACATATACAGTTTAAAACAAGGAATTGAAGACGGCTTCCTTGCCCCCTATTTAGTACACAGAGTAGTTACTGAAACGGATGCGACAGGTTTTAGGCCAGAAGAAGGACAAGTTGATGACAATGGGGAAATAATTCCTGATGGCGTGTACGCAACCCCAGATTTTGAGAACTCGCTTTCTTATCTACCTAGAACAAAAGCAGTAGTTAAACATCTCTACAACTTTATGGTCAAAAACGGAAGGTTTGATAAAGCAATCGTTTTTTGTGTCAATCAAGAACATGCCGACCAGTTCCGAAGAGAGTTAAGCAATTTAAATAGCGATTTAGTAAAGCAGTACCCTGATTATGTTGTTCGTATTGTATCAGAAGAAGGCGACATAGGGAAAGGACATTTGGGGAAATTCATGGATATTGACGAGCCTATCCCTGTTGTTGTAACCACATCCAAATTATTGAGTACAGGCGTTGATGTTCCAACTTGTAAAATCATTGTGCTTTTCCGAATGGTCAACTCTATGACCGAGTTTAAACAAATTGTTGGTAGAGGTACAAGAGTAAGAGAAGACAAGGAAAAACTATTTTTCACCATTCTTGACTATACAGGAAGTGCAACAAGAAACTTTGCCGACCCTGATTTTGATGGTGAACCACCATTAATCACCGAAGATGAAATTGATGATGATGGAAACATAATTGACGGTGATGAATGGGTGCCAGATGATGCCGACACAGGTGATGAAGATTGGGAAGATGAAGACAATGAAGATGATGAGCCACCAACAGGCGGTGAAACAGGTGGTGAACCAAGAAGAAAATACTACATCAGCGAAGGCGAAGTAAGTATTGCAGCGGAGAGTGTTCAAATATTAGACGCGAATGGAAAACTTCGCACTATTCAATTTACACAATACGCAAAGGAGCAGATCACTACTCTCTTCCCATCAATAAATGAGTTTAAATCAAAATGGAACAATCTTGAAGAACGTAAACACATTCTTGAAGAGCTTGAAAATAATGGTGTATCAGTAGACCAACTAATGGAGATAACCAGAAACAAAGACGCTGACCCATTTGACTTACTCTGCTTTGTTGCTTTCGATTTGAAACCGCTTACTCGTAAACAACGAGCAGATTTACTGAAAAAGAACAAACCTGACTTGTTTCAAGACCTAAGCGAGAAAGCAAAAGATGTTTTGAACCTTATTTTGGAAAAATATGTGGAATATGGGCCAAATCAATTGAGACCTGATATTATTTCAGTTGACCCAATATCAGAAAAAGGGAACGCTTACGAAATCGTGAATGAATTTGGCGGAATTGAACAATTCAAAAAAATAATAGAAGAAATACAAACCCTGCTTTATGCAGATGCAGCTTAAAAGTAAATTATGGCAAAGACCAAAAAGACAAAATCAGTAAAACAAGAAACACCAGCTCAAAGGCTATCAGGTATTATCAAAAGTTGTCGCCAAATCATGCGAAAAGACAAAGGCATGAACGGAGATGCGGACAGACTACCAATGTTGACTTGGATAATGTTCTTAAAGTTCTTGGATGACAATGAGCAAATGCAAGAAGTAAATGCACAGCTTGAAGGTAAGAAATATAAACCTGCAATAGAATCCCCTTATAGATGGCGCGATTGGGCAAAAGATACCAATCTAACAGGTGACGACCTGCTTAATTTCATCAGTAATGAGAAAGTTACTCTCTCTGACGGTAAAGAAAGAACAGGTTTATTTTACTATTTAAGGAGCTTACAAAGCGAAAGTGGAACGGAACGCAAAGACGTCATTGCAACGGCATTTAAAGGAATTAGCAACCGCATGATAAATGGGTACTTGCTAAGAGATGTAGTAAATAAAATTGACGGCATTCATTTCACAAATAACGAAGAAATAAATACGCTTTCGCACTTGTACGAAAGCATCTTGAAGGAAATGAGAGATGCAAGCGGTGATGCAGGTGAATTTTATACACCAAGACCAGTGGTGCGTTTCATGGTTGAAATGCTAGCCCCTAAAATTGGCGAAACTGTTTTAGACCCCGCTTCAGGTACAGGTGGGTTCTTAGTTGAAGCCTTTGACTATTTGAAAAAACAGGCTAAAACCGTAGAACAGAGACAAACATTACAAAGGAATTCCATTGTTGGAGGTGAACCAAAGTCATTACCCTTTCTGCTTTGTCAAATGAACTTGCTTTTGCATGGTCTTGAGTATCCAAATATTGATAGCGGTAACAGCCTTCGGTTTCCATTAAAAGACATTGGCGATTCTGAACGTGTAGATGTTATTCTTACCAATCCACCATTCGGGGGTGAAGAAGAGAGAGGGATTCTAAACAATTTCCCGAATGATAAGCGAACAGCAGAAACTGCCTTGCTCTTTTTGCAATTGATAATGCGAAAGTTGAAAAGGAAAAAACCAAATTCAGATGGTGGTCGAGCCGCAGTAGTTGTTCCAAACTCAACTTTGGCAGGAAACGGCATCACAGGCAGAATTTTAAAACAGCTTATTTCTGATTTCAACCTACATACCGTTGTTCGTCTTGGAGAAGGCGTTTTCGCACCATACACTGACATTCCTTCAAATTTAATTTTCTTCGATACAACTAAAAAAACTGATACTGTTTGGTTTTATGAAGTACCAATTCCAAAGGGGAAAAAGAAATACAGTAAATCAAAACCACTTAAATCAGATGAACTAGAAAAAGTTAAAAAATGGTGGAACAAAAGAGAAGAAAGTGAGAACTCATGGAGTGTCAAGGTTGCCGAATTACTTCAATCCGAAGATGAAAAAATTGACTTAGACCTTAGGAATCCGAATAAAGTAGACCCTTATGAAAATTTGGATGCTAATCTTCTAATCACAAAAGTTAGAGAAGCCATCACGCAAAATCTTGCCTTAATTACTCAAATACAAAATGAAATCAGTAATTCTTTGACTGTTAAAACTGTTAGCTTATCTACAGCAATAGAAGAAAGCACTGATTCTGTAGAAGTGAATCCCACCGTAATGTATAATTTTGCAGGTGTTTACGGATTTGGGAAAGGACTTTTTAAGCGAGAACCACTTTCAGGTAGCAATACTTCATACAAATCATTTCACAGGCTACACAAAGATGAAATTGTCATTAGTAAAGTAAAGGGATGGGAAGGCGCTATTGCATTGATTACAGAGGAATTTGATGGATTGTATCTATCTTCTCAATATCCGACTTTTAAGGCTAAAGAAGGAGTCAACATTAAATACATAGCTGAGTATTGCAAACACCCTAGAGTTTGGCAGGAACTGCTAGATAAATCAAAAGGCATAGGTGCGAGAAGAAATTCAATTTCAGTTGACACTTTTTTATCGTTGAAAATCCCGTTACCAGAATTGGAAGAGCAAGACAAAATTGTAGATGCACTTGAGAAACTTTCAGAATTGAAGAGAAAGCAATCAGAGCTGAACAAATCACTTGAATTGCTCACGCCAGCAATTTTGGAAACAGCTTTCAATTCTAAACCAGTTGAAGAAGTAGAAGTATGAAACCCAAACTATTAACAGCAATTCTATTATTCATAAGTGCTTACTCGCCTTTGTTTTTGATATTGGCAGTAAAGGATTTTGATTTCTATTGCAGTTACAGTTTTGGGCATCCAGTAGCCATTTCAATCCTTCTTGGCTTATCAGCATTGAGTGTAATACTGCTATTCGTAACTATAGGCTCAATTAAAAGAGGAAATATGCCTGTTACTGTGAAAGCAGTTAAAAACCGTTCGGTTGATTTAATTAACTACACAATCCCTTACATCGTTTCATTTTTTGGTTTTGACCTTGCGAAGGTTGAAGACATTATTTCGCTTTCAATATTCCTTTTGTTGCTTTTGCTTCTCACAATAAAAAGCAAGTCTGTATTCATGAACCCAATCCTACTTTTAGCAGGCTATAATCTTTACGATTTGGAATATGAATATGATGGCAAGCCAACTTCAACAATCGTAATTAGCAAGCATGAAATGAAAGCAGGAGAAAGATTTTACATAAGGAGCTTAACCCGCTTCTTGTACTTTGTAACAGAAAAAGAGACCACAAATGCCCAATAGACAAAGACAAACGCTAAGACAATTAAAAGACCTTGATTTAAGAGGGGCTAATGTGACATTGGCTGTTGTAAAAGAATACAAAAGAGACAGAGTTTCTCAGTACACGGTCAAATACGTTCCAATTGACCAAAGACTTGAAACCAGACTAAGAAATATCGTTGTAAACCACATCAACAATTCAAACACAGTTGAAGAATACACCTATGATTGTCCTGAACCCGAAGAAGACCAGGTAAGGGCTATCAGTTATGAAGAAACTGACTTTTACAGAATATTTGAGCAGCTCGAAGATTTAAACCCAGAGGAAGATATTATTGAGGATGTAGAAGAACTTGTAAAGTCCAAAGCCTACATGATAATTCTTCGGAATGCAGAAGGCATTCAAGTTGTCGGTTTCAAAACCCTGCCTGAGAATTGGAGAATGAAACGAAACAAAGGTTTGATTCCCCTTTTGTACAACGAAAACCGATTTGAAGATTTAGAACAGGACAACGTTTTCAGTATTTCAAGCATTGTCGACCTTTTCTATTTTAATGAGTTTCTGTTCATTCTTTCCAAGAAAGATTTTGAAAGAGGCTTGAACTTCCGTGAAGGCATGATTAACAATGCGAACGAACTATATCAGGAAGTTACTCAGTTGAACATTTTCGTGAATATGGAAATTCTGACTGACCGAGTTGGAAACAATCAGCGCTACTTAAGGAAAATTGCGACAATCAGAAATTTAGGCCATTATAGAAATCCTGTTTACTTGCAGAGATTACAGCAACTAAGTGTAGCTAAAGGATGGAACATCCAATTTGAAGAAGAACAAATTGTAATAACGGACGAGACACTTGACGATATTTTGACTTTGCTTCAAAACAAACGGCTTCATTCAGAATTAACCGAAGAAGATTTTGATGTGGAAAGTACAAAACCAGTAAACCCCAACGCAAACTTGTAAGCACATTTGCAGGTCACACAAAGCCACCGCTCGACCAAAACCTGCAAAAGAGCTTCCAAGTCCCTGCCCGATAAAAGAGAAATTTTAAAAATGCCCCAATACAAGGAAGATATGAGAATTACCATTGAAATATCGAGAGATGAAGAAGCACGATTGCCTAACAGCGTGTATGTGGCAATAGCGGGTGAAGAGGTAAATCGAAGGTCTATGCTTCTAAGAAACTTTGTGCTAAACGGACAGGAAAGTGCTTCTAATCCGCTACTGCACATACACGCAAAACGTTACCTGCCATATTAAAAACGACGGTGCTAAAAGAAAAAGTTCGTACATTTGCAGATACAAAAATATAAGCGACACGAAATGTAAAATTTAATTTCTTTCAGACAAATCAGAACAACAACCGCAAAGTGGTTGCTGTATTGTTTCATTTTTAATGAAAGGAATTATGCTTACTTTACAAAACATTTCATATACACACTCTAACAAGGATTTACTGTTTAGCGAGATCAACCTGACAGTAAACAATCACGAAAAAACCGCTTTAATAGGCAACAACGGGGTAGGAAAATCTACTTTACTCAAAATTATTGCAGGCGAACTTCAACCGTCCAACGGACAAATAAACGTTGAAGTCCAACCGTATTATGTTCCGCAGATTTTCGGGCAGTTTAATCATTTGACCATCGCACAAGCATTACGGATTGAAGACAAACTGAACGCTTTAAAAGAAATTCTGAACGGAAACACAAGCGAAGAAAATTTCAGTTTGCTCAATGATGATTGGACAATCGAAGACCGTTGCAACGAAGCATTAAACCATTGGCAACTCAACAATTTGAACTTAACCCAAAAAGTGGAAGCGTTGAGTGGCGGTCAAAAAACAAAAGTTTTCCTTGCGGGAATTTCCATTCATCAACCCGAATTGATTTTGATGGATGAGCCGAGCAATCACCTAGACATCAAGAGCCGACAACTTTTGTACGACTTCGTTCGGACTACAAAAAGCACTTTAATAATCGTGAGCCACGACAGAAAATTGCTCAATCTTTTGAACAGCATTTTTGAATTGACCAGACAAGGAATTAAAGCGTATGGTGGTAATTACGATTTTTACAAAGAGCAAAAACAAATAGAGAACAATGCTTTGAACCAAGACATTCAAAGCAAAGAAAAAGCAATGCGAAAAGCCAAAGAAAAGGAACGAGTAACTTTGGAGCGGCAACAAAAATTTGATACACGTGCAAAAAAGAACTTAGGAAAAGCAGGGCTTCCAAAAATAGTTTCTAACACTTGGAAAAATAGTGCAGAACGAAGCACTGCTAAAATCGCAGGTGTTCACACAGAAAAAATCAGTGATATTTCGCAAGACTTACAAGAACTTCGTTCTTCCTTGCCCGACATTGATAAAATGAAATTCGGCTTTGATAATTCAGCTTTACATAAAGGAAAAGTTTTGTTCACAGCAACGGACATCAACTTTGGCTACGACAAACAACTGCTTTGGAAAGAAAACCTAAATTTTCAAATCACAAGTGGCGAACGCATTGCCTTGAAAGGAAAAAACGGTTCAGGAAAAACAACTTTGATAAAACTCATTTTGGGTGACATTGAAGCACAAACAGGAAAAATTCACCAAGCAGATACCAAATCGGTTTATATTGACCAAGATTATTCTTTGCTTGATAACAGGTTGAAAGTTTACGCACAAGCCCAACAATTCAACACTTCAGCAATGCAAGAACACGAAATTAAAATCCGTTTAAACCGTTTTTTGTTTACCAAAGACGATTGGGATAAACCTTGCAATGCGTTGAGCGGTGGAGAAAGAATGCGTTTATCGCTTTGTTGTTTAACCATCCAAAGCAAATCGCCTGATATTATTATCCTCGACGAACCAACCAATAATTTAGATATTCAGAATCTTGAAATATTGACGACAGCTATCAATGAATATCAGGGAACGCTGATTGTTGTGTCGCACGATGAAACATTTTTGGAACAAATAAAAATAAAACGGACAATGGAACTTTGAAAAAATACGGCAGGTAACAATGTATAAAAAAAATAGGGCAATTAAGTGCTAAACCCAATGTTTCAGGCATATTTGCGAGGTCGCCAAATCTTTTTATTTGGCTTTTAGATGAATAATATAAATCAAAATACAAAAGATTTGGCTTGTGGATAATCCGGGAGGTAATTGCTTATTTACAGCCCTACTTCTTTTATACTAAACGTTAGCGTTCATTGTAAAAAGACAGAAACAGACGACTGAATGATAAAAGAATTTTTGCTGCATAAAGACAAGAAAGAAAAAGGAAACCCACCGCACATTCAGGCACATTTGTCTTTGCCCGAC
>MWCX01000067.1 GCA_002070265.1 Bacteroidetes bacterium ADurb.Bin174 | reverse complement strand
TTGGAGGACGATTAATTATCCACGCCATAAATGGCGTGCCAATTAATATAAGCTTTAGGTAAAATATCCGATATTTATTAAAATAATTTACAATTTCTTTATTTTATAAATTTTGAATGTATAAGCTCTTATATTGGTATCCAACACATTGCCGTTAATGGACAAATCATTTTCTACAGGAATAATTAAGGCCGGATTATCTAATGTGTTTTCAGCTTCAATATCAGAAGAACTCAACGTTATGAGTTTACCACTTGTTAGTCTTTCATTTCTTTTTAATCCATTAAATGTCAGCTTCAAAGATTGAGTTTTATCTGATGTATTCACTATTTTTACTATAATATTTTTTTCGTTTTCATCATAAACAGCACTTGCAAACAATCCGTTTTGATCACTCGCACCTGTTACTGCTTTTCTATTCATAGTAAGAGGTAATACGTTAGTTCCTTTATTATGTGAAAATAATTGCTGAACATAATAACTGGCCGTCCTAACTGAACGGAGATTGTCGAACCAAATCATATCGGGTCTCCACTGCCATCCTTCAACATGAGCAAACAACGGAGCATAAGTTGCCATGTGAACTATGTCAGCATTTCTTTCCATGCCAGTCATAAATCCGGCCTCAAGCAAAGCAGCATTAAAATGATTCCATTTTTTCCCCTGTCCATGACAAGCGTATTCTCCTGCAAATACTTTAGGCCCTTTTCTGTCGTAATTATCATATCGTGCGCCTTGCTTCAAAAACCAACTTTCAGGTCGATAAAAATGCTCATCCACTAAATCAACTTTTAATCTTTTCATTTCAGGCCATAAATATTCAAATTGTTCTCCTTCTGAACCAGGTCCGGCGCCCCCAATAATTTTCAAATCAGGATATTTTTGCCTGATAGCTTTTATAAAAGGTTCCAATCTTTCAAGATATTCAGGTCCCCATTGTTCATTTCCAATTCCGATAAATTTCATATTAAATGGTGCAGGATGTCCCATGTCAGCTCGAAACTTTCCCCATTTTGATGTGATCGGCCCGTTAGCAAACTCGATGAGGTCTAAAGCGTCCTGAATATAATTATCCAACTCACCGACCGGAACATGAGCACAAATATCGTTATTCTGAAATTGACAGGCTAACCCTACACTCAAAACAGGTAATGGTTCTGCTCCTATTTCCTCCGAAAGAAGAAAATATTCATAAAATCCTAAGCCGTAACTCTGATAGTAATCCGGGAAAAAACGATGTGTAAAAGTGTAATGCCATCTGTTTTCATTTGTGGGACGATTTTCCACAGGGCCAACACTTTTTTTCCAATCGTAACGTGTATCAAGGTCTGTGCCTTCAACAATACATCCTCCGGGAAATCTAAATACGCCCGGATTAATATCATTTAACGCTTGTGCCAGATCTTTACGCAAACCATTTTCATGACCTTTCCAAGTGTCAACAGGAAAGAGTGATATATGTTCTAAATCGACTCCCTGTTCCGAAGTCAGAAAAATTCTTAAGACTGATTTATCCAACGTTTTATTGGGCTTTAGAATTATTTGATATTTTTTCCATGCTTTGGAATCAATTGTCATATTCTTAGCTGCAAAAGCCTGACGTTCACCATTTGAAGCCATATCCACTAATTCTACTCTGATTTTTGCTTCTTTATCATCGATGGTTCTAGCCCATACCGAAAAACGATATTCTTCTCCTTGTTTCACGCCAATTCCAAAAAAACCTTCATTCTGCAAACCAGTGTGTTTGTGAGCATGACCAGAGTTTTTAAGCCTAACATAATGAGGGTTCCTTTCAAATGGTCCGTCATCTTTTACTTGCAAATTGCCAAATGTTGTCCAACCCATCAATTTTTGGGGAAACTCAAATGATCTGTTTTTTATCAGTTCTGCATAGAGGCCCCCATCTGCAGCGTAATTAATATCTTCAAAGAAAAGGCCATACATGGTAGGTTGAATTTTTGCTCCAATCTTGTTTGTTTGCACTACCATCTCATTGATCTGAGCAAAAAGGGAACCTGTAAAGATCATTCCCACAAAAATCGATAAATATTTTTTAATTTTCATTTGTACTTTAGTTTTCGAATCAATCTTAGACAGTTAACTCATTATAAGAATACTCTTTTTATTGTAAAAGAATTACTTACAATTATTTCTGTGAGTGCAAATCACTAAATAACTGGATAAGGAAATAAGACAAATCATAGAAACCGGCCTGTTACAAATTTTTCTCTATGAAATCTCCTATTTTAAGGTATTGTTTGTAAATCTCAGAATAAATTTCAACATTTTTAGGATTAGGTGTGTACTCATGTGCAAATCCTGAATTCATTGCCTTTTGAGCATCCTCGATAGTTGAATATACTCCGGCTGCCGTTGCTGCAAACATTGCAGCCCCTAAAGCACATGCTTGTTCTGTTTTACATACTTTTATGGGCATGTCAAGGACATCACTAAGTGTCTGCATCACAAACGGAGATTTTAATGCGATTCCACCAATACCAATTACATTGTCAATTCTAACTCCTTCTTCTCTCATACGTTCTACAATTGCCCTTGAGCCAAAAGCAGTTGCTTCTACCAATGCCCTGAAAATGCGCGGTGCACTACTGCCTAAAGTTAAACCTGTGATAGTTCCAGTTAATTCTTGATTAGCATCCGGAGTTCGACGTCCATTCATCCAATCTGTAGCAATTATTGTGCTTTCTTCTATTGGTATTTTTTCTGCTTCAACAGTAAGTTCCGGAATAATGCTGTCTGTTGTCTCTTTTATCAGTTTTTGTTTTGTTTCTTCATCAATTATCGAACTCTTTGATAAAATATTGCTCAAAGGAAATTCCAAAACACGTTTAAACCAAGCATAAACGTCGCCAAATGCAGACTGCCCTGCTTCCAGCCCTATCATACCGGGTATAACCGAACCATCTACCTGGCCACATATTCCTCGAATAAGATTGTTTCCGATATCTTCATACGACACCACCATGATATCGCAAGTCGAAGTCCCAATCACGCGAACAAATGTATAAGGTTTAATATCGGCGCCAACTGCCCCCATATGGCAATCGAATGCACCACCGGCCACTACAACATTTGTTGTAAGTCCTAATCGTTTAGCCCACTCTTCTGTAAGTTTTCCGACAGGCTTTTCTGCTGTGAACGTTTTTTCAAAAAGACGATTCCTAAAACCAGATAAAAGCGGATCTAACGTTGTCAAAAATTCCTCACTTGGAAGTCCACCCCACTTTTCGTTCCACATAGCTTTGTGGCCGCAAGCACATCTGCTCCTAACAATATCCGAAGATTTTGTAACTCCAGTTAAGATTGCCGGCATCCATTCACAGTGTTCTACAATAGAATAAGCTGCTTTACGAACCGATTCATCTTGTCTAAGAATGTGAAGTGCCTTCGCCCAATACCATTCTGACGAGTATACACCTCCTTCGTAAGATGTGTAATCTATCTCCCATTTCGATGCAAGTTCATTAATTTCAGCAGCTTCTTTAATAGCCGTATGGTCTTTCCACAAAACAAACATTGCATTTGGATTTTCAGCAAACTCAGGCAATAATGATAAAGGTGTCCCTGACTCATTTGTAAAAACGGGTGTACTTCCAGTCGTGTCAAATGCTATGCCCACTACGTTTTCAGCAGTGCCTTCCGGAGATATAGATAAACACTCCTTGATAGAGGTCTCCAATACTTCTAAATAATCGAGAGGATGTTGACGATATTGATTTTTTAAAGGATCACAGTACTTTCCCTCTTTCCATCGCGGATAATATTTCACAGATGTAGCTACTTCTTCACCTGTTTTCGTATTCACAATTAACGCTCGTACAGAATCACTTCCGTAATCTAATCCTATAACGTATTTCATATTTTAAATGTAATAATCAGCCAATATGCCAATAATATATTGGTATATTGGTGTTTTTTTAATTATCGTAACGCTCTGTTGAGCATATAATATACTTCGTTGTTACGCAATTCTTGCTTGAAGTTACGAATCGTTGTATCTTTGTCAATAAGCAACATTTCCATATCGGCAATTTCTGCAAAGTCTTCCATGTGGTCAGGTGTCAACGCAAAAGAGAAACTTGAATGGTGTGTGCCACCTGCTTGAATCCAAGCGCCTGCACCCACTTCGAAGTTTGGCTGCGGGATCCACAATGCACATGCAACCGGAAGTTTTGGTAAGTCGTTGGTTTTTATCACATCTACAACACTTACGATCATACGGAAACGATTTCCCATATCAACAATTGTACAAGCAATACCTTGCCCTTCATGTGCCTGGAAAACTAAACGAGCACAAGTTCCCGCATCACCGATACCCAAAAAGTGCACTTGCAATTGTGGTTTCTGGTTGGAAATTGACGGGTTTATCTCAAGCATATGTGCTTGCAGAATGGAGCTTTTTTCTCCATCGAAATTCAATGTATAATCTTCCAAAAATGAGCATCCACCTTCCAGTCCCTGACTCATTACCCACATTGTACGAACCAGTGCAGCCGTTTTCCAATCGCCTTCGGCGCCAAAACCGTAACCTTCCTGCATTAACCGTTGAGAAGCAAAACCCATTAACTGGTCCATTCCTTCCAATTCATCAAAACTGGTAGTGAAAGCTTTAGCCCCTTTTTCTTCCAAGAAACGGCGTAATCCAATTTCCTGAGCAGCTGCTGCGCGGATGTGTTTATGGTTTTCAGTTCCTTTTTTAGAATCTTCGGCAATGTCATACAAACTTTCGTATTCGTCTACGAGCGCATCAATTTCTTCTTCTTTCACTGCATTTACGTATGGAACAAGTTTTGCGATGGGTGCATTGTCCACGTGGTAACCTAAGCGAATTTCGGCTTCTACTTTGTCTCCATCAGTCACAGCTACGTTGTTCATGTTGTCGCCGAAACGAATGATACGCATATCCTGAGCATCTGCCCAACCAACACATACACGCATCCAAGTAGCGATTTTCGATTGAGTATCTTTATCTTTCCAATATCCAACTACTATTTTACGAGGTTTACGTAAACGGGCTGTAATAAAACCAAATTCACGATCTCCATGAGCACTTTGATTCAGATTCATGAAATCCATATCAATGGTATCCCATGGAATTTTCTCATTGTATTGCGTATGCAGATGCAACAATGGCTTTTTATAATCCATCAGCCCGTGAATCCACATTTTTGCAGGAGAAAATGTATGCATCCAAGTAATAACTCCGACACATTTTGTATCTCCATTTGCATTTCTGAATATTTCTGAGATTTCTTTTGAAGAATTAGCTGTTCCTTTATAAACAACCTTAACAGGAAGGTTTCCGGAATCATTCAGCCCTTTCACCATTTCGGTTGAGTGTGCATCTACTTTTACTACTGCGTCGCCACCGTACAACAATTGTGCACCGGTAACAAACCATACTTCATAATTTTGAAAAACCATAATCGTTTATTTTATTGTTAATTTTATTAATTATCATTGTCCATAATAAGCACCAGGTCCATGCTTTCTGTAAAAATGCTTCTTGATAAGATGCTGATTCATGGTTAAGTTTGGATTTATGCTGTAAGCTATAAAAGCCATTTTGGCAACCTGTTCCATTACCACGGCATTGTGAGCGGCTTCGTGTGCATCTTTTCCCCATGAGAATGGCCCGTGGTTTTTAACAAGTACACCCGGGACATATGCAGGATTCAATCCTTTGAATCGATTTACTATTACGTTACCCGTTTCTTTTTCGTACTCGTTTTCCACTTCTTGCTGCGTCATATCATGTGTACATGGAATATTATCGCTATAATAGTCCGCGTGTGTTGTTCCGATATTTGGAATATCTTTTCCTGCCTGTGCCCATGCAGTTGCATATGTTGAATGTGTATGAACCACCCCTCCTATATTGGAGAAAGCTTTATACAAAACAATATGCGTTGCCGTATCGGAAGATGGTTTAAATTTTCCTTCCACTACATTGCCATCCAAATCAACAACAACCATATCCTCGGGCTTCATATCGTCATAGGAAACTCCCGAAGGCTTTATGACCACCAAACCTTTTTCACGATCAATAGCACTTACATTACCCCAAGTGAAAATAACCAATCCATGTTTAACCAAATCTAAATTGGCTTGAAACACTTCTTCTTTTAATTTTTTCAGCATTACAATTTAATTTTGAATTACCAGAAATAAATGTAAAATGCCACGGTAATACTTAATATAATCACAGTGTGGATGATATCCCAATGATTCCAGCTTGCACGTGACGCAGCTTTTTGATCAGGTGTGGCCGTACCAAATACCAATCCTTGTATTTTTTGAGCTGAAGGAGCTTCAGTAAACAGACTCACAACTACAATTACAACAATACAAAGCAAAAACATCCAACCACAGAAGAACAACCAGTTAACATCGTAGAAAATGTATTTGAAAAGAGACTCCCCTGCATTCAAATTATTGCTGTAAAATATATTGGCTGATAACCGTGTCAACCCTATAACCAATCCCGTAATTAATCCCCACATACCACCTTTTGCCGATGTTCTTTTCCATGTTATTCCTAATAAGAATGCAGCAGCAATACCCGGCGCCAAAACCGATTGAACATCCTGCAAGTATGCATATAAAACATTACCGATGCTCCGCATGATAGGAATCCAAAGAATACCAAGCAATACCACAACAACAGTTGCAATCTGACCTATAACCACAAGTTTCTTTTCTGAAGTTTGGGGTTTAAATCTTTTATAAAAATCAATTGTAAATAATGAAGCCGAAGAGTTAAATAATGAAGCCAGTGAACTCATTAAAGCAGCAAGTATTCCACAAACCACCAAACCCTTCATGCCTGCAGGTAACAATTTTGCCACCAATGTTGGGAATGCAGCATCTGCATTTACCGCTCCATTCGCTAAAGAAGGAAGAAATGCCTCTCCACCGACTCCAATGCTTTTTTGATGAATTGCAAATGCAATCATTCCAGGAATCAGGAATAAAAATACGGGTAAAAGTTTTAAATAAGCACCAAAAATGGTACCTCGACGTGCTTCTCTTTCACTCTTACCTGATAAAACACGCTGTACAATATATTGATCGGTGCACCAATACCAAAAACCAATGATTGCAGAACCTATCAATGCTCCTAACCACGGGAATTGCGGGTCGTTGATATTACGCATCAAATCGGTCATTTTATCTCCGTAATCGTTTATGGGGACTGCGCCGGCAATACGCATCATTTCATCCCATCCTCCAACTTCTTTCAAACCAAGAACAAGAATAATGAGCGATCCTAACAGTAGAATTGGTGTTTGAAGCACAGAGGTGTACAATACTGATCTCATCCCACCTAATACTGTGTAAACAGCAGTTAAAAGTACCAAACCGATAGCTGCAATCCAGAAAAAGTCGATACCCCATAATTCCTGGATTCCAAAAACTTGCTGGAACACCAGTCCTCCGGCATAAACTGTTACAGCCACCTTTGTTAGCACATAACTCACCAGGGAAATTACCGACAAAATAGTTCTGGATTGAGTATTATAACGCCTTTCCAAAAATTCAGGCATAGTATAAACCATGCTTCTGCTGTAAAAGGGTACAAAAACCCATCCTAAAATTAAAATCATCCATCCCTGAATTTCCCAATGAGCCATAGCCATTCCACTGGAAGCACCGGCCCCTGCGAGCCCAATAAGATGTTCTGAGCCAATATTCGACGCAAAAATTGACGCGCCAATTGCAATCCAGGTCGCATCACGACCGCCTAAAAAATAATCGGCAGAACTTTCCTGCTTTTGCCTCATTACCCAAACTATAATACCTATAAGGGTTAGTGCAAAAATTGTTATTACAATCCAATCTAATAATCCCACGATTTCGAAAATTTAAAATTTTAATTACTAATAAAATATCTGAAATAAAATATAATTGTGATTATGAGTATCTATAATATTATTTGGTGTAAAATTAATACTTATTATCGTAAAGAAAATGAGATTTTTATATGTTATTAAACATAAAACATTTTGTTAGAATAGATGAGCTAAGTTATTTACAATTTACCAAATCTTGATTCCCCTCCTACAACTCCTAATTATTATAAGTTTAATAAAAAATTAAATTTCGGTTTGCAGACAATTATTAAGTTGAAAACCTCAGACATAGATTTTTAAGCACTTTAAAACATATGTTATCAAAATATTTGTCAAAAAAGACAAATCAAACGATCTTCGATTTATTTGCGTATCATATTCACTGATTCTTACCAAGTTTATCCACAACGAGCGGGAATATGTCCATAGTCTATGCTTGGCAAAACCTCGGTAGCGGGTTTTGTTGTTCGAGTAATGGTATCCTAACTGAAAAATGGTGATTTCAACGTTGTTGCGAACATTCTGCTTTTTGACTGATATCTTTCGGAATTCTGTCGCAGTTGCGAAATTTGCACATTTTCAAGATTGAAATAACGATAGTTATCTTCTTCGGTTTTGATTCTCTATTTTATTTCACTGCTGCTTATCTTGCTTTTATTAAAATCATTATCAACATATTTGTTGGTTTTTCTATCAAGCACCATCAGTTTTTTCAGGGTTATTTTCATCAAGATTCAAATCGTAACCAGATGTGGATTGTTGTCAGACTCTTTAAACATGTTTTTCATTTAAATTAAATCCATCCTGACTGATTGCATATCGGACAGCTTCTTCATCCACTCGGTTTCCAGTATAATAAGCAAACAGATAGGCCGAATAATTCTCATTCTATAAGCGTATTCAGCAATCTTACTTCTGTAATTTTTGCTGTTGTACTGCCTGGCATTGGAACAAATTTCACTGAAAGAATTTCATTGCTGATCATTTTTTCGGGAATTGGAAATATTTTAGTCTGACGTTTATCTCCTTTTGTACCGGTTAATGACAAGGCACCTACTCTGATATCATTTATAAATACATCAAAATTTCTTGAACGGTCCCTGTCGAAATATTCGATATACAATAATTTTGCTTGCTTTCCCCTGTTTCTCATCTCATAGCTAAACCAGCCTCTGGCTTCCCTCCATTGCACATCTTCTACAAAACCGGTTTGGGAGTTTTCATATTTAACAGCATGATCAGATTCAGGTTGCTGCTCTCCCAAAATAACTTTATCAACAGTCTTACTCTCCAGATGCATCCTTTCTCTCTCATCTGCCTCAATTTTTTTACTGATCTTTTCAGCTTCTTCTGGTGTGACAAATGGAAAATAAAGCATATACCGAGATTCATGAAGTGTATTGAACGGTATCAGTTCCATGCCAGTAGCAAATTTCTCAGGTGCTAAATTTAAAAGCATAAATGTTAATTTCTTTCCCTGCACAGGTTGAACATAACTAGCAATGAGATTTTTATCACCCACAATTATCGGAAGATCACGTTGCGACACCTGTCTGCCATGTGCGATATGCCCACCACGACTATCGTCAGCGAAAAGTCCATCCATGTTTTCCGTTCCCGTTTTTGATGCTAACACGATTGGCCCATACAAGAATGAATAGTAATTGGATTTATCCGGAATTTGCTCAACGGTAACCTGCATTGGGAGTTTCAGAGTTAATTTATCATTCTTCTTCCACTTTCTATTTATGACAATAAATCCATCGATTACAGGTACAAGAATTGGTTTCCCATTGAGCATTACTTCAGGTCTTTGATTGGATACCCATTTCGGAAAACGGATTTTCAGCGTGAATTGAGTTTTTCGCTTCGATTGTATAGTAAACTGAGTTTGAGCCTCTTCAGGAAAATTGTTCTCCTGAATAATGGTAACATTCTTTTCTTTCCAATTTACTTTGGAAGGTATAAACAGATTTACATATAGATCATTACTGGAGTGTGCATAAATCATTTCACCGTATTTCGAATGATTTTCGATTCCCGAACCAACACAGCACCAGAAACTCGTTTGTGATTGAGAATATACCCTGTAATGTCCCGCCCGCATCGGTGTAAAGTAAACTAAACCACCTGTTTCAGGATTTTGCGTGGAAAGTATGTGATTGTAAAGTCCTCTTTCGTAAAAGTCTAAGAATCTGGCTTCAGGCGAAGTTTGATGTAGCATTTTTGTCAGATGGAGCATGTTATAGGTGTTGCAGGTTTCTGGGCCTTCCACACTGGTCAACATACGAGAATAATCATCAACAGGATGAAAATGTTCGCTGGCGCTGTTTCCACCTATACTTACAGTACGTTTTTGAGTCACATTTTCCCAGAAGAAAAGTGCAGCATCACTCCAGGTTTTATTCCCATCTAACTCAGAAATTCTCTTGTAACCAATAACTTTTGGAATCTGTGTATTAGCATGTAATCCCGTGAGTTTATCTTCTTTATTAATCAATGGGGCAAGAATAAAGCGATGAGAAAAACGGCGGGCTAGCGTCAGGTATTTTTCATCACCGGAGATAGCGAAAATATCGGCAAAAACTTCATTCAAACCACCGTGCTCACTTCTGAGCATATCCTGCATCTGT
Organism: Bacteroidetes bacterium ADurb.Bin174; assembly: GCA_002070265.1. Taxonomy (GTDB): domain Bacteria; phylum Bacteroidota; class Bacteroidia; order Bacteroidales; family Paludibacteraceae; genus Paludibacter. The sequence continues at coordinate 1,031 of MWCX01000067.1, read as the reverse complement.
TCATCCGATAGTTTTGAAAATATATTGATAGCCCAGTCGCCATATTTTATGAGCATCTCTTTTGCAATTTCGTTTCTTGTTAAAAGATATGCATCACGTAAACCGCTGAATGTCTTATGAATATTATAAAGTGGAACCCATTTCCCATTCAATCCAAAACCACTTGCATTGATTTTTCCTTCTTTAATCTCAGCCCAAACAGCTTTGCTTCCCGGAACTCCACCAATGTATCCATCTCCATTGGCATCCTGGCATAACTTCAATTGGTTGATCATATAATTCAACCGGGCATATATTTCAGGATTTTCAGTTGAAGCGTACATATACGACAATCCAGATAGGTAATGTCCTCCTATATGTCCATCCAAACCGGAGTTTTCCCAATTGGTATAACTTTCAGCTTTTGCTTCTAAACCTGCTTCTCTGAAAAATGGGGCAAGAAGTCGGTCTGCATCTAGCGCAAGCAAATAATTCAAGTTCAAATCTTCAGCATGTTTGAAGGGACTTTCGAGCAATCGAACATCCTGCAAATTAAAGTAAAAGATTTTCGGGGCTGTCTGTGCTAAAACTAATAAGGCACAAAAAATAAATAAAAAAGATAGAATGAATTTCTTTTTCAAATTTCGCATAATATTATAATTGATTATTTTTATGACTTAAAATAAAGCCAATAATAACATTGAACTTTAAAATCTAAAACTTTTAATTTAACTTGAAAACCCACCTGCTGAGAAGGTAGTCATGTTCTCTGACTTTGCCTTTCAATAAAAGAAATTGCGGTAGCAAAGACATAAATCCGACATAAAGCCACCTTTCTTTGGAAATGGATAATAAGAATTAAACAATTTCTTTACAATGATAGCGACAACTCTTTTTATTCTGACTGCAAGTTGTCATACACATCATTCCACTATATAGAAATGATGAGGTATTTATTATTATTGTTTTGTCAAAAAGATACTGTCCCCAAAAGTGTGTAAAGCGCATTTTTTCTATCTTTGATTTTAAACAAACCATAAACAATTTAAAAT
>MWCX01000066.1 GCA_002070265.1 Bacteroidetes bacterium ADurb.Bin174 | reverse complement strand
CCATATTTTGAAAACCCTTTTCTCTTTTATGATGCTGATAACAACGGTATCACAGAGGAAGTCATACGTGTTGAAGGTCATGAAGACATAGTCAGATCTATCCGATGGAGTTTTAATGTTAAACAGGTTGCCGGAAAACAGAGAGACTTTGATGTATCAATCTCAGCTTGTCCAAAAGGATGGACAGAAAAGCAAGATAGAGATAGTGATTTTAAAATGTTTTTACCTGAAGACCAAACGGAAACTTTCAATATTCGGGGTATACCCACAGGTCCCGTGTTAAAACGTGCTACTGCCAGAGAATTTTTGGATACGGTAACATGGGAACGTGTGATAATGACATGGAATGAAAATAACCTGAATATAGCATTTGATGACCCTGATGACAATATTGAACGTTGGGAGGGAATTATTAATGCTGCATCTACTGACTCGGGATTTTATATGCCGAGAATTGGTGCACCGGATTGTGGTCCTCTCAACAAACGATACGAGTTGCTTTTAACTCCACAAGGTCCTAACGAGTATTATTTTAATCCGGCTGATTCACGCGTACATCTCAAGTATAGTGACAGAACGTGGATTCACGTAGATTATGATTACGATAAAGTAGTAGATATGAGTTATGCCTGGTTGGATACCAACCATGATGGCATAATGGATAGGATTGAAATTGATTTTGATAATGACGGACAGCCGGACGATTCCTGGGATATAGCTGTATCACGCATAAAACCTATCCGGTGGACATTTCAGGATCTGACTGATGTGCTGACACCGGTTTTGGATAATGAACCTGCAAATAAGTATTTTTTAATAAAAATGCTTACATCAGCTCTTGAAACCACAAAAAAAGGATCAGGCGAAAATCCTATTTTAAATTTGGTTGAGAAAAGTATGCGCGATAAGAATATTTCTGAAGATATAGCACGCCGTCTTATTGATAGTGACAAGACAATGATGTATTATCTATCCCTTATACAGGATAGCCAAATTGCAAAATTGAAAAAATCAGCTTATAAAAATAAATCTTTTTGGAAGAAATTTAATGCTGCCCGAAGTCAAGGTAATACTCAGTACATGACTAAATTGGTTAAAAAGCATTTCAAATTGGACATGCCAAAAGAAGATTATTTGACCTGGATAAATCGTTTGCGGAAAGAAGACAAAAAACGTGTTGCTTGGAATAATCAATGGCTGCCACCTAATTGGGGCTGGGAATCCGAGAAAGCAGCTTTTCGGTTTTATCTGGGACATTTCGATTTATTTGGTAAACGTCAGTGGCTTGATACGCTTATTATGCCTACGATCGCTGAAATTAAAAATTACCATTTCGATCATAACGGCTGGGGAATGGATATTCTTCATGTAGGAAAAACTGCCGGTTGTGGTGGTGTTACACTCTATGTGAATGATGTGGCTTATCCTGTGCGGAATGAAACAGAAAAAGGGAATCCTGCTTTTACTTACCGGTTGGTCAATGAAACATCAGATAAAGTAACACTTGAATTTATAGCGAAAGGTGTCGGACCGGAAAACGCACCTTACACTGTAATAATGCGTCCTTCGGCTTATGCCGGGCAAGTACATTCATCCATAGAGCTTGTGGTTGAAGGTGGTTCACCAGGCGATAAGGTGGAATTAGGCATTGGAATGGTGCGCTTGCCGGAGGAAACATTTTATTCCAATGAAGTGTCAGGAACAATGGGTTCATGGGGATTTCAGGATACGGAAATCGGCTGGATCGGTATGGGAATTACGTTCCCGCCAAAAGAATTTATTCGTTTCGATAATTTCAAAGAAGAACACCAGGTTGTTATAAATTGTAAATCAGGAATTCCCATCACTTATCACATCCAGGGTGACTGGTTACGCGGGCGTCAATTTCCATGTTTTCCTTCAGAACAAGATTGGTTTGATACTTTAGATGCATTTGCTAAAAAAATAAATGACACATTATGAGATTAACTCTTGTTTCCACACTTTTATGTCTTTTGATGCCTGTGTTGTTACACAGTCAAAACAATGCTCAATACAGGGAATATAAAAGTGAGTACGTAACTTATCCTTATTCTGACCCCAATCCGATACCAACTTTTGGGAAGAATTATCCTTACTTTAAATACGACGGTTTTACCACAAAATCAGAAAAGAAAGAGTGGAAGATTGTTGAACTTGAAAATGATTTTTTAAAAATTAAAATCTTTCCCGAAATTGGAGGTAAAATTTGGTCAGTCATTGATAAAATTTCGGGTAAAGAGATGTTTTATGGAAATGAAGTGGTAAAGTTCAGGGATGTCGCCTTAAGAGGTCCGTGGACAAGTGGAGGTTTTGAGTATAATTACGGAGTGATCGGACACTCTCCCGCATGTTCTTTTCCGGTAGATTATTTAATACGCACGAATGCTGACGGAAGCATCAGTTGCATAGTTAGTACATTAGACCTCCTGACCCGTACTTATTGGAGTGTGGAGATCAATCTTCCAAAAGATAAAGCATGGTTCACCACTCATTCGTTTTGGCACAATAAAACAGGGGCATCAAAACCTTATTATCATTGGATAAATACAGGAGTAAAATCAACGGATGACCTTCAATTTATTTATGACGGGACTCATTACATAGGACATGAGGGAGTTCCTTATCCATGGCCTATGGACTCAGCCCGGAATAAAAACCTGTCACATCTGGCTGAAAACAATTTTGGGAGGTCGAAATCATATCATGTTATTGGGAAGCACAGCCCGTACTTTGGTGCTTACTGGCAAAATGAAGATTTTGGCGTTCTGCAATATTCCAATCGTGATGACAAATTAGGTAGAAAAATATGGATATGGGCTTTATCAGACGAAGGACAGATATGGGAAGATTATTTGACGGATAATAATGGTCAATATATTGAGATGCAGAGTGGTAGGTTGTTTAATCAAAATATGGTTGTCAGCAGCTTAACTCCTTTTAAACAGATAATATTTAATCCTTATGCAACTGATAGCTGGAAAGAATATTGGTTTCCATTTAGGAATACGGGCGGTGTTAGTAATGTTTCGACAACGGGTGTTATTCATGTAAAAGATGAAAATAATTCAATCAATATCCGGATCTCGCCCCTTCAAACATTACAGGATACACTTAAGTTATTTGATGGTGAAAATAATTTGATTTATCGGCAAAACACGAAATTACAAATTGGTCAAACATTCGAGTCGAAAATCAATATCCCAGCAGACAAGAAAACTTGTAAGATTATTTTTGGAAATGACCTACTTTGGAGTAGTGAGCCAAAATCTTTAAGTCGTCCGCTTGAAAAAGTTAAAGGTTTCGACTGGGAGACAGCATACGGAAAATACCTGCGTGGAAGAGATTATATGGGATTTCGTCTCTATGATTTTGCGGAGCAAAATATCCGAAAGTCATTAAGTATGGATGATCAATTTATTCCTGCATTAGTTGAAATGTCAAGGCTATATTACTATCATATGGATTATGATTCAGCCTTTATAACCTCCGCAAAAGCATTGGCAATTGATACTTACGATGCAGCGGCTAATTATGAATACGGTCGTTCGGCAATGAAACTAAATCGATATTTTGATGCATTGGACGGATTTGAAGTTGCGGCATTGACAGAGGCATATAGAAGTGCAGCATACACGGAGATCAGCAAAATTTATTTGATAAAAGAGGATTATATTAAAGCCTTGGAATATGCCGAAAAAAGTTTGATAAATAACGGATATAATATTGAAGGCTTACAATTGTGCTTTTTAGCAAACACTTTACTCCAGAGAAGCGAAGAAGCAGCCATTTTTGCAAAAAAAATAGCGGAGTTGGAACCGCTTAATCATTTTGTTCGTTTTGAACAATACTACGATACTAAAAGTTCGCAGTCATTGTCGGAATTTCGAGACAATATCCGAAATGAGTTGCCACAACAAACTTATTTGGAACTTGGTGTTTGGTATTATTCATTAAACATGATAGACCGGAGTCAAACCTTGTTGCAGTTGGCACCCGAAAATGCGGAAATAAGCTATTGGCTGGCTTATTTGGCAAGTAAATCACAAAAAGAAGATCAAGCGGCTCATTTGTTAGAAAAAGCGGCTTCGCAAAATCCTCATTATGTTTTCCCATTTAGGGAGGAAAGTGAGGATGTTTTTGAATGGGCAATACAAAATCAACCGAATTGGCAACCACGTTATTATCTGGCCTTGTTACACAGTTCAAGAAACAACATAGCGAACGCTGATGAATTGTTGTCTTCTATTCATGAAGACATAGAATTTGCCCCTTTTTATATCATAAGATCAAGAGTAAGCAAAGATATATCATCTCAGGAAGCTGATATTAAAAAAGCAATTTTTCTATCTCCGAACGAATGGAGATACATCCATGAATTAACCCGTTTTTATTTAAATAATCAAGAGGAAAAAAAGGCATTAGAAACAATTTCTCCATTTTATAAGAAAAACCAGGATCATTTTCATACAGCTCTGTTGTTTACAAGGGTTTTGATGAGAAACAACAATTATAAACAAGCTGAAAAAGCATTGAAGGGAATTCATGTTTTACCTTCCGAAGGTAACCGGGACGGGCAACGATTGCATCGGCAAACAAAATTGATGTTAGCAATTGAGGCGCTTTCGAAAAACAACATCAAATTAGCAAAACAAAAAATATTCGAGGCTCAATTATGGCCTCGTAATCTTGGTGCCGGCAAACCTTATGAAGAGAATATTGATTCCCGGGTAGAGGATTGGCTAACTGCCTTAATTGCACAAAAAACGAAGGATGTTGATACGAAAAATGAATACTTAAAAAAAGTTGCTACTGCAAAAAGAGATACATCTTCTAAAGATTACATCCTGCAAGCAATGGCGTATTATCAATTAGGAGAAAAACAGTTGGCGGATAAAATGTTTAATTCCTGGTTTGGTGTTCAAAGAGAATCAAATGTCAAAGACTGGGGTAAAAGCTTTTATAACACATATAAAAATGCAGAATATCCCTTTGATTATGAACAAACAAAAGAAATTGTCGAATCAATTGCCAGGTTTGAATTTGTGAGGCTTTTTTAAATGAAAATTAAATTTCGCATGAAAAAATACCTTTTATTATCAATATTATTAAGTTTTGTAGTTTATCCGTTTACGGAAGCTTTCTCACAAAGCTCGGGCAAAAAGGGTCAAAGTATTGAGGATATGGCTTTTGTGTATGTGGAAAGGAATCCGCTACCTGTTCCTACTGCTTCGGAAAGCAAAAAAGGTTTTATTGCATATCCCAGCCATTCGTTGAAAATGTCGTTTGAACACTCACGCCCCGGCTCAACCAGACTTTCACAAATTGAAGCTTTTGCTGCACAAGGTGAGTTAATTCCGATTACTTTTTGTGTTTACGCCCTACGTGATATTGAAGATGTTCGGTTGGAAATTTCCGACCTTAAACAAAAAAACGGATCAAAGATTCTTTCGAAATACATGAGTCAGCATATCGTTCAATATTTAAACAAGCGATTTATGTATCAAAAACCCCAGCATCTTGTAAATGCTCCTGCTTACATAGCATCACTTGACAGTCCTGTATTGATTGCTGCCGACAGAAGTGAAAAATTTTGGATAAATTTTAGGTCTCCGGAAGATGCTAAACCCGGAATATATAAAGGAACAATTACGATTCACACCAAGGATGCCATGCAAAAAATACCTTTGAATATACGCATCCTACCCTTCCAACTTCCGGAACCGAAAGGATTATTGTATGGAATGTATTATTCCGATTACAGACAAGTATTTGGCAGTCTGAATACTGTTGATGCCATGCGTGCTCAGGTTCGTCATGATTTGACAAACATGCGGGATCACGGTATGACTTCCATAGGTCTGTGTAATGGGGTAAGTCCAAGTAGCTATACGGTTACTGAGGATGGGGAAGTTAAATTCGATTTCAAAGGGAATACGCTTTTCGAGTTGATAATGGAAGCTTATAAGGAAAATAAGTTTACCGAACCTGTTATTGACATGTCCAAAGCAGGCCAGGTAGCGGCAGCAAAAAAATATAAATTCGGAACTGTGGAATATGATTCCGTATATGTCAGGTTCTATAAGAAACTTGCTGAAGAAGCGAAATCAAGGGATTGGCCTGTAATGTACATTCAACCGTTTGATGAACCCGGATGGCATTCACAGCAGGAAAGGGACGATAATCTGCGTTTGCTGAAAGTGTTGAATGCTGCAGGCATCCCAACCGAAATAAACGGACCGGGAGATGATTATTTTGTAAATATTGCCGGACCTTATTCCGATCTTTGGAATTATAACGCGGCAATAAATTCGGTAGAAGATGTACGCAAAGCGCAGGCTGAAGGACGTAAAGTAACTTTGTACAATTATGATGTCTCAGGTTGGCTGAGTGAATGTAGCCGCTGGGCATGCGGATTATATAACTGGAAATTCGGTCTCGATGGCACATTCAACTGGGTTTATTTTGGTGGAAGGTCAGATCTTTATAATGATCTTGATGGATTCGACTGGATGCATTATTATCCAAAAACAGATGTACATCCCGGTGGCTCATCCATTGGTTTTGAAGGGATTCGTCAAGGTATCAATGACAGGCATTATCTTGAACTTTGTCAGCAAGTCATTAATGACGCCAAAACTCAAGGAGGTAAAGCTGCCGATGCTGCTATGAATGCCGAAAAAATGCTCAATGATTTGCGTGAAAATTTAAGTGATAATTTGGCCGCCCAATACAAAAAAATGGATTGGACCATGTTTTTATCCGAAGACGAAGCGAATCAATATGCATTTATTCCACCCGCAAAAGGGAAAATTTTAGCTTATGCAAGTGGCGATTATAAATACAGCAATAATCTTCAATTGGAAGATTATGATAAAATTCGTTGGATGGTAGCTGCACATATAGTGCACATATTGGAAAAATCGAAAAAAATTACGCCAACAGGCATAACATTACCTGCGCCTGTCAAAATATCGAAAAAAATTCCCGTACCGGAGTTTGCACAAAAAACAATCACGATTCCTACACTTAAAAATGCTCCGGTTATCGATGGCAAAATCAGCCCGGATGAATGGAAAGATGCCGGTGAAATAAATCTTATGTTGGATGATATTGTCGGAGAACTTCAGATGCCGACAAAAGTCTATTGCGGAATGAATGATGACAATTTTTATGTGGCATTTATTTGTACAGAAGAAGTTATAGATTATTTAACTGTCAATGCCACTAAAAATGGCGGAAAAATAACCAGTGATGATTGTGTGGAAATATATATTGATCCCGGGATCACCCAAAGTAATTTTTATCACATTGCCGTAAATCCGCTTGGATTCTATCTTACAGACGGTAGTTATAAAGATTGGGATCCTGATATAAAAACCGCTACTGCCATCAATGGAGAAAAGCAAGAATGGATTGTAGAGATCAGTATTCCGGTAGGAGATTTAAATTTGGCACCACAATTCGGATTGAATTTCAACCGGGAACGAAGGCCTAAAGATGCACTGCTTGAACTCTCATCGTGGGCAATGACCGGAGGTAGTTTCGGACGACCGGAGAGGTTTGGTACGGCTGTGATAAAATAAATCAGATTTCAATTAGAAACTCATGTTGACTGATACATATAAAAAATACATTAACTTGTCTATGTTTTGGCTACATTTTACCCCTTATTATATATGACATTGTAATTCTAAGATATCTATTTTATGAAAAAGCCATTTATACTATTCATCTTTTTTTTATATTTGTTGCGTTTTTTGAATACAAACGCAACAAAAGTGTAGACTTAGACCATAGTTTTGTATGAACTTAGTATAATGCTTAATTTTCAAATAGGTAATCGAATGATTATCAAGGGAATAATAATTAAACTAAACTAAACTAAACAGATTTACATATGAAAACGGAGAATTGGAATTTTATTACAGATTTATTGCTTGATGATTCGTTTATATCAAATGTAACAGATTCCTCATTGTCTCGTCAATATGTTGAAGTTTTGAAGAAAGAATATCCTGACAAAAAAAAGGAAATCGAAATAGCATTGAGCATCATTAAGGGAATTAAAATTGAAGATAAAAGTAGCTCAATAAAATATAAACAAGCAATATGGGATAGGATAAAGGAAAAAGCTGCATTAACCAACAAGAATCGTCGCAAATCCATCACTCTCTTTATTGGCATAGCTGCCACTGTATTGCTGATTATCGGGCTGGGGATATCTTCTGTGTTTTATTTTACCGACAATGAAAAAATAGAACAATATGCATTAAAATTATCATCCGGCATTTCAACTCCCGGTTTAATTCTTTCCGATGGTCAGCAGTTATCAATACAAGGAGAACAGCCAACCATTACTTATTCGGAAGATGGCTCGAAGCTTATAATTGACGGCAGTTTGAAAGTTCAAAAAACCGCACCACGGGAAGATGCGTATAATCAACTGATAGCACCATACGGAAAAACTATTACTCTGACATTGTCAGACGGAACACGCGTATGGGTATCTTCAGGTTCGCGGTTAATTTACCCTCCGTCTTTTAACAGGAAGGTTCGTGAAATTTATCTTGATGGAGAAGCTTATTTTGAAGTCGCATCTGTCAAGAACAAACCTTTTATTGTGAAAACAGAAAAAATGGATACAAGGGTACTCGGGACAAAGTTTTATGTACAGGCCTATGCAAAAGAAAACAAGTATTCAACTTTGCTGCTTGAGGGGAAGGTTATGCTTTCAGAAAAGAAGGGCAAATCTAACCACGAAGTTACATTAAAACCCGGACAACAAGGTTATGTAAACCAAAACCAAAATGACATCCGGATCAATGAAGTTGACAATCCTGAGAATGAAATTTCCTGGATACATGGTTATTTCCGCTTGGAAAACGAAAGGCTTGATCAACTGTTAGACCGGATTGCCAAATACTAT
>MWCX01000065.1 GCA_002070265.1 Bacteroidetes bacterium ADurb.Bin174 | reverse complement strand
GCCTTTTGCATCAATTACTTGGCATCCGGTTAAAGAAGGATCTCTTCAGTCACCCGAAGTGCGGCGCTTCCTGGGAAGGTTATGTGATCGAAGAGGTCCTCAAAATTGCCAATCCTGACGAACAATATTTCTGGAGAACACACAATGGAGCAGAAATTGATCTGGTCGCTGTAAAAGATGGACGTATATTTGGAGTTGAATGCAAATGGATAGACGCGCCACGCCTGACCCCCTCGATGAGAATTGCCAAAGATGATCTGAAACTGGAGAAGATTATTGTTGTATACCCCGGAAAGCGCCGGTATGAAATCGCAAAAAACATCCATGCTATCCCCCTGCAGGAAATATCGGATGGCGCTTCAGGCATATTTTAAATATTATACGTTATCTGATTTCCGGTGAAATAAAACCGACAGTCACGGTCACCAATAATATCTACATTAATGGCAACATTATAATCAAGCGCAATTGCCTAGGGGTGTCGTTCATGTACCCGTCGTAGAAGATTTAATATTGAATAACCGTACCACTTCCGTCACTGCCGCCACCACCCCCGATTCTAAGCGCAAAATCATCAAAGAATACATGATTCTCTATGGCATTTTTTGTGCCGCAGGCGTATAAACCTATTTCTTTAGAATTTTCGGTTACATTATACCAGCCTGTTGGGTTAGGTGTTGGTGGTGTTCCTGTCCTGTAATATCTTGTTTGAACAACTGTGTTTGACTCCTCGGCAATAACATTTGTGTCACTACTTTTTACCCAATCCCATTGAACCAGATTCATTCCTGTAGCAGGTGGCCAGTTAATTGCTCCCAGAGGATTGTCGGTTGGTGTGCTATAATAGACTTTTATAACATTTCTCCGTGTGTTATCATTAGCCGGAGTAAGATTCTTTTCCTCAAGATTCACCAGAAGCGTGGACCATGGCGTCAAGGAAGATGTATATAATTTCACATCGTCAATATACCAAACCATTTTTTTGGTACCCCACCCACTCAGGGTTTTAGCAACAAATTTTATACTGGTGGTACTTGTTAAATTGGTAACGGTTATAGTCTTTTGGTGCCAAGAGTTATCTTCAGTAGGTGTAAATAACAGTTCAGTGCAATTTGTACCATTTGCGCCTTTGCAAATCCAAACCTGGCCATCAGAGTTCGAATTCGAGGTGGGAAATTTGTACCAAAAACTCAATTTGGCAGAAGATACTCCTTCGCCGTTAATTTCTTTCGATAACAAACTGGCTGTTTTATCATTGCCGGTAAAATTTGCATACCAGGAATGCACGCTGCTGTTATAATTGGCGGGCGTCGATGTATAATCATTCAACAGCCAGTTGTTATTTTGTGAAGAGCTGACCGTCCAGCCGTTCGTGCCAGTCTCCATTTCATCTTCAAAAAGCACTGTTTCCAGTTTTTTGTAAGCAAGTAAAGTCTCCCAACCAGCACGGCTGCCCAAGTCATCCATCCAAAGGATTATATAGTAGGCTTTCTTTTCCATTCCCACCAACTTAAGCTCTTCACCACCCTCTATTGGTCTGTCAGGATTATAATTGTTAGCTCCGCTAGGCACTCCGTCAGAATATGTAAAGTTATCAAACCTCATAAATGATATATGGAAGCCACGCGGCTTGTCATCAACATTGTGCAGGCGGAATCCAAGGCCGGCAACATAATAGTCCGCATCACTCTTGACCTTAACCTGAGCATCATAACTGAGAAAATTTCCCTGAGCATTTCGTTCACCTAAAAAGTTTACATCTGATTTTCCATAAGCAACCGCCAGATACTGACCACTTCCATCAAACTGTGTCGTTGTGACTTTAATCTGACCCTCTGCTGTGATGATACTGCTTCGAGAGTTCGTTGAATCCATCTCAGCAATCGTAATTTCTTTAACACCCCCGCCTTTGCTTTGATTTGCCGGTATTATTTCGTAGATTATTTTCCTTTTTGCCTGCATCAAGCCTGAACCAATCGTGCCAATTGAATAAAAAGTGATCTTTTCCGGATTGCCACCGTCAAATGTTACCTCTTCAATCTTAAAACTTGTATTGTTGCTCATATAGTATATCTTTTCGAGATTAGCCTTCAAATTTATCGTAGATGTCGCATAGGCATCTCTTATTACGGACATCGCATATCTTCCTCCGGCCTCGGCAACGTAATATGCGTCTGAGTGGCTTCCGTAAATAAGCTCATTATACGTCGATGTTGTTGTCAGGTAAAGCATACCCGTCCCTAGAATGGCCGTGACAACCATGGCAATGATGATCCCGATAAGAATCGAACCCCGCTGAAACGAAGTCATTAACGGTTTCGTAAAATTATTGTCATGTTTAGCACACAACCTTCTTCCGAGTGAACATCGGTGTCGAGTTTCACTAGTTCTGGATTCCGGCCTCCGCCGGAATGACGAATGTGAAAACAAATACGATACAAATAATAACAGGGTCCTTTTTGAGAACGTTGCTTGATTGGCTTTTTCAGTGGAAGCATCCATCTTTTTTTTCATAAACATTTTCCCGCCTCCGGAATTATAAATTTCTCGGCGCAACGCGCTGTGTAAAGGTGGACTGTACATTGTCCGCCCCGGTAAGTGTCAGTGTGATCAAGATAATACGTGAGGTTGATGACCAGGCAGAGGGACAAGAAGTTGAAGTTACATCGTCGCAATAAGACAGCGTAAATGCACTTACGTTATTTGTCAGTGTATCATTGTTAAGCTTAAGCAAACTGCCGCTTAGTGCGACCGTTTGATCTGTAATCGTTACCCCTGAATTATTGAGCCTGCTGTAGGTTATCTTGGTTGAATTGGTATTGGCGAGGTTGATAGTGCTAATTGATTTGAATTCCTTTTCGAGCCGGGTCAGTGTAAGCTGTGCTTTCTGCGTTGTTTCCATGTTCTTTTTTGCGAAGACATACCCGCTTGCCACCGAAACAATCCACATACCAGCCATGGCTGCGGTAATCCCGACAAGAATAAGAGTAACTATGACTTCGATGAAGGTAAAACCTCTTTCATCTTCTATCTTGAGTTTCATGATTTTTCCCATCTTCAGCGAATTGTAAATATTGACGTTAGGGTCCTTCCAGAATTACTATCTTTTATTGTGACTTTAAGATTACATTTTTCATCTGTATTGCCTGATGCTTCCTCAATATTTGTGGTCGTATTAAATTTGATGAATTTTGTTTCACCTGTAACAACACTATAACCGTTT
>MWCX01000064.1 GCA_002070265.1 Bacteroidetes bacterium ADurb.Bin174 | reverse complement strand
ACTGTATCCCAAAGACAATGTTGAAATCTGCATCAGGGAAGAAGACAACGCCCTTCAGATCAAGGCGCAGTCAAAATCAAAAGATGCTGGCAAGGCTGAGTGGCACAAGATTACTGCAAAAAAATAGAAGGCAGCGGGAATTAACGCCCATAATATTATGGAAATGACCCCGGAAGACATGACAAGGCTTCAATACGCGAAAGACCTGCTGGAAAATCCGGGGTTGGCCGCAAAACTGACCAATGTGGTCGGCATGCCTTTTGAAAAAGCTTTTGGCTACCTGCCGGAGAAATGGGCGACCACGATTCAGACAATAACGCATAAATCACTTCAACACGCGCTTGAGGCAGCCGTTAAAACGCTGGCCCGCGAAGACAGAAAATCATCCAGCGATAAGCTGCACAAATTTTTGGTTGCAGCATCCGGCGGCATCGGCGGCGCTTTCGGTCTTCCGGCGCTGCCGTTTGAACTGCAGGCCACAACCGTTATCATGTTCCGTTCCATTGCCGACATTGCCCGCAGTGAAGGAGAGAATCTTCAAAGCATCGAAACGCGTCTGGCCTGCCTGGAAGTCTTTGCCCTGGGCGGCAGTTCCAATAAAGACAACGCCGCGGAAAGCGGTTATTATGCCGTCCGGGCGCTGCTGGCAAAACAGGTATCAGAGGCGGCAAAGTATATCGTTGAAAAAGGCATTGCGGAAGAAGGCGCCCCTGCACTGGTGCGCCTGATTGCCGTTATTGCCTCCCGTTTCGGCGTCACCGTATCCCAGAAAGCCGCCGCCTCGGCAGTTCCCATAATCGGCGCCGCCGGCGGTGCGTTGATCAATTCCATCTTCATGGATCACTTTCAGAATATGGCCAGAGGACATTTTATGATCAGGGGGCTGGAGAGAAAGTATGAGGAGAAACTGGTGCAAATAGAATATAGATTAAGGAATTAGTTTGCGATGTCCTTTAAAACGCATTGAATCTATAAATAATTGCAGAAGGAGGAAGATCGAATGAAAATTGCAATACAGAACGAATTAAAAAATGCAATTCAATTTGCTGAGAAAGTACTCGAAGCCATGAATGATAGTGGCAGGAATGACATTGCTGAACAGATCAAAGAAATGATCGGGTTTGCGAGGGAACAGAAATTTGTTGTGGGTGTTGTCGGAAGTGCAAAGCGAGGTAAATCAACTTTAATAAATGGTTTGCTTGGAAGAAAAAACGATAAAATGGCACCCATTGGAAAATTTCCAACCACAAACGTCATATCAATTTTTAAAAATGCAGATAAAATATCTATAAAAGTATTTTTTCAGGGTAAAAAGGAATATGTTGATGTTACAGAAGATGAGGTGCGGTTGTATGCATGTGAGGACCATAATCCCGAAAACAGGAAGAGTGTCCGATCCATTGAGGCGGAAGGTCCTTTCCCTGGGCTGGACGACAATGTTTATGTCGTAGATACACCTGGTGCCAATAACGCCCTTGCTGCAATGCACAGCGAAATCTTATTAAACTTTTTGCCTTATGCAGATGCCCTGATCTTTCTGATAACGGCTGGTGAGCCATTGGTTAAAGCCGAAAGTGATCTTCTACGTGATATAAAAGAGAAGGACATTAAAAAAATTTTTTTTGCTATCAATAAAGTTGACAGAGTTGATGAAGAAGAACTTGCTGAGGGGATTGAGCACAACAGAGAAATTCTTGCTGATATAGGATTTGATGGTGTCAAGATTTATACAATATCAGCGAAGGAATACTTTGAAAAGGGTAGCAATGCCGGAATGGAAGATCTCATTGACGCGATACGTCAAACAATAAAAAAAGACCGTGTCAAAATCATTACAGAGAGAATCAATGAAAGAACAAGGGCGTTAGTAGAACAGACGCAAATAGAGCTTGTTAATGAGCTTAAACAAGCAAAGGCGTCGGATCAGGACTTGAAAGCTGAAAAAATGCAGCTTGAAAAAGCAAAACGGGAATTGGAGCACGGAAGATTATCCCGTGAAAATAATTTTATCCGGGAGTGGGACGAAGCCTTCTCTGACCTGGAAAGCAAGATCAGAGGAATACGCAATGATCTCAAAATTGAATATGAACAGTTGATTGATAAAGCCAGCACCGCGACGTTGAATGCTTTGGCGCAAACTATACATGGACGTATAGAAGTTAGTTTTTCAGAAAAAATACGCCCCATAATCAATGTATGCGAGCGCAGACTGGATCAAGCACAAAAGGATTTTGTGGAAGCTATTCAAACAACAATCATCACGATAACGCCCGATGTTGCACCCAGCAATACGGCAAAATCTGATATTTTAGGAGGCTTCAAGCCATTAATAGCAACCATTCCGAGCATTGCCGTAGGCGCTTTTTCATCAAGTTTGCCTGGTTTAGTGGGCGGCGCAATTATCGGAAGTGCGCCTATAGTAACCGCAGCAGTCTGGTACAATCCGTTTACTTGGATAGCATCAGCAGCAACAGGCGTAGCAAGCGCCGGTATTACAACGGCTGGTGCAGGAATAACGGGTTTACTTACAACAGTGTGTATTCCGCTTTCTTTAGTCGCTTTCGGTTATGCTGGCTATCGTGGTTACTCAACTTTTAGAGAGCAAAGAAACCTTGACAAAAACAAGCTGAAAACTTCCATCGATAGGATGATAGATGAGGGTTGTACATCCGTCTTAGAGCAGTTCCAGGCTGCCAAAAAGCAAATAAAACCAATATTGAACAAAATCAATAGCGATCTTGACCAAAAACTAGCAGATATGAATAACCGACTTGAAGAGCTTATCAGAAACCGCCCTTCTCAAGATAAAATTACTGTCCTTGAGCAGAATTTAGCAAAACAAGTTCTCCTACTCTCGGAACCTAAAAATGATAAAATGGCGCAGAAACGTCATGTGGAACCTATGGCTGATGATTTTTTTAAGTAACTAAGGATCTAAAATATGTCGGGTACGCCGGTTTCAGAATTTATACACCTCGTAAATGATACAATGAATTCTTTGGAGAAAACGATCCAAAAGGAATTTGATATCTTATACAAACGCCTTATACCTCTTTGGAAACAAGAGTGTACTGCGCATGTTACTCCCTATGTCCTTTCTTTAGTAGGACTTACCAATGTAGGTAAATCTACCCTTGCGGAAGCTTTGCTCGGATTTCCGGTTGCACCGCATAAAAATGGGCCGGCTACATCAATTCCTGTAGAATACATCTATGATCAACATTGGCGAATGGAGGTCTTAACAAGACATTTTGAGCCCGAAGAAATAGAATTTGAAAACGCCGAATCATTGGCACAAGCTTTAAAAAAACGGGTTGTAGGTATTGACGCAGCGACTGCCCATTCTATAGCTTGGGTCACTGTAAGAGGCCCCATGAATCTTCTTAAGGGTGGCTTGACTCTGGCAGACACACCGGGATTTGGGTCCATACAAAAAGACGATGATAATATACACCAGCATAAACTCGAGGAGTTCATTACTGCACGTGTTCATCGTGTGTATTTCTGTGTTGCGGCTGGCGACAACTCCTCAATAAGTGATGATGAAAAAAATTTTTATAACAAAATTAATCATCTCTGTAATCATATTGTTGTCACAAAATGGGAATCTGATGAAAACGCGACACAAGAATACGTTGATAAATTCCAACCCTTATTTCCGGGTGCAAAATTCATTTTTGTTAATGCAAAGAATGCACTTAAGGGGAAAAAGTCTGATCTGGATGTCATAAAAAAGTCAAATATAAAAACATTACAATCTATTATCACGCATTATAGAACACCTGAAGGAAGAAGAAGAATGGTTTTGAAGGATTTATCGAACCTATGGAAAAACTTTCACCGTCATCTGGTGACCGTTTATGGTTTGTCAGAAATACCGTGGCGTCAGGATTCTTTGAGGAGGTTTTATTCCGCATGTAAAGCAGAAGAAGAGCTCTGGCCGATTTCAATAGATATTGAAAGGATCATGAAATGAAGATTTTTATTATAGGACCGGAAAATTCTGGAAAAACGATACTAGCAACGATGATGAATGATTATGTGGAGAACAATCCAGAATGTGGATTAGGATTTTATGCAATAGATTATAAAACAAAGAAGTACCTGAAAAAAACATTGAAAGCTCTTAGAAGTTCTGAATGGCCATCATCAACAAAAATAGGTGAATCTATTACATTAAATTGGAAATGGACAACGAAGAATGGATCAGAATTTGTCGTTAATATGCCGGAACTGGCAGGCCAGACTTTACGGAGTGTTATTTGTGGAAGCGAAAGCAACCTCCTGCTACAGAAAGAGATTAATGAAGCCGATCTGATTATTTTATTATGTGACATTAAAGGATATTTAGATGAGAAAGGAAATAATGCAGACTCACAAACGGAAGTTGCGTGGATGTTTGAAGAGATTTTGAAGAATGCGAGCATGAGGCAGCATGTTATATGTGTCATCATGAAGGCAGACTTATGGGAAAGCGAATTACCTGAGGAGCAATGGAGTGATAGGCAGGCAATCGAATCTTTATTAATGCGATATTTTGATGAAGTAAGTTGGAATGGTTTAAAAAAGCATTTAGAAATGTGTACACTTCTTGCCGTATCATCTGTTTCTGTAACGGATGGAATAAGAGATGATGAAATAATACGTATCCCAGAAGTTCCTTTAAAATCAAGGGGAATGGCCAACTTGATTGCTGAAATTCTTAAGGCTATGAAGATTGATGCTCATGATAGTGTTGATAAAGGAAAAAAATTTAACGTCAATCCCTTACCTCCAGAAAGGGCAAGTGGTAATAATCCAGTAACAGGCATATTGAAAATCGTTGCCATTGCATGCATTATATCCGTTATACTTTTTATATCCGGGTTATTTTATTCATGGGCTGGTTTTTTTATATCCGTAGTAATTATTTCCATAGCAATCTTTCACATATTAAAAGCTTTTAGAGGTTCTAAAAACAAAAGCATGAAGAATTAGTAGTAACAAAATTTATTCACAGCAGAAAAGTCATTTGAAATATGAGTGATTTGACACATCTTAATCTCCAATATGACGTTTATGATCCATCAAATTCAGTAGCAGCTCAATACTGGCAGATGGGTGTAGCGGAATCCGCCAAGGATACTGCTGACTGGAAGAAAATAGGACAGTGTGTTAATCAAGGGCTCCCGGTCAAAGAAAACTCTTTATTTCAATGCACTAAACCTGATTATGACCATGCAATGTGGGGATGTATTCACTGGAAGGGAATTTATTGGATTTATAGACTATTTTTGACGGGACGTGATCGATTTGATCGACCAGGTCGCTATTTTTTTGTGCTTTTCAAATTTAACACCCTTGAAAATTTGCCTTATAGCGAGATAATTCGTATCATTCATTATCTTGAGAATCAGACGACAAACCCACTTGATTTAGAACCTTTACAGAACTTTAGTACACCGAATATTGACGCAGTGAAGCCTATAGAAATTGGTATTTCAAACGATAACCTAAAATCAATATTCAAATGGTTTAGGGGGATGCAGGATGATTTTCATGCGGCACAAGTAACAAAGCGAGGAAATATTATCAGCACATATAATGACCTCATTATTCCAGAAACGTCAGATAAGTTAGATAACACAGTCGGCAAAACAGTTGATCGTGTCGAAAATCCTCATAGAGGCATTTATATAAAAAAAAGAAATACTAATAACTTTCTTTATTATAATTTAAGGGGCTTTAATCGAAAAGAGAATGTGACTGGGATTTTTTCGTCATGGCTAATTATTACAATAATCGTCTTAATAGAAATGGGGATGATAAGTGGTTTAATATTTGCGCAAAAAAGGTTTAACATATTTAACATTGAATACAAGAACATTGGTAACAAGATGGAAAAAGCTACGGGGTATTCAAAATTACAGATATTTTTGAAAAGCACTCCGAACCATATTTTAACGATTACACTCAGTTTTAATCAAATAGAAACCATTATTGTCGGTAAATTGCCTTCATCTTCAATACAGCGGCAGTGGTGGGAAAACTCCGATCAATACGCGGACAGACCACAAGCAAAAGCATGGTTAAATGCCAGATTTAAAGTTGATGAGGTCAATGTGAAAAATGGATGGGTTAGATTTTCAAGGATAGTAGAATAAACTCTTTGGAGATGATTAACCGAGGACGTAATGCTTTCCGGCAGATACTCCGAAAATACAATCTCATATCTTTATAGATGGTGCAGAACGATTTGTGCAGAATTTTGGACGTAACGGAAAAATGGGTGGGCAAGACGGTTACGACGTAACACAAAATAGGAATGATTTAAAAACAAGTAACAAAAGAGAAGTAAAATTATGGGGAGCTACGTAGATTCTGTTTTGGTCAGGGGCGAGCGCGTTGAATATCAGGCAAAACTGCACTGGCGGATTTATTTTACATCAAAGGCCCTATTTACCCTGTGGATTTCTCCGATTGTCCGTCAATTGACCAGTGAATTCGTGATCACTAATAAGCGGATCATCATGAAAACAGGTTTGATTTCCAGAAAGACCTTCGAGATGAACCTGCAAAAAATCGAGTCG
>MWCX01000063.1 GCA_002070265.1 Bacteroidetes bacterium ADurb.Bin174 | reverse complement strand
CCGGGCGCTGAAGGTGGTGGAATGTACGCCACGGGCGGTCGCGGAGGTACGGTTTTGTACGTAACCAAGTTGACGGATGATGGTTCGGAAGGAACTTTACGCTGGGCGATTACTCAAAACTATCCAAGAACGGTTCTTTTTAAAGTTTCGGGCATCATAGAATTGACCTCCGATTTAAGGATCAGAAACGGCAATCTTACCATCGCAGGGCAAACTGCACCCGGCGACGGTATTACCGTAAAAAACTTTCCGGTTGTTATCGCAACCGATAACGTTATCATTCGATATATGCGGTTTAGAATGGGTGATGAGGCTGTGCCGTTAAATCCTACATATGACTGGGATGGTGCGGATGCATTGTGGGGAAAGGAGAGGAGCAATATTATACTCGACCATTGCACCATGAGTTGGAGCGTAGATGAAGCTTCTTCTTTTTACGACAATAAAAACTTTACCATGCAGTGGTGCATCATTGCCGAAAGTCTCCGTGCTTCTGTTCACGGTAAAGGAACCCACGGCTACGGAGGCATTTGGGGAGGACAAAATGCATCGTTTCATCACAACTTGCTTTTCAGCCACGAAAGCCGGACACCCCGTTTTAACGGAAGCAGATATTCCGGAAAACCTGAACTTGAAATGGTTGATTACAGAAATAATGTGGTGTATAATTGGGGTGGCAACAATGCCTACGGAGCAGAAGGCGGAAGCTATAATATTGTAAATAATTATTATAAACCCGGTCCTGCATCCGGCTCAAGCTCAAAACGCAGGTTTCTTCAACCATACAGCAACAACGGCGTTTACGGTCAATTTTATATGAGTGGGAATGTGATGCATGGAAACGCAAACATCACCAATAATAATTGGGCAGGTGTCTCTATGGGAGGCTCATTTCCGGCAGGTACTACGCTCAATGACCTGAAATCGGAAACAGAATTTTCCGTTGATAATCCGATAAACACCCATACTGCCGAAGAGGCTTTTGAGAAAGTATTGCTTTACAGCGGCGCTTCACTTGCTCGTGATACGCTGGATAGGAGATATGTGAATGAAACCAGGCTTGGAATAGCGACGGCAGTCGGCTCAAACGGGAGTACCGGCGGCCTCATTGATACGCAAGCTGATGCAGGAGGATTTCCGGTTTACAACTCTTTGGAAGCACCGACCGACTCTGATAATGACGGAATTCCCGATGGATGGTTGAATGATAAGTTCCCCGGGAAATCGGCTACGGATCTGAATGACCTGGGTTATACTTATTTGGAAGTTTATCTGAATGACCTGGTAGCCCATATCACGGAAGGACAAGGTTATGAAGCACCCCCGGTAAGCGAGTATATAGATTTATTCTGCGGGGACGTACCTACGGAAATTCCGGTTGTATTGCCTGAAGAACTAAGCAATTTGATTACGGATGGAGCTTTGGGTACTGAAGACAGAACAGGTAAAACAGACGGTTGCTTCTCGAATAATAATTTTGCCTGGCGTACAAGTGACGTAACTTTTACGCTACCTGCCAATACTGTTATATCAGCTAATTTTGCATCAAACGGTACCCGGTTCGTTCACCTTACTCTTGATGAAGAGCCTTACGGAAACACTTACAACTTAAAAAACGGCTCTTGTGAACCTGTGTTCCTTGATTTGAACAATGCAGAAAACGCACAGTTAAGAATCCAAAGCTTTGGAAGTGATGGAATTACCTACTCGCAATTCAGCATACCTAACTTATGCATTCGTCAAAAAATTGCCATGTCGGTTAAGACGGTTAAAGATGATAGAATTTCACAAGTTATCATCACACGCGACGAAATTATTGCCGATGCACAATCTATAGAGATTTACAATGTCAATGGACAGTTGTTGAAGTTACAGCATCATGTTTCTTCAATTCAAATCACGGACTTGAACAAAGGAGTTTATATAGCCCGTATTGTTCTGAAAGATGGAAGTAAAGAGAATGTGAAATTTGTGAGATAAAAATCAACCTGTTTCGAAGCAAGTCCTTACTTATTTGAAAATTTATCTAAAAACTGCTTAATAAAATCACAGCTATTCCAATAAAAATTCCGTTTATTATAAAATAAAAATTTAAACATTATGAAAACACGCTACTTTCTTCCGTTTTTGGCTCTCATTCTGAACTTATCCTTTTCAAATAACAGCATTTGTGCACAAATCAAAACCGATGTATGGGATTTTGGTGCAGACCAATTGGATTCAAACACTTACAACAACATGCTCGACGTTGCCACTATCAACGCCTGGTATCCTTCATCAGTTACACCGGGTTCTGCGGGGAACACCTTACCAAGTTCATTTACAGTAGGCATTCTGTCCTGGACCAGTAATTCTTCAACAAGCGACAGACTGAGAACATCCAATACCGATCTGACACGCTACGACTCAAATGCGGTACCCGTTTCGTGGGGTTCGCAATCATTAAGAGGCTATCTTTATGTAAATTCAGGCGGAAATCTAAACCGATTTTTTACCCTCAACCTGAATGAAGATGATGAACTAACTATCCTTGCCAAATCGCAAAACGGTACGGGAAAAATGACTTTTGAACTTACCGGAGAAGCGGGACAGAAAGATGTTCATGATCTTACTACAAGCGTTAATGAGTACTCTTTTGTAGCCCAAAAAGCAGGAGCCTATAAAATTTACGATTCGGTTGACAAACCTTTTTATTACAGAATATATAGAAAACCTGCAACTTATGCTACTGTAAGCGGAACGGTGGATGTGTCCAAAGCGACAGATATTCCTGCCGGGTATACTCTTGTTTTTACCAATGATGCCGGGAAAGTGTGGACTGCCACTCCTGATGAAACGCACAATTATTCGGTACAAGTCCCTGCCGGATATACTTATAATGTAAGTTTGGATAACGCCAATAGTTATATTATCACTAGTGATACGCAAGTTCAAGTTACAGAAAACACTACATATAATCCGAAAATAGGAAAAGTGCTTTTGAAAACACTAAGTGGTGAATTACTTGGGTTGCCGGCTGATCTATTGTCTAAATTAACACTGATATTCACTCCCGCTGTTGCTTCTGAATATACCCCGGATGCTGAAATAAACACCGTTTCAGGCGCTTATTCTGTAGCCTTGGAATCAGGAATGAACTATGTAATTTCTGCTGCGGGTATAAATGACTATTTTATTTTAAATGACTCAATTTCAATAGATGCTGATAGTACTTTGAATATTAATTTCGAGGCAAAACCAACTTATAAAGTCACACTCAACCTCAGTGAAACTCCGGAAATCGTATCCTTAATTAAACCCGTTTTTACCAATCTTGATGAACCTGAGTACTCTTATGAGTTTGCAGACATAGACAATATTATGCTGCGAGATGGTGTTTATTCGCTGGAAATTGATGGACTGGATGAACACCCCTTGCAATTGGGACTGACTTCCAATGTGAAGGTGGACGGAGAAGCCGTTGCAAAAGACATTCACCTGGTTCCTGTCAATATTTGGTCATTTGAAGACAAACAGATAACTGCTTCAACTACTGCTTACAAAGGAATGCTTTTCACGGGTGCACCTTACAATGAACAAGGGAAAGGACATCTTGTATT
Source organism: Bacteroidetes bacterium ADurb.Bin174 (assembly GCA_002070265.1). Classification (GTDB taxonomy): domain Bacteria; phylum Bacteroidota; class Bacteroidia; order Bacteroidales; family Paludibacteraceae; genus Paludibacter. The sequence goes on along the minus strand of MWCX01000063.1, from coordinate 14,818 downwards.
GAAAAATACAGACACCGCAAAAGTGCCTTTGATGCCCGGAGAAAAAATGATTGTAAATTACTACTATTCAGCTAATTTTAACGTAGATGATGGCGAAGCTATTTCTACTTCGAGCGGAAGCACTAGTCTGATTGAGAGCAAAGAATTTGTGTATCAGGGTACTGCCAACGGATATATGACCATTAATAATATTTCGGGTACAACTTATATCACAGAAGTTCGAACGGCTAAGATTGTAGCTTATTCGGAAAATGTTTATGTGGGAGCAGAAAAGGAATATCTGTCTGTTAATGAAGCACTTCAAGCCATCAGGAGCATGGAAAGACCGGACAACGACACCATCAAAATTTGGATTGAACCGGGAAATTACGAGGAAATGCTGGTGATTGATGTGCCCAATATCGCATTGATCAATGCTGCTGAAAATCCGGACATTACACTTAGCAACAAAGGAGTTGATATTTCACCCAATGCCGTGAGAATTACAAGTTACTACGGACACGGTTACAATTATTTCAGCATGAAAAACAATCAGAAGTGGGATGCCGATGTGCTTCGGGTGAATAAAGAAAACGGCTACACAGAATATTCCAATACAGGTAGCGGCACAGGCAATGGTTCGTATTGGAATGCAACGGTAGTTGTTTCTGCCCCGGGCTTTTATGCAGAGAATATTATTTTTGAAAACTCTTTCAACCAATACATTTCTAAAAAAGAATCGGAAGATGTGGTGGTTGAATGGGAATCCGGAGGTAAAGGTACCCGTCCGACTGCAATCGGAAGCACGGATGTTCAGAATAAAAGCTTCGTTGAGCGGGCAGCAGCCATAGCTTACACCAAAAGCGGTGATAAATCAGTGCTCTACAATTGCCGGATCATTGGACGACAAGATTCGTTTTTCGGGGATGAAGGCGCTCGTGTGGTTGCTTACAAAGGTTCTCTGATGGGTGGTACCGATTATGTTTTTGGCGGAATGACCCTGGTGGCTTACCAAACCGAATTAGCGATGAACACAAGTGAAGCAAGTACGGATGTGTCATACATCACTGCCGCACAACAGCAGTCGTCCCGCGGTTTCTTATTCTATGAAACTACAATTACATCAGCTCTTCCGGGTGTTGAAACGGCATCTGCCTACCTTTCAAAACCGGGATATTTTGGGCGTCCCTGGCGGGCAGCAACAAGCGAAGTAGTGTTTTACAATACCACCATCAATGCTACCGACAACCCAAGTTATAACGGCAAATCGCTGATTCTCCCTATCGGTTGGAATAACACACTGGGAGGCGAATCAGACAAGGTGTATGAATACGGCACAATTGAAAAATCAGGTGAAAACAACCAGTCGAGCCGAGCTACCTGGTCGCATGTACTTACCGAACCGACGCTGAATGACGGAACGGAAATAAATACTTTTAACTTCACCAAAGGCAACGACAACTGGGACCCGATACCTGCACTAAAGTTGAAAGACGAAGCCACCGGAACTACAAAACTGTCAAAATCGGAGGTTGTTTTTTACGCTGTAGATAATAAACTGGTTGTGTCTAATGTGAAGTTAGATTCTCTTGTGGAAATATTCAGGTTAGACGGCAAGCTTTTTTTATCCAAAAAAATCAAAGGAAATGAATCTTTCAACCTGGACAACGGGATTTGGATTGCACGTGCCATTTCACAACAAGGGACAAAAACGGAAAAAATTGTAATTAGATAAGTGATTAGATAAAAATGCAGAACGCATTAATATTTACACTCAATATAATTTTTTTGTTTGGATTGTAACCCGTTAACCACTCGGGCTGTGTACGAACACAAAAAAATCTTAAAATATTAGTGTCGTTTGTTTTTTATTATTACTTTTGCTCACTGAAAATATTAAATACTATCAATTTTATTAATAATTAAAAAATTAGAATCATGAAAAGAAAACTACTTTTTATTGCTATGGCAATATGTGCTATGACTGCTTACGGGCAGGTTACAGTATGGAATGTAGGAAATGATGCAACAAGATTTCCTGTTTCCCCGGGAATTGGTGCCGGACCTGGTAAATCAGTCTATGTTGATGGATTAGGTATTCACACAGGTTTAGCTACGAATGTTAATATGGGACAAGTAGAAGCTAATGCGAAGAATTTTACAAGTCCTACAACAAGCACAGACTACACCTTTATAAACAGATTTAAGTTTAATGGAGGAGGATATTCAGGATCAAGTGATGCAGATGCAGAACCAACAGAAATGAAGCCGACACAAAGGTATTTAACTATAAATGTATCAGGTAACTCTACGTTGTACTTTATTGGAGTTACAGGTTCTTCCGGATCTTCAAGAAAAATGTTTGTAACTGATGGTACTAATTTGGTTGGAAAAGTTGATTTTCCTGCCGGAAGTACTTTAAATGAAGGAACAGTTCAATATACGGGTGGTGCAACTACACTTTATATTTATTGTAATGCTGCAATTAATTTATATTATATTTCAGCAACCAACGTCGTAGTTTCATCTACTCAATCTATCAACGCCAACAAAACCATCATCAGCGAAAGATATTTTGATATCTTAGGTTGTGAAATGCCGGATAGTTCACAAGGTGGACTGGTAATCAGAAAGGTAACCTACGACGACGGTACATCTGCTTCTTTTAAGACATATATCAGAAGAAATAGATAATAGGTACGGGTTCCGAGGTACGGGGTGCGAGTTCCGGGTTCCGGGTTCCGAGGTGCGGGGTCCGGGGTGCGAGTTCCGAGTTCCGAGGTACGGGGTACGGGGTGCGAGTTCCGGGTTCCGTGGTAACAGAGTTGAGGAGTTGCAGGATGCAGACCGACCTTGCCTGGTGAGCCAAAAAATAAGATTAATCTCATGAAAAAAACCGTAATTCTCCTATTCATTCTGTGCGCAGTTTCAATATTGCAAACAAACGCACAATCGGTTACCATCACAGAATCTTCCGGCTGGCTCGAAAGCATCTTTGTGGAATGGGAACCTGTGGCAAGTGCAGAAAGCTATAACGTATATTACAGCGGAAACGGTGTTGTTAATCGAAAGATTGACGATCAGCTTATCCGCAGTTATGGAACTTATTTTCGTGCCGATATTTTAGGTCTGAAAGCCGGAGGATATACGGTTAAGGTTGCACCCGTAATTTCAGGAGTGGAAGGAAGTGCAAGTCAGACTTCAACGCTTACCGTAATGTCTCATGACAGAACAGGATTTGCATTTCACGGCGGGCGTGTTCCCGGAGCTTACAAAGCAGACGGAACTCCTAAGGATGGCGCCGTCATTCTTTACATTACCGAAAACAACAAAAATACGGTGTCGATGAATGTAACCGGTGCTAACGCAAATCCTTGTGTCGGACTGCAAACCATTCTTGACGGTTTCAAAAAAGGAAATGACACCAGACCTTTGATCGTTAGATTGATCGGGCAAATTACTGACTTGGAATATATGCTTGCCGGTGATATTGTCATTGAAAACAAAGAAAATGCTTCGAGCTACATCACTTTTGAAGGTGTAGGAAATGACGCAGTTGCCGATGGTTGGGGACTTCGGATAAAAAATGCTACCAATATTGAAGTTCGTAATCTTGGATTTATGAATTGCGACAGCGACGAGGGAGATAATATCGGACTTCAACAAGATAACTCGTACATCTGGGTACACAACTGCGATTTATTTTACGGGCATGCTGGAAGCGACGGCGACCAGGCCAAAGGCGACGGTGCTTTGGATGCAAAACGCTCGAAATATCTAACCATATCATACAATCATTTTTGGGATACAGGCAAAAGCAATCTGCTCGGCCTGGGTGAAGGTACAACAGCAGATTATTACGCTACTTATCACCACAATTGGTACGACCATTCCGACTCACGTCATCCCCGTGTTCGTTTCTTTTCGACCCACGTTTACAACAATTACTACGATGGGGTGTCGAAATACGGAGTCGGCGCAACTATGGGCTCTTCAATTTTTGTAGAGGGAAATGTTTTCAGAAACTGTAAATACCCGATGTTGATTTCCATGCAAGGCTCGGACATTACCGGTGGTACGGGAACTTTTTCCAGTGAAGATGGAGGAATTATTAAAGCGTACAACAATGTGATGAGCGGACAAGCACGCTTTGTAGCTTATGATGCTGTGCAATACCCGGTTGAATTTGATGCTTGTGTGGCTTCTTCCCGAGGCGAGATTGTAGGCAGTGCCGTTAAATCAAAAAAAGGAGGTAATACCTACAATAATTTCGATACGGATGCCGCTTTTTATGTGAAAAATCTTGTGATTGACTCTCCCAATGATGCGAAAGACAAGGTGATGCAATATTCGGGACGTGTTCAAGGTGGGGATTTTCAATGGACGTTCAACAATGCAGTGGATGATACTTCCTATGATGTAAACACTGCATTGAAATCGGCTTTAACCAATTACACAACTGATTTAGTAACCATTCAAGGCGAAAGCAGTTCTGTCGGAAATACACAAATCTTAAGTTCTACAGCTAATAGAAATCAAACCGTGTCTGAAGGACAAGCTATTGAGGCGATTGTGTTTACCTGGAGTGGTGATGCTACTGATGCAAGCGTGAGCGGATTGCCGGCTTCGGGTATTCAAGTAGCAAAAAACAGCACGGCTAAAACCATAACCATCTCCGGAACTCCCACAGCTACGGTTTCTTACACAGTTACTACTTCGGGAGCTAATGGTACGCCCGTTTCTTTATCCGGAACCATTACGCTTGCCGAAGGCGGTGGTACCTCCGAAGGAGAAATGATCCATAACTTTACAACTGATGGTATAAATAGTTCGTTCTACTCCATTACCGGAAATTTATCAACCGGCAAAGGAACGGTTACCTACAATGGACTGACTCTGACCCAATGCCTGAAAATGGAGTCTTCAACCAGCGTAAGTTTCACAACAACAGAAAAAGCTACTTTAACGCTTGTCTTTATTGAAAGTGGAAAGAGAGTTAAAGTTGACGGAACTTCACATACTTCTGATGGAAATGGCATTGTAACTTTGAGTTTAAATCCGGGTACTCACACCGTTACCAAAGATGAAACAATGAACTTGTTCTATATGAGTACGGTTTATGACGACATTGCGACAAATAACGCACACAAAGCTGACTTTGCCCGTGTAGATTTGTATCCGAATCCGGTTGGTGATAAATTGTACATCGCTTCTGATTCAAAAATACAAAAAGTTGAAATTTACTCTATGTCTGGTCAAATACTGAAGACAGTGAAGGATAATGTTTCTGCCGTCGATTTCAGTCCATTTGCAAATGGCAACTATATCATCAGAGTGACAACAAGCAGCGGTGTGGTGTCGAAAACAATCTCAAAAAAATGAAAAAAAATCTCTTACTTTCCATCTTATTATTGCTGGGAATTCAATTTGGATTTTCACGTACCATGTATGTGGCAGTTACAGGTTCCGACACCAACCCCGGAACAGAAACCGCACCCTATCTCAGCATCCAGAAAGCAATTGATGAAGCGGCTCCCGGTGATATCATTTATATCCGCGGCGGCACATACATGCTCACCAAACGGATAATCATTGATAGAGCCGGAACGGCTGATGCACGCATTTGTCTTTTCGGATATCCGGGCGAGCGTGCTATTATTGACGGCTCAAATATCGTCACAAATAATGTGAACGAATTTAAGCAGGCACGCTGTATCTATGTCAACCATTTCGGCGATTATTGGCATTTTAAGAACCTGGAACTCTGCAATGCCAAAGACAATGGGATGAAATTAGAGGGAAGTTACAATATTGTGGAAAATTGTAAATTCTACGGAAACAATGACACCGGACTCCAAATCGGTATGTACAAAGATTTCGCAATAGAAGAAACCAAATCATTTCCGATTTCAGGTTCTCCGCAATACAATCCCGATTATTCTTATGCAAAACACAATATCGTGATCAATTGTGACTCCTGGCACAATTACGACAGCAAATCTTTCAATGGCTCCGATGACGGCGGTGATGCTGACGGCTTTGCGGCAAAGTTATTCCCGGGACCCGGTACGGAATTTCACGGATGTCGCGCATGGACCAATTCCGACGACAACTGGGACTTATACATGGTTTACCATCCAATCGTAATTGCAAATTGCTGGAGCTGGAATGCCGGAAGAACTCCCGATGGTGCAGATGCAGGCAATGGAAACGGCTTCAAGCTGGGAGGCGGCGGGTCTTCCGGAGGAGCAGCATTTGCGCAATCGGTTGGTGCACATGTGATCATGAACAACATTACATTTGACTGCCTTCACAAAGGTTTTGATCAAAATAATGCCTACGAGGCTATGTACCTTTTCAATAACGTGGCCTGGGGAAATGAATACAATTATCGTTTCCCTTCTATATTCCAGTACGGAACCATGTACATGAGAAATAACATTGGCTTCAAACCTACAGTTCGCAATCACGAATTCCTTTCAGAAAACAAAGAAGGATCACAGGTTCCCGACACTGAATTCAATAGTTGGACTACCTTTGACGGCTGCGATCCTTATAAGGATGGAAATAAGGTAGACGGTGTAAATAAATGGGCACAAGATCATTCTGCAGAATTCAAAAGTTTGTCAAAAGATTTATTCCTGGCTGAAAGACAGGCAGACGGGAGCTTGCCCGACAATGACTTTGCGAAATTGAAGGAAGGCAGCAAGTTTATCAATGCCGGACAAAATATTGAAAACTTCGTACCGCAGGCACACAGTCCCGGTGGATTGACCTTGCCCCCGATTTCTATTTTATACAATGATGGAAGAGCCGATATGGGAGCGTTTGAAACAGGCGATCCTACTATAGCCGTCCTTACGCTGATTTCAGGAAAAGCCGATCAATATGTTTATCAAGGCACCGCTATCATCACTACCGTTTACAAATGGGGCGGTGCCGCTACGGACGTTACGGTCTCCAATCTTCCCGCCGGATTAACAGCGGAAAAAGACGCATCGGCAAAAACAGTTACTATTTCAGGCATCCCGACTGAAAACGGCACCTATACAACAACAAATGTAGGAGGCGAAAATTCAATAATATTGACAGGCGACATCACCATATCTGAGGTTGCTCCTGCTGAACTCACGGTTACAAGCGGCAGTGCCGTTCAGGAAGTATTTTTCAACAACGCAATAGAAACAACCGTATTCACCTGGGGTGGCGGTGCTTCGGATGTTAGCTTCACAAGTTTGCCCGCCGGCATTTCGGCTGTAAAAGATGAGGCTGCCAAAACATTGACCATCTCCGGTATTCCAACTGCCGACGGCTCATATACAATCAGCACCATAGGCGGCATGGAAGGCTCCGGCGTTACCATCAATGGAAATATTACACGTGTACTGCCCACAAAAATTCTGACAGGTGATTGGTATCCCATTCAGGATGCATACGAAAACAGACCGGAAGATTTACAAGGAAATGTGATAACATTTGCTACCGGAACAAGTGAGTCCAATCCCACAGTTTGGGATCCGGATTTTGTTGAGCCAAAAGACGCCTCCGTCCCGGCAGGATGCACCAAAGGTGCTATCAATGTGGAACGCAATGGAGGAAGCATTACATGGAACTTGCCAAGCCTGGTTGAAATGAAAGCCAACATTCACTTTACCGGAACGCGTACATTAAGGATTGATTATACAATTGATGGTGTTACAAAAACCTGGACTTCATCATCATTGAGCAAGCAAACCATGCTTAATTGGGATATGATGGATGCCATGGGTATAGAGCCTGTCAAAAAGCCGGTAACTGTAAAATTTGTCAACACGGCTACCACAGGCGGAATCCGCATGTACGATTTCTTTGTCAAAACTTACGATGTTCCTGAAGGCAATACAGGTATAAAAAGCATGGAGGCTGAAAAAGCAGTCTATCCGATGTATCAAACAGAAACGGCCTTGATTGTTTATGGCGACATTGCCAAATTAACCGTGTATTCCTTGTCAGGAAATGTGCTTGCACAGTCTACCCTATCCCAGGTTGTTGAAACCAATCGTTTGAACAAAGGTATTTACATTGTTCAAATTGAAGGGAAGGATGGCAGAAAGGCTAATCAAAAATTTGTTCTTAAATAGGATGCTCCGAGGTGTTGGGGGTACGAGTTCCGCGGTGCGTGTTCCGAGTTCCGCGGTGCGGGGTATGGGGTCATTTCAACCCTGTGAACACATTAAAAAATGAACAGGGATTATTTTGATGAAAAATTAATCTATTTTGCTAAAAACATAGCAAAGGTAATCTATTTTTGATTACCTTTGCATAAAATTTAGCATAATTATGAAAGCAAATAATTTAACAGAATGGATTAAAAGCTTAGAAATAAACGGAATAAACACTTTTTCTGTTGAAATGGCACGGAATAAATTTCCTGATATTTCGGAACAAAATCTGAAGAATTCTCTTCAACGTCTCACAGCAAAAAACAGAATTGTTTCCGTTTACAAAGGGTTTTATGTGATAATGCCCCCACATTACGCGGCGAAAGGAGTTGTTCCGCCTACTTATTATATAGATCAATTAATGGAATACATAGGTAAGCCTTATTATGTCAGTTTGCTTAGTGCGGCTGAGTTTTTCGGAGCAGCACATCAACGTTCCCAGCGTTTTTTTGTAACCACCATTTTACCATCAACAAATGTTTCCAAAGCTAAGAACAAGATATTGAGTTGGGTGTTTAGGAAAGATATTCCTGAAGAGTTTTTAATGAAAAAAAACTCGGAAACCGGCACTATCCGTTTTTCTAACCCGGAACTGACTGCAATAGATTTGGTACAATATGAAAATACCGTTGGTGGGCTTTCACGTGTGGCTACTGTATTAGATGAACTTTGTGAGCACTGCGATTTTTCTAAAGTAAACGATGAATTGCTCGGATTTACGTCTGTGTCTGCCGTTCAACGGCTTGGATATATCTTGGAGAATATTTTAGAGCAAAAGGAACAAGCGGATGTCTTGTATGAAAAACTGCTCGCTTTCGGAAAAAGATTGAACTACATAGCTTTAAGCACTCGCTCAAAAAAAGAAAATGTCTTGCGGGATAGTCGTTGGAAAATTAACATTAACTCGAAAATAGAAACAGACGATATATGGTAAACAGAGCAGCAATAGTTCAGTGGCGAGCGAAAGCTCCTTGGAATAGCAATGAACAGGTAGAGCAGGATTTGATAATTTGCCGTGCATTGGTGGCTATTTTCAGTGACAATTTTCTATCAACTCAATTAGCATTTCGTGGCGGAACTGCGCTTCACAAGCTGTATCTGACCCCTCAAAGTCGCTATTCAGAAGACATTGATCTGGTGCAAATAAATTCCGGACCTATTAAACCCATACTTATGCGTTTGGGAGAAGTATTGGATTTCTTGCCCGGAAAAGTTGTTAAGCAGAAACGTTATAACAATACGATGATATTTCGTATGGAAAGTGAAATACCACCTGTTGTTCCCATACGTTTGAAAATTGAAATAAATTGCTTTGAACATTTCAATGAACTTGGTTTAGTTAAGATGCCCTTTTCTATAGAAAATAGCTGGTTTTCGGGAAGTTGTGAACTAGTCACTTATCACTTGGAAGAATTGTTGGGAACAAAACTTCGAGCCTTGTATCAACGTAAAAAAGGAAGAGATTTGTTCGATTTATATAAGGCGATTACCAACAAGTATATTGACACAGAGCTTTTGATTCGATGTTATAACCGTTATATAAATTTTTCGGTTGCAAAAGCCCCTACTTACAAGCAGTTTATTCAAAATATTGAAAACAAAATGGATGATCCGGAATTTTTAGGAGATATAAGTAACTTACTCCATCCGGATGAAACATTTGATATGCAGCAGGCGTATCAAGTTGTAAGAAAGCAAGTAATTGATAAGCTAGAGAAATAAGGGATTATCCGGTACTACCCAGTATTTTGTGTAAATGAAAAGCTGAGTATTTTTTTGTGTCAAGACAAAAAAATAAAGATAGATCTGAAAACATTCGCTTTTTGATTCAAACCAAAAATGATAAGAAGAGACTTAAGCCACCAAAATTAAAAACCCCACCAATTAACATTATTTAAGTAACAAAATTTTGTCAATTAAACAATAAAGCATTACATTTGTGCACGTACACAAATCTATGTTTCAGCGAATTAATCCATTTGATATTTGAAAAACATTTAGGTAAAACTCTGAAAACCAATTATAAGACAAAGATTATAAAAGGATTATATAATAAGAATTATAATCAACCAACTGCAAATTTGCAAGAAACCCTGTATGTCCCGAGTAAAACCACTTCTTCTGTTTGTACCGATAATGTTTGTAACATTCTCGTATGCTGCTCCTTTCAGAGTCGATTCTTTATATTCTAAGTGGATCATTGATTCGAGGATGGGCGACTTTAGGAACAAGGCAAAAACAGAGCGGTTTTTGACTCCATACAACAGTGCAAGTACAGCTACGTGGGATTATGTGCCGGGACTGGTGGGTAAAGCTATTTTGAAAGCCTGGGAGCAGTACCGGGATGAACCGTGGAGCCGTTATTATTTTACGGGAATGCAGCACTACGCCGACAATATCATTATGAAACTCGGCGAAAGCAATATTGACGACCTGAATGCTGCAAAAATATTTTTTGAACTATACCATGGAGCGATGGATACGGCGAAAGCTTTGAAATACAAAGCGGATGCTACAACTTGCCGTAATAAATTAAAATACGAGCATATGCGCATCCAAGCGCCGCTGCCGGGAGCCGGCGGTTTTTGGCACAAGAAACAATACGTCAACCAGATGTGGCTCGACGGACTTTATATGGGACCTGCATTCTATGCTGAATGGCAGGGTAATTTCGGTGCAGAATTGGGAGAAGCGGATAACTTCCAATCGTGGGATGATATCGCACTTCAGTTCGACACTGTTTTTCACTATACCTGGGATCCTGTGAAAAAGCTGAATTACCACGCCTGGTCGGCCGAACCGCTTAATAAAGCATCCAATTTCTGGGCAGACCCGCTGACCGGAAAATCAACGGAGTTTTGGGGGCGCGGTACCGGTTGGTTCTTTGCAGCTTTGGTGGACGTGCTTGAGTATATGCCCACTGACCATCCTGCCAGAAAGCGTTTGGCAGAATATACAAACAAAGTAGCAAGTGGATTGGTTGAAAGACAGGATGCTTCGGGTTGCTGGTACCAGCTTTTGCAATATGACGGCTCGATGAAAGGAACTGACTGCAACATCAATAATTACCTGGAAAGCTCCGCATCGGCAATGTTCACTTATGCATTTTATAAAGGCATCAGACTCGGCATTTTGAAGAAAAAAACCTATAAACCTGTAGCCGACAAAGCATACAAGGGCTTGATAGAGAATTTTGTGGTGGAAGAACCCGACGGAAAAATCAAGCTGATACAAAGTTGTGAATCTGCAGGACTTAGCAGTACACGCAAGGGCGATGCCGACTATTATCTTTGTGGTAGGGATGTGGCCATTCACAACGACACGGAAGGGAAAGTGCTTGGCCCCTTTATCATGGCAAGCTTAGAGTACGAAAAAGCCCATAAAAAGGGTCCAAACAAAAAAAAATGTTTTCTGTTTAGAAAAAACAAATAATAAAAACCAATTATAAACTTTTTAAATTATCATCATCATGAAAAAGTATTTTACTAAAATTTTAGCGATTGCAGCCATGCTGCTGATCGGTGCCTGGAATGTGAACGGACAGACAGAAACCATCATATTTCATGAAACATTTAACAACATGACAACCACAAACACAACCGGAAATGGTTTAACCAGTGGAAATACAGATGATACCTGCTATGTAGTTGGAGGAGGTGGTTCAGCAATGAAATGTTCTATTGATGGAACAATGGATCTTACCGGCGGACGCTTTGCTACAAAAAACCTTGATTTAACGGGAGATGTAAAACTTTATGTTACTTACAAGTTAGGTTCTGCAACCACTAAAAAATTTCAGATCGCCATTGATGTATCGGGAACAAGCGGAGTAGGTGGAATACTGAACGAAGAAGGTGCAGATTCTCCCACGGATTTTACCACAAAACAGTTTACTATTACGACAGGAACTACAGCATCGTACATTCATTTTAGGACAGAATCAAGTCACACCATAATCCTTGATGAGATCAAAATAACTAAAGTGATTTCAAGTCCCATCATCTCTTCTTTTACTGCAGCAGGTGTTTCTGCTACAATTAATGACGAGGCAGGCACCATTACCGCAGAACTCCCTTACGGCACCAACTTAACAAGCATTACGCCCAATATTGAACTCGGCGGAAGTGCAATAAGTTACACTCCCACAGGTGCACAAGATTTTTCCAATAGTAGTACTACTCCGGTAACCTACACAGCATCCGACGGCACCAACACAAAAAATTATGCTGTTACCTTAACTGCAAAAGCATCAGCAAGTACAGATGCTACTTTGAGTGATTTAAAAGTAGATGGAACAACTGTAACAGGCTTTGTTTCGAGCACACTGACTTATGACGTTATTTTACCATATGGATCTGCAAATCCGGTAGTTACTGCCGTAAAAAATGATCCGGTAGCTTCAGACCCGGTTATTACCAATGTTACATCACTACCCGGAAGTGCAACTGTTTTAGTTACAGCACAAGCAGGAAACTCACAAACTTATACAATAAACTTTACTGTAGCCGCAGCATTAAAAGAGCTTACCGAATTGATCTTCTCCAACTCATTCAATGCATTTATTAAGGGAGAAACAGTTGCGGCTTACTATATGGCAGGCCAGGCAAAACCGACCATACAGAGCTATCAAGCCTCTGCAGGTGCAACCGTTGCCATTTCAGCAGACGGAACAAAAGTGGTGGTAACCGGAGCTGACGACGTTGACCGCGAACTAGCATTGACTTTAGAGCCTGTTACCCCCATTACAGGATCCACATCCGTTACTTTTGACGGCACTGAAACCTGGATTAAAACAGGATATGCTTTTTATGCAGATAAAGGATGGGCCTTTGCAAAAGCTGTAGAGGAAGAAACCAATAAGCGTATTTCTGAAGGAAAATCCCGTATATATTTCTTCGTCGGAAGTTATTCTAAACTGACATTTACTTCAGGAACAGTAAAGAGAAATATCAAGGTTTTTGTAAATGGAACCGAATTAGCCACCCCTACGGAAACAGCCGCTTCCAACTCTACTTTTGACATTGATTTAAGCGGTGCAAGCAACTACATGGTTGGAATTTATTCGAACCAAACGAGCGGAGACGGTGGCATGACTGCATTAACAACCACTCCCCAAACCATTACATCTGCGAAACAAACACAGGAGCTTGGAATTTCTTTCGACGGAAAAACCATCCGCAATCCTAATGGTGTTTCACTGCATGTATTTGATATTGCAGGACGCTTGGTTCATGCTTCCCATACAGACATAGAAATGAACAACCAAAAAGGAATATACATTGTGAAATCCGGAGCTGACGCAATGAAAATCTGCGTAAAATAGCTTTGTTTTTTAGTTTTTAGTTAATAAATTGGAAAACGTGCCTGAGATTTTCGGGCACGTTTTGTAATAGCGTTTCCTGTTCCCGCCCAAATAGAAACAGACTGGTTTAGAGTAAGATAAAGATAGTACAGACAAAACTGTATGTTGCTTTAAAACTTATAACACAAATAAAATATTTCAAAACAATGAAAATCTATCGTTTATTATTCCTGTTGTTTGCTTGTCCATTTTTCATCGGGAATGCCCAAACCGTCACCATCAGCAATATGTCTGATTATGATATCGTAGATTATGTGGCAGAAATCCCGTTGAATAAATTGAAAATTTCGATTGGCAGTTATGTGGTTGTTTCAAATGATGGAACGATTGTACCGCTTGAAGTAGTCACCGATTTGAAGGGCAATGGATCAGCTGTTTTCCCAATAGCGAAATTAGAAGCCAACTCTACAGAAACTTTCAAAATTCGAAAAGGCACAGCCGACCAATACCCTAAAAGGACTTATGCCGAATTGGCTCATAAAATCGGTGGACAATTCAACGGCAATCGCTATGAAGGCGGATATTCCTGGGTAAAGCCCAATTACATGCAGGTTCCCGGTTCATTTCGCGATCATGCTTATTATATCAAATATGAAGGTCCGGGCTGGGAAAGCGACAAAGTCGCCTATCGTTTTTATTTAGACCAGCGAAATGCGATTGATGCGTTTGGCAAAAAAACGCCGGGTATTGTCCTGCCTGCCGTGGGTGTGGACGGCTATGACAACTACCACAATATGGCAGATTGGGGAATGGACAATATGAAAGTAGGAAAAACCCTTGGAATTGGTTCTATAGGCTATTTTGACGGAACACAGGCAGTCAGGGTGGAAAAACGGGACAGCGTGATTTGTTTTATTCAGGCGGACGGAAAAATTCGTTCGCAAGTCAATACAACCTATTTCGGGTGGGATGTGGATGTGAATAAGTTCAACTTGAAATCGCTTATTTCTATTGATGCCGGCAGCAAGGCATCGAGGATGGAGCTTTTTGCCGATAAAAATGTAGATAATCTTACCACCGGAATTATCAAAAACAAAAACACGAAATTGATAAAATCTGCCGAAAACATGGGCGAATGGGCGTACATAGCCAGCTTCGGCAAACAAAGTCTGAATGATGATAACTTAGGATTTGCCATTTTTTATAAGAAAAAACAGTTGAAAGCATTGACTGAAGATGCCATCAATCACCTGGTAGTTTTACAACCTGAAAATGGTTATACTGAATACTATTTTATGGCTTCCTGGGAAATGGATTGGGATTCGGCAAAAGACCG
>MWCX01000062.1 GCA_002070265.1 Bacteroidetes bacterium ADurb.Bin174 | reverse complement strand
TCAGGTATTTCTCCTCAATTACAATTTTGTGATCGGACAAAAAAGATTCAATGGCCTTGAATGAGCTGAATTCAAGCAGTTTTCCATCGGGATCGATGCCCAAAACAACCAGATCGCCTTCGGTAAGCTGTTGTTCGGCAACCAGCTGAACAATGCTTCTCAACACCGGAAGCGGAGCTACAATAGCAGGTTTTCCAAGCTTCCTGATCTCCTGTTTGGTAAGGTATACAGCCAGATTTTGAATGCACCGGTTGTCGAACATCAACTGTTCACAACCGGCGGGTGTGGTTACAAAAATGGCTTGAGGTCGTTTTGCCGATCCCAATCCATAACCGATTACCACCTGAACTTCGTTCGCTTCGAGCAGTGATGCCGCTTTCTTTATCAGTTCGTTCATACCTTAGCCTCCTTTTTCAAATGAACAGCCACTTTTGCATAATCGGTATATGGTCCCAGTTCGCGGATGTTGTTCACGGTAGTGTTCGCAATTTCAGCCCACTTGGCACCTTCTGCAGCTGAAACCCACGAAAACTGGATTCTGCGCACGTCAATTCCCAGAAAATCGAGCAAGCTCCTGAAGGTAATCCAACGCCTTCGGGCATGAAAGTTGCCTGAAGTGTAATGGCAGTCGTTGGGATGGCATCCCGAAACAATAATTCCATCAGCACCTTCGGCAAAAGCCTTTAGCAATAACATGAAATCGATCCGCCCGGTACACGGGAAGCGGATAATTTTTACATTCTGCGCATATTTTATCCGGCTGGTACCGGTCAGGTCAGCACCTGCATATGTACACCAGTTGCAGACAAACGCCACTATCTTCGGTTCAAATTCACTCATAAACAATATTTAAAATCATCATATAGGCACATGGATAAAATCTTTTTTCGGGTTGTCCATACATCTATATGTTTTCTAACATTAATTATTATTCGTCATTCAGCAAAGCCATCACTTCAGTGTACATCTGCTCGTTCGAGTAGCCCTGAATGTCTATCGATTTTGAACGACAGAAAGCCACGCAGGTACCACAGCCCTGGCACAATCCCGGATTTACTTTGGCCACCTTCTTTATTACATTCCCTTTTCGGTCGGTAATCAGTTCTTCGCCGATAGCCTGATACGGACAGGCCGTTGCGCACATAAAACAACCTACACAGGTGGAATAAACCGGTGGGGCTGAACGGTTCACCACAGCAACTACCGGCTCGCGGCTCAGTTCATCCTGTGAGAACAAGATTGCCACTTTGGCCGCAGCTCCTGAAGCCTGAGATACCGTTTCAGGAATATCTTTCGGCGCCTGACAAGCTCCGGCAAGGAAAATTCCTGCAGTATTGGTTTCAACTGGCTTTAATTTCGGATGGGCTTCGGAGAAGAAATTGTACGCATCGTACGAAATATGCATCCGTTGCGCTAACTCCTCCGATCCCGGATTAGCCACTGCCGCCGATGCCAGCACTACCATGTCGGCTTCAATTTCAACCGGTCTGGCGTTCAGCAGGGTATCGACACCTTTTACAATCAGTTTGCCATTCTCTTCATATACTTTTGAAACGCGGCCACGGATGTAGTTTACTTCATCTTCAACAATGGCGCGTCTTGTAAACTCTTCATAATTCTTACCTCCTGCCCGGATGTCCATGTAGAAAATATACGATTTGCCATCATGAACTTTGTGTTGATAAAGCATTGCATGTTTTGCCGTGTACATGCAGCAAATCTTCGAGCAATACGGGATTCCCTTCGCGGGATCACGTGATCCGGCACAGGCAATAAAAACAATCTTTTTTGGAATTTTACCATCTGATGGACGGCGGATTTCACCCAATGTCGGTCCTGATGCCGAAGCCAGGCGTTCAAACTGCAAACCGGTGATTACATCTTTGTATTTGCCGTATCCATATTCCGGAAATTCGGATGGTTCCATGACATTGAAGCCGGTTGCAACGACTACTGCCCCAACTTCTATCTCGATCAATTCATCCTCCTGATTAAAACGAATTGCCCCAGTCGGACAAACTTTTTCGCAAACCTTGCATTTTCCTTGCTGGTAATACCGGCAATTTTCCTTGTCGATTACCGGTTTGTTGGGAACTGCCTGTGGAAACGGCACATAAATAGCCGTACGAAAACCCAATCCGGCATTGAACTCGCTGGGTATCTTTTTCGTCGGGCATTTGGTTGTACATAGCCCGCAGCCCGTACACAATTTTTCGTCAATGCTTTTTGCTTTCTTCCGAATGGTTGCCTTAAAGTTCCCGATGAAACCATCCAGTTTTTCAAGCTCGGAATACGTCATCAGGGTAATATTGGGATGCTGCGCCACTTCCACCATTCGCGGTGTAAGTATACACTGTGAACAATCGAGCGTTGGGAAGGTCTCCGAAAGCTGCGACATATGGCCTCCAATGGATGGATCTTTCTCAATCAGAACAACCTTGTGCCCGGAATTGGCAATATCGAGACTTGCCTGAATACCGGCAATTCCACCTCCTATAACCAATGCCGTTTTGGTAACGGGAACTTTAATCGGGTACAAGGGTTTATTGAACTTTACTTTTTCAACAAGCATTCGGACGAGATCGATTGCCTTCTTCGTTGTCGCATCGCTTTTATCGTGCACCCATGAGCAATGTTCCCGAAGGTTCGCCATTTCGCACATATATGGGTTTAAACCGGCTTCGGAGCATGCTTTGCGGAAAGTTGGTTCGTGCATTCGCGGTGAACATGCTGCCACAACCACCCCCGTGAGTCCTTTTTCTTTGATCATCTGCTTGATGATGGTCTGTCCGGGTTCGGAACACATGTATTTATAATCGGTACTATACGCTACACCTTCATGCTTCCCGGCCTCTTCTGCTACTTTAACGACATCAACCGTTGCACTGATATTCTCGCCACAATGACAAATAAAAACACCTATTCTCGACATAATCCTTCGTTTAACAGTTAACAGAGAAACTAACAGGAACAAAATGGCGCTGAAGTCCGGCCTCTTTTTCAGACATTCCCATAGCAAGCGCAATGGCCTGGGTAATATACATTACCGGTACTTCAATCTTTGTTTTCAGGTATGAATTGATAGCCGGGCGACGCATATCGAGGTTAGAATGACACATGGGACAGGCAACCACAATGGCTTTGGCGCCCTGGTTCACTGCATTGCGAACAATCTTGCCAGACAGTTCACCTACGATTTCGGTTTTTGACATGCTAAAACCGGCGCCGCAACATTCGGTTTTAAAAGCCCAGTCGATGGGTTTGGCCCCCAGTTTCTGCATAATCACATCCATGCTCATCGGGTCTTCCCAGCGGTCGGCCTTTATCACCTGATTGGGGCGCACCAGCAGGCATCCGTAATAACATGCCACCTCTTCTTCAAACGGTTTTTTGATCAATTCATCAAGACGGGGGACAAAATATTCTTCGAGATACTGCAATACATTCAGAATTTTAAGCTTGTTTTTCAACGGCATCTGAAGTTTTTCAGCTATCTGAGATTTCAATTTTTCGTCTTCGTTCAATTCGTGCTGGGTCATCACCAATCGATTGTAACAGGCAGCACAGGGAACAACCAGTTCTTCTATCCCGTCGGATTCGGCCAGAGCCAGGTTTCGTGCCGGCAACGATACCGACAGTTCCTTGTTCAGATTATGGGCAGCAGTAGCGCCACAACAGTTCCAGTCGGATATTTCGACAAGCTCAATACCTGCCTTTTCAGAAATGGCAAGAATCGATTCTTTGTACTCGCGTGATGAACCTGTTAGCGAACAACCCGGGTAAAATCCTATCTTCATGGCTTCCTTTTTTTAAGCTGATTTTTAAATAATCGGGAAAAACCTTTTTTGTCTTTGATCTGTTCGGGTATAAGATGAAGTTTTCCCCTGCTGATCATCCCCGGAGCAACCGTCATATCCTGAAAAAGAGTACCCGACCGCAGAGAACGCATCTTATAATCAATGGTCAGGAATAATTCACTTAACCGGCCATTCCGCTTGACGGTGTTGAGAAATGATTTGTGGAAGGCAACAATTTTACGTGCTTCCGGATGTACTTTTCCTTCGACCAGTGAGCGCTGGCGCAGGTAATCCATCACTTTGGGGATGTCGATATCCATGGGGCAGCGCGAATAACAGGTCTCACAGGTTAAACACAACCAGATAGTGTACGACCGAAGTATTTGATCCATCTCTTCATTGGTTCCAGACTGGATCATCCGCATGATCACACTTGGACGAAGATCCATTTCTTCAGCTACCGGACAACCTGCGGTGCATTTTCCGCACTGGTAACATTCCCTGATGTTTACACCGGTTTGCCGCTTTACCTCAATTAATATATTTTTTGTCTCCATAATTGAGTTAAAAATATAATTCAAATCGCTCAATTTACATGATATTTATCGTTGTTGGGCCGGCATAGAACGCAAGTTGCTTATTTTCGGAATTATTCTTTCTGAAAATAAGTTTACTGTTTGTTACTGTTATCTAACTGTACTTTGACCGGGGTTGACGTACACTCGCGTTTGGCATGAGCGGATTTTCTAAAAGAAGTACCAGAGACTGAGGAATAGTAAAAAAGTCCCATAAGCAATGTGGTTAATCACATATTGTTTCTTGACCCTTTAATTCTATTCTTTAAACACCTCTTTTACCGCCTCCAGATACTTCATTCCATTTACCGTATCCGGTTCCAGGTAACTCCCTTCTGTCCATTCGTTCCAGCAATTTATGTTCAGGATTCCGGGACCGTCAGGATCGGCTAATAGTTTCTCTTTAGTCAGCTGCAATGCTTTTTTAAAATTGTCGGGTGTATTGTTATTTATCGTATTCATAAAAGGGTAACCAACATTTGCCCATTCCGAGTTCAGGTCACAACGTGGACTTGAATCCCAGCCCATGGTCACATTAGGAAAATACGGGACTCCATATTCTTCTTTAGCTTTCTCCCAGTGTGAGAAATACTGATCCCTTACCCAATTATAATCCGTTTGTGTTTCAGGCAATTCCGTATGATGAATCCAGACATAGGAAGTGCTTGAATCAAATCCAAGCACTTTGATTAATTCTGGTGTATTGGATGGCGCTTTTTCGACCGGAAGAATTGGATTTCCCCAGGCGACCAGGTTCCAGTGCACTCCTTTTAATCCGGCAGCAATTGCTTTTTCGCGCATGCGGTCCATTGCATCCTTAGTGGCTTCCATGCTGCCAAATCCTTCCACAAATCTCTGTATATCGTATATCGAAAAGTAAGCTTTTCCATCTATTTTCCAATAATTAGGTTTGCTGAAATACTCTTTGATCACAAAATCACATATTTCATCGAATCGCTTTGGAGTTACTTTTCCCGGATAGAGTAATTTTTGCTTTGTTCCATAAGTGTATGGGTGAATGTCTAGCCAATCGTGGTTTGCCCACATCAAAGCGAATTTTATTCGTTCGCAGTTAGGGGCTTTCAGAAAGCCTTCGTCGATACATTTGTTCAGGAAAGGACCATCTTCATACATGTACCAGTCGAAAATAAAACAGTCTATTCCATTGTCTGTAGCCGCATCAATCTTTTGGGCCATAACAATGGGATCTTTTTCGTCGCTGTAACCCCAGGCCGGGACATTTGGCTGGTGATGTTCCGGAAATCGGGGTCTGGCTGCTTTTACCAGTTCCCATTCAGACCAACCATTGCCTTTATTGATAATATTTCTTGGATCCCCTGTATGGTAATTTGGGAAATAATAGCATGCAACAGTAATTTTATCAGAAGATTTTACCTTTTTTGCATGCTGACAGGATATAATGAGTGTCATGAAAATCAGCGCGATGAAAGATGATATGGCAATTAATTTGTTTTGTTTTCTCATGATTAAAATTTTACTACGTTTTAACATTGTAAATCATTCAATTGGTTATGACTAAATCTTTGATTAATGTTGTTCCTTCACCGTTTTCCTGAATACAAATATAAAAATCCTTTAACTGAATTATGGAATGGAGACTTGTCACATATGTGTTATTGAGATAGATACGATATTGGTTTGAATTCGTATCATATTTAAGTTCTAATTCTATTCCTGAATAATAATCAAAGATACCTGAGAGATATCCCCAATCTAACGACATAGAAGTAGTGTTAAGGTTTATCAATGTATAATTCATATCATCTATAAAAGCCAAGAATGCTTGACCCTTACCAGGGAATTCAGATGTATATTCACCAAACTGAATTAGACCTCCTGATCCACCTGCAATAATACCCACATTAGGACTACTGGTTGAGTTTGATTTAATTATAAATGAAACATCAGGATTTTCAGACACTGGGCTATTTAGTTTTAGATGCCGATAAATACGACTATCATAATTTGTCAAAACAGCTTCTCCTGAGTTATTTATATTCCATGTTCCATCACAAAGCCAATTTAGACCCGAAAGTGAAACTTCATCTTCAACTAATTCTTCAAAATTCAGACGATAGTCAAATTTAGGATTTATCATTTTCCTGAGTGAAACAATCAGATAATAAGTTGCTGTTTCGGGAGATTTGATGACAATAAATGATTTTGATGGTGATTCATCTGATGATATTGCCAGGGTATCTTTACTTTTATTCACGAGGTTTAATATTATCTGATGGACCTTGGCGTTTGGCTGTGATGCTGAAATACGATATTCAACATCCTTATTCATTTCAAGTTTATAAACATGTTTATCCTGTTGACTGGTAAGATTGTTATCATAGTAAGGATATCCATCCTTGTTAATGAATGAATGAGAGTCACTGTCGATAGTTAATGTTTCAATAACATCTTTCTCAAGCGAGATTTTTTCACATGAAAAAAGAAATAAAGTGAAAAATAAGAAACAAATTTTAAGTGAATTTTTCATTTGAGTTAGTATTTGGATTGAATATTAAAGAGCGGATTTCATCATTATTTCAATGGTCTGATGCCTGTTGGCAGACAGGGAACCCACATGTTTGAAAATTATATAGATACGTGTTTGTGTATGCAATACATGTATCATAATGATAATTTGTTTAATACTAATTGTTATTTATCAAATATGATTATATAATTTATTGTTGTACAAGGCATTACAATGATTTGATAAAATTTTTGGCATACTGTTTTATTTGAAATATTAACCAATAATCTCGCTATGATTCTATCATGAAAAGTTACTGAAATTTATTTCATAATCGAAAATTATTTATAAAAAACAATGAAATTTAGACATGCTTTACGAGTTTGAATCGCGGTTGTTTTGGGTTTCAAAGAATAGCCATGATTTTGGACTTATTTCACTGATTGGCATCGTTTTACGTAGTCCCGTTTTGAGATGGAACACTTAATTTTGTCTTATTAAAGGCTATGTGAAAATGAAAAGGAAAACCTTTTATCCGCCATATCTTTTTCCATTTCCCGAATAAACTTTGAAATGTCATCTTCCTTTTTTAGGACGGGTCAAAATTAACTATAATGTTCAACTTCGGCGGGCTGCAAACCGTACCGAACGCAGAGAGGTCGGGGTGTTTTTGCACTTACGGTAGGGAGCTCCAATGCCATATACCGGGTTGTCAGCACACAGAAATTATTAATCATAATGGAATCTGCACTTGGCGATCCATATCTCATCCTTTTTGACCTGATATATTAACCTATGCTCTCCGTCAATTCTACGCGACCAAAATCCTTTATACTTAAATTTCAGTGGTTCTGGTTTACCAATATCGGAATGGGGGTTTCTGGAAATATCCCTTAATAGCTCATTAATTCTTTTCAAGGTTTTCTTATCGGTCTTCTGCCAATAGAGATAGTCTTCCCAGGACTCATCAACGAATATGTATTTCATTGTTCGAGCAGTTCTTTTTGAAATGCCTTTTTACTTTTCAATTTTTCTATAGCAGAATCCAGTCGTTTCTCATTAGCTTTTGATGAAAGTTCATGCTGAGTTGCAGTCAACGAATTATATTCATCAATAGACATGATAACGACGCCTGTATCTTTACCTCTATTGATTATTAGAGTTTCAAAGTTTTGCGTAACGCTATCAAGATATTTCTTGATATCTTTTCTGAAGTCTGATATTGTTGTTGTTATCATGGCATTAATATATTAGTACATATAAAAGTACAATTATATGTACATTATTTCGAATTTCCAATTCTTTCTGGGTATTTTTTACTGCGTG
>MWCX01000061.1 GCA_002070265.1 Bacteroidetes bacterium ADurb.Bin174 | reverse complement strand
TTACGGCAATTTACACAACCGTAACCAGAGAAATCAACAACCACCGGCATGCTTTTTTGTGCTGCATAAGCCATTCCGATATCGTAATCGTCAAACGCGGCATGTACTTCGTTTTTATATAAATTAAAATCCTGTGTATATAACGGAGGCGAAAATGCACTGATAGCTTTAAGCGGCGCACCCCACAATCCGGGAACCATATACAGTGCGAACGAAAGTGAAATTATTGCCAAAAAAGTTCCTAAAACTGACGTATGCTTGGTTTCATCGTCGTGCGGAAAACGAATTTTTCCAAGAAGGTAAAAACCTAACAGTGCAAATATAACAATCCAAAGAGCGAGAAATACTTCCCTGTCGAGTATACGCCAGCCATAAGCCAGGTCGGCTACGGATAAAAATTTTAATGCCAATGCCAGTTCAAGGAATGCAAGCACAACTTTAACTTTGTTGAGCCAACCACCCGACTTCGGGAGTGATTTTAACCACGATGGAAATATTGCAAATAAAGTAAAAGGAACTGCAAGCGCTACTGCAAAACCAAGCATTCCTACAGCAGGTGCAAGTATCGAACCCGATGTTGATACTTCTACAAGTAAAGTTCCAATAATGGGACCTGTACATGAAAATGAAACCAGTACAAGTGTGAAAGCCATAAATAAAATACTGATGAAACCTGCAGTAGAATCAGCCTTGGCATCGAGTTTTGTTGACCATGAAGCAGGAAGCGTAATTTCGAAAGCTCCGAAAAATGATATGGCAAAAACTACAAGCAACGCAAAAAACAATAAATTAAACACCGCATTGGTTGACATACTGTTAAGTGCACTTGCCCCAAAAATGAGTGTTATCAATATACCAAGTGTAACGTAAATAAATATTATTGCCAATCCATAGAGAAAAGCATCCCGTCTGCCTTTTGATTTGTTTTCGGAACGCTTCAAAAAGAAACTAACCGTCATGGGAATGATTGGCCATACACAAGGCGTGAAAAGCGCTAAAAATCCCCCTACTAAACCTGCAAGAAAGATCACTAATAATGCCATGGATCCTTTTGAGCCGGCAATATCGTCACCAAAAGCGCGAAGTTCGTCAATTACCGGTGTCCATAAATCTGCAACGTTATTTTCATTTGATATTTGTTGAATTTCAGTAACTGTTGTGTCAACAACCTGAGTAGTTACAATCTTTTTTACTGTTTCGTTATCAATGGTTGCATTTGCTTTAGAATTGGCTTGACCGAACACGAATTCTTCACGTGCGGGAGGCAAACAACTTTCGTCGTTGCATGCCATAAATTCCACATAGCATGAAATAAATACTTTTGAAATATCGTCAAATGATATTTTCTGAACAAAAACAGCTTCATTCGCATACCAGTTCAGTTTCATATCAAAATTTGGATCGTACGATTCAATCAGTTTTGAAAGCGCTTTAAGTTCTCCATCTTTTTTAGCTCCATCTAATTTTTCGAAAACAAAACTGGTAGGTCGTGGTCCATCTTTTGGAATATTCGTACCATATAAATGCCAACCTTTATCAATAGTAGCTTTAAATGTAACATCCGCAGAATTTTTAGTGATATTCTTAACTTCAAAACTCCATTTTACAGGCTCGAAAATTTGAGCATGTGTACTGACAGCAATAACTATACTGATTATGAATAAAATAAGTTTTTTCATATTGTTTCTATAATTTAATTGTTGCAAAAGTAAAAACATTTATGAATATATGAATATCTTTTCATTTGTTATTTAATATAATTAACACCTTTTGAGGGAGTTTGAGGGATATTGATGAAACGAATAAAATAAATGGGTTTAATTAGTTTTACAGATAAAATGTAATTAATTCAACTTTCGAAGCTTCTAATTTATTGATATTCTGATGATTTAAAAGTGTACAATTTGATTATCAAATGGTTATACAAAAATGACTTATATAAAATTTTCTTCTTTAGACCTCTCCCCTAACCCCTCTCCCGAGGCGAGGGGAACAGTTCAGTGCACGTAAAAAATTTATCACATATTTTTAAATATCTGAAATAAAATATATTATACTTTCGAAAGTTCAATAATTAACTGATAATCTTAATACTTAATCGGTTTGCCAGATCTTCAATTTCGTCGTATCTGGCTAATTGATGTAACCACTTTTCGGGAATATTATTAATTCCGTAGAGCAATCCGGCAAGACCACCGGTTACTGCACCCGTAGTGTCCGTATCATTACCAAGATTTATTGCTTTTAAAACTGCTTCAGAGTAACTGTTTGTAGTCAACAAACACCAAATAGCTGCTTCAAGTGTATCTAAAACATAACCGCTACTAAAAATGTTATCTTCACTCAGTTCGAAGATATTTTGTTGTAATAATCTATCAAAAATAGAAATTTCATCAGCTTGAATGGATTCTTCAACAAGAAAAGAAGATATTTCTGTTTGAAAGCTTTTATAAATTTCGAATTTTTCTTCACCCTGTATAATTTTTCGCGCAAATTCAAGATAATAAAAACAGGCTATAACTGATCGGATATGTCTGTGGGTAATGGATGAAACTAATCTTGTGATTTCAAATCGTTCTTTTACAGGTTTATCTAACAGGTAAAAAACTAAGGGTAAAATACGCATTAATGAGCCATTCCCATTCATTGTTTCGTTGGTTCCTCCTGCAAGTTCAGGTTTCACACCGTTTGCTATTCGGTGAATTGCCTGTTGTGTTGCATTACCAATATCGAAAACAACACCACGGGCAGTCCAGTAATTCTCACGCTCCCAGCGTAGAAAGTTATTTCCAATTAAGTTTAAATCAAAATC
>MWCX01000060.1 GCA_002070265.1 Bacteroidetes bacterium ADurb.Bin174 | reverse complement strand
CATTAAATTCAGTTCACAATTCCCCGACGAGAAGTCCTGTATCGAGCATTTTAAGGCTCAAAGAGACGCTTGCGGGGTCGTTTGTCCCAAATGTGGCTGCGTTCACCATTACTGGCTGCAGAATAAGCTCTGTTACGAATGTAAACAATGTCATCATCGGCAATCCTTACGTTCAGGAACAGTAATGGAAAACAGCAAACTACCTTTTATGTATTGGTATGTTGCCATGCATCTGCTTACCAGCACCAAAAAATCGTTCTCTACTGCAGAACTGCAACGACAATTAGGTCATAAACGTTATCAGCCCATTTGGGAGATGGTATGCAAATTACGCGATGTGATGGGAAAACGCGATAATTTGTATCAATTAACCGATGAGGTAGAACTCGACAATGCTTTTATCGCTACATTAATTGCGGAAGAAGAAAAGGATAAACCTCTCAGGCGGGGCATAGGGAGCCAAAGACAATCCAAAATAGTGGTTATGAGCGAAAGTTCTTTTGCGGAAACCCCCAAACCGGGCAAAAAGCCCAAACGTGTCAATCACCTGAAAATGGTGGTTATCGATGATTTAAAAGCCGATGCCATTTCAAAAACTGTCAAAGAACACGTAAATCCACAGGCGGAATTGACCACCGATGATGCAACTCCTTACAGTAAGTTGTCCGAACATGTCAAATCACATCATGCGCAGGTTATAAAGAAAGAAGACCTGCCAAAAATATTGCCATGGGTGCATATTGCCATTGGTAATGTTAAACGGTTGCTGTTGGATGTACACCATCAGCTTACTAAGGAATATTTACAATACTGTCTCAATGAATTCTGCTATAAATTCAACCGACGTTATTTTGGTGATGCCATCTTCGACAGGTTGCTTGTTGCTGCTGTAAGCTACAACACCGATTTTAGGTCAAGAATTTACAATAGGAATTCATGCGGATAATCATAAACTCAATTTTTATAAAACAGATTCTAATGAAGCGTTATATATACAGGTACAGAAATGAGGTCATTAAAACAGTTGTAGCTATTTTTTTTGTTGTTATCATAATCTCATTAATTACTTGCACAAACGAAAAAAATGATTTCGGTACAATATCATTGAAAGCATTATCGATTACCGGGCGTCTATTTTTTTTGTTGATTGTTTATCTCTTTGTCAAAAGAACAAGATGAGGCGCTGTTTCTCAATTATCTGTAAGCAATCTCAATCCTTTACCCCGTTCGTTCACGATTTTCACCGATTGGTCTTCCGAGAGGTATTTGCGCAGTTTTGAAATAAACACATCAAGACTGCGGGAGGAAAATACAGGGTCATCGCCCGGCCAGAAATGCTGCAGGATCTCCATTCTGGGTATCATCCGATTTTGGTTTTTATACAGGAGCAGGAGCAACTGCGCCTCCCGTGAGGTCAGCTTTTGTGTTACCCGATTATTCAGCGTCAGTGTTCCGTTTTCCGGATCAAAAACATACCGACCCATATTGATATGTTGGGTGTTGTTCTCCGGTATTGATTCAACGTGGCTATTATTTCTTGTGCGTTTCAGAATTGCTTGTATATGATAATGGAGCTCTTCAGCAATGAAAGGCTTTTTTATATACTCATCGATACCTGCATTGTATCCATTCCTCAGGTCTTTAGGGGATGTGAGACCGGTGGCAAGAATGATGATAACCTGTGGATCGTTTTCACGGATTCTACGGACAAGCTCAAACCCGTTCATTTCCGGCATTTGGACATCCGAAACTACAACATCGGGACAAAACCCGTCATATATTTTTAAAGCTTCCCTGCCATTTGCAGCACATCGCACTTCGTACAGATCGAGCATTTCTAATCCCCCCTGAATGGCGTAAGCGCATGCTTCGTCATCTTCGACAAACAAGAGTTTTATCATGATTCAATAGCGTTGGTCTTGCTTAGTTGCCCGGTTCTATACGGGAAGAATAACTCGAAAAGTGTACCTTCTCCAACCTTGCTGAAGAGGTTCACGGTTCCGTGATGAGCTTCGGTCACACTTTTCACAAAGCTCAATCCCAGTCCAAAGCCTGTAGCCTCTTTCCGTTTGACGGCTGTTCCACGTTCAAACTTCCTGAAGATGGTATGCTGGTCGGCAGAAGAGATGCCGTATCCGTTGTCTTTTACTCCGATATGTAGGCCATTTTCTTTCATCCGGCAGTCGAGTTCAATTTCAACTGCTTGTCCCGAATATTTAATTGCATTATCAATCAAGTTGCTGACAGCGTTGTAGAGCATTGACTCATCGGCATTAAAGAGAATATGATCGGGTTGGAAAAATGTAGAAAAATGCACCTCCTTTTTTACCTGAACCGAGAATTTCTCAATCAGGTCACTGATGAGATGAGTGACGTCAATGGGTTTTAAATCGGGAGAAAGCGAAGATTGTTCAGCCCGTGCAACAGTGAGAATTCTGTCTGTTAATGCCTGAAGATTCAGAATCTGTTGTTGAGCAAGTTCAATATATTTGTTCCGTTTTTCAGTGTCGGCAACCAGCTGGTCGTTCTTCATCAGGGCATTTACCTGATAGATGGTCTGCAGCGGTGTGGACATATTGTGCGTGAGTGCATGTGAAAAGTCGGCTTGCAGTTGCCGTAGCTTTCGTTCATTTCTGAACGAACTCAAAAGGTAAAACAGGGCATAACCCACAAAAAGAATCAGAAGCAGCGAAAGGATCAGAACAAACAACATTTGCCTGAAAACGGCTCGGTAGGGGGAAATGAGCAATACCTGCACTCCCTCACTTCCATCCGTTCGTATCGGAATAATTTCTGATGCCATGGCTCCCTGTAATTTTCCCTCCCCTTTTGGGTCGGTAGTTTCCAGCACTTCTCCCGTACTGGGATTGATCCGGTTGATAATAAATTTACCGTAAAGTTTTTGCCGGGCTATTTCGGAATGGAAAATGGAATCAATCGTATTGATTTCAATTTCGTGATTCTTTTTGATAAGAAACTCCTGGTAAACCAATTCAGGTCCACTAAAGATACCTTTTTCAAAATCATCACTTACTATACCCACAATCTCATTAGTAGTAGAATCAATTATGGTATTCTTTCTTAACATTAATTCCTTGTTTACAGTTACTATAAACGCTTCATTTATTTGAGTATGAACTTGTTTTTCGATGAGCCGATATGCATTTGCCATCCATATTCCTTGTAATAGCAAGGTCACAGCTATTGCGATAAAGGTGAGTCCTTTTATGTATTTTACAGATTTCATAGCTATCAGCAAATTGTTTGACAAAAATATGGTTTTTTATTAATCAATAGTTCGGTAAATATTCAATTAACTAATTAATATTCAATGTTTTATATAACAAAGTTTAACATAAAAAAGAAGGTTAAGTAGCTGATTATCAGTATCTTTATAGTAAATTCCAAACACTGTAAAGATGGACAAAACCAGCATACTTAACCAATATAGGGATATCTGTAGTGACGTTTTAAATAAAC
>MWCX01000059.1 GCA_002070265.1 Bacteroidetes bacterium ADurb.Bin174 | reverse complement strand
TTCAAAGAACCGACCTGATTCAAGGGAAGACGCACAATGCGTGACTGTTCCGCCAAAGCTTGTAAAATGGATTGACGAATCCACCATACTGCATAAGATATAAATTTAAATCCACGGGTTTCGTCAAATTTTTCGGCAGCTTTAATTAAGCCAAGGTTACCTTCATTAATCAAATCAGGAAGGCTTAATCCTTGATTTTGATATTGTTTTGCCACTGAAACAACAAATCGAAGATTGGCGCGAGTCAGCTTTTCTAAAGCTGCTCTATCACCGGCTTTGATGCGTTGAGCCAACTCAACCTCTTCTTCTACAGTGATAAGGTCTTCACGACCTATTTCTTGTAAATACTTATCCAGGGAAGCACTTTCCCTGTTAGTTATTGATTTAGTAATTTTAAGTTGTCTCATTATCTCTTCTGAAAATTAGCGTGCAAAATTAATAAAAAAATTTCATAAAAGCAAGTCCGAATTGAAACTATCTCCTTATTCAACGTTTGAAGTTGAAAAATGTTTTACGAAAAAGAAAATCAGGAGAAATATAACAGTTCCGCTTACATTGAGAAGCGGAACTGCTGTATGAATTTCAACATTCACATCATTCATTCAAATCAACGGCATAATAAGCAGTTTTGCCATTTTGATAAAACCCGCTGATCCACAACACTTTGTTTTTATCGTCATTATCCATCACAGACCTCATAATCATCTCAATATCTTTTTCGGAGTTCATCCTCATATTGTTGATTTTCAGAATCACATATCCGGATTTGATACCGGCTGCATTGAATTTTCCTCTGCTGTTCACTGATTTTACTTCAACCCCATAGTCAACACCGAATTTTTCTTTGATTTTATTGTCTATCTCTTTAAATGTTGCTCCCAATACATCGATATCAACATCAGACGACACCAACCCAACACCGCCTTGACGGTTTTTAAGTTCCACATTCAAAGTCTGTTTTTTATCGTTGCGTATAATATCAATGGTTACCTTATCTCCCGGGCGATAGCGACCGACTTGCTCCTGCAATTGAGCAACAGATTTTACATCCACTCCATTAACGTTTGTGATGATATCACCTGACTTAACACCGGCATTTGCGGCTGCACTGTTCTCAAGCACATTAGCAACATAGGCACCGGCAAAAGTTTTAATCTTTTTCTCTTTGGCAAACTCTCCATCGATATCTCTGATTTCTACGCCAAGCACAGCTCTTTGAACAACACCATATTGACGTAAATCAGCCACTACCTTTTGTACAATAGCAGAAGGAACGGCAAAAGCATAACCTGCATAAGTTCCTGTTTGTGAAGCTATGGCGGTATTGATACCAATTAATTCTCCACGCGTATTCACTAAAGCACCACCACTATTACCCGGATTCACAGCTGCATCTGTTTGAATAAAAGATTCAATTTTCATGGCAGCATCTAAAATATTGATATTCCTGGCTTTAGCACTAACTATTCCGGCAGTTACCGTAGAAGTCAAATTAAACGGATTACCAACAGCCAACACCCACTCACCCACTTTGAGAGAATCGGAATTACCAAAAATAATAAAAGGCAAGTTGCTTTCTTCAATTTTTAAAAGAGCAATATCCGTATTGGGATCTGCCCCTACAACTGTAGCTGTATAATTTCTTTTGTTGTTTAAAACAACTTCTATTTCCTTTGAATTATCAATAACATGATTGTTGGTGACTATATATCCGTCTGCAGAAATAATAACCCCCGAACCGGCACCCTCTCTATATTGTGGTTGCTGCGGTTGTCGAAATTGCGGACCAAAAAAATATTCGAATATGGAATCATCGCCAAAACCTCTTGGTCGCATTACCTGAGATTTAACTTTAACGTGTACCACCGCATTAACTGTCAATTCGGCAGCTACGGTAAAATCTGTGTCACCTGCTCTTGCAGCATTTTTGAAATTTGCATAACTCGCGGGAATCCGATCAAAAAGAAAGCCTTCGTGATTGATGGCTTTATTATTCCTATTGATAACATAGTTGGTACCTATGGTAACCAATATAACCAATGCTATAATGCCTGCAATTTGAAAAAATCTATTCTTTTTCATAAACGTCTTATTTTAAATGAATAAAAAAGTCCCGAATTTTAGAAACCGGGACTAAGTTACGCAAAAGTTATTCCGTTAAAAACATTTGTCAGTTTGATTTGGTCAATTTTAACATTTTGATTTTAACATTTAAACTCGATTAACGATGTATCAACATTTACTTAAAATTAACCACTGACTATACGACACCTTGTGCCACCATAGCTTTAGCTACTTTAAGAAAGCTTGCCACATTGGCACCTTTCATATAATTGATATAGCCGTCCTCTCTGGTACCATACTTTACACACTGCTCGTGGATGTTAACCATAATCTGTTTTAGCTTTGTATCAACTTCCTCAGCACTCCAGTTTAAGTGCATGGCATTTTGTGTCATTTCCAAACCGGAAGTTGCAACACCACCCGCGTTAACGGCTTTGCCCGGACCATAGAGAATTTTGTTGTCTATGAATAAATCGATAGCTTCGGGCGTACAACCCATATTGGAAACTTCAGCAACGCAAAGTACTCCATTATCTTTCAATTGTTGAGCATCATCGCCATTCAACTCATTTTGCGTCGCACATGGCATGGCAATATCTACTTTCACTTCCCAAGGTTTTTTACCGGCTATAAAAGGAACGCCATATTTTTCGGCATAAGGCTTCACAACATTATTGTTAGATGCTCTTAATTCAAGCATGTAATCAATTTTTTCACCCGATACGCCATCTCTATCCAATACATATCCGTCGGGACCGGAAATCGTGATGACCTTGGCTCCCATCTCAGTGGCTTTGAGGACTGCGCCCCAGGCAACGTTTCCAAATCCGGAAACGGCAACTGTTTTACCTTTTACGTCTGTGCCTATATTTTTAAGCATTTGACTGATGAAATAAAATGCTCCATACCCAGTTGCTTCCGGTCGAATCAAAGAACCGCCATATTCTATACTCTTGCCCGTGAAGACACCGGTGTTTTCATGCGTTAGCTTGCGGTTCATGCCGTACA
Source organism: Bacteroidetes bacterium ADurb.Bin174 (assembly GCA_002070265.1). Classification (GTDB taxonomy): domain Bacteria; phylum Bacteroidota; class Bacteroidia; order Bacteroidales; family Paludibacteraceae; genus Paludibacter. The sequence continues at coordinate 1,165 of MWCX01000059.1, read as the reverse complement.
TATATCCTATTTCTCGTGCTCCAACGCCAATATCACCGGCCGGAATATCAATTTCGGGACCGATGAAACGCCATAATTCAAGCATAAAAGCCTGACAAAAACGCATAATTTCATTAGGAGATTTTCCGGTCGGATCAAAATCAGAACCGCCTTTTGCGCCACCCATAGGCAAAGTAGTCAATGCGTTTTTGAAAGTTTGTTCAAAACCTAAAAATTTAAGTGTAGATAGGGTAACATGAGGACTAAATCGTATACCGCCTTTGTAAGGACCAATAGCATTATTGAACTGAATGCGATACCCAAGGTTGACATGGATCTGACCATTATCATCTACCCACGGTACCTTGAATGTATAAATACGATCAGGTTCTACTATTCTTTCAATAATTTGGGCTTTTTCAAACTCCGGATGCTCATTGTACACATCTTCAATACTGATAAGTACTTCTCCTACTGCCTGAAAATACTCATGTTCTCCGGGATGTCTTGCTTCAAGCATAGACATCAAATTCTTAATATTCATATTACTATATATTTAAGTTGGTACGATTGAATTGAAATAATTCAATACGATGTTGAGGTTGCAAAAGTACATAAAATTTTGTTTTTTCAAGCATTTTTCTACAAAAATGTCATATTTTTTTTCATATTTAATGTTTTTGGCTAAATATTCGACATTTATGCAATTTAAAAATGATTGTAAAATTTTATTTAATTGGATAGTAACTGACCTTGCCTGGCGAAGCAAAAAAGGAAATTTGATTTTTGTCATGTGCTAAAAAAACTAATATAAACTTGTTTTTTGAAACAAGTTTATTAATTTTGGCGATTCTAAAAAAATACTTCATTTCAATATTCTTATAATGTCAAGCAAAAAGAAATACGGACACCCGAAAGGACTTTATTTATTATTCTTTACTGAAATGTGGGAACGTTTCAGTTACTACGGGATGCGAGGCATCCTGATTTTATATTTAACCAAATCATTTTTAGAGGGCGGATTAGCGATAGATGCACAACAAGCAAGTTTGATATACGGCTTTTTTACAGGATTCGTATATTTTACGCCCATCATCGGTGGTTGGTTGGCAGACAAATTTTTGGGACAAAGGAAAGCCGTAACCATTGGTGGTTTTACCATGATGGCAGGGCAACTTATGTTGTT
>MWCX01000058.1 GCA_002070265.1 Bacteroidetes bacterium ADurb.Bin174 | reverse complement strand
ATTCTGTCGGTCCCGGATACCCAGGCTGTTTCAATACCGTTGACCAGGGTGGTCCTGGTGGCGGGATCCTCTGTCCATCCCGTGAATTGGATGCTTTGCGGGTTTGACTGGTTTTCTTGTGGATTGTCCTGTATGTTACAGGCAGCCATAAAAAGGGACATCAGAACGGTGGAAACCGTCTTTCTGAAATTTTTCATAACTTTTGAATTATCGGCAATTACCAATCCGTTTCATCCCAATCACCGGTTTTCATGGAACCGGCAAACAGAAGACTCGTTTCTATCTTCACGTCGTGGACGGTAAAATCCGGAGGAATGTATTCGTCCTGGGATTGTCTTTGAAATTGGATAATTGAATGGTTTTTGTTCGTATTTGGTGACATTGAACACGAAAATACAAAACATTCAGCAAAAGGGCAAGGTGGAAGAGGTGGAACCTCAGAGCGCCAAAATCGCACCTTAATTTTTAATTTTCTGTGTATCAGTTATTTGCAATTTGATCGTGAAAAATGGCGCGCTGAGGTTCCACCTCTTCCGGTCAAAAAGAGACATTGAATCGCTGTCTTGCGGGATAGTGTTTTGCCCATATATCAATTCTTCTGTTCCGGGCTTCTAGAAATTTCATTGATCCTTGTTTATATTGCAAATAGTCTCCAACTTCCTCAAATTCTGGTGGTGTTTTGAAGTTGTCAAATGGCAGGTAAAATTTGATTTTTTCGTTTTCTTCAACAAGGTCGTTAAGTAAAAAGAAGTTGACATAACCTTTAAAGTTCTCAAACAAGTCGAAGAAGTCCTTGTATCTTAGAAACGTGTCGTAAAGAGGACTTTCCTGTCCTAAGTAGAAAAGTCGTATACACTCTAAAGTAAGATCAAATCTGTCATCTATGAATCTATTTACACCACGTGCCTGATTGATGGTATATTTTCCGTCAACCTTTTTATTTGGGAAAAGCGTATATGCTCCAATGTACGAACCTGCTTCATAAAGTTCATTTACTTCAAAGGGTATTTGTTTTGTCAGCCAACTCTTACGTTTTTGATTTTTGTAAGAATGCGTAATTGCATCGCTCCCTAAAGAATATTCGCCGAGTCTGGATTTGTGATATAAATATATGCCGCTTTTATTGTCAGTTAATTCAAAAAATTTACCGTTAGGCAAAGGTTTACTCCACAAGAATTTATGGTAAGCACGAAGCATCGGACTTTTAATGTCAGGATCTCCGCCTCTTGCATCTGTGTGGAAATTAAATGTTGTGTCTATTATCATTTATACTTTTGTGAAATCTGTAACAACTATAGCGTGGTCACTACCATTTCTTATCGCCTCGTCATATCTATAATCAACTTTCTTGACTATCCAGTGAGGCGTTGCCATTATGTAGTCATATCTTTTTCTTATTCCTCCGCGTAGAATGTGAGACACTGTTAATGGGGTAGAGACCAGGTTTTCACTTGCTTCCTGTACCTTCTTGATGCTATTGAATTCCTCAGTATTATTGGAAAGCCAAACACGGTAGCTGTCTTCTAAGAAGTGTATGCCATTTGGCCGTAGGATTAAACTTGCATACTTCCCCTTATCTCCCTTTTGATCAAAGAACCTGACTTGATTCAAATCGATATGATCTATTTCCGGCTCATTCAAATCACAGCATAAAATTGTAGGATTATTGCCCCTTGAGTTTAAAAAATCAGCAAGCGTAGCAAACTGTGCTGATTTTGCTTTTTTATAGTCGACACCGGTTATTGAGTGAAAGCATATCAGCTCAAAATCAGACTTATCATATCTTAAGTTTGCTACTAGAGTTCTTTCCGGGAACAAAGCTCTGTTAAGCAATAATGAATTAGTAATCTCTATGCCATTTACACATATTACCATACACCCCAAGCCCCTGTTTCTGCCCTCAAAAACACATGGTTTACGATAGTTCAAGGAGTATGCATGATTATTAAACAAATCTTCCTTAAGTAACTCTGTGTATGCTTTTTCTGTGACTTCTTCCAGGGCTATAATACATGGATGATCTCCAAGAACCTCGGCTATTAATGACTTAAGGCAGTCGATTTTTGCTTTTATATCTCCAATGTAAGAGATATTCCAGTTAATAACCCTTAAAGAACTGAATTTTGTCTCTTTCTGACTGACAAGATTCATGTGCATACGATATTGCAGATTAATTATTTATATGGATATCACGTCTGTGCAATATAGTGAAAAACACCCATACTATACTCTGTGATTTTGTTATCGGTCGGCTTGAATCTGTAATAGGTCGGTTTGAGTTTGAATTCAGTAAAAAATATGGCTAAGTCATTTTACCCGTAGCAGCCCGGATTCATTTCCAGGTTATCGAGTGATCTGAGCGAACACCTATGATTTATAAGTTTTCTTACTCTCCCAACATCACCTTGCGTAGTAGCATCTGACTATTACCATAAAAAGGCACGTCTGTTTTGCCTAAGATGGAGGTTGGCAGGGTGCTGATTTCAGATAAATTATCCATAGGTACTAAGACTGTTTTTGCCCCGTTCTCAGAGAGAAGGGTCACTTTATCTGCAAAATTCGTTGCTCTTTCTACTGCCCCGCCAATGGATATATTGCCCAATACTGCAAGACCGGGCTTGAGGTTCTTTTTATAGATTGCCGATATTATCGCTATGTAAACCGCACTTCCTATCCCTCCACTTATATAAGCTCCCATCAGGTTGCTGATCTGTATGTTGATGTCATAACCTGTTAGTGAATGTTGATCGTTCAATATGCTTCTTTCATTTGCCCGTATGTAGTTGTAAGTGTTTTTGATATTTTCCTTTACCTCCTGACTGTTTGTGCCCGTTACATTCATTTTGCCAGATCCTTTCAAGGCTACCACTTCAATTTTTACCAAAGCAGTATTATCACCATCACTTGTGGCTGTATAACAAACACCCGGTGACAGAGGATTTGATTCAATTATTAATGAACCCTTTTCTTCCGGTAAACCAACAAAAATTTCTTCCTGAGTTTCTTTATCAATGTATGAAAAATTCGTATCCCAAAACTCCATGCCACCAATGCGCTTTAGCTGCTCTTTTACCCTTCTTCTCATTTCCATAGCTATCACCAAGTATTCCTTGATATCTTCTTTGTTATATTCACCATCGGGATGCAATAGCTTTATAAAGCCTGAAACTATGCGTCTTACCGATCTTGAATCACGCTGCTTCAAATGTGAGCCCAATGTGAAATATTTATCCAATGCTTCATAGTAGGTTGTTTTGCGTTGTGACTTCAATATCTCGGAAAAGAAATCAGTGCTGAAACCAAAATGTGAAGTAAAGTTTGACGGGCTGAATTTGGTTATTTCCCAGCCAGGCAGAAACAAGTTTATGCGGTCTAAAAAAGCGGTATCGTGATTGACTTCATC
>MWCX01000057.1 GCA_002070265.1 Bacteroidetes bacterium ADurb.Bin174 | reverse complement strand
TATGCCGAGCTTGCCGGCATCATCCAATCCGGCGTTTCTAAAGATGTGATTTGGGGAAGGCCCAAACAAAAGGTCTTGGTGTGAGGTCGATATTATGATGTTCGCTGCTTCTGCGTGGCATAATGGTAGGCCCAACGGTGCAACGGGTGCCGGTTATGGTTTGCGATTCCTGAAACCATTTGACATTGATGACTTCATTGCCCTCACAACCATACAATTGTTTTTGGCCGGACAACCTCTACCAGTCACAGTTAACTTCTCTAATTCATTTGCATCAGGAAGATGTAAGGAAATCAGAAGTAAGGAAATAGGGTTGTGGTTAATCGCTAATGGAAATCATGCATGGGCTACAGGTTGCCCGCCGCGATTTACAATAAGGCAAAGAGGCAATTCAAATATTTTCGATGTTTTTTGAATCACGCCATCAGCCCCGAATGAATAAAATCATTCATCTTACTTCCGTCCACGGCCGCCATGAAATACGAACATTCTTGAGGGAATGTGTTTCACTGGCGCGTTATGGATATGATGTTTCGATAATTATTGCTGATGGTAAAGGGGATGAGATTAAAGATGGTGTAAAAATTTACGATGCAGGGCCAAAAACAGGCGGACGGCTGTCACGCATGACCAAAACTGTCAGCCGGGTATATGAAAAAGCAAAAACACTTAATGGCGATATATATCATTTTCATGATCCGGAACTCATTCCTGTCGGTTTAAAGTTGAAAAAACAAGGCAAGAAAGTCATTTATGATTCTCATGAGGACTATGGAGAGGATATCTTAAACAAAGGATGGCTGCCGAAAATTTTACGTAACACTGTGGCTAATATATTTGATCGATACGAAAAAAAAGCCGCCAAGTCTTTTGATGGCATTGTAACTGCGACACCCCATATAAGGAAAAAGTTTGAAAAGATTAACAAAAACACCATTGATATCAATAATTATCCTATCCTAAATGTAGCTGATACACACAATTTCAAAGAAACGCTGAAAGGGAATAATGTTAATTATGTTGGCGCCATTGGTCGTATCCGCGGAATCATTGAGATGGTCCGCGCATTAGAAGGTACGGAAGCGCGGCTTGTTATTGCCGGAAAATTTTCCAGTATGGATGATTTCAAATCAGTAAAATCCATGAAAGGGTGGGCACAAGGGCGCTCAGGTATTATCACATCGCTGGCTATATTTCTGGCAATGGTTTTCATCCCAGAAAGCTCTCGATTTACGATATAAAAGAAATATTTTATATTTTTTGCAATGTCAACAACGGTAGCTCTGATCATTTTCATTTATTTTAATGATATAATGACAATGACAAATAGCTTAATGCCCTATTTGATGGCAAGGGGTTTAGAGGATGATGCAAGATCGTACATTATATTATCGTATATCCAAGCAATAAATCCACTTAGCTTCATTTTTGGTGTTGATTTGGAAAGTATATCTTTTCTATCCCAGTATAATTATAATCCACATAATTCTTACATAAGTCTTCATGCCGCTTTCGGAATAATCTCCTTTCTGTTTTACGTTCCTGCTGGATATTATGTTGTGCGAGAGTTAATTGATCGTCATATGGGTTATGCAATATGTATTGTGGCGTATTTACTGCGAATTGGAACGGATAGTGTTATTGGTTTCAATATATTATCATTTATCTTTCTTACGCTCACACTATTAGGTCTCCAAAGCATGGCGAAAGATTTAAAAATATATCAAAGAAATATCTCAGAACCGATTTTGGTGAAACCGCAACTTTCGGTTTGACTAAACCGAATCCATAAAGAAATATGAATTTGAATAGAGGACTTGTTATATGTTTGGTTTGATGAAAATGATCAAGTCAGCGATTTTGTTTTTTTATAATTTAATGCACATTGTTAAAAGATCGTTTTGGACAGCTTTTATAAAGATAACATGCAAAAAGTACGGCAAAAGGCTAACTGTAAACGCAAAAAGCAGTATAGGTAGAAATGTTACAATCGGTGAAAACTGTCATTTCAATGGGATGAATATTTCGGAAGGTGGAGAAGTATATATTGGAGATAATTTTCATAGTGCTACGAAGTGTGAAATAATCGTTCAGTTTCATAACTACGATACAGGGGTGTCCATACCGTATGATCACTCCGTAGTGTGCAAGAGCGTAATTATTGAGGCAAACGTGTGGTTAGGGTATCACGTAATCATATTGGGGAATGTACATATTGGCGAGGGCGCTATCATTCAGGCAGGCAGCGTTGTAGTTAATAATATACCAAAATGTTCAATAGCCGGGGGTAATCCTGCCCGGGTTTTCAAAATGCGTGACGTTATGCATTATGAAAAATTGAAGGTTAGTGGGAAATTCAACTAAGAACAAAATAAGTTTTTTAAAATATCTCATAAATTATGCAATGAGAATTGACACAAGAAAACGTTACCGCATGATGTATAAACCATCATGCCCGCTTAAATTGTCAAGTCTTTTGACTTTAGATTTTAGAATAAGGTAGAAAATATGATGAAAATAATTTGTGTGTGTGGTGCCCGTCCCAATTTTATGAAAATTGCGCCTCTTATGAAGGAATTTAACGCATGTAAGCAAATTGAAGCTATACTTGTACATACCGGTCAGCATTATGATAATCATATGAGCCATCTTTTTTTTGAACAATTAAACATTCCGACGCCGGATATCAACCTGGAAGTAGGTTCTGGATCTCACGCAATACAAACAGCCGAAGTGATGCGGCGCTTTGAACCAATCCTTCTTGAACATAAACCTGATTATGTCTTGGTAGTTGGAGATGTAAACAGCACTATCGCATGCGGATTGGTGGCAGTAAAACTGGGCGTCAAACTCATTCATGTTGAAGCTGGCTTGCGTAGCTTTGATCGCTCGATGCCTGAAGAGATCAACCGCCTACTAACCGACAGTATAAGTGACTTGATGTTCGTTACCGAGCAATCTGGTGTTGACAACCTAATGCGTGAAGGCGTCAATCCAGAAAAGATACATCTGGTTGGTAATTTAATGATTGACACGTTGATGGCCAACCGTGACAAAGCTGCTGAATCAAATATTTTGACTATGTTAGGACTGGAAAGGAAAAAATACGCTACCGTAACCCTCCACCGCCCCAGTAATGTTGACAACCGCGATAATCTCGAAAGAATATTCAATGCTTTAGATATTATTCAAAAAGATATGAAAATAGTTTTCCCTATGCATCCCCGTACGAAAACAAATCTCAATACGTTCGGTTTGCAGGCGCAAATTATTGCCATGCAAAATATGCTTCTTTTAGAACCTGTCGGATATTTGGAGTTTCTCAAACTAACCGACAACGCCGCCTTTATGATCACAGACTCAGGAGGGATTCAGGAAGAAACCACAATTTTGGGTATCCCCTGTATGACCTTACGTGGAAACACCGAGAGGCCAGTAACAATTTACGAAGGTACCAACCAATTGGTCAAGCTGACAATAGAGAATATTGTGGGAGCATATAACGAACTTAAATCCAAGAATTTTGAAGTGATAGGTCGAATGCCACTTTTTTGGGACGGCCACGCTGCAGAACGGATTGTAGAAGTCATTTTAAATAAACATGTAATAACCTAGTGCTAAAAAATAAACATTATCATTCCGAATAAAAGAGAATAATCATGCAAAAGATCTGTCATCTAACCAGCATCCACCAACGATTTGATGGAAGGATATTTCGAAAAGAGTGCAAGTGCCTGCAATCAGCTGGATACGATGTATCGTTAATTGTTGCGGACGGTAAAGGTGACCAGGTTGTAGATAACATATCTATACATGACGTCGGCATTGAAGTTGATAGAGTTAGTCGTTTTATAAACACAACTAATAAAATAAAAAAACGAGCTATACAATTAAATTGCGATATTTATCATTTCCATGATCCTGATCTGATTTTTGTAGGATTAAAATTAAAAAGCCTTGGAAAAAAAGTCATCTTCGACATGCATGAAAACATACCAGTCGATATTGAAGAAAAAGAATACATACATCCCCATTTTAGAAAGTTATTGTCATATTTGTATGAAAAGCTGGAAATATACGCGGTAAAGAAGTTTGATGGTGTTGTATCTACAAGAGAAAGCATCAATGAAAGGTTAAAAGCATACAATTCAAATATTGAGTTGGTAACAAATTTCCCAGTAGTTGATAAAATAATTGAAAAAGAAAAAAACAATGCTCCCACTATAAGTTTTGCCGGTGCCGTTGTTCCCCAGTGGCGACATAAAGAGATCATTAATGCAATTGAGAATATTGATAACGTTCAATACCAGTTGGCAGGTCCAGCAGGTGATAGATTTTTGAATGAACTCAAAAACTTAAAAGGTTGGAGAAAAGTTAATTATGTTGGCAAGGTGCCTTTTGATCAGGTTAAGGAAATGTATAAAAAAGAAACCATAGGTGTTGCCATTTATGTCTATTGCAAAAACATGGATGGGATGACAGGAAATCTGGCCAATACAAAATTATTTGAATACATGAATTGGGAAATACCCATTGTTTGCACCGATTTTTCACTCTGGAAAAAGATTGTTGTTGATGAATTGCAATGTGGTATTTGCGTGAACCCCTACGATGTCAATGCAATATCAAAAGCAATAACTTATTTGCTTGAAAATCCGGATATAGCGAGGCAGATGGGGAAAAATGGTCGTAAGGCTGTATTAAACACCTATAATTGGGATACTCAGGCTCAAAAATTATTGACACTCTACAATAAAATTACAAACACTTAAAATATGAATAATGGAAACAAAAGTCATTCATTTACCGAAATTTGAAGATCCAAGAGGCAATCTTTCTTTTGTCGAGGAAGAAAATCATATTCCCTTTAAGATTGAACGGACGTATTGGATATACGATGTGCCGGGTGGCCAAGTGCGTGGCGGTCATGCGTTTAAGGTGCAAAGAGAATTTATTATCGCCCTTTCCGGCAGCTTTGATGTCGTGGTGGACGACGGGTCTTCCCGACAAGTCTATTCCTTGAATCGTTCCTAT
>MWCX01000056.1 GCA_002070265.1 Bacteroidetes bacterium ADurb.Bin174 | reverse complement strand
ATTGATGGAGGCGGTGCCGATCCCGGGCAGAGTTACATTGACACCGGCGAGTGAGCGAAGCGAACACCGCTGTTTCCAGGGTGGGAAGCGAACGAAGTTCGCTGGGTGGGGTTAAGGATCATGAGCGGAGCGAATACCAATTAATACTGGAGCGTCAAGAGTTTGTAGTCCGGAATGGAGCGCAAGCGGAATGGAGGATGACAATCTCTGAGCGGAAGTGAGTATAAGATCAGTGATTCGATTGGAGCGGAGTTGCCGGAGCGGAAAGAGAATGACTGATACCTTGGCTGACATTTAGGCTGCCAAATTACTGAAAAATACGTTCAATATATTGCACAATTATAAACTAATAATTGTATCTTTGACATATTAATAAACTAACAGAGTAGGCAACGCGTTAAATTTTGCAAAACATATTATGATACCAAACAAACCAGGACAAGTAACAAAATTTCACACACCGCTACCGGACGAAGACCCGGATCAACTTTACGTTGTGATAGAAATCAAGGAGGATGTTGAAAGACCGAATGCTTACATACGGGCCCTTAACACGGGACTTTCTTTTCCTCTCATAAGCGAAGTTTTGCTTGATGACCTTGAAGTTGTAGATGTTCCCACTGATGACCTCATAGGGCACGAAGTAACAATAATCAAGTCAGATAATTCTCAAGTGGTGGGGAAAGTGGTAAAAGTAACCGAACAGAAAATAACTCCCGACTTGAAAATAGAAGCCAATGGAGTTGCCACAAATGTTTGGCTTACAATTCAAGACGAAAACGGCAAAGAACACACTGGAACTTTATTTGTGAAATAATTAAAATTTCATGAATTCAATCTTAACGGCAACAGAGGATCTCATAAAAGAATACCGACTAAAACTCGGCGAAAAAATCAGACTTGTTAGAGAACAAAGCGGCTACAGTCAGGAACAACTTGCCGCGCTGATGAAAGTAAACCGTTCAACTATTTCAAAAATCGAAAACGGTAAGTTCAGCATTACGGTTGATTATTTAATACGATTCTCATTAGCCCTAAATTATGAATTTAAAGTTGTTGAAATGTAGTAGAAATTACCACTTTATATGAAAAGCAACAAAAAATGAGATAGTTTAAATACTGTAGAACACGAAGTCTAACATAGACAATTATATAATCAAGCAAATCGAAAAGATACTTATTGTAGTGTTTATTCCTATATTTGCATGAGAAAACAACAAGAATAAACACTCAAAGATTATAATGGAACAATTCAAGTTTATTGATTTGTTTTGCGGCATTGGAGGTTTCCACCAAGCCCTAGCAGATCTCGGTGGAGAATGTGTTTACGCATGTGATATCGATACTGATTGCCGCAAAACCTATGAGAGAAATTACGGGATAAAACCTGATGCAGACATTACAAAAGTGGATCCCAAAGATATTCCTGAACATGATGTCCTTTGTGGTGGATTTCCATGCCAGGCATTTTCAAAGGCTGGCAAGAGATTGGGATTTGCGGATTCAACAAAAGGAACTTTGTTCTTCGACATAATGAGGATTGCAAAGTATCACAATCCAAAATACATGCTTCTGGAAAATGTTAGGAATCTGGCATCACATGATGGTGGCAATACTTGGAGAGTTATTCATGAATCCATAGTTGAAGTAGGATACAATGTCATTGATAAGCCAGTCATATTTAGCCCTCACTATATTGGTATTCCACAACACAGGGAAAGAGTATTCATTATGTGCGTCCGTAAGGATATTGCAGAACTACCACCTTTTTACTTCAATCCGGACAGAGTAACTGAGTGTTCTATTGACTTGATCCTTCAGAATGATGACGAAATAGATGATCTTAAGAAATATCAACTCAAACCGGAGATGATTGAATGGATTGACAACTGGAATGAATTTATTCAAGGAATTAAATGCGATAAACTTCCCGGGTTCCCTATTTGGGCAGACTCGCTTTGCGCTATGGAAGACAACCATATGATCCGGGAATGGGATACTTTACCGAAATGGCAGCAGAATTTCATTAAGAAAAACAGTGAACTTTGGTCCCAGAACAAGCAATTTATTGAGAAATGGCTTGAGAAAGCCAAAAAAAATCCGTTGTTCTTCGGTGCGAAGGCAAAACTCGAATGGCAAGCCGGAGAAACCAAGAATCCCAATTTATGGGAACATATAATGCAAATACGCCCATCAGGATTACGTATAAAACCGGGCACTTATTTTCCAGCCCTTGTTGCAATCACGCAAACATCAATATTGGGCAAACGAAAGAGATTCCTTACCCCTCGTGAATGCGCAAGGCTCCAGAGTTTTCCTGACACTTTTATATATGATGACAAACCTGCTCAAGCATATAAGCAGTTCGGCAATAGTATAAATGTTGGACTTGTAAAATTATTTGCACAATATATGTTCGGAGATAATGAAACCCAGAATAAATATTCATATAAAGTGCAGTTTGGGAATAAATACAGAAGCCCGTCTTTGTTTGATAAATTCGATGATTAGAAAAACACATATTAATACCGACTTTGGTAGGCATCGCATTAGCGGTGCCTTTTTTTTTGATGATACTTATTGTAGGTAAAGATGGAAACACAAGCATTAAAAGAACTCGGACGCATCATTCGTGAAAAACGAGAAGAAAAAGGCTTAACTCAGATTGAAGTCGCTGATAAGGCTGAATTGGATCGCAACTACATTGGCATGGTAGAGCGGGGTGAAAGGAACCCTTCATACCTCTCTCTTATCAAAATAGCCAAAGGGTTAAATATTACTGTTGATCAACTCATTAAACCCTAAACTGACATGCTGTATCAAAACACTTTAAGAGAAATCCGGGAAAATATCAATACCGGAGTAGAATATGAAATCGCCATGTTCTATGCTCTTTTAACGATAAAACCTGACGAGCAAGCGTTGGTTATGAATGCTATTCATAACCGATGGGATACAGAGAAAGTAAAAGAGATTATTTCATATACTGATACTCAACAAGTTGTTTCTGCTTTAAAACAAAGAGGATTATCGCTTGTTGATGTTTCATTCGAAACTCAAAATGACGAGGTCGGCCCAGCAGATGTGCTAATGTTTGTAAAAGAGCAAAACAATATAATTGGCAAGATTGGTCTTTCTATAAAATATGCTAACACCTGCACCCTCAATGTGACTGGAAGAAATTTTATAACCGATGATCAGATCTTACAATTGAGAAAACTACTTCCGAAATATACGTCACTGTATATTCAAGAGATGACAAAATTATATGGAGATGTAAATAATTGGTTTCGTAAGAGAAAGCCAAGCAAGGTAACGGATGCATTCATTGATCTTATAAGAGACGAGGTCATCAAGAACTGGAAGAAAGTGCCAAATAAAACTACACTATTAAGTGCATTATTTCACAGCGACACCCCTATTGAATTTTTTGTAGTTGCGTATACAAGTAAAGGATATTTCCTTAAAACCAAACCACAAACCATAGATATGAGACGTGCAGACGATGTTACTGTAGGAAAATATCAAACATCCTATGTGGCATTCTATCTTGATGGTGAGATGGTCGGACATATGCAGGTAAAATTCAATAATGGATTTGTCGAAAAGTGTAAGAAGCTAAAACCTGACATTACTCATCAAGGCGTCAATATGTCATTTGGCCAACCATTCTCGTCTTGGAATTTTAGTGTCGAAGAATAAGAAAGTTATGCTAAAAGAATTATTTGCAAAGAATAAGAACATCGTCATCAATACTGATATTGATGGGTTCCTCTGTGGTATGGTCCTGCAAAAATATTACGATTGCAGGGTAGTGGGATTTAGTAACAGTAAAGATACTGTATGGCTCACCCCTGACATTGATGACATGGATTCCCCTATTTATATTGACCTTTATGTGGCACGCCCAAAAGTCTTCTGCATAGAGCAGCATATCATCGCTTTCGATCGAGATCATCATAAAACCATCAAGTCATACGGCACAAAATTCAATCCGAATCTTGAAAGAGGAAGAACATTTGTCGGTGATGTGGAAGGTGATTACTACCACAAATATCCATTTGGCACTATTCACTATCTTATAACCTTGATGGCGCGTGAAGGTATCAATGTTGAACTTCCCGATCTAAACAAATGTTACTCTATAAATGATCCCCTGACAAATACCTGTATTGCCACAACAAGCGCAGGCCATATTATTCTTCGTGCGGATGATGCATTATTCTCTACCCTGAGTCCATATCGTGAGAATGCTCTTGATTGGTGGTCCTGGCTTAATCCCGAACACAAATATCCAGCAATTGAAAGTTTATGTCAATTCACTTCATCTTGTAAAATTGCCGAGGCAAAGGAATACAAAAAAATTGTAGGCCAATTTTTCAAATCATTGGGTTGCGATGGTTTGGATGGTGCATTCAAGAAAGTAACGGATGAAAATGGGACTATCCTTCCTAAAGTTCTTCATTATAGAGATGTAATTTGTGAGATTGTCAGGATGGATTTAACTATTCCTCACGAATATGTCTTTCATAAAGGACAGTATGCTATCACGTATGCAAGACCTGGATATGACATGGATGTCCTTAGAGCGAATAACTTGTACTCGTATGCCTTCATATTTGGGCCGCACCCGAGATTCCCAAATTTCAGTTTTACAAGCGAAATGCAATAAAGGAGAAAAACAGACTTTAAGGTGTTTAGTTTGAACTTATAACACCAAAGATTTCTTCACACAAATTCTAGCAGATTGAACACTACATTATACACTATTTTGAATAAATGACACATGAATTACTACCTTTGTGAAAGAGTTACTTCTATAGAGGTTTAAATGTTATGACAATGAATACTTCAGAACCTATCATTACTAAATGCATAATCGGTCCTTTTCCAAGGCCGATGCCTGAAGGGATGTTTGATCAAATGCCGACAGTCACAGTTACACTCTCCAACGGGGAAACGTTAAATCTGTTTGAATACTATCCGGATGAGATCTCTTTTGTTGAATCTGAATTTATTGGACTAACCATTGCAGAAGCGGAAAGTCTGCTAACCAGGAAGGACGTGAAATACCTCCAATCGTAATTATTGGAATTCTGTTCCTTGTATTTTTGATAATTGATAGACAGGCTAAAGCTTGTCTATTTTTTTTATCAAAGAGTATTGGAACAAAAGCAATTTTCTTCCAACCCCCCTATTTTTTGTCCAAAAAATTATCTGATTTTTTCTTGGGGGTGTGGGTTGTGGCAAAAAAAGACAATTCGTATAAACTTTAATAATCAA
>MWCX01000055.1 GCA_002070265.1 Bacteroidetes bacterium ADurb.Bin174 | reverse complement strand
ACGCTACACACCCGTATTTGAGGAGGAGAGCAAACAACAACACAGATTAGTGTACGATAACAGCCGTATAAATGAATTGCAAGTACGTTATTATTTCAGAACAGACTTACGAATAGGCTACAGGAAAAATTGGAAAAGATTTACAGACGAATTGGCCATTGACTTACAAAACGTAACAAATCGGAAAAATATTTATGGGCTATCCTTTGACCTTAATAAAGGTACCTATTCAGAGATGCTGCTACAAGGATTTATGCCAATGGTAACGTATCGAGTGAATTTTTCATTGTAATCCACTTAATCAGGAAAAAACATGAAACCCACATCCCGCCTTAGGCGGGACAAACACGTATGAATATAATTTTCAAACATGTGGGTTCCCCCGCTTGAGCGGGACAAGCATCATACCATTAAAATCAAAATTATATTATGATGAAACACGAATGGAAAAAAAACGAGAAACAATTCTACTTACCGAAAAATAAGCCAGAATTGATTAGTATTCCCAAATTTAAATTTTTCACAATTGAGGGAAGCGGAAATCCCAATGATGATTTTTTTGCTGAATATATTGGGGTTTTATATTCTCTGTCTTATGGAATAAAAATGAGCCCCAGGAAAGGGATTGAACCCAAAGGATATTTTGATTATACCGTTTATCCCCTTGAAGGTGTTTGGGACTTAAATGATGAAGCCAGGAAATCATTTGACGGGACGATAAATAAGAATGATTTTGTTTTTAAATTAATGATACGTCAACCTGACTTTGTTGACAAAGATTTTGCCTTGCAAATACTCGAACAGACTAAAAAGAAGAAGCCACATATTTTATTTGAACAGGTCAAATTTGAAGAAATAATAGAAGGTGATTGTATTCAAATGCTCCATTTAGGCAGTTATGACAATGAACCTGTAAGCTTTAAACTTATGGAAAGTTTTGCCGAACAAGAAAATTATAGTCGAAAATCAAAAACTCACCGGGAAATTTATCTTAGCGACGCAAGAAAGGTTTCCGCAGATAAATTGAAAACTGTTTTGAGATTCAGTGTTGAGAAAAAATGATAAATAAACACACCACCTCAACATAGTTAATTGCCGGTGCAGTGGGTATTTGAACAGCATGGCTCGTATTGAAAGTAGTTGTAACTAGATAGAAAAGTGCTTCGAAATCGGCATCTAACCGTACCGCTAAACTATGGAAAAATGCAACTCATTCGTTACCCATGGAATATTCAGAAGAATTAAACAGCGAAATCATACAATTTATTGAAAAAACTGCAACTTTTAAAACGAAATGATAAGAAATTATGGCATCAAGAAAAGAATATTTGGATTTTATTTTAGAACAATTATCCGATTTGGATGACATAAGTTACGTAACAATGATGGCAGAATAATATATTCTGTATTACAGAGGAAAAATTGTAGGTGGAATATATGATAATAGATTTCTTGTAAAACCTGTGCAATCCGCAATAGATTATATGCAAGACGTAATATATGAATTGCCGTACGAGGGTGCAAAAGAAATGCTGTTGGTTGATAATGTTGATAATAAAGATTATTTGAAAGGATTATTTAACGCAATATTTGATGAATTACCTGTTCCGAAATCTAAAAAGAAGAAATAGGTGAATTTGACAGGAAAAGCTCTATTATGGCAATTGTAAATATAAAAGTTACAATATTGTGTCCAGTAGAAAAAGTTTGGAATAAAATTACCGACTTGAATAATTTTCCTTGAGACAAAAGTATTGGTTTAACATTTTTTTACTCATAATGCAAAACTAAAATTGAAGACCTTTTCTCATGGATACTACAGACACACTTTTTGAAACACTATCACATTCAAGCCTGAATTATGCCGCTTAACAAAGAAACTAATTAATTATATTTGTCAAAGAACGAATAAAAGAAATAAATTAAAAAATACTGTCCGAAACAATTAGGCCACTTCATGACTAATACCCCACAAAAAACATATTTTACATTTCAAGAAGCCTTAATACAACTTGGCTATGATTGGCAGGAGAAAGATTTTTTTTTCTGCCACGGCGCATTTCCGATAATTGAAAACTCAACGGCCGATATGCAAAACTATTTGAGTATTATGCTTTGCACTGATGGGGATATTGACATCAGTATCAATGAAGTAGATTACAATCTGACAGCATCCACCTTGCTTATTACGTTCCCTTCGTCCATTGTGCATATTGTTCGTTCAAGAAGACATTACAATGGCATTTTGATGTTCGTGGCACGTGATTTCTTGTCAAAATATATCATTAATGCTCAACTTATATATACTTTTCGACAAGTTTCCAAAAATCATTATACACTCGCTAAACTTACAAAAGAAGAGCAGAAAAATCTTATCGATATTTATAAATTTATTTACAGAAAAAGAGAAGCCAAAGGCTCTGATTTACAGCTCGAAGCATTGCGCAATTTGTTATTGGCTGCTATTTGTGAGGTAGCCGAAATTTTTCTCAAAAGTAATAAAGTCGAAATTCGTTCAACAAGGAATGAAAAGATTACCGATGCTTTTCTAAATTTACTTATCCAACCTATAAAAATGAGTCATAAAACTGCCTACTTTGCAGATCAATTGAATATCTCACCCAAATATCTGATGCATGCAGTTAAAGCGACTACCGGAAAGTCACCAGGCTTTTTTATCAATGAGAAAATTACTGACAATGCCAAATTGTTGTTAAGGGATTATAGCCTTAACATCAGTCAAATTTCAGAAAAGCTTGGTTTCTCCGAAGTATCATCCTTTAGCAATTTTTTCAAAAAGCAAACCAATTTATCACCCACCTTATATAGAGCAACTTTAAAATGCTCAAAATAGTGAATTTCAGACAAGTTTATGTGAATAATGGGTAAAGATAATTAACACATATAGTGTTAATTATGTACTCATTAATTATAAATATGAAATTACCTATTTATCCATACAATTTAGGATATGCACTAAGTGGCGGAGGGGCACGTGGATTCGCTCATTTAGGCGTATTAAGTGCCTTGGAAGCTTATGGAATAAAACCCCAAATAATTGCAGGAACAAGTGCGGGTTCGCTTGTCGGAGTCTTATATGCCGACGGATATTCTCCTGAAGAGATTTTAGAAATATCGGAACATGTGTATTTCAAACAATTGGTAGAAGTAACCAAACCAACATCGGGATTTTTTAAAACTACCGGCATTTCAGATTTCCTTCGTAAACACTTGCGGGCAAAATCTTTCGAAGAACTTAAAATTCCTCTTGTTGCAGTTGTAGCTGATATGCATAATTCTACAACTTATACATTTTCCGAAGGAAAAAATTTGGTAGAAGCGGTGGTTGCTTCATGTAGCGTACCCATTCTTTTTGAACCACAAAAAATAGACGGAAAATATTATTGCGATGGAGGAATTTTTAAAAATCTACCTGTATCCATCATTCGTGACCAATGCAGATACGTAATTGCAAGCAATGTGTCGCTAATGCAGAAACTAACTAAACCACTGACTATGAAGTCAGTAGCTGAACATACATTCAAAATGATGTCTAATTCCAATGTATTGGAAGACAGTAAGCTTTGTGACATTCTTATAGAAGTTCACGGATTGGAACAAACTCATATGTTTGATTTCGACAATAAGGATAAATTGGTGGAAATAGGAAAACATGCTGCGACAATAAAATTAAATGAAACAGATACCGAAGAAATTCTGTCAAATTGTAAAAAATATGATAGACTGACGAAAAAAATTTAGAAAATAAAATAACAACAAATTAGAATACGATGAAGAGTAATAAACAAAATGATAATTTATCTCAATCCCCCAATTTCAATTGGAGTAGTTTCCTTTGGACACTCGGGATATTGCTGATACTTAACTCGCTGGTTTTTCCATACCTTTTCAAGCAAAAAATTATCCCGACCACCTACAGCAGCTTTATTAATAAAGTTGATTCAGGCTTAATCAAACAGGTCAATATCGACGGTAAAAAAATCTATTTTACCACGCCCGATGGTAGTGTGGATAAGCAAGGTAAACCTATAGATGCCCTTTATCAGACCGGAAAAATGAATGATGCCAATTTAGTGGATCGACTGCTGGAGGCTGAAAGTCCGAATGAAAACGGAAAAATTGAATTTACCGAAACCATTCCCCGTGAAAATTCGCCTATTTTAACTTTCATGCTTTACTGGGTACTTCCGGGAGTGATTTTCTATTTTATTTGGAAAAGCGCCATGAAATCGATGGGCGGAAGAATAGGCGGAAATTACATGAGTTTCGGGAAAAATAAGGAGAAAATATATGCCGAAGACGAAATAAAAACCACCTTTGCCGATGTGGCAGGACAGGAAGAGGCGAAAGAGTCATTGAGTGAAATTGTGGACTTTCTGCATAACCCGAAGAAATACAGCGAAATAGGTGCTTCCTTGCCGAAAGGCGTTCTGCTTGTCGGTCCTCCGGGAACAGGTAAAACCTTGATAGCAAGAGCTGTAGCAGGCGAAGCAAAAGTACCTTTCTTTGCGCTTTCAGGGTCTGAATTTGTTCAGATGTTCGTTGGAATGGGTGCCGCCAAAGTGCGCGACCTGTTCAGTCAGGCCAATAAAAAAGCACCTTGTATTGTCTTTATTGATGAGATTGATGCCATCGGTAAAAAACGTGACAGAATGAGTTCCAACGATGAGCGAGAACAAACATTGAACCAACTGCTTACCGAAATGGACGGTTTTGACGGGAAAAAAGGTGTGGTTATTTTGGCTGCCACCAATCGTCCGGAAAGCCTTGATAAAGCCTTGCTTCGTCCCGGAAGGTTTGACCGCCGTGTGCAAATGGAACTTCCCGATCTTGAAGGACGAAAAGCCATTTTGGAAGTGCATCTGAAAAAAGTAAAACACGTAGAGATTGATTCGGATCTGATTGCACGAGCTACTTCGGGAGCATCGGGTGCGGAAATAGCCAATATCGTGAATGAAGCCGCTCTGAGAGCTGTAAGACAAAACAGAACCAGCGTAAGCACTGCCGATTTGGAAGAGAGCATCGAAACGGTGATTGCCGGAGCGCAACGAAAAGGGAAAGTGATTTCCGACGAGGAAAAACAGGTAATCGCTTATCACGAAATCGGTCACGCTATGGTTGCCGCGATGCAGACACATTCGGCACCGGTACATAAAATCACCATTATTCCGCGTACATCGGGCGCATTGGGCTACACCATGCAGGTTGACTCTGGCGAACGCAACTTATACAGCAAAGAAGACTTAGAAAATAGAATCGCAACATTGACGGGAGGACGTGCCGCTGAAGAGGTGATTTTCAACCGAATTACTACAGGCGCATCCAACGATATTGAGCAGGCTACAAAAATTGCTCGTGCCATGATAACTCGCTACGGGATGAGCGACGAGTTTGATATGGTGGCACTGGAAACGGTAAATAATCCCTATTTAGGCAGCGATACTTCCTTGACTTGCTCGGCAAATACTGCAGCTCAGGTGGATGAAGTGGTGCTTTCTATTGTGAAGAAGGCTCACGAAAAGGCGAAAAAAATCATTAAGGATAACGAGGCCAAAATGCATGAACTTTCCAAATATTTGATTGAAAAAGAAACCATAACGGGTGATGAGTTTATGGAAATACTGGAAAGAAAGTAGTGTGTAACCTGTAGAAATAGCAGCTAACTCTAAGTTAGCAGCTATTTAATTAGACAAAAATATTCTCCGGGGATTGACAACATCAAAATAAAATATAAATAACCATTAGTGCATTTG
>MWCX01000054.1 GCA_002070265.1 Bacteroidetes bacterium ADurb.Bin174 | reverse complement strand
AAACCCTGGGCCAACCAGAATTCTACCGGTCTTATCGGAACGGCTTGCGTACTGAACCTTTTGGGCGGCGGGTATGAAATGAAAAACCTCAACATCCCGTCACAGTGTGTATTCCTCGACTATTGTGGATGCAACAAGCACTGGAACAAAGCAGGTCTGGCGACACGAATCAACACAGAACAGGCTATAACACTTGCTTCGCCCGACGGGAAAAAAGAACGAAGTCGTGAAATAAAACGAAAAGCAGTATAACAACAATACCTGCCAGGCCATTAGAGAATATCTTTTGGCCTTTTTTAGTTTCAATTTGAAGAAAAATGTGTGTATTGTTCTTTCCCTAAGGCATACGATTTTGAATAATGCAGATGTGAGAAACTGAAAGATACCAAATACTACAGTAATACAACATTATATGCAGAAAAAAGAATCAATTTTACAAAATAAACCAGGCTCTAGCTTAGAATAATGCTTAAATCGATAAAAAACTCTTTCAATTTGAAATTATTTACTACTTTTTCGCCTCGTTTTAAAACTAAAATTATGGAAGAACAAATAAGGCAAATTGCTGAACGAATTCGGGGATTACGCGAAGTTCTCGACATAAGTGTTGAAGATGCCGCAGCGACCTGCGGGATAAGCATTGAAAAATATCTTGAGTATGAATCGGGGAAAGTTGACATCCCAGTTAGTGTACTCCACAACATCTCAAAGAAATACAATGTTGAGCTTACCGTTTTGCTTACCGGCGAAGACCCGCACATGCACCAATATTCACTCACGCGAAAAAATACAGGAGCAGCTGTTGAACGAACCAAAGCTTACAAATATCAATCGCTGGCACAGGGTTTCATCAACAAAAAGGCCGAGCCGTTTATTGTTACCGTTGAGCCAAAACCCGAAGGCTGTTGCCAGAGCCTGAATCAACATCCCGGGCAGGAGTTCAACTACATCCTCGAAGGAAAGCTGAAGTTTTGTCTCGACGGCAAAGAAATGATCCTCGAAGAGGGCGATTCAATTTATTTCAACTCAGGATTACGCCACGGAATGCTTGCCCTCGACGAAAAACCTTGTCGCTTTCTAGCCATTATTTTTTAATCAAACAATCACATAACCATGCAATTATATAAGAAATACCTTGCAAAAGCAGAATTCGACTCGCTCGACGATTTCTTAAAAAACTTCAAAATAGTAGTTCCCGAGAATTTCAATTTTGCGTACGATGTTGTGGATGAATATGCCCACATCGAGCCAAATAAAATTGCCCTCGTTTGGTGTAACGATGAAGGTCAAAGCCATAACTTCACGTATGCCGAGATGAAAGAAAAAACCGACGCCGCCGCTTCGTATTTTCAGTCGGTTGGAGTTGGGCACGGCGATAAAGTGATGCTAATACTCAAACGAAGGTTCGAATTTTGGTTTGCCGTGTTAGCCCTCCACAAAATTGGGGCAGTAGCCATCCCGGCCACTCACCTGCTTACCGACAAAGACATCATTTTCCGGAGCAATGCCGCTACAATTAAAGCCATAATCACTGTTGGTGAAGATATTGTAATAGAGCACGTTGACAAGGCACTGCCGCAATGCCCCTCGGTTGAAAAATTAATCTCGGTTGGGCCAATATTTCCTGCACATTGGGAAAACTTTCAGCAAGGTATTGAGAAAGCTCCTGCCTTTGTGAGGCCCCAAAACCCATCGAAAAACGACGACCTGCTGTTCTTGTATTTTACCTCGGGAACAACAGGAAATCCAAAGATGGTAGCCCACGACTACACCTACCCATTAGCCCACATTTCGACCGCTGTATTCTGGCACAATGTAGAAGAAGACGGACGGCACCTCACTGTAGCCGATACCGGCTGGGCAAAAGCCGTTTGGGGAAAACTCTACGGGCAAATGCTTGCCGGGTGCAGCGTATTTGTATACGACCACCAGAAATTTGTTCCGGCGGAGATGCTCGAAGTGATTTCGAAATACAAGGTGACTTCGTTTTGCGCCCCTCCAACAATCTACCGGTTCATGATCCGCGAAGATCTTTCAAAATACGATCTTTCGGCCCTGAAATATTGCACAACGGCCGGCGAAGCACTCAACCCAAAGGTTTACGAAACGTTTTACGAAAATACAGGCATCCATTTAATGGAAGCTTTCGGCCAAACCGAAACCACGGTACAGTTAGGAACTTTCCCCTGGATGAAGCCAAAACCAGGATCGATGGGTATACCCTCGCCACAATACCAGATTGACCTTTTGCGCCCCGATGGAACACGCTGCGAAGACGGCGAACAAGGGCAAATTGTAATCCA
The DNA here is from genome assembly GCA_002070265.1 of Bacteroidetes bacterium ADurb.Bin174. GTDB lineage: Bacteria > Bacteroidota > Bacteroidia > Bacteroidales > Paludibacteraceae > Paludibacter. The sequence goes on along the minus strand of MWCX01000054.1, from coordinate 6,233 downwards.
CGTAGGAGAACAAGCTCCTGTAGGGCTTTTCAAGGGGTATTACCGCGATGAGGAACGCACTACCGAAACCTGGCAAAACGGAATTTATTACACCGGCGACATTGCCTGGCGCGACGAGGACGGATATTACTGGTTTGTTGGCCGTGCCGACGATGTAATCAAAAGCTCTGGCTACCGTATTGGGCCTTTCGAAGTAGAAAGTGCCCTGATGACCCACCCGGCCGTGGTTGAATGTGCCGTTACCGGCGCCCCCGACGAAATTCGCGGGCAGGTGGTTAAAGCAACTATTGTACTGGCTAAAAGCTACTCTGCTTCAGAAGAGCTGGCAAGCGACATACAGGAACACGTGAAAAAAGTGACCGCACCATATAAATACCCAAGGATTGTTGAGTTTGTAGACGCACTTCCGAAAACAATCAGTGGAAAAATACGGCGAGTTGAAATAAGGGCAAAAGACAGCGAATAATATATTACTGATTGTATTATCGTCCGTTGCACAAACCCCGAAGGTTTTTGAAACCTTCGGGGTTTCGCGTTGTACCGGGACAAGCGCAAACCCGACAGCATCGCCAGACCTGTCAGTTTAGGAGAAACGTGTTTACAGCGCCCAAGTCTATCGGCGCCTAGGCGATGTTCATCTTTACACACCAGCCGACGTTGGTTTCATTCTACAAATTCTAAGTGGGGAAAAAACCTTACTTGTAATACAAGGCTCCTTTGATTTTTATTTCCAGGTAAATGTTTTTGTTTTTTGCAGATTGGGTAAACCAAACTCATTTTCATCAAGTTTAAGTTCTCCTTCACCAGTAAACCACACCGCAATATCGGTCGAAGCGCCACTTTGGGAGCAACCAAGCCCCAACATGTTACTAACATTATTATAATTGCAGGTTTCCCACTCATTAGAGGTCTCTAAATATTCTATTTTTCCTGTACCCGCAGTTTGGATCAGATAAACATTGTACGAAAACAGAAAGATCGAAGGGATTTTTACCGCGATACTATATTTCTTGTCCTTTTCAAGAACAGATTTATCGGGAAGTGCCATCAGATTAGGTCCATATTTGCCATTTTCGGGATATAGAAAAGCTATTTCGTTGGTCATTCCCCACGCTATTGAAAACGTACGTATTGGCTCCTTCGAATCATTTTCATAGATCTCAAATATCCCACTTCCAGTACCTTGAAGGGTAATCTTCCGGTCAACATCTGACACACCACTTTTTGCGGCCCATTCAATCCGGTCGGTAGAATTGTTAACAATTCTCCATTTTTCAAGTTCTTCGGGAGTGCCATACTGCACCAAACTGCCTTTGGTTAACCCAACAATTGGCGACGTATTTTTGAAAACCACTTTAGCCGTCATTCCATCGGGGACCAAAGCCCTGAGGCTATAGTGGATATATGTTGAGACAAATTCGCCATCGGCCAATGCCAGCAGATTACGCCCAAACTCGCCCGAATCGGGGTATTGAATGCTCAACGTATATTCAAAAGGAGTTTTGCTGATAAAATTTGTCACTTTACTTTCAAAACCAGGAAGTGAAACAGGTGTTCCCAAATCGGAGTATCTTTTTTCAATATTCGACTTAACCGAAACCAAATCCATGTTTTTCACATCGTTAATAAGGTCTCGACCCAAAAGCGTGTTATCTAGTTTGCCATCAGCCTTAATATCGAGGCTAATATTTGAAAGCAGTTCTGACAAAGCAGCTACGTTTCGCTTTCCTTGCAAAATAATCGATGCTGCCAATAAAATAGAGTTGTCATCGCCTGTTTCAGCAATGTTCAACTGTTCCGAAAACGCAATATCGGTTTTCTCCATCTCGAATAAAGCCAATACATCTTGTTGAGCTTGCTTTTTTGCATCGGCAAATGAAGCCCCATTTTCAACCAAAAATTCGATTCTGTATTTTTCGAGTGTCGATAACACATTGACATTTATATTGCTATTCTGCGTAACATCGGCAATGCAATTTAACACCAACCTTTCGGTAGATACAGCTCCGCTAACCTCGTTAAAATAAAAACCATCGGCCTTAATTTCAACATAAGGTGAAAGCAGTTCAATTCCTTTAATCTCGAATTTGCCATTATTGTCGACAATTTGAGAGTTAAAGCTCCGCCCGGTTTGCACAAGATTTGTGTCGAGCTCAATAAGTTCAATCGAAGTTCCGCTTAAGTATGGTCCTTTTTGAATAAAGCCCGAAATTGTCACTTTCGATAAAGTATCGTTTTTTTGGTTTTCATCATCTTCGGTAGAACAAGCGGCCAGAGCAACCAATAAGCATATCAGGTAAAAGTTTAGGAAGTGTTTCATATTGAATGTTTTAAAACGTTAGAAACCGAAAGTTACAAAATATAAACAATAAAAAACAATGCTTGGCTATTAAAACAGTAATCCCCCTTTTGATCCGCTGCACTCAAAGAAGGGGGAGGGCTGGGTATGCCCTATAGTAGCAGCAGTGTTCAAAAAGTGATGCGAGAAGCCATTGAGCAAAGTGGCATGACGAAGAAAGAGAGTATACATAGTTTGCGGCACAGTTTTGCCACCCATTTACTTGATGCTGGAATTATAAGGTATGTGCAAGAATTACTGGGGCACAAAGATATACGCACCACGATGATTTATTCGCATTTGAGCAAGCCGGCAGTTTACCCCGTTGGATTAAAAAGAGAAAAGAACAAGTAAAAACTTTTAATCCTACGGGGTAAATAACGTACAAAGCCCTTTGGACAGGATAATGGATTCGACAGAAAGCGATGAAGATGAAAGTGATGCGAAGAAAAAAAGGCATTGATATTTGTTATTATACAGAATATGTATATTTTTAAACGTGATAGCAAACCGAGAAAAGAATGAAGAAAAGAATGAAGAAAGAGTTAAAAATCGGCAATATCTGCTTAACAAAATAAACATAAAAAACAGGCCAAAATTGACGATATTTACTAGTTATTGGTAACTGTAAAAGCTTCGCCACGAATAGCTTTCTGGCGGACAAACAACTAAATATTTGACAGTTGTGGGATTTTAAATTAAAACTTGCGACGGACATAGAGATAAATAACATAAACGACAGCGACACTTTTCCCTTTGACGACAGACAAAACGGCTAGACAGAGAATCTTTGACAATTCAAAAACAGAAATACAAAACCTAAAAAAATGACTTTATGAGTAATACAGACAACGCTAGACAAATTTTGATTCAGAGATACTCTAAATTGAGTAATCAATCAATTGAAAAAATAAAATCAAAATTGGAGACTAAACCAATTGACGATGTTATAGTAAAACATGAAAAAGCTCTGACATTCTCGATCGTTTTAATTGTAATAATAATTGTTGCTCTTATTGTACAGTTCGTTGCTCTTTACAATTCCAAGAGTATTTCAATTGGGCTGATAACAAATGTTTTGATTTTAATTATTTTTCAAAAAGGGCTACATGACAATTTTGAAATTAGACATATCTTAAAGACTCTTAAAGAGATTGGATTACAATAATTTAAGACAAACTTTTAGACACAAACAGCTACCAATAACAAAAACTATATGTCAATTGGGGTTTAGGTGCGGACAACAAAGTTCGCAGCCCGCAACAACGGCATCGGGGTTCGACAGGAAAGCAACCCGCAATCCCCAACTGCATATAGTTCCGTCCGTTACCGCCAAGTAAAAGCTTCGCCTCGGCAAATTTACCTGTTGACAATGAGAGTGTTTAGTGGCATTTTTTTATGATTGACAGATGCGATTTTTATAAAACAGAGTTGTCGATGGAGAAACCAAATTGCTTATCTTATGATTAAAAAATTTTTAAATATAGTCTTGCCGATATTTTTTCTGGTCTCATGTAATGGATTTATTACATCTGACACAGAGAAGTATTTTAATGAGACTTTTAATCTGATCAAGGAGAACTCTGTCAAAAAAAATGAAATAGATTGGGCTGAATTAAAAAAAACGGTTAGGGATTCAATTAAAAATTTCAATAGTAATCATGACGTACATCTTGGAATTGCATACACAATGGTTCTGATTAATGATGGCCATAGCATTTTTGGAGTTCCTCAGTCTGATAATACTAAGGCAATAAATTCAAAAAAATCGAATAACCACAAGAATATTATACCTCCAATTGTTACAAAGATTTTAGGAAATGATATTGCTTACATCAAGTTATCGGGTTTGAGTATTATAAGCGATAGTCTGAGTAAGAACTATACAATGGAGATTAGAAAAGCATTATTAGCCTTAGATAACTCGGCTAGCTTATCTGGCTGGATTATAGACTTAAGAGAAAACGGAGGAGGTAGATTAAGTTGTGAAAGTTTAGGGCTCGCACCTTTATTTGAGAATTCTTTGATTGGTCTCAGCTGGAGCAATAAAAACATTTACAGCAATGTAATCTGCACAAATGAATACTTCAAATTTGGAGAAAATATTCAGGATAGTTTGTTTTATGACTCAACATTAGTAAATAAACACAAAAAAATTGCCATATTAATTGATAAAAAGACAGTAAGTTCTGGTGAGTTTCTTGCATTGGCGTTTAAATTTCAAGATAACACTAAAACTTTCGGAAAGCAGACCAGAGGAAAAACCTCACATTGTTTACTTTATAATTTAAAAGATGGTGCAATATTGCTTTTAGCAACTGCTTATTACTGTGACAAAAATAAAACTGTTATCAGAAATGGAATAGTACCTGACATAGAATGTGATTCAGAAGAAAGTTTAACAAAAGCTATTGATTGGATAAAAAACGACATATGACAATTTAATGGCATGCAATTTAACCTAGACAATGAACTAAAATAGATAATACAAAGAACACCAGGCGGTAACAGCGTATATAATTAAGTGCGGTTTCGGTGCTGATAATCAACATTATCATTCGCATCAGCCCCGGTGCTTTTCGACAGGAAAGTGCCACGCATTCCGCAACTAATCATATTTGCGGAACGTTATGCTTCAGGCTAAAAATGACAAAAACATAAACTAATAACAAAAAATTATGGCTTCAAAATATCAAGAAAAAGAGAGAACAAAAGCAGTAAACTTAATCAAATCTGGAAATATAGTTTTTTATGGAGCAAAGGCTGGAAAAAAATTTAGAGGAGACAATCGAGATTTTGTTCTGTATGATAGTTTAAAGAACATTTATCAACCAATTGTAAAAGATGTGCTTGATTATTTCGATAAAAATATTATTTCCTGGTGGGGAGGCAAAATTCCAACTGGGCATGTTTTATCTTCACAGATTGGGTGTTTAAATCATTTATTTCAAATCAGAAATGACAAATTAGCTGTTTTGACAATTCTTAAAAACATTTCTATAGACTTCATAGATGTTTTTCAAATAGATACTGACAAATTCTTACCTGCATATATTCAATTTGAAGCAGTTAGTGATAAAGATTATTTAAACGAAGGGCAACCAACTCGTGGTAATAACTGTACTTCGATTGATGCACTGATTTATGCAAAACATAAAAATGGAGAAAAATGGTTAATTCCAATCGAATGGAAGTACACGGAATTTTATAATAACGCAGACAAGTCAATCGAAGACAGCAAAAAAAATACTGTTGGACATTTAAAGGGAGATGAAGCCAAAGGAAAAGAAAGACTGAATAGATATTGCTATAATACCAAAGGCAGACTGATTGATGACTCAAAATATCTTAAAACATTGAAAGAGTACAAGAATTCAGTTTATTTTTTTGAACCGTTTTATCAGCTTATGCGTCAAACTTTGTGGGCTGAACAAATGATTAAAAACAAAGATATTGAAACAATAAAGGCAGACAATTATTTACACGTCCATGTAATTCCAACAGAAAATAAAGATTTATTAAATAGGGTTTATAAGTGTAGTGGTCAGGACATGGAAACAACATGGAGAAATCAATTGAATGACCAAACAAAATATCAGATAATAACTCCAAACAAATTATTGAATGGAATCGACAGTCTGAAATATAAGGATTTATTAAATTATTTAGAAATCAGATACTTATGAACAAAAAGCCCGAAAGCATAACAAAGGCTATATGCAATAAGGGGTTCAGTGGTAATTCAACCATCCTACCTCGCATCAAGTTCAGTGTAATTTGACAGAGCAGTGCTCCGAAGTCCGCCACTACTCATACACGCGACCGTTACCGTTCATTGTAAAAAGACAGAAACAGACGACTGAATGACAAAGGAATTTTTGCTGCATAAAGACAA
>MWCX01000053.1 GCA_002070265.1 Bacteroidetes bacterium ADurb.Bin174 | reverse complement strand
TGTGTAATCCAGTTGGTATTGCTGGTAGCTCCAAAAATATCGACAACAATTCTGGAAGGATTAATTTGTTGCTCGGTTTTATAAGGGAGTCTCTCGTCTAATGAAATGCTAACATAGTCGTATTGCTCATCACCTCTTACCATCCAGCTTCCGGTGAGGTAAAATGGTTTTGGTTTTATTACATTATCAGCTTTAAAAAATCTTTTAGGTAAATAAGCATGACGACTATTTGTCAATGCTACTTTGTATTTGTCTTCAATGCTATCAACCACTCGAATCAGCACATTCGTATCCAGATAAGTCATCTTGGCACCCCCAAGTCTATCTGCACCCAAGCCATATTCTAAATGTGGTAATGTGCCGGTGGTGCGACCGATAATAACTGATTGCGCTTTAGTAAAAAAACTAAACAGGAAAACTGCAAAAAACATTAAAAACCGGATCATAAACGCAATTTAGAAAAATTCCATGATTGTATTTCGTAGTCCTACGAATTGATAAACATGGTTTTACTCAATTTTTACGGAAAGCTAATTATATAAATGCAAATAAAAAATATCGTGCGTTAATATTGCAGACACGATTGACATAAGAGAAGAATTGACCTTATTCCTTTAGATGAAATAAACCTATGAATATTTTTACAATTTTCGCCTTTATTGCAACTGTAGCATCTTTTTTACCTATTGCAGTAGTACTTTACCAAAGACTCGGCACGTATAAAAGTTTTCCTGCACTGATTGCCTATTTTATTCCGGTTTTTATTTACAACCTGATGATTGATGGATATGTTCATGTGAGCAAGGATGTTATTGCGGCAACCGGCCTTACAAACAATTTATTGAATGCTCCTTTGATGCTGTTGTTTCTTTCTTATTTCAGTACTTCTAATTTGTTTGCCAAACGCCTCAAGTGGTTTACGATTTTATATATTCTTTTCGAAGTGATTATGGTGGTGTTAAATGGATTTAATTTTTCAACAAGAACAATTATTCTGGGGCCCGGACTATTTGTAGTATTTGGGTTAATCGTTTATTTGTTTTACAAACATTCAAAAGTAGTAGTAAGAAATAAAAAGGCACTTGGGAAATGTTATATGCTAGGCGGCTTATTATTTGGCTTTGGCTTATATCTTATTTTGTATTTATTGGTATATGTTTCTAAATCGCAGGAGGTAACATATACTATGTTCCTGTATAACCTGAATTTGTCTATTTCGACAATTGCACTTTGTTTAGGAGTTGTATATGAAAGAAGACGAATTGATAAACTACTTGAGGCCAAGCAAGTAAGGAAAGAGCTCAACGAAATTAATAAACATGAAAAAAGGGTAATACGTGTAAGTAATACCCCTTTGTTAGATTTTGATCGGGAGCTTTGGAATTAATAACAGTACTTTCCTTCATCAATCATTTTATCTGCAATCTTTCTTCTGGCTTCTTTACTGTTAAAGGGTTCTGCTTTTGTAAATCTTTTCAACCCCATTAGAATCATTCTTTGTTCATCACCACTTGCAAAAGCATTTATGGCGTCTTTGCCCGATTTATTGATGCGGTCGGCTGCATCGTATAAATATGTTTGCATAATCAGCAGTTCGTGTTGAGTAGCGGCATCCCCATTTTTTTCTACTTTTTTCATCACCCTTAGCAATACGCTTTCTGCATTAAAAGCTTCAATGGCCATATCGGCAATATTCATCAGTACTTCCTGCTCATTTTCTATTTTCATCATCAGTTTTTGAACGGCTGCACCTGCGGTCATCAAAATGGCTTTTTTGAAATTGGCTATTAGCTTTTTTTCTTTTGTAAAAGGCGCTTCTTCGTCAGTTCCAAAATCAGGGATGCTCATCAACTCTTTTTGAACGGACATTGCCGGCCCCATCAAATCCAGTCTTCCGCCCATTGCTCTTTTCAATGTCATGTCCAGCGTCAATAATCTGTTGATTTCATTCGTGCCTTCGTAAATTCGGTTGATGCGACTATCGCGGTAGGCGCGGGATATATTATACTCGGCACTAAACCCGTTTCCACCGTGTATCTGAACACCTTCATCAACTACATAATCCAGCACTTCACTGCCAAAAACTTTCAACATAGCACATTCAATTGCATATTCTTCGGCAGCACCCAGCAGCGATTCGTTAAAAGGTTTTCCGGCATCTAAAAGTTCGTGTTCTTTATCATCAATCCATTGAGCCGTGCGGTACAGGGCTGATTCGCCTACATAAATGCGTATGGCCATTTCGGCCAACTTGTGTTTAATGGCGCCAAAGTTGGAAATAGGTTGTTTAAACTGTTCACGGGTTTTTGCGTATTCCACAGTTCCGGTTAATGCTCTTTTGGAACCACCCAATGCAGCGGCCGCTAATTTTAAACGACCAATATTTAAAATATTGAATGCAATTTTATGTCCTTTGCCCACTTCGCCCAGCACATTTTCTACAGGTACTTTACAATCCTGAAAATATAATTGTACCGTAGAAGAGCCTTTGATACCCATTTTATGTTCTTCGGGTCCTTGTGTAAAACCTTCTGTACCACGTTCTACAATAAATCCGGTGAATTTATCGCCATCTACTTTTGCAAACACAGTATAAACCTGCGCAAAGCCGCCATTCGTTATCCAGCATTTTTGTCCGTTGAGGAAATAGTATTTGCCATCGTCGCTTAGTTTGGCTGTTGTTTTTGCGCCCAGCGCATCGCTACCGCTATTGGGTTCTGTAAGACCGTATGCACCTGCCCATTCTCCGGTTATTAACTTAGGAATATATTTTTGTTTTTGCTCCGGTGTGCCAAAATATAAAATAGGTAGTGTACCAATGCCTGTGTGTGCTGCAATGGCTACCGAAAAGGAGTGACCGGCACCCAGGTATTCATTTACAATAGTTGCTGTAACGAAGTCTTTGCCCAGGCCACCATACTCTTCGGGAAAAGAAACTGAAAGCAAACCCTGCTCACCCGCTTTTGTCAATAATGATTTCATCAATCCGGGTTCCAGATTGTCGATACGATCCAGAATGGGATATACTTCTGCATCCAGATATTGTGTACACATATCGCCAATCATGCGCTGCTCTTCATTAAAATCTTCAGGGGTAAATGTTTCCTGAGCCAGAGATTCTTTAATCAGCCATTCGCCACCTTTCAGCAATTTTGTTTTTGTGATTTCGGTACTCATTTTCTAAAGTTTTAAATGTATTTTGTAATAGATTAATTTTTATTTAAGGTTGTCGTAAACAATTTGCAATACTTCTTTACATACATCAACTCTGTCAGCCGGCACTTTTACAAGCGCTTCGTTAAGTGTATCGTCCGCCATCGCCATTGTTTCTTCCTGTAGTTTTTGAGCCTGCTTAGTCAGATAGATTCTATTGATTCGACGATCATTTTCGGAAGCTACTCTTTTTACGAGGCCTGCTTTTTCTAAATTATCAACCAAGCGGGTAATACTGGGCTTGTCTCTATATGTAGCATTGCACAGTTCCTGCTGGCTGATGCCTTCTTTTTTCCATAAATGATAGAGTACACTCCATTGTTCGATAGTGATATTGAGCCCGGCGGCATTAAATTTTTTTTGCAACCTGCGGGCAATAGCGGTTGATGCTATTCCGGTAATGAAACTGTAGAGTTCTCCTTTTTTAAATTGGTTGTTTGGCATATAGTTGTTTGTGCAACTAATCAAAAATAGGATTATATTTGACACATCCAATTTTTTGGGCTTTAATTTTTTTGAAAAATATGGAAAGGCAGTTTCGCTATAGAAGTTCTGTTATTTCTTATCAACGCTTTGGTAAAGGGCCTCAGCCGGTTATTTGTTTTCATGGGTATGGAGAGCAGGCTGGAGTTTTTTCTTTTTTTGAAAAGGAAGCCGGGGACCGGTTTAGCTTTTTTGCTTTCGATATACCCTTTCATGGAAAAACGGAATGGAATGAAGGTCTTCAATTTACAATTAATGATTTGTTGAAAATAATTAACTGCGAAACGTATAACCGGCAACCTGTGTTGATGGGCTTTAGTTTGGGTGGGCGGGTAGCCCTCAGTCTTTTTGAGGCGGCCCCTGATAAGTTTTGTAAACTAATATTACTGGCACCTGATGGGTTGAAAATAAATTTCTGGTATTGGTTTTCAACACAAACCCTGATGGGCAGAAAAATATTTTCATTTACAATGAAACATCCCGGCTGGTTTTTTGGTTTTCTAAAATTGATGAACAAATTGAAATTGGTAAATGCAAGTATTTTCAAATTTGTAAAATTTTATATTGATAATGAAGAAATGAGGACGTTGTTGTATAAACGATGGATTTGTTTGCGAAAACTAAAACCCAATCTCCAAAAAATAAAGAAGGCTATAAATGAAGCGCAAACAACGGTAAGATTGATGTATGGCAAGCACGACCGCATCATTTTGCCTGTGGTGGGCGAAAGGTTTAGAAAAGGAATTGAAGACTATTGTACAATTACCATAATAGCGGCCGGGCATCAGGTGCTGCATGAAAAGCATGTAGCGGAAATATTGAATTTAATTCTTGATTGAACTCCTTAATTCAATTGCTAACAGGATAACAGTCATTTGCTTCCGAGATTCAGTTTTTGGAAAATTGTTTTTTGAGAGACGAATATAATATAAGGGTTGATACCAGCTCATCGAAGTAACTTCAGTGTATTTGTCTTCATAGTAAAGCTCTTTTTTCCCCGTAAAATTGAAGCGTTCCTGTAAATATCTTTTTGTTTCACTAAAGCTTTTATTAATAGATTTCAGTTCAGCTTTATTATCTTTCAAACTACTGGACAAGAGCAGCACCAAAGAAATCATTTTACCTGAAGAATCTGTACTTAAGATCAGATCTCGAAATGGAACATTGTTAACTGAATATAATTGCTTATTAGAAAGAAAAATTGAACCTGCCCTGCAAAGAGAATCCGGAACTTTTACCTTATTATCAAAGGTGTTACAAATAAATGAATCCTTTAATTCTGTTTTGTTTTTTCCTAAAATAAAACCGGCGTAAGAAAAAATATCAGTAAAATTTTCACTTTGAGAAAGTGCATAATTGCTTGTAAAAGTAAAAATCCATAAACAGAAACAACAATTTCGGAAATTCATTTTTCAAAATAATAAATTAATTGGATTTCATTTAGTTTTGGCTCAATGATTCTTTTTTATGTTGTTGTCTTTTTAAGCATTCTGTATTGCTTTGTTATACTCAACTACTGGATGAGCTGGAAACAAATTCCTGTATTTGAAGCAATCATTCCTCAGCCTGCTATCAGTTTTTCAATAGTAATACCGGCCCGAAATGAAGAACAAAATATAGCTGCGCTTATTGAGGATATTCAAAAGCAAAATTATCCTGCTCATCTGTTTGAATTAATTATTGTTGATGATCATTCAACCGACCATACGGCTACGATTGTAAAAAGCTATCCCGGTATTAAGCTTGTTCAACTAAGCGGATTGCAAATAAATTCTTACAAGAAAAAGGCAATTGAAACCGGCATATCTGTTGCCGCCAATGAGTGGATTGTAACCACAGATGCGGATTGCAGGGTTTCGCCACAGTGGCTTTCCATTTTATCGTCATTTATTGAAGAGAAAAAACCGGTAATGGTGGCCGGTCCGGTGTTTATGCGTTATCAAAATAAGGCACTTCAAATTTTTCAGTCGTTTGATTTTTTGATATTGCAGGGAATTACCGGAGCAGCAATTCATCATAAAATGCACAGCATGGGCAATGGTGCCAACCTGGCCTATCAGAAAAAAATATTTAATGAAGTAGGAGGCTTTTCGGGTATTGATCAAATTGCTTCCGGCGATGATATGCTGCTGGTGCATAAAATGCGTTTGAAATATCCGGAAGGCATAAGCTATCTGAAATCACCACAAGCTATTGTGTGTACCGAAGCTGAAAAAACATGGAAATCTTTTTTTAGCCAAAGAATACGCTGGGCCAGCAAGGCCAGAAAATATCAGGATAAGAAACTATTCCCTATTTTATTAATGGTTTATCTTTTTAATGTTTCTTTTTTTGTTCTATTGGCAGCCGGTTTTTGGAGTTTTGAATATTGGATTGCATTGTTAGCCATGTTGTTTATAAAAGCATTAATTGAAATCCCTTTTTTTATATCTGTTGCAAAATTTTTTAAACAAACACAACTTATAATATCTTTTATACTGTTTCAGCCCCTACATATTTTTTATACGGTTTGTTCCGGTTTTATGGGTCAGCTGGGCAGGTACGAGTGGAAGGGCAGGAAGGTTCAATAAAGAAATAATAAATTCAATGCTTTATTATTTTCAAAATACAGTAAGACGGATAGGAATATATTTGTATTGATGTCAGCATCTTCATCACCTTCTTTTGCAAATGCCGCCTGGAGCCGTCTTAAAAAAAACAAAGGCGCAATATTTGGCTTGGTTATTATTGCCATTGCTGTTTTGGTTGCAGTGTTTGCATATTTAATTGCACCCGATCCTTCTCCACATGCCAATCGTATCATTCTGGAAATAGGAGGAGAAAAGCCCGGTTATACAAAAACATTTGTTCGACTGCCCAAAGCAATACAAACACCTGCTCCCGGTTTTTTTAATAGGTTGATCAATGGCAAACCGGATAACTATGATTATATTCCGGTCAATCGTTATCGGTTTGTTGGAAAAGATAGTGTGCTGCTCATCCGCTTTATAGACGAATCGGTTGAAGATAGTATTGTAGTAGCAACAAATACTTCGATAGCCAATTTTGAAAAGAATAATATTCGAAAGCAATCTTTTTTATTGGGCACAGATAAATACGGAAGAGATATTTACAGCCGAATAATTTTAGGTACCCGAGTAAGTCTGGGTGTGGGGTTCATCACGGTATTTATATCACTTACTATTGGATTAATGCTGGGTTCGTTGGCAGGATATTATCGTGGAAGAACAGATAATATTATTATGTGGTTTATTAATGTGGTATGGAGTATTCCTACACTTTTATTAGTATTTGCCATTACGCTGGCATTAGGCAAAGGCTTCTGGCAGGTATTTGTTGCTGTAGGTCTTACCATGTGGGTGAATGTAGCCAGAACAGTACGAGGGCAAATACTGGTGGAAAGAGAAAAAGAATAT
>MWCX01000052.1 GCA_002070265.1 Bacteroidetes bacterium ADurb.Bin174 | reverse complement strand
GGCAAATTCATATTGGGCAAATCAGCCACGTTCCATGAGTTTACAATCATCCGTCTGGAATCCGGGTTGTTTTTAATCAGGTTCACAACTTCTGTAATTTGGTCTATATGTCCTCCTTGATAATCGGGCCACGAACGCCATTGATAGCCATAGATATGTCCTAAATCACCGTTTTCGTCCGCCCATTCATTCCAAATCCTCACGCCATTTTCCTGTAGGTATTTCACATTGGTATCACCTTTTAGAAACCACAACAACTCATGAATGATAGATCTTAAATGAAGTTTTTTGGTGGTCAAGCACGGGAAGCCTTCAGAAAGATCAAATCTCATCTGATGACCGAATATCGAAATGGTACCTGTTCCGGTGCGGTCTTCTTTGCTTACACCCTCTTTCAACACGCGACTTAGTAAATCTAGATATTGTTTCATGAAAATAAATTGATAATGGGCGGTGTCTCATAAGTGCCAACTGCTGCGTTACTTTCGATATTCAGGCTCAGTCACATACTTCAGTATGCTCCTTTGCCCTCAATCTCAGTGCCTTGCATTTGGACACTTCTAAGACACCTTACGGTTTTTCGCTTGAATATTTACTTTTGAGACAGCCCCATAAATAATGAATTATTTGTGACTGTACGAATTATTTTTTCGGGATTAAAAGTACAAAAAAATCATGAAACGGCAATGATTTGGTTGACTTTCACATTAATTTCTTCCCATAATCTATCCGGCATTTTGGCTCCCATCACCTGTACTATTCGTGATGATATCCACGACCCGATTTGTCCGCAAACAGGCAAAGGAAGATCTCGTGACATGCCATATAAAAAACCGGCTGCATATAAATCTCCTGCTCCGGTAGTATCTATACAGTCGGCTTTGCACGCTTTAACGTTATATTGAACACCTTTTGAGGCAATCATCGAGCCTTTTTTCCCGGTCTTTACTATGGCAATATCAACTCGTTCCGACAATGCGATTAATGCATCCTTAGGTTTTTTACCTGTAAAGGCACGGGCTTCGTCCTCATTGGCAAACACAATATCCACATATTTAGTGACCAGGGAATTCAAAAATTCAAAATGTTCCTCTATCACGTTGAAACTTGCCAGGTCTATGGACACCAACATTCCGGCTGCTTTTGCCATTTGAACAGCCCGCAATATCAATGCATGATTTTGTACTAAAAACCCTTCGACGTGCAAGATATCATAATCTTCAAACGGGGCAGACGACAAGTCAGCAGCTTGCAATTCACCGGCTGCTCCCAAAAAGGTACACATGGTGCGCTCTCCATCCTTAGAAACCAGCACCGTACTGCTACCGGATTGCTGTTTATCCACAATCAGATAAGGAACTACCCCATTGTTTTTGGTGTCGTCAAGAAAAAATTTACCGGTATCATCCTCTCCTATTTTCCCGAAGAATCCGGCTTCACCACCTAATTTGGCAATGCCGTGTACTGTGTTTGATGCCGAACCTCCCGTAGCTTTTACCGCTTTTGAAAAATCAAACAGGGTGCGCAATTCGTCAATTTTTGCCGAATTTATCAATTGCATACTACCTTTTCTCAGATTCAGCTTTTCCAATACGCCATCTTCATCAATTTGCAATAGTATATCCGTCAGCGCATTACCCATCCCAAGAACTTTCTTCATGATACTAAACGATTTTTAAAATTGTAATTTTTCACAAAGATATTGCATAATTCAGAAAAACCTATTACTTTTGCAGGGCATTTAAAAAATGCACCCATTCTTCCTTAGCTCAGTTGGTTAGAGCATCTGACTGTTAATCAGAGGGTCCTTGGTTCAAGTCCAAGAGGGAGAGCGAAGCTTTGTAAAAATCAAACACTTACACAAGCGAAAGACTAAAAGTCGGACTAATCACTCAACTTAGTCCGGCTTTTTTTAATGAAAATCTTACACTAATCCAAACTTTAAATTTAACGCTCGGGATATGCGTATCAGACTGGATAGTTGCATATCCGTTTCTCCCCTTTCAATGCGAGATATATAGGTGCGTTTTAATCCCGTACGTTCTGAAAGTTCCTGTTGTGTTATTTTCATTTCTTTGCGTTTTTCACGCAAAATTTCCCCATAATACCAAGCCGTTGCCTTTGCGTTAAATTCTGAGCGGGTATCGCTGCCTGTAACGCCATATTTTTCATCAAATTCCTTATTTACGTTTATCAATTGGCGTCTATTTGTCTTCATAATCGTAATTATTTAATATATTGCTTGCTTCCTGTATTTGTTTTTTATAGTCTTTTTCAGATTTTTTCAAAAATCCATTTATTAGTATTATTCTGGTGGCTTCAATTATATTCTGAGCGTCAATAGAGAATGTTATAGTGCGATATTCGTTAAAACCTACCGAAACACGCAGTTCATAAAACTTACTGCCTGTTAGCTTTTTCACAAATTTAGTGGGAATAACTTTAATAGTCATCACAATTTCGATTGCGTAATCAAACTTAGTCCTTGTTCTATCATCTAATTCGCTCAAAAAGGTTTCAAATTCGTGTGTTTTAAATATCTCTCGCATAACAGAATTATTGAACGTTGCAAATGTAACTAATTAGTTTCATTTATGCAAATATTTTTCATGCATGAATAATGAGATTGTTTACGAAAATGCGAAAAGCGAACACAACAACAGAGCTAAAAGACAGATTTTAAGAAAGTGTAAACAGTGGATTCACGAAAACCAAATTAAAGCGCAAGATTTTTTAGAGCTACGGGATAACGACGAAAAAACGATTGAACTAATAAATAAAACTTTTGTACAATGACAGAAATAAAAAATACATTTCAGAGGGTTCTAAAATCCTGACTGATGAATACGTTCGAATGATGATTGATAATTTTGTAAAATCACCACTTGAAAACGAAGAGTTTTTGAGAGAATTAAAAATTAGCAATAAGGAACAAGCCGCTAATAATAGGAGAAAGAGAGAAAATTTAAAAATAAATTAAAAATGTTATGAGATACAACTAATATAAGTTTAAGGGGGTGTAAATTTGCGCCCCCTTTTTGTGTTCTAAAGTGGCACCATACACGGAATAATGGGTATTAAATCTACGTAAAAAAAAGAGAGGTTTTATCCTCTCTCAAAAACATCTGGTCAACCACACGCATCCCATCACCTTGTTTCATGTGCTAACAGCCTTGTCCGTTGTGATGTTTTTTTAATAGTTATAATATTCTTCTTTCGTTAATATAGTTCCACCCATATCAGCCCTTGTAACAACATTAGAGTGTTCAGATATTCTATATTCAGCTTCTCCTTTGAATTTAGCAAAGTTTTCATATCCTTTCTTAGTTGGAGAATAGCGAACAGCTATATCTTCAAGGTCATCCATAATGTAAATTTCGTTGCCTTTTTCAAAGTTTTCTAAAATGTAATTTAAATTACTCATCTGAAATGTTTATAATATTCTCTTGATAATTTTTCTAATTCCGTCCATAAAGTTAGTACTTTTCAGAATATGTTCAAAGACGCAACCGAATTATTTATAATTTCATTATCTTTACACGATAAAACACACCAAGTTATAAAAATACATAGATTCAGATGGAACGAAATACGAAAGCCACGAAGCTTAACGCGCACCATAAAACGAAGAAGAAAAAGAGCTACAGGAAGAAGGGTAAAGGTTGCTGGCAAAGGACAAACATTAGGAACTATCATTTAATTGAATAATAGAGATTTACCAGAAATAATTAATAATTAAATAAATAATTATGGCTACACTTGATTTTAAAGACACCATTTTGCAATTTGCCGAAAGAATTTCTAAACTTAAAGACAGTATCGGCACAGAAGAAGCAACAAAAAATGCTTTTGTTATGCCAATGATAAATGCACTTGGATATGATGTATTTAATCCTCTGGAAGTGATACCTGAATTTACTTGTGACATAGGAACAAAAAAAGGGGAAAAAATTGATTACGCAATAATGAAGGACGGAAAACCAATAATGCTCATTGAATGCAAACATTGGCAGCAACCATTATCATTACAACACGACAATCAACTATTGAGGTATTTTCATGTGTCTGATGCTCGTTTTGGTGTTTTGACTAATGGAATTGAATATCGGTTTTATACAGATATTGACAAAAATAATGTTATGGATGAAAAGCCGTTTTTGGTCATTGATATGCAAAAACTATCTGATGCCAAAATAGAACAACTTAAATCTTTTCATAAATCATATTTCAATGAAAATGAAATATTAAGCACTGCTGCTGAGCTTAAAATATCAAACGAGTTAAAAAACATCGTAAAAAATGAATTTTCAGAACCATCTAATGAATTTGTACGATTTTTCGTAAAAGCCATTAACGGCAGCTATACTGCAAAACAAGTAGAACAATATACTCCATTAGTTAAACGGTCTATTCAAAACCACATAAATGATGTTATTTCAGACCGTCTAAACGTTGCAATGGAAAATAACAAGAATGCACGTCTTGAAAAAGAAAAAACGCCTACTAAAACGGAAGAACTTCCTGAAGGAGCAATATCTGTATCAGAAGACGGAAAAGTTGTTACAATACAAGAAGAAATTGATGCCTATAATATAATAAGGAGTATTTTAAGAAAACACATAGATGCTGCTCAAATCACTTACACAGATTATCAGAGCTACTTTGTTGTTCAAATAAACGACAATTCATGGTATTGGGTATGCCGCATAAATATAGGAAAGCGCAAAAAACAAATTGGATTTCCTAAAGAGAACTACAAAGGCTGTGAATGGATTCAAATTGAAACAATAGATGATATTTTTAAATACGAAAATAATCTTATTGAAGCATTGAATTTATCATTATCATTCATTAAATAGGGCATCCCGATAGAATTTCCCTTTAATTAAGGGGGTAATATGGTAAAATCTATTTAACTATTTACCGTTAAGACGATTAAAGATAAAATAAATCAAACATAACAAAGACTAAAATTTAAGAAAGATATTTTGATATAAAAATAATAATAATTACCTTTGTACCGTTATTTATATAACATTACCCCCCTTTATTGGGAAAGATAAAGGCCAGACCGCTCAATTGCAGAGCGGTTTTTTATTATGACATCAAAAAGAAAACAAAAAGTAATAGCTTATATAGATGGGTTTAATTTCTATTACGGATTAAAAGATAGAAATTGGAAGAAATTTTATTGGTTGGATATAGTCAAATTCATTGAGAAAAACCTAAGATCACATCAAGAACTACTTGAAGTGCATTACTTTTCCGCCATTCCAAATGATAAGGGAAAGGCAAGTCGTCAGGATAAATTGTTTCAAGCAAATAAGTTAAACCCTAAATTTTTTCTACACTTGGGAAAGTACCTTCCTAAAAGATTAACTTGTTATGGTTGCGGTAGAACTATTCACTCTTATGAAGAAAAAGAAACTGACGTTAGAATAGCATCTTCAATGTTATATGATTGTTTTGTGAATAAAAGTGATGTTGTAATTTTAGTATCAGCTGATAGTGATTTAATTCCCCCAATCGAAATAATGAGGCAAATAAATCCTATGTTGAAAATAATTGTCTTTTTCCCTCCAAAGCGATTTTCAAACGAATTAAGAAATATTTGTGATAGCTATAAAAACTTAAATGGGAGTTTTAGAGTTTTTGCGGATTCAGCACTCCCCGAAGAAATAGAATTGCCAAATGGCTTTATATTGGAAAGACCTGATTCTTGGAAATAACCTTTATGTCTTGAAGCTTTAATTACCTTACATAGAAAATTGAATGAAGTGATGCCAAAGTATATTGATACAGACGGAATAGAGTACGAAAGCTATGAGGCTTATTGTAATGCACCGGACTTAGACCCCGACGAAGTGGGTGTATTGTTGTCATTGGGAAGACGTACACCACAAAATGACTATGAAAAGCGACTACTTAAAGAAATCAAAGAGCTAAAAGAAAAAAACATCCCGATTGAGTTTCCGCAATAGTTTAGTTAGACGTTCACGATGTTCATATGTTCATATGTTCATAGCGTGAACGCTCGAACACTTTATAATTAAAATACAGCCTTAAAAAAGCATTCCGGTAAAATTTTATACAATTAATTTGCAAACAATTTTTTTATATATTTGCGATACGACATACAACAAAAAAATATGGGAACATCTTTTAAAAGTACCCATATTCCTACCCACCTATTTATAATGCCTTGATAATCAGACTACATTGTGGAGATTACCGGACTCGAACCGGTCACCTCAACACTGCCAGTGTTGCGCTCTAGCCAGATGAGCTAAACCCCC
>MWCX01000051.1 GCA_002070265.1 Bacteroidetes bacterium ADurb.Bin174 | reverse complement strand
TTGATCCTAATTTTCAATACGGATTAACAATGCCGAAAGATTTGATATTGACGAAACAATAGATGTAAGACTCTCCCCCTTCATTATTTATCATTTCTTGTTCAGTATTTATTATTATTTCAACTCCCTTCATCATTCATTATTCCCTGTTTAATATTCGTTATTCCCCCCCCCCTTTCATCATTCCCTGTTTAATATTTATTATTCCTTCTGGCATTATCAGTTTCTTAAATGCTTTTTTAACTTGCAACTAATTTAAACTTTAAACAGACTCAACAGTCCATACATCCAAACCAAATTTTTTACCTTAAACCATTTTTACTATGCGACTATTCAAATTTTTTTCTATTGCATTATTTATTGCAGGCTCCGCTTTCACTTCAGTTAATACCCACAAAGGCGACTGGTTTTTTCTGGGCGATAAAAATGTAGGGTTTGGCGTAGATCATGATGTTATCAATTTTGGAAACTGGAAAGATGATGTGCGTCAGATAAAGATTAAAGTAACCGATGGCCCGTTAAAAATGTATAATATGAAAGTGCATTTTGACAACGGTAGTGTACAAGATGTTGATCTTAGAAAACGCTTTGCACAGGGAAGCGAAAGCAGGGTAATTGATATGAATGGCGGATTGAGGCATTTAACTAAAATTGAATTTTGGTACGAAACCAAGGGTTTCCTCCGCGGAAAATCAAGAGTAGCTGTATGGGGAAGAAACTAAATAAATAATGGATATTAAAAAAATGCCTCCAACATCGGGGGCATTTTTATTTTCTCATTTCTTTATTATTCATTCGTAATACCTTTACCGCTCTTATGACATCGCTACTCGAAAATATTGATAAATCAAAACTGCCACGTCATATTGCTATCATTATGGATGGAAATGGGCGTTGGGCTAAGGAAAAAGGGGAAGACCGCCTCTACGGACACCTGCATGGTGTAGATAGTGTGAGAAATATTGTTGAAGGCTGCGCCGAATTGGGTATTGGGTATCTTACGCTTTATGCATTTAGTACCGAAAACTGGGACCGGCCAGCCAATGAAGTAATCGGATTAATGGAACTACTAGTAAGCACCATTCGCAAAGAAGTAGAAACATTAAACAAAAACAATATTCGCCTGCATGTTATAGGCGATATGAGTATGCTGCCACAGTCGGCCCAAGATGAATTAAATGAAGCACTGTCCATTACCGAAAAAAATAATGGACTACAATTAATCATGGCCTTGAGCTATAGCGGCCGATGGGAAATTTTGCAAATGGTAAAATATATTGCAGCAGCCGTAGAACAAAAAAATCTTTCAGCTAACGAAATTTCTCAGGAAACCATTCAACAATTTCTTAACACAAGCTCCTTCCCCGATCCCGAACTGATGATACGAACCAGTGGCGAATTTAGAATCAGTAATTTCCTGCTTTATCAACTCGCCTATGCCGAATTGTACTTTACTCCGGTAAGATGGCCCGACTTCAGAAAAGAAAATCTTTATGAAGCCATTTTGGACTATCAGAATAGGGAAAGGAGATTTGGAAAAACAAGTGAACAGCTAACTAATTGATAATCATTATATTAATTGATTGTTTTTATTGAAAACAAATATCTTAATATCTGATATTATCATAATCACGATTTTTAGAGTTTCAAAAATGCAATTACATAGTTTTCTTTAACAAAGACTTCAATTTTTTACCGTTATTTTGCCGCCTCAATCTGGGAAAAAGGCCTGTAATACAACGCCCCATAACTGCCGGATGAGAATATTTTTCAGCTGAATTTGAATCTTGCTTTTATGCAAAAAACTTTACTAAGGCTTTCTGTTATCCTGTTGACTTCAGTTTTTTCAACTGCTGCTTTTTCCCAACAAACCGATACGCTGCCGCCCACTTCTATTGATCCAAAGCTTATTGAATATCGAAATGCCCGTATCCCAAAAGAATATGTAATTGCAGGTATTCAGGTTTCCGGTATCAAGCATTTAGATACTTCAATTGTTTCTTCCATCTCCGGTTTATTGCCCGGCGATAAGTACATGCATCCGGGCGAAGACATATTTGCAAAAGCCATTACTGCGCTTTGGAAGCAAAAGCTTTTTTCTAATGTTCAGGTCTTTGTTACCAAAATAGAAGATAATAAAGTATGGGTTGAGTTGAATGTTCAGGAAAGAGCAAGGTTGGGAAATTTCAAATTTTTTGGCATTAACAAGTCCGAAGAAGAAGACATTATGGCCAAAGTAAATCTGGCCAAGCAAACGATAGTAACTGAGAACACCATTCGTGAAACCAAAGAAAGAATCAATAAATTTTTTAGCGACAAAGGATATCTCAATGTAAGCGTGGATATTCAACAAAAGCCCGATACTACTTTTTCAAATTCCATAGCGATGGATATTTATATCAAAAAAGGGCAAAAAGTTCATATTGATGGTATTCATTTTTATGGCAACGATAACGTAGATGGATGGCGCTTGAAAAAGCAAATGAAAGGCACCAAAGAAATGAGTCGCATTACTCTGCATCCCGATCAGCGACTGAAACCCAGCCCATTTGGTTCAGAAAAAACATATTCTTTGAAAGAGTATGTAAAGGACTGGGGCTTTTTAACCATCAGTAAAACAAAAAAAGTAATTGATCCGTATTTCAGATTCAAGCTTAGCGGCAGCAAACTGGATCCTAAAAAATTTGAAGAAGACAGAGAGAAAATTATTGATTACTATAATTCATTAGGCTATCGTGATGCGCAAATAGTGGATACGGCAATGAGTTTAACTCAAAAGGGAAATCTGAATCTTGATTTTAAAGTTGAGGAAGGAAGGAAATATTATTTTGGAAACATTACCTGGAAGGGAAATTCAAAATACTCAGACTCCTTGCTCACCGCATGGCTGGGCATCAATAAAGGCGACACATATAACCTGAGCATTCTCAACAAAAAATTGGGAAAGGAAGCCAGCCAGGAAGGTGGCGACATCAGCAGCCAATATATGGATGATGGTTATTTGTTCTTTAGAGTGGAGCCGGTAGAAACTGCCGTTTACAACGACACGATTGACCACGAAATAAGAATTACCGAAGGACCGCAGGCAAGAATAAAAAATGTAACCATTGCCGGTAATGACAAAACCAAAGACCATGTAATACGTCGTGAGTTGAGAACCGTACCGGGCGATTTATTCAGCCGTTCCGAAATCACCCGTTCAATTCGTGAGTTGGCGAATCTTCAGTTTTTCAATCAGGAAAAAATAGAACCCGGCGTAGTACCCAATGCCGATGATGGTACGGTGGACATCAATTGGAAGTTGGAAGAAAAATCATCAGACCAGTTAGAGCTTTCTGCCGGATGGGGTGGAGGTATTGGCCTTACCGGTACGTTGGGCGTTACCTTCAACAATTTTTCAATAAGAAATATCTGGAAAAAATCGGCTTGGGATCCATTACCTATGGGCGATGGACAAAAACTAAGTTTACGTGTACAATCAAGCGGTAAAGCATATCAGTCTTATAGCTTCTCCTTTACCGAGCCCTGGCTGGGAGGTAAAAAAAGAAACTCTTTATCATTTTCACTTAATAAGAGTAATTATAAAAATGGACGATACGACCCCATCACCGGCAGATATGAGTTTGATGCCAGTACTTCTTTAAAAACATTTGGAGCTGGTATCTCTTTAGGAAAACAATTAAAGTGGCCCGACGATTATTTCAGTTTGGTTTATACACTGAACTATACACAGTATAAAAGGAAAAACTATAACATCTTTCCGGGTGCAGCCGCTACCGGAAATTCAAATAACCTGAGTTTGAAAATTGCATTGCAGCGATCTTCAGTTTTCAATCCTATTTATCCAACCAGTGGTTCCAATTTTGTAGCAAGTGTACAACTTACACCACCTTATTCACTATTGAAGAAGGACGTTGTAAATTCAGCCGACCCTTATAAAAATCCAGAGTATCATAAATGGAAATTTAATGCGGAATGGTATGTACCCGTTGGTAAAGCATTGGGTGCCGAAAAAAACCGACAGTTTGTTTTAAAAATAGCTGCCAAATATGGCTTTATGGGTAGATACAATGGCAAACTTGATTTTTCACCCTTTGAGCGTTTTCAGGTGGGCGATGCCGGCCTTACCAACAATTTTGGATTATTGGGTTATGATATCGTAGCACATCGTGGTTATCCCATTTATCAGTCATCTAATCCTACATTAAATCCTGATGTACAAAGCCAGGCCAACCAGTTTTTTACCATATTTAATAAATATACACTGGAAGCCAGATTTCCAATTGTTACCAACCCTAGCAGCACCATTTATGCGCTTTCATTTTTTGAAGCAGCCAATGGATGGTATAATTATAAAGATTACAATCCCTTTCGCCTGCGCAGAAGTGTGGGTGTAGGTATGCGTTTCTTTCTTCCTATGTTTGGATTGTTGGGTTTTGACTATGGCATAGGACTCGACAGACTAACACCGGGACAAAGTGGTTTAAAAGGCGCATCTCGCTTTACCTTTATGCTTGGATTTGAACCTGAATAAAAATTCACTCACACAGTAAAACCATAGATATGAAAAAAATATTTCTTCTTGCATTCATTTTATCTTTTGCAACCCTGGGGTTTTCGCAGAAGTATGCCATTATCGATACACGATATATATTGGATAAAATGCCGGAGTATAATTTGGCACAACATCGATTAGACAGCATAGCAGCCGGCTGGCAAAAAGATATTGATAACAAACAGGCCGAGTTGGACAATATGTACAAAGCCTATGATGCCGAGCAGGTAATGCTGAGTGATGAACTAAAGAAAAAAAGAGAAGACCAGCTTTTTAATAAAGAAAAAGAACTTCGTGATCTGCAACGCAAACGCTTTGGTTTTGAAGGCGACCTATTCAAAAAAAGACAAGAACTGGTAAAGCCTGTGCAGGATAAAGTTTATAACGCTGTACAACGTTTAGCTGTAAACAGAGGCTACGATTTTGTGCTCGACAAAAGTGAAGGGATTACCATTATATTTGCCGACCCAAAACTGGACAAAAGCGAAGATGTATTGAGGGAATTGGGCGTAAAATAATGAAGCTGTTAAAAGATTGATAAGTAAGCAACCAAATATTTTTTAAAACAATCTATACAAAACTAAAACCCGCACAAAGCGGAACAAGAAAATCAAAAAGAAATAACATGAAAAAATTGCATGTACTCATTATGGCACTTGGATTCATAGCTACTACAAGTGCATCTGCGCAAACAAAAATTGCTTATGTACGTATTGATGACATTGTAAGCGTAATGCCGGAACTGGCACCCGAAAAAGTGGACATGGATACCATTGGTGCAAAATTTATTCAGGATTCCATAATGCCAACTGTAAACTACAAACAAGAGCAATACAATCAGAAAATTAAGGATTATTCTGATACAACAAAGAAACTATCCGATCAGATAAAAAAACTGATGTTAAAAGAAATTCAGGATTTACAAACGGAGCTGGGCGGTGTAGATCAATATTTGCAACAGGTACAACAATCAAAACAGCAGGAGTTTTTAAGACCATACTATGCAAAAGCTAAGAAAGCAATTGAGCAAGTTGCGAAAGAAAAAAATTATACTCATGTGATGAATACAGATGTATTTCTGGTAGCGCCTGAGGCTGACGATATTTCATTTTTAGTATTGGCCAAGTTGGGAATTAAACTTCCACAGCAGGAGAAACCGGCAGCTACAAAGCCGGCAGTTAAAACCAACGGGAACTAATTCTATTAGTTTATTATACTTAACGCATCCCGTTCGGCAAATGCTGAACGGGATGCTTATTTTTGTATATGTCTGCATCAAATCCTATTGGTGTTTTTGATTCCGGTTTTGGAGGCCTTACCGTTTTAAAAGAAGTGGTAAGCAAATTGCCCCAGTACGATTATATTTATCTGGGTGATAATGCAAGAGCACCTTATGGCAACCGTTCATTTGATACGGTTTATCAATATACATTACAATGTGTAAAATGGTTTTTTGAAAAAGGATGTAAGTTGGTTATTCTGGCATGCAATACGGCTTCGGCAAAAGCGCTGCGCACCATACAACAAAATGATTTACCAAAACTGGCGCCCGATAGCAGAGTACTGGGCGTTATCAGACCTACAGCCGAAATCATTGGCAATTTTTCAGAAACAAAATCTGTAGGTATTTTGGCAACAAATGGCACCGTGGCCTCCGAATCTTATCCAATGGAAATAGCTAAATTTTTTCCGGAGCTGAAAGTACACCAGGAAGCTTGCCCTATGTGGGTACCACTGGCAGAAAACAATGAACACCAAAGCGATGGCGCTGATTATTTTGTAAAAAGCATATTCAAAACATTTTTGAAAAAGACGAAAGCATTGATGTGGTTTTGCTAGGCTGTACGCACTATCCTTTACTTAGCAAAAAAATTGAGGAGTATTTACCCATTGGCGTAAAACTGATTGCACAAGGAGAAATAGTAGCAGAAAGCCTGGCTGATTATCTTGCCCGACACCCCGAAATAGAAAGATATTGTAGCAAGAATAATAAAAGAGAATTTTTTACAACCGATGCTACTATTGACTTTGACAATCATGCAAGATATTTTTATGGGGCTGAGATACAGTCAAAACATATTGATTTAGAAATAGATAGATAATATAATTCAGAAATACATGGGCATCATTTCTGATATTTTATTGCCATAAAACTGTATTCTTAAAGGCAATATCCCTTACCTTTGCCGTCCTTTCACAAGCCCTTGCAGATGTGGTGATCTGTGGGTAAACTGAAACCCGGGTTGTTCTCCCAGCCCAATTTAAAAAATGAATTCCGAAGAAAATTCTTTGGAAAAAAAGTTAAAAAATGAAACGTACATTTCAACCTCATCGCAAGCGTCGTAAAACTGTTCATGGTTTTCGTAAACGTATGGAAACAGCCAACGGACGTAAAGTATTGGCAAGCCGCCGTGCTAAAGGCCGTAAAAAATTGTCTGTTTCTGATGAGTCAAGATTAAAATAATTTCG
>MWCX01000050.1 GCA_002070265.1 Bacteroidetes bacterium ADurb.Bin174 | reverse complement strand
TTTGAAGGTGCAAAAATATGAAAAAAAACGTTCGTTACTATAAAAAAACACACAAATTGTTCTATCTATTTGTTTTCTAAACACATTAAATTTATTTATGCAGGTATAACATATATATTTATCAAAATATTAAATCCCTATTATCCGGTATAAACCAACTGATTCTTTGCTTTAATCAGAATAACAGTCATATTTTTTGTGTAATTTTGCACCCATGGAAAAAAAGGAAAAACATGCTATCGAAATCATGTCACCTGTTGGCTCATATGAAGCATTAATGGCTGCCATTCAAGGCGGTGCTGATGCCGTTTATTTCGGAATCGGGAATTTGAACATGCGTTCTCGCTCTACGGTAAATTTTACTTTAGATGATTTAGCCGAGATTAGTCGTTTGTGTAATGTCAATCATATTAAAAGTTATCTAACCCTCAATACCATAATTTACGATAACGAAATCATTGAAATCAAAAGCATTCTAACCGCTGCAAAGAAGCACGGCATTTCGGCAATCATCGCTTCCGACTGGGCTGTTATTCAAGAAGCTCAAAAGATTGGAGTTGACGTTCATATTTCAACCCAGTGTAATATAACAAATATCGAAGCGGTTCGTTTTTTCTCCCACTTTGCCGATGTAATGGTTACGGCTCGTGAATTGAATTTGAAACAAGTAGCTAATATTGTCGAACAAATTGAAAAAGAAAACATCACGGGACCTTCCGGTAATTTAGTGAAAATCGAAGTCTTTGCTCACGGAGCCTTGTGCATGGCTGTTTCCGGTAAATGCTATCTGAGTTTGGATAATTTCGCTTATTCGGCCAACAGGGGTGCTTGCCTCCAACCTTGCCGTCGTTTATATAATGTAAAAGACGTTGATAATGAAATAGAATTATTGGTAAACGAGAAATACATATTCTCTCCTAAAGACTTATGCACCATTGGATTTTTAGATAAAATACTCGAAGCAGGTGTGAGCGTATTGAAAATTGAAGGAAGAGGCCGTTCGCCCGAATACGTTAAAACCGTAACCAAATGCTACCGACAAGCTGTGGACGCCTACTATGACGGCTCCTATGGTGAAGATAAAGTAAAACTTTGGATGAAGGAGCTGAGAAGCGTGTATAACAGAGATTTTTGGGACGGCTACTATTTAGGAAGAAAAACAGGTGAATGGACAAATCGCTACGGTTCACAAGCCACCAAAACAAAAGTGTATATAGGTAAAGTAACCAATTACTTTTCAAAACAAAAGGTTGCTGAAATTCTTATCGAAAACAAAACACTGCATACAGGCGATCAGCTATTGGTTATCGGACCCACCACCGGTGTTTACGAGGACAGTGTATCTGAAATCAGAGTGAACTTAAAACCTTCAAAAACTGCCGAACAAGGAACTTATTGCTCCATCCCTACCCACAACACATTGCGACGTAACGATAAAGTTTACATATTGATTCCTGTTTGTGATTCCGATGATTTTTAAAAAAGTATACTTATCACAAAATATCCTTTCGTTTTTTTTGCATCTTCTGCCTTAGTGCGTTGCGTATACTCACATTCAACTCAAAACCTATGATAAGAATCATTGAAATGAGTTGAATCCACAATAATAAGATAATCAACGCCCCTATCGAACCGTAAACAGCATTATAGCTCGAAAAGTTTGTTATATAAAAATTAAACCCTGCCGACGACAACACAATTAAAAGAGTGGCTAATGATGAACCTGCCGAGAAAAAATGATATTCGCTTTTTCTTGCCGGTGCAAAATAATAAATAACAGAGATACACATAAAAACAAGGAAAACTATCAACAACCATTTAACAATCCTGATGGCTGTAAAATGCCAAGGAATACGAATGATATCATATTCCGATAACAGTGTTAGAAACTGACTTACCGCAATATTTATCCCCAATGAAGTGATAAACATAACCAACAAAACAAACAACATGAATAAGGAAACCAGTTTTTGTTTGATAAAGCCCCTTGTTTCAATTTCATGATAGGTGGCGTTTAATTCGGAAATCATAGCAGTGGTGCCGCGTGTGGCAAAATAAAAGGTAAATATAATACTTACCGACAATAAAGTTCCATTCTTCTTTAATATCCCGTCGATGGTTTCTTCTACAAAATCAACGGATTGCTGCGGCAGAAAGCTTTCTATCATTTCATAAGCCAAAGCCACGAAATTATCGATGGGCAGATAAGCTATGATGGTAAATAAAAAAAGCACCAGAGGAAACAATGCCATAAAGAAATTGTAAGACAAAGAAGCGGCTCTTCTCGACAACTCTCCTTTTATCAACCCCTTAACAAAAAACACCAATACATCGAAAATGGGCATCCCGTCGAAACCCGGCAGAACAATACGCCTTAATTGGGCTTGCAATTTCAACACCAAATGATGGTTCAGCACTTTGTTTTGTAATTTCTGAATATCCATATAATCTATAAATTAGTATATGATTCCATGCATTATTATTATCAAATGCAAAAGTATGCTTTTTTATATTTATTTGTCCTCTCCGATTATAAAAGAAAAAAGTTTATTTTTGCATATAAAAAAACAAAAATATACAATGATTATATTTTTAAGAAACAAGCTTACAACTAAGGTAAATATAAACGTAATATTGCGTATACACAATCGTTGGGGGTAAGGCTAAGAAAAACCGAGAAATCGGACAGAAAACCTTATATTATGACTAATTTTGTAGATGATAAAATAAAAGTGAAAACGACACATAAAATAATAAATGGAGACAGCAGACAAATGACTGAATTGGCTGACAATTCGGTACATTTAGCAATTACTTCTCCACCATACTGGCAACTTAAGGATTACGGAATTGACAATCAAATTGGTTTTCACGACAGTTATGAGAATTATATCAACAACCTAAATTTAGTTTGGAAAGAGTGCTACCGCACTCTTCACAATGGTTGCAGGTTGTGTGTAAATATTGGTGACCAATTTGCAAGAGCAGTTTATTACGGTCGTTATAAAGTAATTCCTATTCGTGAAGAAATCATTAAGTTTTGTGAAAATGTTGGGTTCGACTATATGGGAGCTATAATTTGGCAAAAGGTTACGACTTCAAACACAACTGGCGGTGGCGTTCAAATGGGTTCATATCCATATCCGAGAAACGGTATTTTGAAACTTGACTATGAATTTATTCTTGTTTTTAAGAAACTCGGTGATGCACCAAAGCCGACAAAAGAACAGAAAGAACTTTCTAAAATGACTGCCGAAGAATGGAACACTAATTTTGCAGGACATTGGAATTTCGCAGGGGCAAGACAAAATGGACATATCGCTATGTTTCCAGAAGAATTACCAAGCCGACTGATTAAAATGTTTTCATTTGTCGGAGAAACAGTACTTGACCCATTTTTAGGTAGTGGTACGACAGCATTAGCAGCAAAAAACACAGACAGGAATTCTGTTGGTTTTGAAATCAATCCTGAATTTATCCCTTTCATAAAAGAAAAATTAAATATTCAACAAAGGGACTTGTATGGAACAATTTATGAGTTTGTAACGCAAAACAAATCTACTCTTGATTTTGAAAATGAAATCAAAAAATTGCCTTACATCTTCAAAGACCCTCACACATTAGACAAGAAAATTGATGTAAAGAAATTGCAGTTCGGCTCTAAAATAGATAAAGATAGTTCAACCCAACGAGAAGAACTTTTTACAGTTAAAGAAGTGATTAGCCCTGAACTTCTTAGGCTTAATAATGATTTAACTATAAAACTTATAGGTATCAAGGAAGACCCTCAAGCAAATGGTAAGGCAACTTCATTTTTGGTTGAAAAAACAAAAGGTAAACGAGTGTTTTTAAAATATGACAATGTGAAACACGACAAAGAAAACAACTTGCTTTGCTACTTATACCTTGAAAACAAAACTTTTATAAATGCTCATTTAATTAAAAATGGGTTAGTGCAAGTGGACAACGAATTAGATTTCAAATACAAAGATAAATTTTTAA
>MWCX01000049.1 GCA_002070265.1 Bacteroidetes bacterium ADurb.Bin174 | reverse complement strand
TCCTGTGATCTTGTCCAGTGGTTGATTATAATAGCTTTCCACCTTTGACAATAAACTACTGTAACTCTGTATGGACCGGGGACTGTAGTTGCGGTATTCCATCTCTCGAATGAACCGCTCAATAAGCTGTGATTGAATGTTTTTCATGATGGTTTGTTTTGAAGTTTTTACTTCGAATGTACCATCAATTTACCGCCTACGAATGGGGGCGGTTTAGTTCAACGTTTTGCGTGTATGTGCAGTAGCGGATTAGAAGCACTTTCGTGTCCTTTTAGCACAAAGTTTTTAGAAGCACAGACTTTCGATTTACCACTACACCCGCTATTGCCACATACACGCTGTTACCACCAGTGCTTCCTTGTCTGCCGTGGTTTGTCGGTTTATTTGTTGCTCCGTTTTTCATTGTCTTTTGTCGTGCGGTGGGGTATTTTTTAAAATTTCTTTTTCTCTAGAGTTGGCTTTGCAAGCTCTTTGACAAAAGCTTTGGTTGCAGCGTTGGCTTGTGCGGCTTTGGCAATGTGCTTGCAAATAGGGTGTATTAGAACATTTTCTCTTTTTCTAAATTTTTGTAATACGTTTCTAATTTGTCTTTTAGTTCCGCAAATGTCTTAGGAATTGCCTTTAGTCCTTTGAAGAATTTGTCAGGGACTTTCATGAATTTCCATTCAATCCCTGTGTGCTTTGACGCTACTTTGCACCAGTTCTCCGTTTCAGCGTCTTTGTATTGCACATTCTCGTCTTCGAAGCCTTTAGTTTCGATTATCCAATTAATTGTCTTGCCTTTTTTCAATTCTTGTTCTGCAATGAAGTCTGGAT
The DNA here is from genome assembly GCA_002070265.1 of Bacteroidetes bacterium ADurb.Bin174. GTDB lineage: Bacteria > Bacteroidota > Bacteroidia > Bacteroidales > Paludibacteraceae > Paludibacter. The sequence continues at coordinate 11,869 of MWCX01000049.1, read as the reverse complement.
AATACAAACCTTGTGAACCTTTCTTGTTGAGATACGGAATATTGAACTTAGTGAATGTCTCCGCTAATGCAGCAAACTTTGTAATGTCTTCGGCTTGCTCTAAGAACTTGGCAAAACCTTTTTCTAACTCATTGTAAACCGGAGTGTAATTGAAAACTGTTTTTTTAAGTGATACCGTTTCTCTCCTCCACATAAAGCCATCTAGTTCGAAAAGCCGAATAGGATAGTTTGTAACTTTTACTTCCGTCTTTACCTTGATATGTTCGCCAAGGGCTTGACCAATCAGAAGCATAATTTTATTGCTCACTGCCGGATTTGCCAAGGTTCTGCGAACTGCCAAAGAATCCAAATCTACCTCTTTCCCAAAAGCATTGAACCTCACATATTGCTTGGTGATTTTTAGTAGGTCGTTAAACTTTGCACTGAATTTTCCTTCCTTAATGATTTTATTTGTCAGGTTGGAAAGCAATTCTTGAATGGAAACAAACTCGTCATCTTCAATGACTACCTGCTTTGTTCCAACTTTTTTTTCGGTGTTTGCTGTGGTAAGTGTTACCTGCAATTCCCGATAATTTCCTTTGTCGTCTATGTTGCCAATGGCTGGTAATTTCGAAGGGTCAAAAGTGCTGATGCCTTCCATTTTGCGGGTAAAGGATGCCGATAATACCGGAATTTCAAAGTCAAATTGATCCCTTCCTTTTATTGGCTCAATCCATTGACCTAATGCTGGCGGTTTTTGTGTTACACCAACGCCTACACCTTCGGTTTCTAACTGCTTTACAAACTCTTCGAACTTGTCTGTACCAATGATTTCTAAAATCTGAGTGTAGTCAGGGCCTAAATCTCGCATTAAACGCAAGCCTCTACCAATGGATTGCTCCGGAAGAATATTGGCTTTTGACGTGAATGGACGTAATCCTAAAATGATGCTTACATTTTTCACATCCCAACCTTCCCGAAGCATCAATACTGAAACAACAACCTTTACCGGGCTTTTTGTATCATCAATCATTCGGGCTTGTTCACGAAGTGCTTCCAAGTCTTTTTGATTAGTAGTAAGTTCTCCGTTGTTCTTTGTGTGAATGACAAGTACTTGATCCTTTTTATTGAAACCTGCTAAACCCTGTATGCCTTCTGCAATTTGATTGGCTTGTTTGGTATCCTCTGCCATGATAAATAGCACAGGCTTCTGACCAAGATTTTTATAGTAACAATCGTAATGTTCCTGATAGCGTTTCAAGGCTATCTGAATCCATTCATTGTAGGCATTGTAAGCGTTGGTGATTTGCCTGTTGTCAGGACTTGTTTTATCGCTTTGATGAACGATTAAAGGCGTCTTGACAATCTTATCCTCTATCGCCTGTGCCAACGGATAATCAGTAATAATCCATGGGAAGAATGTTCCGTTCTGGTCTTTTGGTGTAGCTGTTAAATCGAAAAGGAGTGAAAGACCTTTTTTGCCTCTTTCAATTAAGCTGTTATGGAATGAAATGATGCTTTTATACCAGGCCAGGTCTTCATCATGCACGTGGTGAGCCTCATCATTAATGACCAATAACTCGTCATGCTTCATGATGCGGTCGTACAAACTTTCTAGCCATGATGCCTGAGAATCTTTTTTTGGTTTTTGGCCGAGCATGTTTCCAATTGGGCCTAAATCTTCTTTGGTTTCTGCTCTTGATTCATATATCTGATGTATGTTGGTGAGATAAAACGTTCCGTCTGTACTTGTCTTTACCTGATCTTCACGCATAATGAAAGTCATGTTCCAATCATACTTCCATTCATCAGGTATGAATGGAAAATGATAAAAGATGTTTCCGTTTTCGAAATCTGTTTTCAAACGTTCATACACAATCACGTTTGGAGCAATAACTAAAATAGTTTGGCTTAAATCGGAATTGTCTTCAAACTTTTTATGGAAGTATGACCACAACGCCAAGAAAGCCATCACATTGGTTTTGCCCGAACCTGTTGCTGCTTTTCCACAGTAACGTGTTAATCCTTCTGGTGGCAAATCCTGATTGGAAAGCAATCCGGTTTCGGGAACTACTCTTGTTAAAATCCGTTTTGATTTTGCATTTTCAACTACTTCTTTTCGGTTAGTAAATATATCGTTGCCATAAGCCATGGCATCCATGTATTTTTCGGCTAACAATGCATTGTCACGGATACCTTTTACTTCGTATAAGTAAATGGTGGTTTCCATGGCTTCACGTTGTGCAAAACGAAAATGAAATACTTCTCCATCTACAATATGGTCTTGACCAAACCAATGATTGAGCAAGGTGAGAGAAGTTTGCGAAATGCCTTTAGGTGTTGTGTAATCTGCCTTACGCCATGCATCAACTTCTTTGCGGATGTTGTTTGCCAATAAGGTTTTACTAGGCCTACGTGTGTTTACTACTTTATAACCGCCTTTGCCATCTTTCTCTAAATACGATTCAGGTATTTCCCAGGCCTTGCGATCTTCAATTTCAGGAATGGCTTGCTCTAAAGGTATGACAACCTTTTGCTCTTTTACGGTGGATGCTTTTTTGCTTTTTGTCATGGCTTAACGATGCTTTAATTCAATAATGTGTGTAGTATCGTTTCCGAAAATGTCAATCACCTTAACCATCACTTTGTAATCACCTTTTTTGTCGTATTGCTTTGGGTCTGATGTTAGTTCTAAGCTGCGGTCTTTTTTGGTGCGGTAACTTTGCCATTGGTTGTGGAAAGTATCGTCTTTGTAATCCCAATCTACACTCCAGTAATCAATGTAATCACTCCACTTTTTGATTAGTTTTTTTACTTCAGCCGGAATTAAATCCAAATTTGGAATTACAAAATCGGTGAGTTTGATTTGATAACCGTGTGCCGATTTTTTTACTTCTGATTCCAAATATGCCAACTCAAAAAACTGAATGTCTCCGGCATCTACAGCACGTTTGTCCATGGCTTCTCTTGGTATGCTAAGCAGTTGTAATTTAATACCTGCCTTCTCCGCTTCCTGTTCTACCACATCATGCAAACCCATTTCCCATTCCCAACCGAGTACCACTAATTCTTTTTGCTTCATCCTACGGGTATCTTCTAAGGCATGTTGTATATCTCCAAAAGTTACCGGAGCATCTACACCGCCAATATGCACCAGCTTATTTCCTTTTTTGCCGTGTATGAAGGCACTACCCGGTAAGGCTTCTGCTTTATAAAGCTTTAGCACGAAGCCAATATACTCTGCCAAGGTTTGCTCAGGTGTTTTTTTACCAAAGTTGAAGCTTTGCCAGTATTGCCTTTCGTATTTGCCGATGTTCAGGATTTCAAATGGTTGGCAGCCATCTATTTCAAGCATTCTTTTTCTTGTTGTATGAATTGCATACCTCCCAATATCAGCAACTATCCATTTTCTGCCCAATTTTTCGGCAACAGCTGCGGTTGTTCCGCTTCCACAAAAGAAATCAGCAACCAAATCATTTTCATTTGTACTTGCTTTTACAATCCTTTCTATTAAGGCTTCAGGTTTTTGAGTCGGATAATCAACTCTTTCATAAGAAGAGGTGGCAAGCATTCCAATATCAGCCCACCAGTCTTTAATATTTACTAAAGTATATGAACCATTTTCATCTTCATAGTATGTCTGTGCAGGATTCTTTCCTGATCCAGGTTTCATGTAAGATTTCTCCTGTAATACATTAAAAGTTTTTTTGTCAGATTTAGAGTAAGCCAGAATATAGTCGTGTTTTTTTGAAAATCCATTATCTCCAGCACCTCCAGACTTATAGCACCAAACAATACTATTCATAAAATAATTAGTTCCAAAAACCTCGTCTAATATCAATTTAACATAATGAGTTGTTCTCCAGTCTAGATGTATATACAATGTTCCATTATCAGAAAGAAGCTCTCGAATAAGAACTATTCTATCGTACATCATCTGTAAAAAACTGTCAAGCCCTTTGCCCCAAGTATCTCTGTAGGCGACTTCCTCAATAGCAGAGGGTTCTTTAGTGTGCTTTAAATCCTTCTCCCCAATTCTTACGGTAGTTTCAAAATTTGCCCCTGTCGCAAAAGGCGGATCAATATAAATCAGGTCTATTTTGCCTGCATATTTTTCAAGCAGGGCACTCATAACATATTTATTATCTCCCCAAATGAGTTTGTTACGCCATTCTACATCTATGGCATTAGGGTCTTGCCGGAACATGGTTCCTTTTTCCTTTTCACGGGTAGCCCGGCTTTCATTAATGGTTTCTACCACTTCCAGGCTTTGGAAGGGCAGTACAATGCGGTCAACCGTGGTTCGTTTGCCTTTCCAGTAAAGGCCTAATGGGAGTTCTTGGTTGTTGTTATCGTTCATATCAGATTATTTCTTTTAAATGAATAGTACTCGTTGTTTGCTAAAATGATGTGGTCTTGCAAAGATATTTCAACCAATGCAAGTGCCTTTTGAATTTCGTTGGTAATGCTTTCGTCATGCTCGCTAGGCTCGGCAATACCGCCCGGGTGGTTGTGTGCCAATATGATACTGGTCGCTTTTTGCTTCAATGCTTCTTCCACAATCTTGCGAGGAAAGGCAGATGCTTGCGAAATAGTTCCTTCGCCCAATTCTTTAGTGGCAAGCACTTCGTTTTTGGCATTTAGGAAAATGGCAAAAAGCACCTCGTTAGGTTTGTGGCCTATGCTTGCCCGCAGCATGTCAACCAAGCCACTCATTTTGGTAATGGTTTCTGCTTTGTTTTTACTTAAATCGGAGAAATACACGCCAAAAAAATCCCTCAAAGCGGCAATGTTTATAGCAGTGGATTCACCTATGCCATTTACGGTCTTGAGTTCGTCTATGGGTTGGTCAATTACTTTTGAAATGGTTTTATACTTTTTCAGCAGCGTGTCTGCCAATGGCTTTACATCTTTTCGGGGTATGCACAGGCAAAGGAAATACTCGAGCTTTTCCCTGTCGGAAAATCCGGCAAAACCTTTTTCAAGGTATCGCTGCCTGAGTCGTTCTCTATGTCCTTTTTGATACGCTTCCATTATCCTCTATATCCTTTTCGCTTCGGGCACATATTGCACCAGTCGCATCCTTTACAAATTTTATCCTGCCTTGCATCTCGTTTAAAGGTTGCCTTGGTAATGCCTTGCAAAGCAAAGCTTAGTTCTTCTTTGGCTGTTTCCAAAGCAGCCGGAGAAGTTTGTACAGCCAGGCGTTCGTTTTTATCGGTATCAATAAAATGAATGAGTGCCTTTTGAGTATTGATGCCCAAAGCTTGCTGTGCGGCAATTGTATAGAGTTGTACCTGAAGCTCGTACTTGTGCATCAAGTCATTGTCTGCCTTTCCGGTTTTAAAGTCTATCACTTCCAACACCGTTTCGTTGCCGTCTTCTCGTTTTATCATGTCAATGCTTCCTGCAATGAGTGCATTGTCAAATTCCAGTTCGAAAGGCCGTTCCGTTTTTACAGAAAGAGAGAAATCTTTCTCCCACATTTGCACGTACTTGGTTAGGCTTTTCATTGCTCCCACTTTCAAGCGTTCGGCAACAGCATCAGATGCATAACGTAAGTAAAAATGCTCTTCAATTACTTTGGCAATTTTGGCTTTTGTAGGAATCTTTCCGGTGTCTTCGAAATCTTTGTGCAACAAGTTAATCACATTATGAACCTGTTTTCCAAAACCAAGAGCCGGTACCAGTTCGGGGTTAAAGCCATAAATGAAACGCATTTTATAGTCGTAGCCGCAATTCAGGTAATAAGCCAGTTCGCTGTAGCTGGTAGGGAAACGGATTTCTTCCGAAACGCCATCAATTTTACTAGACTTGCGTTTGGTAGGGTCAGGTATTTCTTTTGTAATAAAATGTGTAGAAGGAATTTCATCGAAGAAACTGCTTCTTGGCGAACGCCTTTCTTTTCCAACTTTATATTCGGCACTGGTAACAAAAAGGAATTTTTTTGAACGGGTTATACCTACATAATAAATTCTTCGTTCATCTTCGGGGTAGTTTAAGAAACGATCGCTATCAAACTTTGAAATATCTAATAATGTAGCGCCAAATTCAGGGTCACGGTTTCTACGGAAATGACTTGGCATAAACACCACCGGAAAACCAAGTCCTTTGGTTCCGTGCATGGTGAGAATTTGTACTGCATCAATTAAGCCAGCCATCGCATCGGTATTGCCGCTATCATAAGCATTTTCTGCATGCAAACGAATGAACCAAATAAAATCTTTGATGCTATTGTAAGTGAGATACTCTCTTGAACCTTCATAATCCGATATGGCTTGACTTAGTCTGCCAAGGTTGAAAAGCAAAACATCATCCTCTGCCTCATGAAAACTTTCGTCAGAAATTCCGAGAAGAGAAAGCACATTGGCATATAAGCCTTGTAGCGAAAGCCGTTTTTGTGCTTTTGTTGCTTCCTGAATGGCTAACACGCCAGCTTTTAATTTTTTTACACTAATTGAAAAATCAGTAGGTAGGTTATCGTGTACATCTTGCAGAAATGCATCATCATATTCCACATCCTTATCGCATTGAGAAATGAAGGCGAATATTTTAATGATGGAAGAAACTTCAGGGGTATCAAATAAGCCACCGGTACCGGCATAGATAACTGGAATATCTGCTGCTCGCAATGCTTCTATGTATGGCGTTGCTTCGTTGCTAATGGAACGGAACAAGAATGCAAAGTCAGAGTATTTTAGTTTGCGAACACTTGAGCCATCTAAAAATTCTTTTCCCACAAGTGCTTGCACTTTGGAAACAATCCATTCTATCTCCTCTTCCTGTGTTTGAAAAAGAATTTTGTACAAGTCGCCACTTTCAGATTTTAAGCCCTTGTCTTTGATAGATTTTTTTAATCTTCCGGGGTTGTTGAGCTTTATCAGTTCATCAGCTGTTTTTACAATGGCATCTGAGCTTCTGCGGTTGATGTCTAATTGGTGAATGGCTGCTTTCGGATAACGTTTTTGAAAGGTGATGATATTTTGAACATCAGCCCCACGGAATTGATAGATAGATTGGTCATCATCACCCACAACGCAGACATTCTGCTTGTTTGAAATGAGTTGAATGAGTTTTTCCTGAATGGGGTTTACGTCCTGATATTCGTCAACCGTAAACAAGGAATATTGGTCTTGTAGTTTCTTTCTGACAGAAGGCTCTTTTTCCAAAGTGTCAACAGCAATGCGGAGAATACTTGAAAAATCAAGAAAGCGTTTCTCTTCTAATTTTTGCAAATAGATTTTTAAAGCATTTCTAAAACTGTCTGAAAGAGTGGCGTCTTCTGTTAAGCCTTCTTCGCGGTACAAATCAACATCTTTGATAAATGTTCTGTAAGCCCAATTCTGTTTGTTTCCATGCTTATGAAAATTCCATGCATGCCTTTTATTTAGTGAATTGAAAAGATAATCGAAATCAATATCACGTTTGATGGAAGATAGGAAAGCCAGTCGACCTACTTCATCCAGCATATCGTATGCTCTGTATTTTGGAATAAAGTCTTGAAGGATCTTGAAACAAAAGGCGTGGATTGTTCCAATGTACATATCTCCAATGTCGGGCTGCTTACCAAGCAATTCCTGAATCTTAGAACGAACACGGAACTTCAATTCTTCAGCAGCCTTATCGGTAAACGTAAAAGCAACAATCTGCTCTGGCCTTGCCACCTTTTTGTAAATCATGTATGCAATTCTCTCCGATACAAATTCAGTTTTACCCGAACCTGCACATGCGATAATCTGGAGATTACCTTTTAGTAATTCCGGTTTGGATTCGAATAATGTGGAGTTAAAGAATGGCATTAGTTTATTTATAGATTAGTTGTTGAATTTACAGAAAACGAGGATAAAAACGGCTCTTTTGGTTTTGCGAAGGGTCGGCTTGTGTGTCGGGCAAAGCCAAATGTGCCGTTTGTGCGGCTGGCTAAAAGAAATTTTAAAAAATGCGAAGGGTGGGCTTTTTCTTTTTTTTCTGTCACTTGTCCCACTAGCAAAACACGGTCAGTTTGTTTGTCTGTCCGCTTGGTCGATATGGTCTGTATGTCGAGTCCATTTTTAGTCATTGTCTTGCTGTGTCGTCTGTCTTTTTAGCATTGGTGGTAACGGTCACGTGTATGAAGCGTTGGGGATTGCGGGCTTCGTTCCTATCCGCCGACACAAACGCCGATGCGGGGCAGAACACTTGATTTAACCGCCTAAACCCCAATGCTTTATACACGATGTTACCAACTGGCCTTTATTCATTTTCAATCAATTAGCTATCAATTTTGCAGTATCCCGTGCGTTCGGACAGACACAATTCATCTCTTATAGTATTTAAAAATGAAAAATCCACTCTGCTATTCTTGTCACGCTTGTATACCATTTAAAGTTGTGATGTATTCTTAAATGTCTAGTTCATATTAGGTCTTCTATCCTTGGATACCATGTATACAGACATGCCAATACAGAAGATTCTGTGTGTCAAAAATTGAAGTTTTGTGCAGGCATTAGGACTCTGTAACTGTTTCTGCTACATATGCATGTAAATCTAAGACATATTCAGGAATAATCAAATGTTTCGGGAGAAAAAAAGAATGAGAGCCCCTCATTTTCTTTTTTCGAATAACATTACCAATCCATCCAGAAATAGGCCAATTATTAATATTACTGCTAACATATTTCTCCTTCTAAGTCTTTCTAATAAACAAGGGAACAGTTCATATACGCAGACAAAATAAGCGTTCAGAACGTCAAAACATGACGTAGTAGACAAAAATTAGCAAAAAGATGGCAAAAAGGAAAACTGGCGACTTGTCGAATATTAAATTCCGAAACTGAATTGTAAACAGTTATCTCAAAAAAGACAATTACTTAAAGCCGAGGTGTTTATGCCGCGATGTTCATTTGAGGCATCAGTCATTCTCTTTCCGCTCCGCAAGCTCCGCTCCATTCGAATCACTGACCTTGTGTTTACTTTCGCTAAGAGATTGTCATCCTCCATTCCGCTGGCGCTCCACTCCGGCTACAAACTCTTGACGCTCCAGATCGCAGCGGTATTCGCTCCGTTCATGATCCTTAGCCCCGCCCGGCGAACCAGTTCGCCTTCCCACCCAATGATCAGCGGTGTTCGCTCCGCTCACTCGCCGTCGCAAATGAACCCCCGCCCGGGACCGGCACTGCATCCATCAACAAAAGAATGAAAACTCCACACCTTCCTTCCCTGGATCTTTCCCCAGGTGCACGCCCATTTCCAGTCATCTTTATACAATTCTATGCGATTCCAAGAGATGGGATTACTCCATCGTATCATTATAGTATGTACTCTGTTCGGACTATAAGATCTCTAAGTTTTCTATACCATAATATTATTTCCTTTTCTTTCCCTTAACAATGCTATCGTTCCTTTGATAAATCGTTTCCTTAATATCTTTTGGAAAAACAATATGTTTTGACAGCAGAGTATTATCTTGAAGCATTTCTTGTATAGTGAAAGTACCAAATTTGAAGTCCACAATTCCATTCGGTTTTCCATTATCCAGTATTTCAGATATAAGTGTGTTAGCCCTTGTCTTAAATTCTTTTGCGAGATCTGATTGAACACTATCTCCATCCATCTCCCAAAAAATGTTAAACAATCGGATCTTTTTCCCTTTTAACCTGTTCTGATTACGCGCATCAAAGATATAGAATAACACACCGAGTAGATGACAGGTCTCTTGTTTTGGATCAAACCATTCTATACCTTTATGCCACCCATTCTTAATCATAACATCTTCAAAGCCATAGCAAAAATTGGAAAATTTGTCAGCAAAATCATAACCATGAAATCTCGTTGCGAGGATCATTTTCTTCTTGCCGTGAGTTGGCGCATAATATGCTGGGCTTAAATGTCCATTATCAATGTAGTGAAGATTTGCTTTTTCTGTGAACTTACTTTCTATAAAAATAAGCTCATCTTCAGTCTCAATAAAAACATCCATATTTGGCCCCATGCCTCCACTTCCAAGTCCAGGTAAAACAAATTCAAATTCAATATCAACAACGCTCTTATCATCTTTCATCCACGTGTATAGTTCAAAGGCCATACGGGATGAAGACTTTTCTGACCAAAAATGTTCTTTCAGCTCATTACCTGCGCCTCTAAGGTATTGGTCAATAAAAAATTTCTTTTCTCTACGCTTTTCGTAGGGTTCAATAAGTTTGTTAAAATAAGTTAATTTTTCAGCATCATTCATGGCAAGTTCTTTCCTTATATTATTAATAATCAGCAAGTATTTATTTGACACATATCTTATTTTACTAGCAACAGTCTTATCCCTTTTTCTTTAATGCGCAGTATTTAGTAGTGACTCTCATTACCATGCGCTATATTCTAAGGATTAAAGACAGGTGTGTTTGGATGTGGTTCAGTTAAGATGGGTCTGAATTCAATATAATTTGCACAACCCAGATCATCATTTTTATCGTGTATCATTGTATTAATGACATTGACATCTGTTGTACTCCAATAATTGTTTGTTGCTATGATATTTGCATCTGAATAGCCTGTGGGCAAATAAATCGCATATTTATCTGTACTTAAAAAACTATTGTACTCAACAATGGTTTGCGATGAATTATAACTTGCATAATTCGAGATTGCAAAAGTATTGCTATACGATGATGCTTGTTGTTGGAAGAAAATATTATTTCTAATGTATACTTTTATTTCATGATCTGTGCCGGTATTTATACCACCACATCGTTTAAAGATATTTCTTTCTATATGACAATTTGCTTTAGGGTACCATATGTATAAAAATGGGATGTCTGATAATTCAGAATCTTTGATATTTATTGAGCCATAGATCGCGTGACCAGTAGGATAATAAACACTACCCTCATTAATAATCGAATACTGAATGTTAATAACAAATAGTTCGTAATTGTTATTATTACCAGGTGCAATTTTCACATTATTAAAAGTGATTTTTTCTTCTTGACTACCTATAGCATTAAGTACTCCCCAAATTTTGATATATTTATCATTCCCATTAATTATCACTCCTGGTTCAATAGTCAAAGTACAATTATATGCGACTTGCACGTCTGTTGTGATAGTATAAGGGCTATTATCAATTGATAAGTACGTATCTTCTGTAATAATACCACCTAAAGTTGTGGTGGTATGTCCAGGATCAGATGTAGTAAGCAATTTCTGTATACCATAAGCTGTACCTTTTGAGTTTGTGACATAAGCTCTAATATAGTAGGTGGTATTGGGTAATAAACCAGTAATTGTACAAGTATAAGTCCCCAGTCCAGCACCATTAATTGTTTTTGAATCTGAAATTGTGGGATTTTGTGAAGTACTCCAGCATATTCCCCGGGCAATAATTGCAACACCTCCGTCTCCAGTTACATTACCTATACAATCTGCTGATATAGAAGTGATATTGGAAATTTGACCTGTTACAACTTTTAGTATCTGAATCGCATCCTGTGGTCCACAAGAAGCCAGCAATATGGAAAGTCCGATAAAAATTACTAATAGCTTTTTCATTATGGTTAAACTTTTATTGTAGTTAGTGCTCGTAAATAAATTATAAAGGATAATTGACAGGTACTTTCAAATATAATAAATATTCATTACAATTATATTAGTGTCTAAAAGAACCGAGTACAAAACAAGGCGATATAAAGCGTTAAATTTGTACTCAAATGGAAAAACAGAAACGAAAATCAGCCAGCTTCAAGACGAGTGTTGTAATGGAGTTGCTACGCGGCGAATCAATTGAAGAACTGAGCCGCAAACACGGTCTGACAATGGCCGAGCTCTCGGAATGGAGAGATGCATTTATAGCCAACGGCATGGACGGCTTCAAAAAGAAGCCGGAAGAGGCCAAACTGGCAAGAGCTGAGCGACGTATAGG
>MWCX01000048.1 GCA_002070265.1 Bacteroidetes bacterium ADurb.Bin174 | reverse complement strand
TGCCATTCCACTCCTGATTTATTTTGCAGTAATGTTTTTTGCCAGCTTTTTGGTATCTTATCGCCGGGGCTTTAAATATGATCAGACCGTAACATTGGCATTTACTGCAGCAAGTAATAATTTTGAGTTAGCCATTGCGGTTGCTGTAGCGGTCTTTGGAATATCTTCCGATGTAGCGTTTACCGCTGTTATAGGTCCGCTGGTAGAAGTACCGGTTATGATCAGTCTAGTAAATTCAGCTTTATCCTTTAAGAGAAAATATTTCAATGAAAAAGGATTACCAAAGCTTTATGAAGGGGTTTAAGTTGTGGCAGAAAAATACAAAGTAGCTTTTATATGTGTTCATAATTCATGTCGCAGTCAGATAGCCGAGGCTCTCGGGAAGCATTTTGCCGGAGATGTTTTTGAGAGCTGTTCTGCCGGAACGGAAACCAAACCTCAAATTAATCAAGATGCAGTTAGGTTGATAAAAGAAATTTATTCTATTGATATGGAGAAAACACAACATTCAAAATTATTAACTGATACTCCTCAATTCGATTCCCCCCGCCTCCACCAAATAATCTACCATCTATTGATAAAAAGAATTTTATCGGTGGGTGGTTTTTGTTTTGCCGGAAATTCCAGCAATTAAGCGGTTCCTGCAGTTTAGCGGAGCGGTTTTTAACGTTTATGGCATTTTTCCGTGGAATTGGTATGGGGTAATCGTTGAAAGTTACCAGGGGTGTGCATTGAGAACTGCAAGTGGCGGTTTCGCAAGCAGTTTCAGCAAGGTGAGATCGTGAATCTGCGTTTCATGTACGGGTGCCGAATATAGAAACCAGACCGTTAATTATTGAGGAATTTGATGAAAAACTATGGTTAGCTATTGTTGACAAAGTCACTGTATTACCTGATGGCGGATTCATGTTTACCTTTAAGGACGGCACAGATATTGAAGCATAGATGAACAATAAAACCAAACCTATAGCGTGGTTTAAAAGCTTTTGCTATAGGTTTTTCTTTATTAGAGTATTGATATTGATTTTAATGGTCGTTACTTTGAGGAATAAATTACTGGAAAATATTTGATATTATTGTAACGCTGCGTTACAATAATATCAAACATTTATTGGAGGGTTCTCTATGGACATTAAAGAAAAACTATTCCGAGAGGATTATCTATTTACACGGGAAGATATTTTAAAATCATTAGAGTTATTTGTTGAACACGAAAGATTAAACGAAGACCCCGCCTATTCAAGTAAAGTTGTAAAAAATAGGGTTAAACTATGTGGAAAATTTATTGCAGCAGTAAAGAAATCCAAACTTCCGGTCTTAACAGAACTTTGGTGGTACTACGAATATCAGTTCTTAGGGAACAGCATAGAGTTGAATCTATGTCAGGCCGATGACATTGAAGTTGAAAATGATGAAATTAGCAGCATGACATCAACCGTGGAACACACCTTAATTAAGGTTGAATGCGATTATCTCACAGTTGAACAATATGCCGCTATGCATGAAGTTGAGCCTGTTACAGTTAGGCAATGGATACGGCGCGGAAAACTTAGGCATGCAAAAAAGAATGGACGCGATTGGTTGATTCCGGACACAGAAGATAAGCCCCGACGTGGATTTACCAGTGTTCTATATATTGTAGAAAATGAAGCACATATCGAAAGTGATGAATTTCCGATGTTATCGGCATGTGATTTAATAACTATTTTGCAAGATCAAAATAACAAAAACAAATTCATTTGTTACCTTGATGATTCTAAAAATAAATTCAACAGCAAGCTTGAACTGACAAGAAGCGAAGTTGAACGCCTGGAACATACAATTATTGAATCGGGCAAAACAAGAGTTGGAGGGAATATACAATTCATCCCTAATATTAGAGGTAATATGTAATAAGAAATAGGAGATAGGCTATGAGCGATTTACAATCACTTTCGGATTTGTATCAAAATAAACTATTCCGCATCCCGGATTATCAGAGAGGATATGCTTGGAAGCAGGGTCAGCTTGTAGATTTTTGGGATGATATTATGAATCTGCAGGAAGATCGGTATCACTATACCGGGTTATTATCTTTAAAAGCAGTTCCCAAGTCTGAATCAAAAGGCTGGGATAATGATAAGTGGTTACTTGATTCAGGCTACAAAGCTTACCATGTTGTTGATGGTCAGCAGCGCCTCACTACCTTTTCTATCCTTTTAAACGAGATAATCTCTTTAGTCAAGGGATTAGAATCTAATGCTGACAAGAGTGATGAAGAGATTGTCCTTTGTTACCAAACTTTAAAAGCTATCCGTTCTAAATACATATCGCAAAAACGCCCTCCGAATACTCTTATTACAACCTATTTATTTGGATATGAAACGGATAATCCAAGTGCTGACTACCTTACTTATAAGGTGTATGGGGAGCCATACAGCGGTACTGTTAAAGAGACTTATTACACGCAAAACTTAAAATATGCCAAAGAGTTCTTTGCGGATTGCCTGGCAAAGCTTTATACTACCGATGGTATTGAAGGTATTGAAGCGGTGTTCCATAAACTCACATTACAGCTTATGTTCAATATTCATGAAATTGAGGATGATTATGATGTGTTCGTTGCTTTTGAAACAATGAACAACCGTGGCAAAAAACTTACCAACCTTGAACTGCTCAAGAATCGCCTGATTTATTTGAGCACACTATATGATACCGATAAATTGGATGCGATGGATAAAGCGGAATTGCGGAAACAAATAAATGATGCATGGAAAGAGGTATATTATCAACTGGGCCGCAATCAGCATTTTCCCCTGTCTGATGACGAGTTTCTGAGGGCTCATTGGATTATATATTTTCAATATTCTCGTAAAAAAGGCGATGACTACATAAAATTCTTACTGAATAAATTCTCAGCAAAGAATGTTTTTGACAAGCAGATAGTTGCGATAGAGGAAGAAGTCCAAGAAACCGTTGATTTGGAATTAGAGGACGATGATGTTCCCCAGCCTGCAGAAACAGAACCAATAAATACTATCAGCAAGCTGGAGCCGTTCGAAATAGCAGCCTATGTTAACAGCCTGAAAGATGTGGCAAAATACTGGTTTTACACATACTTTCCTGAACTCAGTGATTTAACGCACGAGGAAAAGGCGTGGCTTGACCGTCTTAATCGCATTGGAATTGGTTACTTCAGACCGCTTGTCACCGCTTCACTTACTCCAAATGCTCATACCACAACTGAAGAGCGCATTGAGTTGTTCCGAGCCATTGAACGTTTTATATTTTTGTCATTCAGGATGGCGGCATTCCAGTCCAGCTATAAGAGTAGTGACTATAACCGCAAAACCCGTGAGATTTATATGGGGGAACTTGCCATTGATGAGGTTACACAAGATCTGATCGATACAGCTAACAGTGATATGGATTTTGCGATTAAGAATTTTATGACCCGAATGGATAAACGCTTTTTAAATGGTGATGGATTTTTTGGATGGCGCGATTTGCGTTATCTGCTTTTTGAGTATGAATATGAGAAAGCCTTGGAAACTGGAATCGAAAAACTTGGATGGACACCGTTTACCAAGATAGAAAAAGATAAAGTGTCTATTGAACATATACTTCCACAGACGCCAACAAAATGGTATTGGAGGAATCAATTCCGTCAGTACACGGAAGATGAAATAAAAATCCTTTCGGGAACACTTGGTAATTTGCTGCCTTTATCACAGAGTGTCAACTCGGCTTTGCAGAATGATAGCTTTGCTGAGAAGAAATCTACAAAGACAAATGGTCGCCGTGGATATGAGGATGGTTCCCACTCCGAAATCGAGGTGTCGCGCGAAGTTGACTGGGATGCCCCTAGTATTCTTGCTCGTGGTATAAAGATGCTGAGATTCATTGAAACCAGGTGGAATATAAAGTTTGCTGATGAAGCTCAGATGATCGAGTTACTGCACATACCATTTGTTAATGATGGACGTCCGGATGTTCCTGAATTACCGAAACCAGAAATTGACGAAGACCCAGCCTCTTCAGTTTCAAATTCAAGGGGACTTTCTGAAAGACATCTTTTAAGAATGGATTTCTGGAAGAATTTTGTTCAGTACTGCCATGATAATGGTCGGGGGGAGGATATTGCTACCCGTAAGCCCTCATACGATGGTTGGTACGATGTTACAGTCGATAACCACGACTACCATTTGTTTTTTCAGCTTGTCAGAAAGAAAATCCTACGTATCGGGATTTATGTTTATCGCCCGGAGGCCTTTTCGAGATTCGAAGCGAAAAAAGATCAAATTGAAGGTGCCTGTGGTTTTCCGCTTGAGTGGTATACCAGCAGAGATAAGAGCGTAGCAAAGAGGATTCTGTATTCTGTTGAAGCTGATATACATAATCCGGAATTGTATAAACAGCATTTTGAGTGGCTAATTTACCATTTCGATAAACTAAAAAATGCCCTTGATACCGTAGATGGGGCATCAGGAAACGAAAGCTCATCAGGAAAATTTAGAGTTCTTACAAAGTACATTGGCAAAGTTTCACAAGCTAAATCTTTTGGCGAGTGGGTCATTGATAGAGAAAATGACGGTACAATGGAACACCCTATTCAAATGCCTTTCGTCAATTACAATGAACTTGTAGATTCGTTTGTAAATGAATTTTATCAGTTTTCTGAAAGTCATCCCGAGTATAAGCTTACAAACTATGGCTCCATACTTGAAGAGAATGGTCTCAAATGGGGCGATGAAGAAATGCGAGGTGCTAATATGGATAATCTTGATGAAAAGTGTGTACTTGCATTGGTAATGGGAGCAATACGTGCTGAACGGTTCTGCGATGGTGTGCTTCTCGGGTTTTTTAAAGATGGCTCTATTGAAAAATGGTTAAAAAGATTAAAGGTAATTGATGATAATAACGCTACTGAAGCCTTGACGAAGATATGATCAGGACTAAAAAGACTGAAAGCAGATCATGGTGACAAAATTGTTGAGCAAAATTGCTCTACTTGGACGTGTGGCTATGGGGTTGGATTGCTCGTTCCTTTCCTTTTCGCAAACCAAGATGCTACTGCACAAAATCCGAGTTGGAGAGTGGAAGAATAATGCTTGAAAACCGTCCCAAGTAGGACGGAGGATTATACCAAACCAAAAGAATAATCAGAAGAAGAAAGACCTACCTGGATCGAGCTGAAGTAATATGCGTTCTCGCCGATTCTTAAATCCACCGTATAGCGACCATCAAGCACGCTGTTTTAAAAACTCGGCGGCAACATCGCGCAAGAGCGTAGCCAGTATCACGGAGTTTTGCCGTATCGGCCGCATGTCGTATTCTCCAGCTTGGAAGCAAGATTTAAGTTGCTGACCAGCGTCTGCCAAGTAACTAAATACATCCAATAAAGCTATAGAATTTTATCAAAAGATAGAAAATGAATGAACGAAAAATTATGCCAATTAAAATCTACTTATCTTCTTGCTA
>MWCX01000047.1 GCA_002070265.1 Bacteroidetes bacterium ADurb.Bin174 | reverse complement strand
AATGTACAGCGTTTATTGGTTGAAGTTGCAGACAAGCAAAAGAAATACTTTAACCCCAACATCAAGAATAAGAAAAAACTACAGGCTGAAATCCGCAACCTAAAAATTGAATTGCTCATCAATCAACTTTCCTTTAATAAAGAACTTTACATTGGTAAAACCGTACAAAAAGGCGGCTTTATGCCAACGGCTGCCGATATTAAGCACAACACTGGGAGGGAATTGCAAATTAAAGTTTTTGACAATCTGATTAATAAACTGAAAATCCTGCTTAAAAAACCAGATGAACCTTTTAACCATTTCGATTGGAAACTCGATTTCCCAGAAGTATTGAATCCGTATTTGGTTAATGGAAAAGGTGGGTTTGATATTGTTATTGGAAATCCGCCCTACTTAAACTTCAAAATGTATTCCACAGAAGACAAGGAAGTATATAGACATCTATTCTCGGAGGTCTTTGATGGAAAAGCAGACATTTATTACTATTTCTTCTATAAATCTCATGAGCTTAGTAAATCTCAGGGAATAACGTCATTAATTACCTCCAGATATTGGATAGAAGCAGAATATGCCAAAAAACTAAGAAAATTTGTTTCTACTAAGACAACTTTAAAAGAAATTATTGATTTCAAAAATGTTACTGTATTCGACGGAATAGGCATTAAAACCTGCATTACAAGCTTTCTAAATATTCCAGATTATCTAACACTTTTCCATTATAGATTTCACCCTGGAAAGAAAATAGACTACATAGACCTAAGCGAATATGTTTCGAATATAATTCCAAAAGAAAATATAATTGCCAAAGATTCATGGAATCTGACTAATGAAGAGTCAACAGATATTCTAAAGTTGATTGAGAAGGATGCTATATCCTTAGAAGAAATTGCAAATTGTAAGCAAGGCATTGTAACTGGCCTTGATAAAGCCTTTATTACAACAGAAAACGAATTCAAGAATTTACCAAAGAAAATAGTCAAGCCATGGCTAAAAGTTGGTGATATTCAAAAATACGCAATTGAACTAGTTGAGAAAAGAGAATTAGTTTACACTAAACTAATCAATTCTTTAGATGATTATCCCCAGCTTAAACAAAGATTACTTTCATTTAAAACTAAATTATCAAACAGACGTGAAGCCAAGAATGGCAAAATAAGATGGTTCGATTTACAATGGCCTCGTGAACAAGAACTTTTTGAATCGGAGAAATTGATTTGCAGATTCAAAGCATCTGAGAACACATTTTGTTATGATGCCAATGGTTTTTATTCAAGTGCAGATACTACAGTAGTAGCTTTAAACGAAAGTGGAAAGGAAAAATATGAGACAAAATATTTATTAGCATTGCTTAATTCAAAGGTGTTATCCTTTTACTTCAAATCATATGGTAAATTGATGGATTATCGCTATGAATACTATCCCGGTCCAGTTGGAAGGCTTCGAATAAAGATTACTACGGAACAAAAGTGTTATAGCACTATTGTGGACTACATATTATTTCTTAAAACACAAGAGTTGCAAAGTGTATCCGACCAACTAATGCCCACTTATTTCGAGCAAATCATAGATGGAATGGTGTACGAGTTGTATTTTCCTGAATTATTAAAAAAACACAATCGTGAAATTATTAAGCATTTGGGCGAATTGCCTGAGTTTACCGATAGCATGAGTAATGAGCAAAAAATGAAGATTTGCAAAAAGGTGTTTGACAGGTTGAATGACAAAGAGCATCCGGTTAGGATTAACCTGTTTTATATGAATTCTATTCCGGAGATTGCCATAATAGAAGGGAAAAATGAGAATAACTGATATACACATAAAGAACTACCGTGCTTTTTACGGTGAGCACCATATTTGCCTTGACAAAGACGGTAAAAACCTGATGGTTTATGGCGAGAACGGCAGTGGTAAAAGCTCTCTCTTTACAGCACTTCAGGATTTTTTGAAATCTTCGGTTGGCAAAATTGAGGTAGAAGAAAATATTTTTGTTCCAGCATCACAAAAAAACACAGCCAGCATAAAGGTTAACATCAAAGAATCGCCCGAAACCTCAAAGACAACCACTTTTGAACTGAAATTAACCGATAAGGAAATCATCAGTGCAGATAAAACCCTTATTGCCGATGCCAATAAAATAAAAGGGTTCTTTGATTACAGAAGCCTGCTTAGAACTCACATGGTGCATAAGGATAAAGTGGATTTATTCGATTTATTAATTGGAAAAGTTGAGTATTCCTTTGGGGGCAGTTTGATTTCAAATGACTCCGGCATTCTTCAAAACTCAATTAATGAATTTTCAACTAAGGAATTAGGGCGTGAGTGGTTCAATATTTACAAAGACACTTTTACAAAACGGCAAGACAAGAAACAACAAGAAGCGACCAAGAATTACTTGTCAACAAAATTCAATCCTGGGCTGAAAAAGCTACTTAAAGATATAGAACAGGACACCAATACTTTTATGAAATATTTTGGTGCAAATGTTAAGATTTCCCTGGATTTTGACAAAGTAGAATATCAGGGCAGAAGGAAACTTACAGGAAACAGCATCAATTTAAAAATTGTTTTCTTCGAAAAGGCAATTCCAAAACATCAGCTTTTTCTCAATGAAGCCCGGTTGTCGGCACTTGCAATAAGTTTATATTTGGCATCCATAAAAGTAAATCCGCTTACAGGAGCATTAAAAATCCTTGTTCTTGATGATTTGCTCATTGGT
>MWCX01000046.1 GCA_002070265.1 Bacteroidetes bacterium ADurb.Bin174 | reverse complement strand
ATCTTCCATGGTTTTAAGAAACTCCAAATCATTAGAATTTAGAAAGTCGCCTAAGCGCATAGTGTCAGTAGTTCCGATGGGTAAAGCCAAAGAATCACCACCAACCTGTATCTCGGTACTTATACCTTGCGCCATGTCATACATAGGGTCAATGCATGAATTGATCAGCAGACCGGTTGTTGCCAGTATCATGATACCCAACAACATTTTTTTGATTTTTCCTATATTACTGCTCATTGTAACTAATATATATATATATATAAATGCGATTAAAATTGATTCTTTCCGGTAAAAACAATCTCAAATTGTTATCTATTTATTATTCAAAAATGTTAATTTAACTGTATAATTCAGACAGGTATTTTTCTGCTTCAATAGCAGCCTGACATCCACTTCCTGCAGCGGTAACTGCTTGTCTATAGTGAGAGTCGGCTACATCACCGGCAGCAAATACGCCTGGTACGTTGGTTATGGGTGTTCCGGGCTTGGTTTGAATATAACCCACCTCATCGGTTTTTATCCATGGTTTAAATATTTCTGAATTGGGCGTGTGACCAATAGCTAAGAAAAAGCCGTCGATTTCGATGTGTACTTTCTCTTCGTCAGCTTCACCCATTCTTTTTATTAAATCGGCACCTTGCACCACTTTATCACCTGTTAATCCAACGGCGTTGTGTTCGAACAATACCTCTATCTTAGGATTTTTAAACACACGATCCTGCATGATTTTGGATGCCCGCAAATAAGGCTTGCGCACAATCATATATACTTTTGAAGCCAAACCCGATAAATAGATGGCTTCTTCGCAAGCAGTATCTCCTCCGCCCACTACCGCAACTTTCAAATTGCGGTAAAAGAATCCATCGCAAGTGGCACAAGCAGAAACCCCGGATCCGGCATATTTGGTTTCATCGGGCAATCCTAAGTATTTGGCTGTTGCACCGGTAGAAATGATGATTGTATCTGCCTCAATGACTTTTTCCCCATCAATGGTTACACGATAAGGAGCTTTGGATAAGTCCGTAGCGGTAGCTTGCCCGAACCTGATGTCCGTTCCAAAACGCTCGGCTTGTTTTCGTAAATCAGCCATCAACTCCGGTCCGGTAGTTCCATCAGGATATCCCGGGAAATTTTCTACCTCAGTGGTTGTTGTTAACTGTCCACCGGGCTGCATGCCTTCATACAACACCGGAGACAAATTGGCTCTTGAAGCATAGATGGCGGCTGTGTATCCTGCAGGTCCTGATCCGATAATCAAACATTTTACTTTTTCCGTCATACTATTTTGTTTGGTAATTAGCAGTTTTTTCTTTTATCTTAAATCATTCAGAATAACTCCTTCAAATTTCGATGCATCAAAAATAAACATTTTTGTATGAATAGATGCATCTTGTTGGTAATTTGTAACAATAATTTCATGTGTTGTGGGAGTTTTTCCTTGCAGTTTGATGGATTGTAACATGTTGTCTTTTTTGTTGAACTTAACAATCAGCTCTTCAAAGTTTTCGTTTTTAGGCGTCATTTTTATCGTATAATGATGAACATCTGCTTGATTGATCAACTGCAAAGTGAATTTTGACGAATATCCGGAAATCGCTATCATGGGATTGGTTTGGGCTAATTCATCTGCAGTCGGCGTTGTGATATTCACTTCATGAGTTTCTTTGAAATATACCCATTGCGTAGTTCCGTTAAACCACAAACTTAATTCTTCCGTATCAAAATACAATTGATTGCCCTTCATCACTATATCACCTGAAATTTCTTGCGAAATTAGATTTTTTCCTTCAAAACTTTTGATGGTGAATTTTGCACTGATACCCCGGGATTGAATGATTTGAATCCACCTGTCCATAAGCTGCTTAGCATTAGCATTACCCTGTGCATTCAATGTAAAAACAGAGCATATAAACATGCATATGGATAAATTGTATTTGATGTATTTGAACATTGATACTTCAGGTTTTATTCAATTTTTTGTTGGATGTTTTTATTGCAATTGTTTTAATATTTGTTCAAGTTGATATTCATCCATCACCAATACTTGCCGCGGCTTGCTGCCTTCACCCGGACCGACGATACCTGCAACCTCCAATTGATCGACGATACGCCCGGCACGGTTGTACCCTATGGATAATTTACGTTGAATATTGGATGTTGAACCTTGTTGGGTGCTGACTATCAGCCTGGCTGCTTCTTCAAACAACGGATCTCTTTTGCTCAAGTCAACTGCACCGGGAGCCAATCCTTCTTCATCCTCATCTGCACATTCAGGCAGCGCAAAAGTAGTCGGATAGCCTGGTTGATCACCAATGAAATTCACTATGTTCTCTACTTCAGGGGTATCGACAAACGCACATTGCACCCGAATTAATTCATTTCCGGAAGTGAAAAGCATATCACCTCTACCTACCAATTGATTGGCACCCGAACCGTCGATAATGGTACGGGAGTCAATCTGGGATGAAACACGGAAAGCCACCCGAGCCGGAAAGTTCGCTTTGATAACACCTGTAATGATGTTCACGGAAGGACGTTGTGTTGCAATAATGATGTGAATACCGATGGCACGGGCTAACTGTGCAATGCGGGCAATCGGAAGCTCAATTTCTTTTCCTGCAGTCATGATCAAATCTCCAAACTCATCAATGATAACCACAATATAAGGCAGGAACTTATGACCTTTGGTAGGATTCAATCTTCTATTGATGAATTTCTCGTTGTATTCTTTGATATTACGGGCATGTGCTTTTTTGAGCAGTTCATATCGTTCATCCATTTCTGCTACAAGAGACTTCAGTGTTTTGATTACCTCTTTGGTATCAGTAATAATGGCGTCTTCTCCATCCGGTAATTTTGCTAAAAATTGCTTTTCAATGGAGCCATATACATTAAATTCAACCTTTTTGGGGTCAATGAGTACTAATTTTAATACAGATGGATGTTTTTTGTATAATAAAGAAGTGATAATGGCATGCAATCCCACCGATTTCCCTTGTCCCGTAGCACCGGCAACCAATAAGTGCGGCATTTTGGTCAAATCAACCATGAAGATTTCATTGGTGATGGTTTTTCCAAAAGCGATGGGCAAATCAAATTTCGATTCCTGAAACTTCTTCGAAGCGATGATTGAATGGATGGAAACAATTTGTGGTTCCGCGTTGGGGACCTCAATACCGATGGTTCCTTTTCCGGGTATGGGTGCAATGATGCGAATACCCGTTGCTGCCAAACTCAACATGATATCGTACTCCAGATTACGTATTCTCGATATCCTGATGCCTTCCACAGGTACAATTTCATATAAAGTGATGGTGGGTCCGACTGTTGCCTTGATTGATTTAATGTCGATGCCATAATTCCGAAGCGTAGTAATGATACGCTCTTTATTGGCAGCTTGCTCCTTCATATCTACCGGAGTTTCATTGTCGGTTCCGTAAACCTTCAATAAGTCTAATGTAGGAAACCGGTACCTTGACAAGTCCAAGGTTGGATCATATTTACCCAATTTTTCTAAATTGTAAAACGGGTCTTCATTTTCATCCTGTTTGCCAAAATTATTATTG
>MWCX01000045.1 GCA_002070265.1 Bacteroidetes bacterium ADurb.Bin174 | reverse complement strand
TAATTTTACCCATCTTATATTTTCAAATTAAAACCACATTCCGGTAGATCGCAAGACAAGGCGCTGATAAAGGATCAATTAAAAAATAAGAATCACTATTGTCCGATAAAAAAATAAAAAAAAAAGAGTAATATCTGGTCAACCAAATTTAGGCATAGACTTATTTAAATTCACAATTCACCATTTATAATTCATCATTATTTCGCCGCTCGTTTACGTTCAATTTCGCTTAATATGATTTTTCGTAAACGTAAAGCTTTTGGGGTAATTTCAAGATATTCATCTTCGGCAATGTATTCCATATATTCTTCCATGGAAAATTTCAGAGCCGGTGTTAACACGACTTTATCGTCCGAACCTGAAGCGCGCATATTGCTTAATTTCTTTGTTTTGGTAACATTCACAACCAAATCGTCTTGCCGTATGTGCTGGCCTATCACCTGTCCTTCATAAACAGGTTCCATGGGTGAAATAAAGAAACTTCCTCTATCTTGTAGCTTATCAATGGCATAGGCAGCGGCTGTTCCACTTTCCATGGCAATTAAAGAGCCTGAATGACGCAAAGAGATTTCGCCTTTCCACGGTTCGAAACCTATGAAACGATGCGACATGACCGCTTCGCCTTCGGTCGAGGTAAGCATCTGATTACGCAATCCTATGATGCCACGTGAAGGAATCTTAAAATTTAAACAAATACGATCAATTTTAGTATCAATAGAAACGATTTCACCGCGTCGTTTGGTTGCCAAATCAATCACTCTACTTGAAAATTCTTCGGGAACTAAAACAATGAGTTCTTCCACCGGTTCGCATTTTTGCCCTTCGATTTCTTTGATAATAACTTTCGGTTGTCCTACTTGCAACTCATAGCCTTCGCGACGCATGGTTTCTATTAAAATGGAAAGATGCAATATCCCCCTTCCGTAAACGATAAAAGCATCCGGTGAATCGGTTTCATCCAAGCGTAAAGCCAAATTTTTTTCCAGTTCTTTATATAAACGGTCTCTTACATGGCGGGATGTTACATATTTACCGTCTTTTCCATAGAAAGGAGAATTGTTAATGGTGAAAAGCATGCTCATGGTCGGTTCGTCGACGGTAATGCTGGGCAATGCTTCCGGATTCTCAAAATCGGCAATGGTATCGCCTATTTCAAAATCATCTATGCCTAAAACAGCACATATTTCTCCCCGACAAATGGGTGTTTTTATCTTTTCTTTTCCCAGTCCTTCAAAAACATAGAGTTCTTTCACTTTGGAAGTAACATAACTTCCGTTTCGTTTGATAAGTGTAACGTTTTGTCCCCAAGTCAGGGTTCCTCTATGTATTTTTCCTACGGCTATTCTTCCTACATATGAGGAATAATCCAAGGAAGAAATCATCATTTGTGTGTTCCCTTTCAAATCGGGATGAGCCGGTATATGTTCAATGATTTGATCCAATAAATAGCTGATATCATCGGTCGGGGTTTTCCAGTCGGGTCCCATCCACCCTAGTTTTGAAGAACCGTATACTGTCGGAAAATCAAGTTGTTCTTCTGTGGCACCTAAACTAAACATTAAATCAAAGATATCTTCTTGCGTTTGCTCAGGATTACAATTCAGTTTGTCGACTTTATTTATCACAACAATGGGTTTGAGGTGAAGTTCTACTGCCTTTTGCAACACAAAGCGAGTTTGTGGCATAGGTCCTTCAAAAGCATCAACTATCAACAATACGCCATCGGCCATATTTAGCACCCGCTCCACTTCCCCACCGAAATCGCTGTGTCCCGGTGTGTCGATAATGTTTATTTTAAAATCTTTATATCTGACAGATACGTTTTTCGATAAAATAGTAATACCACGTTCTCTTTCCAAATCGTTGTTGTCGAGTATTAAATCTTGTACTTCCTGATTGTCTCTGAAAAGTTTGGATTGGTATAAAATACGATCTACAAGGGTAGTTTTGCCGTGGTCAACATGAGCTATAATAGCTACATTTCTAATATTTTGCATTCTTTTTACAGCGTAAAATTAAAAGTGTGCAAAGTTACACTAAATTCTTTTTTCGAAAAGGTTTTTTTGTATATGATTTTATTATTATTTGATAAATATCGAATCATTCTTTGCTTAGCTTATAATGAGAGCTTTATACTTTAACCTTAAAGATATTCACCAAAAACCATAATATTTGGTGAATACGATAACCAAAAATTATTATTTTTGCAAAAAAAAACAATGTATTCAAGAAATCTAACAGCTAAGATAAAACATCGTATGGATTCAGGAAAAGCTATTGTTGTAATTGGACCAAGACAAGCGGGCAAAACAACACTCATTGAATCCATTCTTACTTCAAAAGATTATTTGCTCCTTAATGGCGATGATCCTAAAACACGAACTTTATTAAACGAACCTAATACGGAACAAATTCGTACACTTTTGGGTAATTATAAATATGTATTTATTGATGAAGCTCAAAGAATTCAAGGAATTGGACTTACCATGAAAATAATTACGGATAAATTTAAAAACGTTCAATTGTTTGCAAGTGGATCATCTTCTTTTGATTTATCAAACAAAATTAATGAACCTTTAACCGGCAGAAAATGGGAATATCATTTATTCCCTGTTTCTTGGGAAGAATATGAAAACCACCATGGTTATTTGTATGCTGAACAGAATTTGGAAAACAGGTTGCTATACGGCTTCTATCCTGATGTTTTAAATAATATTGGCGATGAAATCAGCATCTTACGGAATTTAGTAAACAGCTATTTATACAAAGACATCCTTTCCTATGTTGATATACGTAAACCTGAAGTTCTTGACAAACTGGTTCAAGCGCTCGCTCTTCAGATTGGAAGTGAAGTAAACTATTCTGAATTAACTCAAATTGTAAACGTTGATAAGAATACGATAAGTAAATACATTGATATTTTAGAAAAAGGATACATCATTTTTAAATTAAATAGTTTTAGCAGGAACGTTAGAAATGAGATAAAAACAAATAAGAAAATCTATTTTTATGATAATGGCATTAGAAATATGATTATTGGCAATTTCAATCCGATTGAATTAAGAACAGATAAAGGGGCTTTATGGGAAAATTTCCTGATTTCGGAAAGAATGAAGCAAAAGGAATATAAAGAAAGTCTTGCCCGTTCTTACTTCTGGAGGACAATACAACAACAGGAAGTGGATTTTGTAGAAGAATCGGAAGGAAAAATTTTCGGCTATGAATTTAAGTGGCAAAAAAAGAAAAATCATAAATTACCAAAAACATTTACAGAGACTTATAATGCAGAGACAAGCATAATAGATAAGGAAAATTTTAGAGAATTTGTGATTATAAGATAATACCGATACTATGATTAAATATATTGTTTTTGATTTCGACGGGACGATAGCCAATACGATTGACGTTATAAAAGAAATTGTAAGGACAAGTTTGGACGATTTCAGTGAAGATGATTATGAATTATTGCGTAATGAAGGGATTAAAGAAGTGATTAAAAGAAAAAATATTCCCATGCATAAAATTCCGAAAATGGTTTTACTCATCACTTCCCAATTAAAAAACAAAACAAACATCCCTTTGTTTGCCGGTATGATAAACGTCATACAAACGCTTGCCACAAACTATAAATTAGGTATCGTTTCGAGTAATTCGGAAGAAAATATAAGGCAATGCTTGGAAAAACATCAATTGGACAAGGTGTTTGATTTTGTGTTTTCTCAAAGTTCAATTTTTGGCAAACATTTGGTTTTAAAGAAAATGTGTCAAAGATACAAGCTAAATCCTTCCGAGATTATATATGTAGGTGATGAAGATAGAGATATCATTGCATGCCAAAAAGTAAAGATTAAAAACATGGCCGTATGTTGGGGCTATAATGCTGAAAATCGTTTGAGCGCTGTTGCGCCTGATTTTATCGTAAATTCTCCTGTTGAAATGATAAATATTCTGTGTGGTAAATTTCCAGCATCTCGCAATATGTGATTTTTGGCATATAAATAAGATGTTATTATTTCTATAACGATGCTTACAGTAATAATTGCCGAAAAAAGTTTAATTAAATGCTTATCGGATGATAAACGGATAATTAAAGGAATAAAACGAAAATTATTATGAAGGATATCTAAACAAAGACTCAAGGACAGATTTAGACTATAAAATTTCATTTTTATCTTTAGGACAAACTTGTGAAATTACTGAAATTAGGGTAAGAAAATTTGGCAATTTAATAGAGGGTTACTCAAGGTCTTTTGACGGATATAAAGTAAATGGATTAAACTTCGGATGTCAAATAATAAAAGTCTTTCCGAAGTAAGATTGCCGTTTATTAGACTATAACGAGAATTGTTTCGTTAAACAAAGGTGTTTGGGAATTGTTATGTATATAAAAAAGTGTAAGTATGCATTGTTTAACCGATTATGATGTCAAATTATTGGTTGCTTTGAATGAGAGTTTAAAGGGCAACCGGAAGTTTACGGATATTTTTATGAAAGACGGTTATCCTGAATTGGCGGCTTTGTCGGCGGCCATTCATTCCGATACGGAAGCATTGGACTGGTTGTTGAAAAACGGTTATCCCGAATTTGCTGTATTAAGTAATGCTATTGATAACGAACCTAATGCCATTCTCTGGCTTAAAAAATACAAATTGGATTTTCTCTCTACCTTTGCTGCTGCTTGCCGCAAGGAAGATGCGGCCATCAAATGGTTTGCCGAACGCGATTTAAGGGTGTTTATCTTGCTGATTCGTACCATTCACGATATTTTATTGCATCAGTCCTGGGATTCGTCAGATATTCATAAGAGACGACGTTCGTAATCTACCCTGTCTCCTACTCTATTCCTTCCATCTATGATCCGGTATGGACTTATAGCGTCCCCAAAATTTATAATGCGTTAGGGATAGGAAAGAAATGATTTTTGCCGTGAATTTATAGCGAAGCAATAAGTGTTGTAGTCTGTAGAACACTACTATAAAAAGGAAGAAAACCAAGGCAAACAGTAGAGAATGGATAAATCCGGATGACAGCTTAACGAAAAAAAGATGGTTGAGTAAAAGGCTTGCCGTTATCGAACTTATGACACTGATTATTATTAAAAATGCCTGCCCTGCTTCAATGGCTTTTTTCGGGCAGTTGTTCATACATTTCATGCAACTTTCACATTTGAATGTCCAGAATGGACGGCCTTTGAGCATTTTAATTGCATTCAACGGACATTGTTTGATGCATAAACCGCAATTATCGCAGGCAGTTGAAGCATAGAATGTTTTTGCCAATCCGAACTGACCGATAAAAAAATAACCGAGAGCAATTGGAGATACCAATAAATCTTGTAGGATTTCCTTAAAAGCAAAAAAAACGTTTTTTTCGGCAAATATTTTACCGGCATGTTTCTCCACTCGATCATAATTTACTTTATGTAATAGTTTGACGGATTTAAGTTTTAATGCCGGATGTAGAGTCAACCAATTGGAAGGCATATCGAAAGGTATCATTCCCTGTATTTTATATCCTTTTATCTTTATAATGAGGGATGCAATGTAAAAGGATATACCGGAAATTCCAGGTGTAACCCATTTACCAATTCTCATTCCGGCTCTTGTATTCATTAACACGACTCTATTATTCCCTTTTGGAAAGCGTATGATGAAGTTTAATGTTATTTTAGGATAATTGAAACCGTGAACGGGAGAAATTATCATAAGCAACTTATCGGAAGCATATGAGGATATTGTTTTTGTATCTATGTTTTGAATATTCACCAATTTGCAATCGAATCCTTTCTTTTCGGCAAATTCGGCAAACCAAGTGGCTATTTGTTTGGCATTGCCTGTCCCTGAAAAATAGAAAATGATAACTTCTGTGATTGTATGCATTCTTTAACATATTGGGTTTATCTAATCCCTTATATTGTGTGAGTTAATTAACTTCCCTTTAGCTTTTAGCATCTTTCACAATCACATCATGGGCGGCACCTTCGATAATGCTTGTGGAGGATACGACGGTTAATTTGGCATTGGATTGTAGTTCTTTTAAGGAAGAAACGCCGCAACTGCACATGGTTGATTTTATTTTTCCGATTGTAAGGTCGAGGTTGTCTTTTAATTTTCCGGCATAAGGCACAAAACTGTCAACTCCTTCTTCAAAGCTTAAATTGCTTTTACCTCCCATATCATAACGTTGCCAGTTGCGTGCACGGTTAGAACCTTCGCCCCAATATTCTTTCACGTAATTGCCGCCAACCAATAATTTACGGGTAGGACTTTCGTCGAAACGGGCAAAATAACGTCCCATCATCAAAAAATCAGCACCCATGGCCAAGGCGAGTATCATATGATAGTCTTTCACAATCCCTCCGTCGGAACAAATGGGGATATAGTCGCCTGTTTCTTTGAAATATTTACTTCTGGCATTGGCCACATCAATCAAGGCGGTAGCCTGTCCTCTTCCAATTCCTTTTTGTTCGCGTGTAATACAAATAGAACCTCCCCCTACTCCCACTTTTACAAAATCAGCTCCGGCTTTTGCCAAATACAAAAAGCCTTCGCTATCCACCACATTTCCTGCTCCAACGGGTATATGATTGCCAAAAGTCTTTTTAATGTACTGAATAGTTTCGCTTTGCCATTCCGAAAATCCGTCGGATGAATCAATACAAAAAACATCCACTCCGGCATCTATCAATGCGGGAACCCTTTCTTTATAGTCTCTGGTATTAATGCCCGCTCCTACAATGAGTTGTTTTTTAGCATCTAATAATTCATTGGGATGATCTTTGTGACTGTCATAGTCTTTACGGAATACAAAATACTTTAAATGTTGTTGTTCGTCGATTATTGGCAAGGTGTTTAGTTTATGATTCCAAATAATGTCGTTGGCTTCGCTCAAGCTAATATCGTCTTTTGCCGTTATTAGATTTTCCAAGGGAGTCATAAACTCTTTAACTTTTTTATGCAAAGGGTCTTTACTTGCCCGATAATCACGGCTGGTAACCAAGCCGAGGAGTTTGCCCGAAGATGTACCGTCATGGGTAATACCTGTGGTTGAAAAACCTGTTTGTTCTTTTAAAGTAAGAATGTCTTGTAAGGTATGTTCCGGTGTCAAGTTAGCCCTGCTTTCAACAAAACCTGCTTTATGTCTTTTAACCTCCATCACCATTTTCGCCTGTTCCTCTATGGTTTGTGAGCCGAAAATAAAAGAAATTCCTCCTTCTTTGGCCAAGGCAATGGCCAAACGGCTGTCCGATACCGATTGCATAATGGCCGATACTAAAGGAATATGTAAGGTAATACTTGAATTTTTATCTTTACGGTGCTTCAGTAAAGGTGTTTGCAGACTAACATTGTCGGGGGTATGTATTTTCTTGGTTAATCCCGGTATGATTAAGTATTCGTTGAAGGTTCTTGAGACTTCATTAAGTATATCAGCCATAATATTTTAATATATAAGGTTGCTGTTAATTTTTTTAAGTATTTAGTATAGTATGATTAGACCTAAAAAATATTTGGCTACAAAGATAGCTGTTTTGACAATATAAATCACTAATGTCTGATAAAATCCAACAGATTCTTCGCTTCGCTCAGAATGACAGCTTTATGCTCCCCTTCATATCATTTAAAATCATTGTCATTCTGAGCGTAAAGAAGTGAAGCGAAGAATCTGTTACAATATCGGAATTTTTATCGGACAATGATGAATATAAATCATCATTGTCGAGAAAAATTATGCTATTTAATCCAGCGAATAAGGATGATTACTAATACAAAGAACATTACTGACGGAATGTTGCTTTCCTTTTTCACCAACCATAAATCCAATTAATTTAGATTATTAGTTTGCAAAGATACATTATTTTATTTAAAAAAAGCTTCTTTTTCAAAGCATCAATTTAAAGATTGTTTTTTAGCATCTATAAAAGAATTATAATTTTATTTTTTATTGAATCTATCTTTATAAAAAGGATTTTGGTTTTGGTATAGTGCCGCAACAGGATTATGTCCTAAAGCACGATCTTTGACAATCAAAGGTGTTGTTTCCGCTTTAGCATAACGAAGGAACAATATATCATGTCCGAGACAAAGTCCCACTATCATATTCAACTCTGTTTCCTCGCGATTAAGTATTTCTGCTTGCAAAATGGGATTGCAACAAATGTTTCCGGGCATTCCAATGTCGCCTGGATTCGTTTCCCCACACAAACAACATACTGAAATAACAGTAAAGCCATTGTTTTCAAGAATTTCAGATAAAGATTTTGATTCGGGCATCAATACATAACAGGTAGCGATACCGAGCTTTTTCATTCCACGTGTCTTAGCATAGGCTATAATTTCATCTATCCTTGTCCAAGCATATTTTTCTCCGGGTTTTTCCGGATTTACGACTTTACTGAAATAGCCGAGCCATCCCTTGTTTACAGCCTGATTTTCCGGAAGATTAAGTTTTTTTACAGAATCCTTGAGTAAGTCCGGATAGTTTTCAGTCGGACAGGAAGAAGGCACTTTTTTGTTCTGATCTTTCGAACTGCAGCGGATAACGGTGCATTTTGCACATTGTGGATTATATTTTTTCATTTCAAAAATTTTAGTTGTTAATTAAATAATGTATAAAACTCTTAATTGTTAATTATCTATATTATTCCATTTTTCCACGAGTGATACTTTTTTTAAACTTTTGTTTAATAACATTAGATATGCCTTGCGTGGAATAGGTCTCCCGCCCATGCGTTGCATATGCGGGGTTACCTGTTGGCAATCTATAAAGTGAAATTGATGTTTTAAAGCAAATTGTATTAAATAATAAAACGCCACTTTCGAAGCATCGCTTTCAAGGTGAAACATTGATTCGCCCGAAAACATGGCTCCGATAGAAACGCCATATAAACCACCAACTAATGTATTATCTTTATAGGTTTCAAAGGAATGTGCATAACCCATGTGATGCAATTGCGTATAGCTGTCAACGATTTCGGAGCTTATCCATGTACCTTTTTGATTATTACGTTTAACGTTTGAGCATAATTCCACTACTTTTTGGAAATTGGTATCAATCTTCACTTCAAATTCACGTCGTTTAATTCTCTGCATTAAGCTTTTAGAAAATTTGATTTCGTCAGGGAAACACAACAAACGAGGGTCGAGCGACCACCACAATATGGGATTATCTTCATTAAACCAGGGGAAAATGCCCAAACTATAAGCTGTCAGCAAACGCAATGGTGTTAAATCCCCTCCTATGGCCAGCAAACCATCGGGTTCTGCAAATTCCGTTTTGGGAAATATGATTTCTTCCGGTAATTCGAAAATAGGCACTTATTTATTCCTTTTTTTATTCTTAGGTAAATCGTTTTTTCCTATTACCGAAGCGTATACTTTCATATAGGTATCATAATCCGTACCCATCGACATGGCGCGTAAAATGGCAATTCTCTTTTGAATGGGCGGATGGGTAGATGCCAGGTTTTCTTTGTGTTCTTTGACTCTCGGTTTGTTAATACACATAGCGGCAGTCATTTTACCGGGGTCGAAGAGGGTATTATCGGCCGATATCTTTTCCAAGGCATTGGCCAAGCTGATGGGATCGCGTGTAAAACTTACCGAAGTAGCATCGGCTAAATATTCTCTTTTTCTTGATAAGGAGAAATAAAACATACGTGCCAAAATTGGTGCCAGAATTGCCAATAAAATAACAACTACCACTATAATAATCTGTGCTGCTCCACCTCCTTTATTATCGGAGGAACGCTTACTGCTACCTCCCCAAATAAATGAACGCAACAGTATTTCAGAAATAATCACAATAGTTCCAAGCATGATACTGGCAAAGGTCATATAGCGAACGTCGCGATTGTAAATATGCGACATTTCATGAGCCATTACTGCCTGTATCTCTTGACGATTAAGGCGTGAACGCAATCCTTGGGTAATGGCA
>MWCX01000044.1 GCA_002070265.1 Bacteroidetes bacterium ADurb.Bin174 | reverse complement strand
TAACGGTCGGCGCTATGGTTAGTTGCCAGTTTCGAAGCACTTCCCTATCAAGCGACACAAAACTTTATTAAGATCTGAAAACTTGAGATATACTCTGAAATGGCAATTAACTATAGCGCTTGTTAGCGGGTCGTTGTTCTTTTTATTTATAATTTTTTTAATCGATTTTGTAGTTCACTTGCAGTTATTGTTTTTTCCAGTCGTGATTGTCTTGTTTTTTCTTGTTTGGCACTCATTATCCAATGAGTCATTACTTTTCGATATGATGGAGGTTGCTTTTGGAAAAATTCCCATGCTATTTTATTTTGTTTGAATTGGTGTATAAAGTCAGTTGAAAACTCTATAATTTCTGTCTCATGCGAGTATATTTTAGACTTTTCGTCTTTTCGTAAGACAAATGCTTTTAATCCCTCAGGTTTCATAAGTCCTGCATTTGTCAATGCTTCGACTTTTTTTATGTTGATAGCACTCCAAATGCTATTAGGTTTTCTGGGTGTAAATCGTATGCTGTAACTTTCCTTATTAATCGTGTTTCTAACACCATCTATCCAACCGAAGCATAAAGCTTGGTCTACCGACTCAGACCACGACATTGATGGCTTGCCACTATCAACCTTGTAAATACCTACAATTAATTCCGATACTTTATCGTGGTTGTTTTCTATCCACTCTCTGAATTTATATTGATTTTCAAAGAATATTATATTCATTTGGTTTATTCTATTATGATATTGGGACTGTCTTGTTGGTCGTCCTACAATGCCCGCTAACGGTTTGCGTGTATGTGCAGTAGCGGATTAGAAGCACTTTCCTGTCCGTTTGGCACAAAGTTTTTTAGAAGTACTGACCTTCGATTTACCACTTCACCCGCTATTGCCACATACACGCTGTTACAGGCTGGCGTTCTTGTCGTCCGCGTATTGCAACCATTGTCAGTATTGAGTTTAGCATTCATTGTCAAGGTGCATTTTTGTGGCGGGTCGTGCGGTTGGGGTTTTTAAAATTTTTGGAAGGGGAGATTTAAAAAAATAATTCTTCTTGGGCTGGAGAGTTTCAAGCTCTTTTGCAAACTTTGGTCTGCGGGTGGGCTTGTAGCGGTTTGCAAATGTGCTTGAAACTGTGCGTGGCATTATCTTTTTCGTTTTGGTTTTTGTACTGCTGGCATTCCAACTCCTGTTCTGGTGTAGTAGGTTTCAATTTCGTCTTTGTATGAAAGCATCATAATTCTCTCATTCTCCTTTTCTTCTTTCAACGGAAACTTATTCTCGAAGAAATATCCAAGTATGTCTATCTCATCATGAAACTCAATATCGTTTCTCTCATAAAGTCCCAATCTGTTTTGCAGATACTCTTTAAAGTCCGCTTCGCTTTCAATTAAGTCTGCAAAAATCATCAAGTCATAGAGCGAAACAATCCATGTCCACTTGTAAGCAGCACTTAGTACTCCCGATTCAATCAGATATTTCAGATTCACAGAAACTGTCGAAAGATGTTCGTAGGTAACCGATATTTTTATAGTCTGATAATTCTTGCTCTTGTCTATCGTTAAAGTTTTTCCTTGGTTGTTGTCCGTGTAACGGAATTCAGGAACAGTAGTATCATTGATATACTTTTTCGCACGGTAACATTGATAAGAACCTTCGTTGACCGTTTCTTTCAGACGGTCTTTCAAACCTAGAATTGCACCTCTGCGATGTTTCTTATTCAGTTCACCGGCTTTAACTTCAATGATGTAAAGGGTATCGCTTCCAACTCCCAAAATATCCAATTCAGGTTCTTTTTGAACTCCATCTTCAACAATTTTGTATTTCAGGGAATGGTAAAATTGAACTGTTGGCAAAAACTTTTCAAAAAGTCGTTTCGCTTTTAATTCAATGTAATTGTCTCTTGATGTGGAACTGGTATTGCCTTTAAAACGCTGTTCGTAATAAACGGCATCTGCTGATTGCAATAGGTTTGCTGTGATGTCAAAAATATTTCTGAATGCAAGATTGATTGAGATGCAATAATATTTGTCGCCAACTTTTATCAGTGGTTTTGTTTTGATTGCAGAATCCCCCAACGGGAAACCACCGAACTTGCCTTGAAGAAATGATACATTGTCTCCGAATTGATGGGAGAGTAAATTGAATATTTTCTTTTCTTTCTCTGTTTTTGGGATAACCCAAAACAATCTGTTATAACCATTGATACAGTCAAGAGCTATAAGTGCGCAGCCTTCTGGTGCAGCTTCATCATATAAATCAGGATTGTCTTGAGTGAATTGTTGGATGAAATGTTTACCAGATTTCATCATTTCGTTCATAATGGCTTCTTCTCCCTTTTCGTCATTCCATTCTACAAATCTTTTGTGCGAAAGAGAGCCGCCAAAAGCATTAGCAATTTTTGATGCAACTAAAAGGTCTAAACGTTTTACCACTTCATAAATATCAGCAGAAGTAAAACCGTAATACTGATTCAGAAATCCGTCATGTGCTGCAAATGTTTCTGTGTAAACCTCTGCTATGTGTGTGTGATAACCGTCTCCACGAACATGCAAAGCATCTTCCATCACACGCAACTTTAACCAATGGTCAAACTCAGTTCCTCCTACTGGATTATCTGCTGACATTTCATAAAAGCCAACATTGTATTTGATTTTAGAAAGTTGTTCACGAATTGCATCAATGTTCTCCTGTGTGGGAATTACGCCTGCATTTGTGTTTGCACTCGCTGATGCAATGCTCATTGCATATTCAAGCAACACTTCTATTTCATCGTCTTCAAGAATTTTTTCTTTTTCTGCATGTTCCTTGTCTTCGCCAGTGTATGTTTCCATAAACTGATTGTAAAGATTAGGAGATGATTGCAGCAACCTTGCACCCAAACCACCTAATACATAAATTTTATCGTATCGGTTTATCAGGTCAACTACTATTTTGATTTCATCTTTTATCCAGTTGAAATATCTTTCCCTGTCTGCTCTTGCTTGGTCAAAAGCATAGCGCCATTGCTTTTTAAATTCTTCATCAAAGTAAATTGGCTCACTCATTATTTCCCTCTTTTACAAACTCAACTTTTAATTGGGTCTCCTGTTGTTTGAAAAGCTCCATTCCGGGAATATCATCATACCTGTCGCTGAGTTTCTGCCTCAAGCCAAATAAACGCTTTTCTGCCGTGTCAACGAGTTGGTCGAAAATGCAAATGTTAACTTTTCCTCTGTCACCCACTTTCACAGTCAACTCAACCTTTTCCGAAAACTCCTTTCCAATCACGTAGCAGTCAATACTGGGGTTTCCGATAAGGTTTCCGGCATTTATAAAGTCTTCAACATAACCCATCGCCTGATTTCTTTCGGTTCGGGAGAGTTTTGAACCGCCTTTCTTTAATTCAATCAGCAGAACCCGGTTAACGGTCGAAAGTCCTGAATCGCCTTCAAATGTTTCAGTTCCTGTTACGGAGAGTGTTGAATTGGGCAAAACCACAATATCCGGCCGCTTTCGGTGGTTAATGAAAACGTCTTTCTGAATTTTTGTCTTGAACACGATCTCAACTGCATTCTGCAACTGCCTGTTGGAAGCATATTCTGCGGATTCATATTCGGGCCCGAACAACCACCTTGCCCCGGTTACCAATGGATGCAGAACATGCAACTCATCTACGTTTTCATCTCCTGCCAGTTTTCTGATTGCTTCAATGACAGATATTCGATTGTCGATTTCATCCAGAACGCTCAGCGCATCCCTTACTGACCATTTTTCAAGCAAGCTGTTTAAACCGGAGATGTCATCCTCAGATAATTTAGCCAGCTTGACAAGTAACTCTTTTCCCGTTCTTGACTTTTCAAGATTAATAACAGCTTCTACCGCAATAGAGATAGATTCAGGCTTCGCAGTAGGATGTGCAATTGTAATTGCTTCAATTGCTTCATTAACTTCATACTTGGCTAGAGGTGGCAGTTTAGACAACTCTACGGAAAAGTCACCCTTTATTTGCTGCTTGGTCTCTTCAATTGTGTCCTTGGCTATTTCACCAATCATTCTGTTTACATAATCAGCAACCTCCCGGAACACCTTTTCCATAGGCTCAATCTTCTTAAAGCCTGTCCAGTCTTCAAATATGTAATCGGCAAGGTCATTTGTCTTTACTACAACCGTGTATCGTTTTGCAAATGTTGTCCTGCCGTCAATAACCATTTCATTTCCCAATACCCAGGATGGTTCGCCTACCAAACGGTTGGCCTGCCAGAAGGCAATTCCCTGATAAATGGTTTTTCTTGATGATTTCTGCGAATCAATAAAATGTGCAGTGAGCTTTATTCCTTCTATATTTATTTCTGTAGAGTCCATCAAGCCCGAATGCTGTTCCAACGGCACGGTTTGCTTGTTTATGGAAACCAAAAAGCTTGGGTCATGCAGAAACTTCGCAGAAATAATATCCAGTATCCTCTCCGGGTTCGGAAGGTTTTTGGTTACGATAACTTCAAGCCGAGTTCCAAACGTAGTGGCTTTGTCAAACGAAGCATCCTTAATAACAAAAGGTTGATTTTCGCTTATGGTACTGATTACAAAGATTGATTTTTTTCCGCCTGAGTTGGTAATGACTGTATATTCATTGTTGAAACAAAGCAAACCGTGTCGTCCAACCCCATTGCGACCATAAGCCAATCGTTTGCCATTTACATTGGGTGGAAAAATGACATTTTTCCCCTGATGCTTGATGCGGTTATAGCCCAGTTTCATCCACCGTTGCTCAAACTGTTCTTTGGTTAAACCGGTTCCATTGTCTTCAACTACCAGCTTTTGGTTGTAATCACCCGGGATAGTAATTTTAACCATTGTTGCACCAGCATCCCAGGCATTAGCAACCAATTCGGTTAAAGCTATTTCTGGCGAATGCACCAAAGTACCCAATGTTCTTATGAGGTAATCTTCCTCAAACAAGGAGCCTTGAAATATCGGGGTTGCTTTTTTTGCTGCCATCTTAATTATTTGCTTAACTGATTTGGACTTTTTTATACTCCTCCTCACTCAACCAAAAATCCTTATCAATTATCTTAACTTCATCATAAGTGAGTTCATAGAGCTTGTAAACCAACACGTCTATTTCACGCTCTAAGGCAGTGGTGTCTTGGTTTGCTTTTTTCTTTTTCAGAATTTCATCTACCAACTTTTCAATTTGCTTTTGCTTTAAGTCCGTTGGAAAAGGAAGTTGCTTTATCTCATATCCCATTACATGATTATTGGTAGAAGTTTTTCTAAAGAACCAATCCAGTAATTTTGAATTAAGGACTGCCAAACAAAGTCTATTTAATGATTCATTTTTCAATAAAATCTTATTTGCCGTATGTCCGAAAAGGAATTTTTCATTCTTGTCCGTTAGGCAAGCATGTAAGCGATATTTGTCTGTTGTTCCTGTGATTTCCTGCAATACAATAAAGGTGTGTTCTTGATTCTCCTTAACTTTTTCCTTTCTAAAATTTGTATTTACAAACTCTTCAGTGGTATTAAGAAGTTTATATTTATGAATATTTCTACCACGATAAAGTTTTACTTCAGTTTTTGTTTCTGAATATTCGTCTGAACTTGTTGTTAAATTCAAATCCCCTTGGTTGATTGATTGAATGAGCGTGCTAAACGGAATTGTGTTACTTGAAATTCTTTTGAGAACTTTAGAATCGCCTTCTGAAAGCAGAGGAATATAATATGTGTCAGGATAAAGTTGCAATAATGAAAGTTGATTTACCTTCTCAAATTTTGGATTCGCTATTGTTGAAGTGTCGTTATGAATGGAAATTGACACATTTTGTTCCCTGTCTGGAGGTAGTTTGGTAAAAATATACGTGCATGTTCCTTGCAATACAGAATCAAAAACTTGAGCTTCTGAATTGGAAGCTCTTTTAGGATATTCCAATACTTTTTCAAGTTGTGTTTTTGTTAGCAGAAGTTCTCTTGTGAAGGTAGATGATAAATCACACATCAAACTACTTTGAACAATCATTGTTGCAGTTCCATTTTTTTTCAAATTGTTAAAAGACGCTTCGACAAATACTTTGTAAAGATTTTGTTTACCCTTGTCTTTTCCTTCAGAATAAGGGAAAGTTTCTGAACTATAAATTCCCTTCTGCATCTGCACATAAGGCGGATTCCCAATTACCACATCAAAACCTTTGTCAATGCCGAACATCCATGTTGGGGAAAAGAAGGTGCTGGGCTGGCTGTCGTCAAAGGGATTCCAATGCTTTATTTTTTGTGCTATTTGTTTCAATACGGGGTCGTGAGCGGCCTCTATGTCAGTGATTACTTTGTCTCTTTTCTTAAAAAAGTCTTCTTTCAGTTTTTCCTTCTGGCTTCCGGCAAGGTTAGGGTTAAAAAAGTCAACCCTCAGGGTTTCTAAATCTTTAAGTTCTTTCACTAGCTTGTGTGTGAACCCTTCGTGCAGTGTGCCTTTGCTTTGCTGTATAAAAGCATCCAGCCCTAAATCAATTAAGCTGTTTGCACACACAAATTTGAAATCGAGGTTAGGCAAGGGTTTCACACCAAAATTGTGAACTGGGTCTTTGGGGTTGTAGTTTTCTTCCAATACCAAACTCAGCCATGCCCGCAATCGTGCTATCTCGATTGCCATAGGCATAATGTCCACTCCGTAAATATTCTGGCTCAGTATGTCCTTCTTTAATTCGTAGCTGCTCTTTACTGTTCCCAATACCTCATTCAACTCTACCAGTTTGTGCAAAATTCCCATAGGAAAAGCACCGGAACCGCAAGCGGGGTCAAGAATTTTTATCTTTTCAAGAAAAGAAAGGAGCAAAGTTTTTTCTTCTTTCTTTAATCCGTCAGTATGCGGTTGCGATAAAAATAAAGGAGCAAGGGCTTTTTCAATTTTTTCTTTTTCCTCCTGTTTCAGTTCATAGTTTTTGGTTGCAATGGCAAGCTGTTGTGGCTTTTTATTTCCGAAAATATCGCTAACAGGTTCGGGGTCGTTAATGTGTTTCGTTTTTTCTGCTTCAATATGTTGCTCCCATTGTGTTTGCAAGTATGCCTTGATGCTTTCGTTCACCATATAGTCCACAATTTCCCGTGGGGTGTAAAATGCTCCAAATGCCTTTCGCTGGTTGGCTAATTTTTCGGTCTCTTCATTTTGGCTTGCCAATAAATTTTCAAAAATCCTTCCCAACATTTCGGGGTCAACTGCCACCTGCTGATACTGGCTGCTGCTTTCGTCCACCGTAAAATCGTAGCTTTCTAAAATTTCCACGAAAGACAGAAGCCAGGCATCCAGTTGAAGTTTGGTAAAGAGTTTATCTTCTTCGCTTTCGTCAAACAAGCCACCATTGAGGTAAGGGATTTTTTCAAACAGTTTATTCAGCGCAAGCGGATTCCTGTCCTGAACTTTTGTATTGAGTGTTTCAAAAAATAATTTGAGCAAAGCATTCTGATAATAGTTTTCTGTTTTCTCAATGGCTTCTTTGCTAATCAGAGAATGAGGAATTATTCCTTTCTCTTTTAAGAACCAACAAAAAATATATCTGCCAATTAAACGAACTGTAAATTGCTTTACCTGATTGTCGGTGGCTTTACTATGTTGTGTTTTTACAATGCCAAGCAGTGCATCAAAGCGTTCTTTAATTTGTTTGTAAAACTCTTTGTTTACTTCTTTGATGTCAAGCGATTTCCAAAGCAGGTCGGCAATTTCAGGTTTCGGCTTTGTGCCGATTCCCTGCCACAACTGGATAATTTTATTGTATTGCGTATTGGTTAACCGATTGCGGAATGATACAATTCTTTTCTGTTCGCCCTGATTAAAAACCAAAACCAACTTGTCGTAATCAGGTGTAGTTACAAAGTGAATGAAGTATGGTTGTGTAGGAATAAAACTAGTTCCATTTTGTTGAATTAACCCTTTGCTGAACGATTGATAACTGCTAAGCCCGGGGTCATTGTCAACCAACTGACTGATGTATTCTTTCTTCAACTTTTTAAGCACTGCAAAACGGACACGGATATTTTGATTGTCGGCTGAGATTCTATAAAGTTGTGGTTGCACTGTTTGCGGTGCAGTTACCAGAAAATCTTTCAGCTTTTGTGTTTGCGGTGAAAGCAGTTGTGGTTTATTTCCTGCGTTGGGTTCAATATTCATCCATTGCAGCAAGCCAAAAGAAAAGTCAAGAATATTTTCTCTTGTGGGGTTATCCGCAAGCCGTGAAAGAATTTTATTTATATCATTAATGGTCATGCAAATATTTGTATGATTTCATTCAATGGCGCTTTCTCCGTTTTATCTTCGGGTTTGTATTGGTTTGCCAGTGAAATAAATTGCTTTATAATTTCATCTCCTATGTGTTCCTGTCTGCGGTTCATGCGGTTTATCAATCGCACCAACTTTAAATTTTCTTTATTGATGTAAGCATTTTGAGAATGCAAAACAGAATTGCTCACTTTGTCAATTTCAGAAACTGGATAACCGTATTCCATCATTTTGTTTATGACATAAGCAATGGCTGCCTGCTGCGGTTGGTTGTATCGCACCTGATGTTCTTCTTCCGAAAACTGGTAGCGGTCAATGAAATCTAAAATGTATGCTTCGGTTTCAGGTTTACTTTTGAATTTGTCTGCAAACCGTTCATTTTGTTCGCTTGTTGCTTTGATAGATAAGAGTCCTTCTGCGGTAGTGAACAGTTCTCCGATTTTATCTTTGTTGAAGGCAACAAAATATCCGGCTTCAAAAGTTGCATCTTCACCAGCTGCCAAATGTGCAAGGTGAATGAAGTCATCATCTTCTTTTCGCATTTGAACTTTGCCCCATTTTCCTTTTGGCAGATTTTTTATTTGCTCTTTGTAAGTCGGAGTAAATTTTTCGTTGCGGTCAAATGCTCTCAGGTCATCCATAAATAAATCTTCGGCTGCAAGCAATTCGGAAGTTTCAAATATTTTTTGGAATGCTGCCAGTCGTTTCTTTTCGTCACGGCTGTAAAGGTCTTCAGTAAAATCCTGCGGTGTCGGGTCTTCATCCAAAATGGATTGGTCTGTTCCAACTGTGTAGCGAATCAAATCTATTTTAGCTTGCAGTTTTCTTACCAACTGTAAATAACTTTCCAATTGTTCTTCAGGTCTGAAATTGTAAATAAAAATTTCTTCGTGAACTGTTCCCAAACGGTTTATCCTTCCATTCCGCTGAATCATTCTCACCGGATTCCAGTGTAAATCGTAATTCACAATCATTCCGCAATCCTGCAAGTTCTGTCCCTCTGAAAGTTTGTCAGTGGCAATGAGGAAATCAATTTCCTTTTCTCCGTCTTTGAGTTTGTGTTTTTTTGAAACAGGAGCAAAGCGTTTGGCATAA
This sequence comes from Bacteroidetes bacterium ADurb.Bin174, assembly GCA_002070265.1. Taxonomy (GTDB): domain Bacteria; phylum Bacteroidota; class Bacteroidia; order Bacteroidales; family Paludibacteraceae; genus Paludibacter. Next base: position 3,328 of record MWCX01000044.1, on the reverse strand, counting down.
TCTTCAATCTCAGATTTTGAGCCTAATGCAAATTCAATATTTTTTTTCTTCACCAAATACTGAGGAAGATTTTCTTTCAGATATTGAAGTGTATCGGCAAAGTAAGTGAACACTAAAACCTTTCTGTCCTCATTTTGATTCAGATGTTTTGCCAACTCCTGAATTTTATCATCCTTCTTTAACAGCAAAGCAAGTTGTTGTTTTAAAATGCTTACAACAGAGAGGTCTTTCTTAATGTCGGCTTTCAGTTGCTCCACATTAAATATGCCTTCATCAGCAACGATGGTTGCAAATTCTTCTTCCGTCTCTTCAAAACTTTCAATGTCAAAATCCAGTTCATCTTCCTCTGCAATCTGTTCGTTGTAAGCATCAATCGCCTTATTCAAGGCAGAAAGATTTTTTACGGAAATAATTTTATTGAACTTTTCCAACTTGGTTTGAAAGTCTTTTAACTTTCTTTCGTAACTGTCAATTGATTTATTGATTGAGAAAAGCGAAGATTCCAAACGCTTTAAAAATACTGTCCGGAAAATTCCATAAATACCTATTTGTCTGCTCAGTTCACGGTTCTCGTCTGCGTTTAATTCTAATTCTCCCCTCTTTCTTCCGTAATAAGCATGGCGGTAAATATTATATCGGTAGCAGGGAAAACCCAAACTCAACAAAGCGGTGTAAATAATTTCAAGTGATGACTGAATAGGCTTATCCCTTTCGGTGTAATGTTCAAACAGGTCAAGCGGATGGGCTAAGTATTCTAACTCAGCCAGGCTATTTATATCATAGTTGAAAGCCCTTGTCAACTCCGCATTTTGCTCCGCACTTTTCAATAGTTGCGATTTGAATTGATTCGGAACTTCATACTCTAAGTTGTCGGGATACGATTTCGGGAACTTTTGAAGTTTACCGTTTATTTCCAAACCTTCGGGATATTCTTTTTCAATTCCCTGCCTTGTCCGTCTTACTATAAAGCGGTTGAGCAGGGGAGTTAGTTGTTCTTTGATTTGCTGATAATTGATGAAACCGCTTTCACGGATTTGTTTTCTCATGTCGGTTTGTAAAAGTTCCAACCGTTCTTTCAGAGTAAAATATTTTTGTCGGCTACGGTCATAAAATTTACCCAACTTAAAAATGTCGCCACCAGAACCCAACATGATTTGATTTGTCAAATCTGCCAATTGATTATTGATTGGCGTTGCGGTGAGCATTAAAGTTTTTGCGTTTTCATTTTCCTGTCTCCATTTAATGAACACATCAAAACGCTGTCCGCCTGATGCTCTCAGGTTGTGGCTTTCGTCAAACACGAACAAACCGACCGGAATGGATTGTAAATTTTCACGAACGTCCTTTATTCGCTCTGTGTCCTGCAAGCTGTAAATCTCGGGGATATGAATTACTCTGAAATCGTCAAATGCTTTCCTCCATTGTGGTATCAGACCAGCCGGTGCAATCACTACAACACGCTGATTCATGTTGTGTTTGTAATACTCAATCACCTTTATTGCAGTGTAAGTTTTACCCAAACCAACAGAATCAGAAAGCATGGCAACGCCTTGTCGTTCCAATTTCTTTATTAAACTGTTTGCATTTTGAATTTGAAATTTTAAAAGTTGTGGTTTGCCCGAGGTCGGATCGTCAATATCAACTTTGTTTTCTTTCTCATCAAGTAAGTCCTGCCCATAAATACGATACAATGCGTGGATATACATTTCATAAGCACTGAAACAGATGCTCCCGTGCTTGCTTAATTCTAAAATTTCTTCTTTGAAAACTCGGCTCCAATCTTCGCTGTTATTCCATAATTCTTCAAACCATGTTCGGTGCGATGGATGTTGCGTTAGATTTTTGCGAATAAAATTTACAGTTGCATTGTTGTCCTCAAACTGATTCAGTTCAAGATTTCCAAACATTCCCTGCTTGGTGAAATTGGAACTGCCGATAATGCCAACGGCATTTTCTTCATCAGTTCCAAAAATGTAACACTTCGCATGAAGGAAATTTTTCTTGTAAACCTTGATTTGAATTTTTCCAGTATTGTTTTCATTCATGTATTTGCCCAAGAGGTCGGCAACTTTTTGAAACTCCTCTTTCAGTTGTAAATCCTCCAAATCTTTCTTCAAATACTTTTCAGGAAAGTCAGGGTCTTGTTGTGCAGGTTTTTTAACCTGATATGCTTTTACAGAAGGTTCTTCACCAAGCAATAAACGGAATATGATATTTTCTCTTTCTAAAAATTGAGAAAGTTCGGGAAGGATTTCCACCATTCCGGGCAAGTCCCAGTAACCAGTCGCAATGGAAATTTGAGAATAGGAATTGTCTTTAATCAACTCTTTCAGCACACTGCCAAGCTGATATTCGTTTGAAGAATTGTCTATGAGTTTTATTCCCTTCTTCATTTTTTAAGCTTTTTGTTAGCAATTTTCATTGCCTGATAAGCAACTTTTGGTTCTTCTACTATAGTGGATTCAATCTTGTCAGCCAGCCAAAGAGTCAGAAGTTCTTCCTCGTTTGCTTTAAGAAACCTGGCAATTTCTACCACCTGCTGTCTGGATGCCTTTCTTTCCCCTCTTTCAATCTTGCTCATAAGTGCCGTGTCCACTTCAAGATGTGCTGCGACCTGCCGTAACAGAAGGTTTTGCTCCTCTCTTAGTTCTCTGATTTTCTGTCCTAAATTGCTCACGATGTTAGTATTTCGTTTGGCTTGTCAAATTTTGTCAAATGTAAGTATTATTTCCGAAATCAAATAGTGAGGTGGGGAAATTTGGCTCTTTTTGTTTTGCCTTTTGGGTCGACTGGTGCGGTGGCGGCAAAACAAAATGTGCCAAATGCGGGAAGGCTTAGAATTATTTTTTTAAATGTGCGGTGGGAAAAATTTTAAAAACAATGGTGTCGGCTTGAGTGTCGGTCTGTGTCAAAATGCAATGAACTGTCTGCTGTGTCAAAGTCCGGTTACTTTTTTGGTTGCAATGTCGCTCGATTTTTAGTCGGAATTGTCAAGGTTGCACGGTCGTCCTACGCTTGCCTGTAACGTTCGGCGGTATGTGTTGTTGGCGCCGCTTCGGGGTGGCGCGTGTTTTTGCACTCGTGATACGATGTAGTGATGTGATTGTTATTAGTTTATTCTCGCGTTGGCAAAAACCGTGACACCAGGCGGGAGTCCCCGGCGGTAGCCGGGGCAGGCCGCACCGCCAACTACTAGACTGTCCTCTTTAGTTAGAAAATTCTCGCGGTGCGGAGCGCCAATGACATATACCGACCTGTTAGGCACTGGGCATTTTATTCTTTATCTATTGGTTCCTCAAGTGTATCCCAAACCATTGAATGCATTTTA
>MWCX01000043.1 GCA_002070265.1 Bacteroidetes bacterium ADurb.Bin174 | reverse complement strand
CCGCTCCAACTCTTCAACTTTGGTCGCATCCGCAGGAATCAACTTCGCATTGAGCTTTTCTGCCAATTCTTCCGTCTTACCCATACGAATGGCAAAAGGCGTATTCGACAAACTAACGGTAGCACCTTCTTCAACACATCTTTCTGCCACTTTCCAAGCGATAGACATATCATTCAATGCACCAAAAATAATCCCTTTTTTACCTTTTAATAAATTATGACTCATGATGTTTTACTATTTATGCCTTCTACATAAAGCGGTGTCTTGCTGTTTTTTAATTGAATATTTGTTTTAAGACAGTCCCATTTATTTATGCATAATGACAAATTTCGGCACAAAAGTATACAAAATGTGCAAAACTGACAATTTATTTGTTCATAATTTATTTATTATTTTGAAATTAACTCCCTAATCTGTGTTAACCCGCGAACTCGCACCACGCGACCCCGGATCCCGTGAACTCGGAAACACCCAAAACCATGAAACAGACAGGGGTCTGTGATTTTTTCATCAAAGTTTCATCAAAGCTTGAGCAAAAACTTATCAAGAAATGACAAAAAAATTGCCATTTCTACAAAAAATTAACTTTATTTAACAGATTAATCAGGTAGATTTCTTCAAAAAAGGCAGTATTCTTTCCATCAAACTACGATTATCCGTTATAATTTCGACTATACCGGGTGTCCTTTCATCCAAAAATATTGTTTTATGATTGTTTGTTGTAAAATTTCCTACGATTTGCACTTCAACTAAATAGTAATTTCCGTCGGGCACATATTCAATTGTATGCGTTAAACCTTGTAGTGTTCCAAATTCTAAATAAGGATAGGCATCTAATTTAATATTTACCTTTTGCCCGGGCTTGATTTTTCCACCTCTTTCTGACGGCACCTCAGCATACACCGTTATTTGATCTTGCTTAAATTCATCCGCATCTGACAACTGTTGTGTTTCCGTAACGACCAACTCTCCGGTGATAATATCAGGATATTCAAAGAAAAAGCTACCAACAATCAAAATTAACAAAACTCCACAAATCACTGATGTACCGTACCTTATCAACGATTTAGGAGGACGGGCAAGAATTTCTTGTACTTCCCGACTGCGTAGTTCTATGTTCCCTTCTTCCATCTTTTTAGAAGATCTATTCGTTGATTGTTTTGGTAAATCTGCGTGTTTATGGGTCATATCGTTTATTTTTACCTTTTCTTTTACTCTCGTACCTTTTGCGTTATTTCCTTTTCATGTTCTTCATCAGTCATTTTCAGAAGAAAACAAATAATAATCTACAACTCCAATTGATTCTTAACTAAATGATAATAAGCTCCTTTCTTTTTAGTTAGTGATGCATGATCTCCTATTTCCACAATTTCTCCATTGTCCAATACTACTATTTGATCGGCATTCTTTACCGTACTTAATCTGTGTGCAATGACTACAGATGTTCTTCCTTCAAAGAATTGCTCCAAATGACTCATGATAACTTTCTCATTCTGTGTATCCAAAGCATTCGTAGCTTCGTCGAAAAACAAATAAGCCGGATGTTTGTAAACCGCTCTGGCAATCAGAATACGCTGCTTTTGTCCCTGACTGATTGCATATCCATCCGAGCCGATTTTAGTGTCATATTTAGAGGATAAGGATTCAACAAACTCTCTGATATTAGCGATGTTAACAGCACGAAGCAATTGTGTTTTATCTATTTCTTCCTCTCCGGGTGCAATATTTCCGGCTATACTGTCTGTAAAGATAAATCCATCCTGCATCACCACACCACATTTTTTCCGCCATTCCCGATAATTGTATGTAGACAGAGCTTTATCTCCCAACAAAATTTCACCATGTTGAGGTTGATAAAAGCCAAGCAGCAGCTTCAAAAGTGTGGTCTTTCCACTTCCACTCAAGCCCACGATGGCAGTCTGCTTGCCCGCAGGAATGTGTAAATTAATATTTTTCAATACCGGTTTTCCTGCTGATGTTGTATCGTATGCAAAACTCATATTACGGATGTGAATATCCTGATGGTCAGGTATATCATCCACCAGAGGACCAGAGGCGTTTTCACCTTCAGCAGGTTTATCATGCACCTCACTCAATCTTTCCATACTCAGTTTGGCATCTTGCGATTCACGGTAAAAATGGATCAAATGGTCGATGGGACTATTTAGCTGTCCGAGAATATATTGCACCGACAACATCATCCCCAAAGTCATTTGTCCGTCTATGACAAACTTAGCTACCAATGCCGTGATAATTACGTTTTTAGTCTGATTGATAAAAATAGCACCGGAATCCTGGTACTGACTGAGTGCCAAGCCTTTGATACGTAACTTAAAAAGCTTGGCTTGAATGCGCTCCCATTCCCATCTTTTTTGTTGCTCACAAGCATTCAATTTAATTTCCTGCATGCCCGTAATCAACTGAATAACATTACTTTGATTGGCAGCTTGTTGTGCGAAATTTTTATGATCCAAAGTGGCACGCTTATCCATAAAAAGGCTCACCCAACTAAAATACAAAACACTCCCAACCACAAAAATCAAAAAAATCGTCACATTATAAAACAGCAAAATCAATGTAAATATGACGATATTAAACATGCCAAAAAGCACATTAAGAGTGGAGTTTGTCAGATAGTCCTGTATGCGCGTATGATCACCCATGCGTTGCAATAAGTCACCGGTCATTTTTTTATCAAAATAGCCCATGGGCAAGCGCATCAATTTAGCTAAGTAGTCGGAAATCAGGGAAATATTGACCCGTGTACCAATGTGTAACAATATCCAGCCCCTGATAAAATCTACGGTTGAAGCGCTGAAAATCAGCACTAACTGAGCAATAAGTACTAAATAGATGTAATGAATATTTTGTGCCGATATACCAAAATCGACAATGGACTGTGTAAGAAAAGGTAATAAAAGCTGTAACAGACTGCCAAAGAACAGTCCTAGGAACAATTGAAATATTAGTTTTCTATAAGGTTTTAGATATGAAAAGAGGAAAGAGAGTCCACGAGCTTTTTTTTTTCAACATCCTTCTGATCATAAAAATCAGGCATTGGCTCCAACAGCAATGCGATTCCTACGTCCGCTCCATCCTTACGGGTACTGAGCCAGGAATGACAAAATTCTTCTTTGGTATATTTGAGTGCCCCCGCGCCAGGGTCGGCTACATATACATAATCTTCCCCCTTGATGGTCTTGATGTCATAAACCACCACAAAATGTTGTTGGTTCCAATAAACAATGCAAGGTAGAGGAGCTTTGGTTTTCAACTCTTCAAATCCCACATATACACCCAAAGTGCGGAACCCCAAATTGCTGGCTGCTTCACTGATACCCAACAGCGACACACCTCCCCGGGTAAAATGAGATTTTTCGCGCAATTCCTCCAATGAAAAACGTTTACCATAATGGGCTGCAATCATGCGCAAACAAGTAGGACCGCAATCCATTTGATCATGCTGATGGTAAAAGGGAAATTTTGCCATGTAGTGGATATAAACATGTGGGCTGTCGCAAAAAAAATGCTTCAGCAGTGAACTTTAATGAAATTTTTTAGCAGGTTTTATTATAAATCCTATCAGACTTCAAATGTACAAATAATTATCCTACCCGAATTCTTACTTTTTTTCCATTTGGATAAGTAATTATTATATAATAATAACCACCTTTTGTTTCATTCATTTGTTCGATAGTCATGGAATTGAAGTTGTTTTCATTAATAGTTTTCATAATTGCAAAATTTTAATTGAATTAAACATTTATTTTGATATGCAATGTTAGTGATTTTCATTTGATTAAAAATGCTCAAAATTTCACCAATTCTTTCTTAGCTGTCTTAAATGGGAAAAATTTGATGAAATTTTGATAGAAATAGTTTATCTTTGTGAAACGATTCAGATATCGTACATATATTTAGTACAAAAAAACACATGTCCACACCAACCAAAACCATATCCTACATTGTTATAGCATCCATAATATTGATTTTATGTGCACAAGCCTATTTGGTTTACGATTATTTTCAAACGGTACGACTTGCATTGATACGAGAATCGGATACCATTTTAAAAGAAGCGTTTAGAGCTGATTTAAATCAAAGAAACAACACTTATCTTCTTAGCACTGTGAATGATGAAAACGAGAATATGGACCTCACCGATGATATTGACGTTATTGATTTTAATTTGAGTGAGGGATCTGAAGATGAAGAAAGCATCTTAAACAAGCTTGATATCGTCATGCATGCCTATATAAGTACATTTATTCCAATTAATTTACAAAAAATAGATAGCATCACCAATCAAATCCTCCATGAAAGAAATATAGCTTCTGAATTTGTTATTCAATTAATAGCAACTGAGGATCAAACAGTTATAGCAAGCTCAAGAGAACTGTCTAAATCGTCATTTTTTCTCATTCCTTCCCAGCCTTATCCCCTGGATTTCGAAAACAAAGAAGCCTTGAAATTGATTTTAATCAACCCCTTTTCTGAAATCATCAAGCGTATGGGCTTGATGTTGTTGGGTTCCATCATTTTTTCCATCATCGCCTTATTGGCTTTCAGAATCCTATTCCTCACACTTTCCAAACAAAAAAAATTAGTAAGATTCAAAAATGAATTTTTAAGCAATATCGCACATGAATTGAAGCGTCCGGTGGCCAGTCTGACTGTCAATCTGGACGGACTTCAAGACCCTGATATTTTCAGCAATACGGGCATGCGTGACATGATGCTGCACAACTCCCTCAACGCACTGACTGAAATGAACGGTACCATCAGCATGTTGGTTGGGTTAGCCCGGGAAGAAGAAGGATTGCTTGTGCTGAACAAACAACCGGTCAATTTGGTTCATATCATCATGGATCTGAAAAATCGCTTTGTATCTTCTCCTGTTAAACGTGTCAGCATCCACACCGATTTTGAATCTGAAACAATCATAGTTCAAGGCGATAGCATCATGCTTACTCAATGCTTTGCAAACTTGATCGATAACGCCATTAAATATTCTGACAGAGATGCCATCGTCAATATCAGCATCCGTATGAATAAGTCAAATGTCATTTTAGCATTCAAAGATCAAGGCATTGGAATTCCTGCTGATAAAATTGAGCATCTATTTGAGAAATATTCACGTGTTGACAATCATTCCAAAGTTTCAGGATTTGGTATCGGACTGAATTATGTAAAAACCATCATAGAAAAGCATGGCGGTTCAATCAGTGTCAGCAGTGAACTCCATGTCGGATCAACCTTTGAAGTATTATTACCTTACAAATAGAAATAGTAATCGGTATGAAGAAAATATTAGTCGTAGAAGATGATTTAAATTTAGGAACCGCTTTGATCGGCTTCCTTGAAATGCAAAAACACGAAGTAAATTACGTTAGCAACGGAGATGAAGCGGTGGCAGAATTCCAGCGTTTTCAGCCCGATCTGGTAACGCTTGATGTAGTTTTGAACTGCAGCATTGATGGTTTTGAAATTGCAAGGCAAATCAGGCAAATCAGTGATGTGCCCATTATTTTTACGACCTCACGAGATGGCAACGAAGATTATGAAACAGGTTTCGGCATTGCAAACAGCGATTATGTCAGGAAACCATATCGTCTGGTTGAATTATTATTGCGCATCAATAAGATGATCGAAGTTGAAACGCTTACATCTGCCGCCGATAATCATTTCCGCATTGGTCGCTTTCAATTTTTCCCTGATGAACAATCATTAAAATTCAGCAAAGGTGACATTCATTTAAGTCCCATTGATTCTTCGGTATTGAATTTACTTTGCCGGAATAAAGGAAAATTTGTTCCACGCGAAGAAATCATCAGATTGATATGGCAGGTTGAAAATATACAATCGAAAGAAACAGCCTTGTATAACTCCATATCAAGATTGAAGAAATACCTTTTCAATGACGAACACGTGAAGATTGAAAATAAAATCAGATTGGGAATCAGAATCAAGGATTTGAATGATAAAAGTGAGGAAGAGTAAAAATCAGTTTTTGACCTGCCTTTCCAACCGGAAAAAAGAAGTATTGTCGTTCAAGTTTTCACATTTCATCAACCACGGATTTAATTTTGAACCCGTACTCAACTCGAAATCAGCAGTAAGAGCTGATACCAATTCATCCAAACCATCTATCTCATTATAAAACTGCAAACCGGTATCATCCCCTAAATTAGCATAACTAATGGACAAAACATCTTGTTCATCAAATGCTATATTCAAATTCAATGACCCTTTTACTTTCTCATTATCTTTCAAATAACTGACAACTAACACAAAAGAATTTGCTTCTGTACTGTATTCGAAATTCAAAGCAAGTTGTTCGCCTTCATACGCGGTTGCTACAGCATTAGAAATTCTGTTATACAAGTTTTTGAAATTATTACCCGAAAGTTCGGGAATGAATTGCCAGGAAAATTCCTTGGTGTTATTTTGAATAAATTCAGCCAGATCATCGGTACAGCGGACGGCGTAGTCCGAATGCTCTACGCTGACTAATTTAGTTTTTGTCAAATTCAACTCAAAGTTCCTGAACACAACACCATTGAGTTCAATTGGCTGATAGAATTGAATACCGGTGGAAGTTACTATAAAAGGAATTTGTTGAGATTCCTTATCGGTTTTTTTAATTTCAAACACATGAAATCTCCCCTTGTAAATTCGATAAGACACATCATCAACCTTTAATCTTGACATAGGCATATCCACGTAAAACAGCATCTTGTCCAAATCACCCACCTCATCTAAATAAGATTGCCATTGAATTTCAGGTGATAATTTGGTCATGATAATTTCAGCACCATATTTTTTGCCCTTCAACCACACCGTATCTTCCACTGCTTCCTTGATGATGAATTCATAATCACCCTGCCAGCCATGACCGGTAAGGTCTCCCTTATATGGATCAAGTATTTCCGGATGTTCAGGATTAGAAAACACGTGCAACACTTTATTGAAAGTATTGAAAGTGAGCACCGGACCGTTGTCGGCAATAACTTCATATAAAGAACTATCCTGCTCGTAGGCAGCATTTTTCGTCAATATACTTCTTGAAGCAATGGTGACCAAGCCGGAAGCATCAAACTTCATTAACAAAGTATAGCCACCACCTTGTGTATTGGCATAATACTCCATTTTCCACCCATTTTCAGCCGATGTCAATACGCTTTCATACGTACTCATTGCCTGATTCAAACGCTCAGCCGGAGAATTTGGAAAGATATCGATTTCCTCCTTCCAACAACCTGTAAAAAGAAATAATACGCTTAGCAGCAATAATATGCTTGAGTTGATTGATATTTTATTGTTTTGTTTCGGAATCACGATGATTATTATAGAAGTTATAGAAGTTATGGAAGTTATGGAAGTTAAAGTAGTTAGTAGTTAGTAGTTAGTAGTTATGAAGTTAAAGAAGTTAGGGAAGTTCCGAGTTCCGAGTTCCGAGTTGCGGGTACGGGGGTCGCGTTAAGTCTTTGTTCTTTGCTCTTTATTCTTTATTCTTAGTTATTCGTTCTTAGTTCTTAGTTTTTTACATCTCATTCTGCCTCCTCATAATCTCACCCCTCAGTTCATCAATATCAATATTCCAGGAGTCTCGTAACCATTTCTTGACAATTTCCAGTTTTTGCAAGATCAATACTTTTCCATCAATGCCGTCATCCGGTAATTCTTCACCGTAATAATCCAATCCCGGATTAGCTGCCATGGTTAAAATCTCATTCCACTGTGCATCTGTTTTCACCAAATAATTGGCAATAATCTCGACAAAATCTTCGCGGTTCTGACTGCCGGCATAGGGCGATACAAAACCCATACTTGCAGCTTCGGAAGCAGTGCGATACTGCCATCCGAGCGGATTATACTTCCCTTGTGAGATCAATCCGAATTCCACGGGATAATTTCTTTTCTGATGCAGGATATGCGCAAACTCATGGTGCATGGTCTTGAAATAATACTCATTCATTTTATCCACATCCGTAGAATCCAACTCATTGCAGCGGAATAAGGTCACTTTCAAACCACCCTCAGCAGTTCCCAACAACATGGTACCCGACATGGGATTATAAGCAGGCGACCCAATCAGATGAATGATGCGGGGACCATTTTCTTTCAGGAATTCCGGTCCGACCACCGTACCATACACATCAAACCATAAATACTTGACCAACCTCGCCATTTCCTGAGCTTTTTCAAAGGAGACCGGCACCAAATTATAACTCATGTCCGAACCCACATCCTCCATCCTGTATCTGAAATCTAAGTTGTAAGGCTTCAAATAATTTTCATTCAGCCAGGAGTCAAAGGCATAACTTGCTGCACTCTCATCCAACTGGTCTTCTATGTCGAAGATGCTGGCAGTGAAATGTTCATCATCGGCACAAGCCCACAGGAGTAATGCGATTAACGAAAGAGCAGTATATTTGATAAAAGTTTTTATATTCATTATAATTCTACATTGAAAATCTTAGTTTTTAAATTTTTCATACATTTCCGATGATTGCGCATCCATTGTTCTCGGATTGGATTCCATGCCGGCACTGATTACCTCTTGCGGCAATTGAATGGCACGCCGTTCATCATCAAATGAGAGTCGTTGAAGACCTTTTCCATCGATATTATGCGTAATCTCAATGCCATAGCGTTTGATATCAAACCACCTGTATCCGTCGAACATGGTTTCTATTCGTCTGAAATGCAACACGCAATGAATCAAAGGCAATTGTTCAGCAGTTATTTTAAACTGATTGCTCATTTTGGTATTTCTCAAACCCTTTACAAACAATATATTATTGGGCTTGTAGAAATTATTGATGACGTCCAGGGTTAACTCCTCAGGAGCCAAATGCGAACTATTCCACACCTGCAAATCAGCAATGGCTTCACTGATGCGATTCAGATAAATCAGAGCTTCTGCCCGGCACAACAAGGTTTCTTCCGCTGTAAACTCCGCACGAACAATGTGTGTAAAGCCAATACCGGCGACCTTGTCCGTATATTCAAACATTTCAGATGCTTTGGGGAAGAAAACGCCATAATCCTGTTGCACACTGATGTATAATTTTCCATCAAATGCAGGAAGAACTGTTGACCAGGTTGGACCACTTCCATAAGTTGAACCCCACATGGCATCGTAATTATGTCCATAGCGATTTCCGTAAATTCTACCAAACAAAGAACTTGTAGGTAATAGCAAAAAATTGGCTGCCTGATTGATGCTGACATAATCATAGATGATGGCATCAACATTATCATAATCAACATCCCATTTCCTCATCAAGTTGATAGGATTGGCACCCAAGACTTTATTGGCATATTGCACCACTTTTTGATAATCTCTTTTATACAAATAAAAACGGGCAGCAAAAGCATTGGCCGCTTTTGTATTGAAATGATATTTAGGAACTGTGTAGTGATGGTCGGAGATTAACACCAAACCTGCTTCCAGATCTTCTTCAATTTTCGCATAAACCTCTTGCACCGACTCACGTTTATAGTCGCCACTTACAACGGTTTCCGGCTGTGTTACATAGGGAATACCGAGATCTTCCTGACTGCGTTCTTTATCTTTATAAGCCTGAGCAAAAATATTGACCAGGATAAAATGATTGTAGGCGCGACATAAAAGTGCTTCACCCTTTTGTGCCGACAAATCCAGGCTTGCATCTTGTTCCGTTAGTTCGGCTATGGCTTCCAGAACTTGATTGGCAGTGGCAATAGCGGCATAGCAACTTTCCCAAACATAAGACGGACTATCTTGAGCCGTGGAAGAAGTCACCGGTTCCCATGCAAAAATCTCATCGTGCATGCGTTCGTAAGCAGACAGTTGTACCGGCAAAATAGCATTGTTGTCTACAAAATTATCTGAGCTTAGTTCCGCCAAAACCGCATAGTTCGCTCCAGGATAAGCTGATACCAGCAATTGATTGATCTTCTTTTCTGTGTCAATCTGTGTTCTGTTGTCGGGCAACGTATCCAGAAACTGCTCACAAGAAGCAAAGCCAATGCTCAGCACCACTAACAACAATATGTATATTTTCCACTTCATCTTAATACTCTTTCATTATAAGCCGAACCGCAAGGTAAAGGTCAACTGTTTGGGCATGGGAGTAGCCACACCTCCGCTGTTGAAAAACTCAGGGTCCTGTCCGTTTAGTTTTCTATCGGCATACAAAAGCAATAGATTGGTAGCCTGCAACTTGACTTGTGCGTTTTGCACACTTAGCAAGCTGATCCAGCTTTTGGGTAAATCATAGGCTAATGATATTTCTTTCAAGCGGATAAATCCACCGTCAGCCACACGTATATCCGAATAATTATAGGCATTATAGGCATAGCTCAAATCGGCATATTTCCTATTTTGTCGCATACTCGCTATGACCGGGATATTCGTAGAAGTTTCATCACCAGGTAACATCCAACGATTTTTGAATTCTTTAGGCATAGCACTCAAATCTGAATAGCGGGCAGAGAAAACAGGATTGAGACGCACTTTGTTGCCGAAGGAATAAGTGATAAAAATATTCAACTTCAAGCCCTTCCAACTGAAATTATTTCCCAAACTACCGGTGATGGTGGGGTCGGTCGGACCTTCATATTTTAAGAAACCCAACTTTTCAAACTCTTGAAAATTCAAATCAGTCAGAGTTTGCTCTTCATCTTCATTGATGAAAGTAGGCAGTCCTTCTTCGTTCAGGCCTGCAAAAGGTATGGAGAACAAAGACCTGACGGGATAGCCTTTTTTGGCATAACCCGATCCGGAAATCAACTGTATCACGTTGGAGCGGGAATCCAGATCGGTAATTCTATTGACGGCATCAGAAAAGATAAAATCCGTATGCCATTTAAAATGTTGGTTTTCTATGTTTCTGGTCGATATCGTCAATTCCACCCCATGAGATTGCATGGACGCCACATTGGCATATTTGGCGATTTGTCCACCTGCACCTTGCGTATAAATCAACCCAATCAAATCGAAATTCCGGCGCACATAAAAATCAGTTTCAAGATTGATCCTGTTTTTCAAAAATCCGAGGGAAGCACCAATATTCAGTTCATGTTTCTTTTCATAGGTCAGCTCGCTATTTTCCAAATCTTCTATATAAATTCCTGATTCCGAAACGCCTGCGGTAGGTCGCCAAGGTGTATAGCTTTTAAATACAGCCAGCGAGTTGGTCACGAAGGCCGGTCCCCTGTCAGCCGTCAGAGAATATGAAGCTTTCAATGCCCCAAAGGACAAGACAGAGCCAAGATACTCGCCAAACCATTCTTCTTCGTGGGCATTCCATGCAGCGGCCACATTCCATGTTGGCAACCACCGCGCTGCCCTTGATCTTCCCAACTTATTCGAGCCTTCGTAGCGTCCCGTTCCATTCAAAGTATATCTTCCCAAATAAGAATAAGTGGCTGATGCGAAAAATGCCACATCGCGCGTATAAGTAGCTACATTCGTGTAATAATCGGCATTTTCTTCTTTCCCTTGCTTGAACACATCCGGATCATAAAAAGGGATACCGCCACTATCATATTGATAACCCCACCCACGAAACCAGGTACGTTGTCTGTCCACCAAACCCGTCTCCATTCCACCAAATAAATTAATGATATGCGTATCTTCTATCGTACCGTTATAATTGAGGGAAGCCCTGAAATCAACTCCTTTCATGCTGTATGCAGTCCGGTTGTAAATTCCGCCTTCCGGCAAGATGGAAACTGGAAGTGCATTCGGATTGTCGGGGTCGGTATATAACAAAGGATTGCGCTCAGCGATGGTAGCATCTTCGGGGAAAACACCGGCGCGATAGGCTTCTGCCTGGTTTGAATGGTCTTTGATGTGATGCTCTTGTGAAGAAGTCTGGTATTTGATCGCTGCCAGCACATTGGCCTCCAACCCCCTGAGCACTTTCCAATTCAACTCTGATTGAAATTTTAGATCCGTCACACTCAGGTCAATGTAATTATTTTCCAACTCATGAAATATATTAAAAGGAGCATAATTACGGGTATAAAACTCCTTGGGGTCCAAGGTGCGCGAGGAATTCAGTGCAAAACTGTAGGGATTGATGTCAAAATCACGCTTCACTTCTCCACGAACCACGTCCACATCCTGACTCAAGGTGCCAGGGGCTTTTTGTGAACGGTAAGCTCCATTGGTCAGCAAACTGATAGAAAGCTTGTCGGATATTTTATATAAGGCATTGACATTGGCGGTATAACGCTGTACATCTGAGGCTTTCGTCCAGCCCGGATCATCAAAGACCGACAATGAGGCATAAAAATTAGCCTTATCTGTCCCGGATGAAATGCTGACGGCATGATTCTGTGTCAAGCTACTATTAAACAACAACTTAAACCAATCCGTATTTCTAAATTCAGCTTCGCGCAAGTAGGCATTTCTGGCAGCTTCCGAATTTTCCAGTCCATATTGTCCGTTTTCATATTGATTGATCAACTGATACATTTTACCATAAACGCCGCTGTTGGAGGCAGCCGCCACAGAAGCAAATTCCAGCCATCCTTTGCGTTCCATCTCTTGATAAATGCCCATTTGTTGTTGAGAGTTAGAGATGTTAAAGTCGCTGTAAGAAGGAACCAGGCGGGAAGTAAATTCTCCCGTATAATTGATGCGGTTAACTCCTGCTTTACCTTTTTTGGTCGTAATCACCACCACTCCGGCCATGGCACGAGCACCGTATATGGAGGTAGCCGAACCGTCTTTTAAAATCTGGAAACTCTCTATATCATCCGCATTGATCCCTGCAATCGCTGATGATATCAATGTTTCAGCATTACCGGACGACAATTCATCACTTGATACATCTATCGCATCTTCCATGATAACGCCGTCAACCACCCACAAAGGCTTGGAATTGCCATAAATAGAAGTAGCGCCCCGAACCCGAATTTTAGGGGCTGTTCCGAAAGTACCGGAAACATTTTGCACGGAAACACCTGCAGAGCGACCTTCCAGTGCACGACTAACATCTGTGATACCGTCAATTTTAGTCTTTTCGGCATCTAATTTATCCGTAGCACCGGTGAAAAGTCTTTTATCCATTTTAAGAATACCGGTTACCACAACTTCCTCCAGTTCTGTGGCATCAGGACTAAGCACTGCCCGCATTTGAGGAGCTGCTTTGAGTTCCACACTTTTCATCCCCACATAAGAAAACACAAGCGTAACCTGCAAATCGGGCACTTGCAAGCTGAATTTTCCATCTATATCCGTAATGGTACCATGCTGTTCGTTGCCTTTCACAACTACAGTAGCACCTATGACTCCATCTCCTGCATCATCGACTACCACGCCGGTTACGGAGACCTGCTGCGCCCATAAGCCTACGCTAATGAAAATAAAAAATGTGAGTATATAGTGTTTGAACATATGGCGTAAAAAAGAAACGCCAAATTTACGTGAAATTTTGTAAAGAGCAAAGAGCGAAGTTATATTGGGAAGTTATTTTTAGTAGTTAGTAGTTAGAGAAGTTAGGGGGGTCCGTGTTGCGCGTTCCGGGTTCGGTTCATCGTTTTTAGTTCTTAGTTTTTAGTTCTTAGTTAATTTGTCTTTGCTCTTTATTCTCAATTCAACAGCCAAGCTTAATCCTACCTTACCACCACCTTTTCCGTTGTGCCGTTTACTTTTACCATATATATACCCTGCTTGGCAGGTATCTGATGACTTCCGGCGGATAACGTACCATTATATATGCTGGCACCTACAAGCGAATAAACCTGCACATACATCTTGCCTGACAAGCTAATACCTATCTCCCCCTCTTTGGTAGTTAGGTGATACTCCTTATCCGAAGCAGCGGTAGAAACGCTTGTGGGAGCAAAAGATATCTTACGAATTTGATAGTTACCTTGATCGGCTACGTATAGATTGCCGAATGCATCAAATGCCAATCCATGAGGAACTCTGAATGTAGCATTTGATCCGCTGCCATTGTCATTACCTATTGTTCCGGCTATGCCGGCAATGGTGGTAACCACTCCTTCCGGCAATGTAATTTTCCGTATGGTATGGCTAGCCATATCACTGACATATAAATGTCCGTCGGGACCAATAGTTATTCCATGAGGCACATTGAAGCTTGCCGCTGTTCCTATACCGTCCACATTGCCTTCGGTACCACCTGCTACAGTGGTTACTACTCCGGTAGGGGTTATTTTCCGCACAGCATGGTTACCTCCCTCCGCCATATAGATATTACCGGAAGTATCTATCACCATATGTCCGGGCCACATAAACCGAGCTTCGCTACCTGTTCCGTCCACGAAGCCGAATGTAGTGCCACCACCACCTGCGAATAGGATTCTCTCACCGGTCGCGGTTATAATTTTATACACCGAATGATCTTCACTTACATATAAATTACCATCAGCATCGCTGCATAATCCTTTGCTGTGATTATAGACCCCGTATTCGTACATCAGGGTAACTGCACCTGTTTTCATACTAACCCGGTTTATTCGATTTTGATTATGTGAGCTTTCACCTTGTATTACATAGAGCATATCATCTGCTAATGTCATCTGAATGGGACGATTGACTAACGCTAAGATGTTCACCATGCCGTCAGGAGTTATTATCCGTATAGCATTGTTGTTATAATCTGACACATAAAGGTCGTTTCCATTAAAAAAGAGAGCTTCCAGGTTGGTAAACTTGGCTTCCAATAAACTGCCATTTTGATATCCACGAATACTGCCGGCGTAGGTGCTTACCGTAACCTGTGCCTGCATAGCACTTGCTGTCAACAGTACAAGGGCAGCAAGAATAGATAATGTAGTTTTTCTTTTCATATGAGTATTGTTTTTGTGGGCACATATTATTGCCGGTTAAGGGAAATAATGCGTGCAGGTTAGTTAATATTCTATAAGTAATTACAACAGTTTTTTTACCGCTGTAAATGTATGCATATTTTTTTAATTTTCAACTGTTTAACTGATGTTGTTTTGAAGAAGACGAAGAAAAGGAGTTTACTTAAGTAGTTAGTAGATAGTAGTTGGTAGTTAGGAAATTAAAGAAGTTAGAGAAGTTAAAGAAGTTAGGGAAGTTAGGGAAGTTAGTGTGTTCCGGGTTCCGGGTTCCGGGGTCGCGAGTTCAATTTTTAGTTCATCGTTCTTAGTTCTTCGTTCTTAGTCCGTTCTTAGTTAATTTGTCTTTTGTCTTTGTTCTCAAAAAATTACACTACCTTTGCCATTTAATTTTTTTCATCAAAATGAAACAGACTTCAATTTACAAAATAGCACTATTGGTTTTGGCCGGTGTTTTAACCTTTACTTCCTGCGAGAAGGATGAAATTACGAGTATATCATTTGACAAAGAATCCTTGGATATCAATGTGGGTTTGTCGGATACGTTGACCTGCACCATTCAATATACGGGTGACATCGCTGAATTTCCGATAGAGTGGCTGACAGACAAGAGTGGGATATTTGAATTTACGGAAATAAATGATGATGACGACAATGATGAATCAGCTTCTTCCAAACACACACTTACTAAAAAAGTAATTGTCAAAGCCCTAAAAGCCGGTACATCAAGCATCACCATCAGCACAGGCGGCAAGACACACAGTTGCACCGTTACAGTCAGTCAGCAAACATTCACCTTCACAGGAAGTTTGACCGGTTATTGGGGAGATTGGTATGATATTGATCTCAATGCATTTGATATGTATCTGATGGAAAACAGTTTTCATATCAATAATGAGGGAAAAATTGAAGGAACAGGTCATATTTTATACTTAGATTTTAATCTGCCCTTAAATATTACAAACAGGTTGAGCACAGGTGAATATTTTATTTACGAAGACCCTCAGCCACAGGGTTTCGAGCCGGGAGAAGTTATAGAACATGAGGATAAGGATGATTTCAGTATTGTCGGAAGTCATTTGATGGAAATTGTCAGTAAAGAAAAGATATTGATTTCCCTGGTCACGGGTGGTTATTACGAAGTTGAGAGACAGGGTGATATTTATTTTATAGAAGGTACTTTGCAATTGCATACGGATGAAGTTATCCGTTTTACATATGAAGGAGAAGTGACAATTGAAGACAACAAACCCAAAGCGGAAATTTTGGAGTCAATTTTAGCTGAAGGAGAATTCATTTATTATGGCGATTACTATGGAGAAGGGATTGCAAACAATATTGAATTATACTTATATAACGCAACAGAATTGAAAGAAGACAGCGTTGTAATTGATGATCTGCTGAAAATAGAACTCAACTCAAACTTATCTGCTAAAGATTCAATTCCATCCGGCACATACGAGATAACGAAAAACTATCAACCCTTTACTCTTGTACCTGGTTTTATTTCAAAGAACAATTTAGGCGGCAGTTGGTATCTGAGCGACTCTATTCATTCGTATAAGCCTTATGTCGGAGGTGATGGTGCTTTGAAAATTAAATCCGGAGACATGAAGGTTTCCAAAGCAGATAGTGTTTACACCATAGTATACAATTTCAGAAATCGTTTTGGTTCCGAAGTTTCAGGTACATTTATAGGGGTATTGGGATATACAGATGCAACGAAACAACAACCTGAAAATATCCAAACCGGGAATCAGGCAAAAATCAAAGGGTTAAATGCTTCCAACAGTTTCAAACTACCTGTTCATAAGCTTCAACAGCAAAGATTATCACCCATCGATCAACGGATTAAACATCACAACCTGCATTCCTTGAGGCAAGCAGGGCGTTTACCGGAGAATGTAGAGGTGGTTTTGCGACGTCCCTAATTACATACTCAACTTACTAAACAAAGTGCTGTTGCCAAGTTTGTTGATTTTTCCGTGTTTGGATTTTATCGTTTTCAGATCTATCAATTTCGGATCACCAAAAATAATGATTGTGACAGGTTTATTCTTGATCTGAGTTTGATAGAAGTCTTTAATCTGCTCGAAGCTCAGGTTTTCAATTTTTTCCATATTGACCTTGGCGGGATCATCCTGATATCCTAACAGATTCCAGTTGCTGAACAATGTACTTTTAGATCTGAAAGTCGGTTTCTTACTCAAAGCAGTCTGCTTCAAATAAGTTTTGATATTATCTAATCGCTCGGGATACTCGGGCATATCTTGCAACAATGACATATACAAGTCCACTGCTCCTGCAACCTTATCAGGCTGCGTACCTACGTATCCGATAAAATGTGTTTGTTTTTGTTGAATAGGTGGTGTAACAAGACGTCCCACAGCCGCATAAGCCATGGAGTTGTTTTCACGGATTTCTTGCATAACCAAACCATTAAACCCACCGCTAAAGTACTGATTGAACGCATCAATGGTTACATCATCGGCAATAGCGTAGTTAAATCCATCTATATAAAAATAGATTTTTGCCTGCTGGGCATCTTTATTAGGAAGAAAATAAATCGTCTGTTTATCATAGATTACCTTGTCCATCACAAGCGGCGACTCCCCTTTCTTCACCCCCTCTTTCAGGGGAAGTTTAGCTTTCAACACCTCGGCAACTTCCTCTACGGGACGTTTCCCCACATAGTGGATATCCAACTCATAATCTGTTGCCCGTACAATTTCTCCGGTCAACTCGCTGATGGTTAAGAAATAGACATCCTTCAAGGAGAGCCGGTCGATATAGTCTGACTTATCTTTATACAACACATAGTCTAAAAGCGCACTGCTCAAAACATCCGTACTTTTCTTTTCGGAGATAAAACGATCGGATATTTCCATACCTACGACACGATTCAACTGTTTTTCATCTAACTTAGGCATCAAAGTTTGCCGGGTCATCAGCCGACAAATATCCTCTAAATTAGATTCCAGGCCTATCAGTGTGATGTAGAAATAATCATCGGTTGCCCTATATGTACAGCTTGCATTAAGTTCGCTGAATTGTCTGCGGACATCCTGCGGATCATCAAAAGGCATGATGCCCGCCGAGTTCATCAATTCAGCCGCGTATCCGAGTTTAGGCATTTTTTGTGTTCCAACTCCATATTTCATAGTGATGGAGAAATAATCATTCAAGGGATTGACCGTATAGTGCAATCTCACTTTATCATACATTTCCACAGTTGTTACATCATCCATATTATTATATACTTCGGGCAATTCCTGCACAGGAATGGCTTTCAAATATTCGGCATAAGCAGAAGTTTGTCCTTTAGGCTGGTCGATGGGTTTGATGTCCGGCTTTTTCAGTTTATCTTTTTTTGGGGTACCAATATCGATGGATACCATCAGATGATCTTCATTCAAATACTTTTGGGCAACCCGCTGAATGTCTTCTTTTGACAATTTTGCCATTTTATCCGGTATGGACGCATAATAATCCGGTGGCAACTGATACGCAAAAATTTGATTCAACAATAAGATTTTGCTGCTTGGATTTTCCAACATCATTTCATAAGAACGCAACTCGCTGTTTTTAACCGATTCTATCAACCAATCTTCAATGTCTCCTTTTTTAAGTTTATCAACTTCGTTCATCACGGTTCTTTCTGTCGCCTTATCTGATTCATATATTCGTTGATTGGCATCATAATATGGAATTGCTTGTATCAAAAAGCGACCTTCGTCCCTTCTGGAATCAAGCGTCGCCGCAGCCTGCTGTACATCACCGTCCATGGTAATTTTATCCAGCAAACCCGTACTCATGGAATTGGAGAGCAAGCTAGAGCAGAAGCCCAAAGTAATTTCATCCGGATGCCCTACCGGAACAGTTTTGTATCCCCAAACAACAATGGGTGAATAGCCCAATTTGGCGGAATATTTCGGATTTCCTGTAAAGTCTGCTGATGGATAAGAAGAACGTTCAGGTACTTGTTTGTCAACCAAACGACCAAACTTTTGCTCTATCAATGGTTTAGCTTCTTCAATATCAAAATTACCGGTCAATATCAAAGCCATATTGGACGGCACATACCAGGTATTGTAAAACTCAATCAATTTGCTCAAACGCGGATTTTTCAGATGTTCAGGAAAGCCGATTATTTCCCTTTCATAAGGATGCCCCTTGTAAAGATGCGACATCAAGAACCCTCTGATGTGAGTGAAGTTATTATCCTGATACATATTATATTCTTCGAACACATTTTCCAATTCAGCCTGGAAAGAACGAAATACCGGATTGATCAACCTTTCGGAATATAAGTCCAGCCATTTTTCCAGTTGGAAACTCGGAAAGTTGTTGTAGTAAAAGGTCATATCATAAGAAGTTCCCGCATTCAGACCTTCCCCACCCATGCCTTCCACCAAATTGGAAAATTCATTGGTATAAGCATATTGTGCAGCCGACAGCGATTCTTCGTTGATTTGTTTCTCCAGATCGGCGCGTTTTGCCGGATCTTCCGTTACTGCATACTCATCGTAAAGTTGAATGATTTTCTCATAATGGATTTTTTCCTTGTCCCAATCAAGGGCGCCAATTTTCTCTGTGCCTTTAAAAAGCACGTGTTCTAAGTAGTGCGCCAAACCTGTGTATTCAGCAGGTTCATCAATAGCGCCGGCACGTACGGTTACTACCCCTGATACATCAGCCTGATTTTTATCGGGCCATAGATAAACGGTCAGGCCATTACTCAATTTATAACTTGTAAAACCGACATCATACTGAGCTGAAAGCCAAGTAGATAAAGACAGAAAAATGCAGATGGAAATAAGATATTTTTTCATTTTTTTGTGAGTTAAAATTTAGTGACAAAGGTAAAATGATTTTTGGAAGTGAGCAAGATGTTTTTCTCAACGAGAAAGTTCATATGCGTTATAAAACTAAAAGAGGCTATTCCTCAAAACAAATATTCAACCAACTCAGAACTCAAAACCCAGAACTCAGAACTCAGAACCCGGAACTCAGAACACAGGAACTCGCGACCCCAAATATTGAAAGCAACGTAGCAGTTGAACAATATGAGACACCGTCATGCGCAACAAACTTGTATATTAATAAAACAAAGAGGCTGTACATCAATCTTTCGACCTTTTGTACAGCCTCTCAGCAAAAAATAATTCGTAATTAGTTTACAGCAGCAGCGAGTTCAGAACCGGCTTTAAATTTTGCAACTTTTTTAGCCGGAATTTTAATCGGTTTTTTTGTTTTTGGATTGATACCCTGACGAGCACTACGTTTTGCAACAGAGAATGTTCCAAAACCAATCAGACTTACTTTGTCACCAGCTTTTAATGCGCCGGTAATAGCTTTTACTGTTGCATCCAACGCTTTTTTTGCGTCAACTTTGCTTAGACCTGCTCCTGCAGCAATTGCATTAATTAATTCAGCTTTGTTCATAATGTGAATAATTTTATAAGATTAGACAGATGTGAATTATTTATTCAAGGAGCAAATGTAATAGTTTGATTTGTAAAAACAAACTATTTCCGTAAAAATTATAACATTTCTTTTCTTAAAATTAAAAAATATGTTAGAAAACATGTTTTTGGGGATATTTTACTTACTTTTGTCCTTCAATTTTGATAAAACAAAATCATAAAATGCATAGCAGCCGATCATCACTTCTACCTCCGGTAGTAAAAAACTTAATTGCCATCAATGTTATTTTATGGCTTGCCACCTTATTACTGCCGGGAATTTTACGGAAATGGGGTTTATCTCTTGACTTAACTGATATTTTAGGAATGCATTATTGGTCTTCCGAAAAATTCAAGCTTCCCCAACTGATTACTTACATGTTTATGCACGGTGGATTCAGCCACTTGTTTTTCAATATGTTTGCGCTGTATATGTTCGGAGGTGTGATTGAAAATTTCTGGGGTCCTAAACGTTTTTTGATTTTTTATTTTGTGACAGGAATTGGAGCCGGCTTGGTACAACAAGTTTTCTGGACAGTAGAGTATCACAAAGTCGTGGTAGCCTTCAATGAAGCCATTGCTGCCAACTCAGGTGCTCCTCTGCTACCTGTGGAGCATGTTCTGACAAAGTATTTCAGAATCTCCGGGTTAGCACATTTCACTGCTCCTCAAGTCATTGAGCTTAAAAATCTCTTTCTCAACCTTCCGGTCACAGTAGGGGCATCCGGAGCAGTTTTCGGATTGCTGCTGGCTTTCGGTTGGCTTTTCCCCGATGTCAAATTAATGCTGCTGTTCTTCCCTATACCCATTAAAGCCAGAGTCTTTGTAATCATATATGGTATTGCGGAATTGTTTTTAGGCGTAGCTAATTTCTCCGGCGATAGCGTTGCACATTTTGCCCATTTGGGAGGCATGTTATTCGGAATTATCTTGATTTTATATTGGAAGAGAAAAACAAAGTTATATTGATGTTCCATGAATTTTCTTGAAAATTTAAAATCCACTTACAAACAAGGTGATGCTGTTATCCGACTGATATACATCAATTCAGTCCTTTTCATTGTATTGAAAATTTTTGTGCTTGTGATGCAACTTTTCAAATTAGATGGTGAGTTTATTTATACCTACCTGGCCATGCCTTCTAATTTAAAGAGTTTGCTCTACAAACCCTGGACAGTTGTCACCTACATGTTTTTACACAAAGATTTCTTCCATATCTTTTTCAATATGTTGGCTTTGTATTGGTTCGGGAAATTATTCCTGATACAATTCACTCAAAAACAGCTTTATGGACTTTACTTTTGGGGCGGACTGTCAGCAGGCCTGATTTACCTGATATCCTACAATATTTTCCCACTGTTTTCGGACCAGGTAGATTTCAGCATTTTGATGGGTGCCTCCGGTTCCATCATGGCGATGATTCTTGCTACTGCCATGCAATTTCCCAATATGGAATTGAGATTTTTTCTGATTGGTATGGTTAAACTAAAATACATTGCCATTGCTGCCGTATTAATCAGTATATTCGGCATTACTTCCGGCAATGCAGGCGGACAGTTAGCGCATTTGGGCGGAGCTTTGTACGGTTATTTTTTTGTTATATCTTTGCGACGTGGCAAGGATTCCACGAAGGGTTTCAACAAACTGATGGACAGCATATCCAACTTGTTTAAATCGCAAAAATTGAAAGTAAAGCGTGCTAAACCATCTAATCGAAAAATGACAGATGCCGAGTTCAACATGAACAAAGCAAAACAAATGAAAGAAATTGACCGCATTCTCGATAAGATAAAATCATCCGGATACGGAAGCTTGACGTCAGAAGAAAAAAAGAAACTTTTTGAACAAGGAAAATAAAAGTTCAATGAGCTGTCTCAAGACAAAATATTCAACTAAAAAAACAGCAAGGTATCTTAGAAGGAATAAAGGTCGATTTGCACCCTGCAACACTTTAACCACGCACCACAGAACACGTGATCCCGAATATCGAAAGATATGAGACACCGACTTTCAATGCTTTTGTAAAAAAACACAGAAAAGAAAATCAGATTTTATGAATATAGGTAAAGGACTGTTGACCATATTACTCGTTATTGCAAACCTGTTCGCAGCAGTCCTTATGTTGTTGACTTTTATTGCATCACACGTCAGCCCCGACAGTTGGCTGATACCGGCTTACGCCACCCTTCTCCTGCCGGCTTTGATTCCTGTGAACATATTCTTTGTAGTGCTCTGGATGCTGTGGAAAAAGTGGTATGTATTGATTTCTTTATCAGTACTGCTCTTGAATTGGCGTATTATCCAAAATACGATACCACTGAATGTGAAAAGCCCTGAATCCTACCAGGGAGATTTTGACTTCTCTCTGATGACTTATAATACGTATGCAAATGGCATGATGAAAAAACATACGAAAAAATCACCCAATCCGGTTATCAGGCATATATTAGAAGAAGACCCTGATATTCTGTGTATTCAAGAATATTCCGTCAATTTCAGCGATACTTACCTGACGGAAAAAAACTTGATGGATATTTTCAAAGAATACCCTTACCACCATATTCACTATAAAATCAATACGGAAAGATCTTATTTCGGCAACGCTACTTTTTCAAAATATCCCATTATCAACAAGCAAACGGTGAATTTTGAATCCCATTATAATTCGGCTATTTGTTCTGACATCAATATTAAGGGAAAGACCATCAGGATTTTTAATTGTCACCTTGAATCCAACTACATCACCGAAAAGGATAAAGTTTTGGCAATGCGGCTGAGAGATAATTTTGACACTGACAATCTGAAAGGAACGACCATGCACTTTTCACGGAAATTGGGCGCAGCCTACCGGATAAGATCCAAACAAGCCGAAATTGTCTCTGAGCAAATCAAAGCATCTCCCTACCCCGTAATGGTTGTAGGTGACTTCAACGATCTTCCTTCATCTTACGCTTACACCACCGTCAGAGGAGATTTACAGGATGCTTTTGTAAAGAAAGGTTTTGGATTGGGATGGACATTTGTAGACGCGCTATTGAGATTCCGAATTGATCACATTTTATATGACCCTGCGCTTGAATTAAAATCTTTTAAATTGGACAATAATGTGCGCTATTCGGATCATTTTCCTTTAACATGTAAGATGGCGTTATAAATATTCATCAAAAAAACCTATCTTTGCAAGGTCTGAATTATGAACATTTTTTATTAAAAATCATGAACATCCCATCTAAATTAAAGTACACCGAAGAGCACGAATGGATTCGTATAGAAGGTGACACGGCAACCATAGGCATCACCGATTATGCACAAAGCGAATTGGGTGAAATCGTATTCGTAGAAGTTGAAACCGTTGGTGAGGCCCTGGAGCAAGGCGAAGTTTTCGGCACTGTCGAAGCTGTAAAAACCGTATCTGAACTTTTTATGCCAATTGCAGGCGAAGTATTGGAATTCAACGAAGCTCTAGAAGATGCTCCTGAATTGGTAAACGACGATCCATACGGAGATGGTTGGATCATTAAAATTAAAGTCAGCAATGCTGCTCAGGCAAATGATTTATTGTCGGCAGAAGACTATAAAGCTGCGATAGGATAATAATTTGCCAAACGATTGACTATTTAAGGTGATGAAATAATACCACCACATAAATGGTAAATCGTAAATAAAAACAGTAAATAATAATCAACAAAACAATGTTAGCACGCGTTAGTATCATCATGGGTAGTACTTCCGATCTGCCTGTGATGGAAAAAGCCGCAAAGGTATTGGATGAATTTCAAATTCCCTTTGAAATCAATGCTTTGTCGGCACACCGGACTCCCGGGGAAGTTGAAGCTTTCGCAACACAAGCCCGCAAAAAGGGCATAGAAGTAATTATAGCTGCTGCAGGAATGGCAGCGCATTTACCCGGCGTAATAGCTTCCATGACTACCCTACCGGTTATCGGAGTTCCCATCAGTGCAAGCCTGGAAGGCATGGATGCCTTACTAGCCATCGTACAGATGCCTCCCGGTATTCCCGTTGCAACTGTCGGCATCAATGCAGCACAAAACGCCGCATTATTAGCTGTACAAATACTGGCCGGAAGTGACCAAAATCTTCAAACTAAATTGGCAACATATAAAGAAAACTTGAAGGATAAAATTGTGCTGGCCAATGAGGAGTTGAAGAAAGTGAAGTTTGAATATAAGACAAACTAACTAAGAACTAAGAACGATGAACTAAGAAAGAGCTAAAAGCTAAAAGCTGAAATCACGACCTCGGAACTCGGAACTCGGAACTCGGAACCCGTTAACTTCCCTAACTTCTTATAACTTCATTAACTTCCAAAAAAAACTACTAACTACTAACTACTAACTACTAACTTCATTAACTTCTATAACTTCTATAATATTAAACTAAAACTCATAAAATAAACAACAAAAATATTATGCAAACAATAGACAAATACAATTTTTCAGGCAAGAAAGCCTTTGTACGCGTTGACTTCAACGTTCCTGTAGATGAAAATTTCAAAATTACGGATGATACACGTATCCGCGGAGCTTTACCTACTTTAAAGAAAATTTTGGCAGATGGCGGCAGCTTAATTATTGCTTCCCACATGGGTCGTCCGAAAAAGAATCCGGATCCCAATTTTTCACTGAAAGTACTAGTGGATCATGTTTCTAAACTATTAGGAACCAAAGTGAAATTTGCAGATGACTGCATGGGTGAAAAAACAGCAGCTGCAGTTAAGGCATTGCAGCCGGGTCAGGCTTTATTGCTGGAAAACCTGCGTTTCTATGCTGAAGAAGAAGGTAAACCACGTGGCGATTTTGCATCTGATGAGGAAAAGGAAGCAGCCAAAAAAGCAGTCAAGGCAAGTCAAAAAGCATTTACTGCTACATTGGCTTCCTATGCAGATTGCTACGTTAATGATGCTTTCGGAACTGCACACAGGGCGCATGCTTCTACAGCCCTGATCGCCGATCATTTTGATGCAAAAAATAAAATGTTCGGTTACCTGATGGAAAAAGAAGTGAATGCCGTCGAAAAAATTATGAAGGACACAGCCCGTCCGTTTACAGCTATCATGGGTGGTGCCAAGGTTTCTTCCAAAATTGACATCATTGAAAATTTATTGGGGAAAGTTGACAATCTGATTATTGCAGGCGGTATGACCTATACTTTCACCAAAGCCATGGGAGGTAAGATTGGCAACTCCATTTGTGAAGAAGACAAATTGGATTTAGCGTTAGAACTGCTCGAAAAGGCAAAGAAAAACAATGTCAACATGGTATTGGCAGTGGATGCTAAAATAGCCGACAACTTCAGCAATGATGCCAACACAAAATTTGTAAAAGTAGATGAAATACCCGAAGGATGGGAAGGTTTGGATATAGGTCCCGAGACAGAAAAGTTATTCGGAAATGTTATCAAAGCCTCCAAAACAATTTTATGGAACGGTCCGACAGGAGTATTTGAATTCGAAAACTTCACATCAGGTTCACGTGCTGTAGGTGAAGCCATCGTTGAAGCCACAAAAAAAGGAGCATTCTCTTTGGTTGGCGGCGGTGACTCAGTTGCTTGTGTCAACAAATTCGGCTTATTTGACGGTATATCCTACGTATCCACCGGTGGCGGCGCTTTATTGGAAGCCATTGAGGGCAAAGTTTTGCCGGGCATCAAGGCAATACGAGGATACTAAAAAACGGTGTTTTAGAAGTGTCCAACTGCTGCGTTACTTTCGATATTCCGGGGTGCGTGGTCCGTGGTACGGGGTCGCGAGGTTAAGGTGTTGCAGGGCGCAAATCGACCTTTATCTCTTCTAAGACACCTTGCTGTTTTTTAGTTGAATATTTATTTCTTTGAAAAGCCACACATAAATAAAAACACAAACATGAAAGCACTAACAACATACAGCAAATATCTTTTTGTTCTGATCACATTGCTTAGCCTTGCTAGCTTATCCTATGCTCAGCAAACTGCAGAACAATACATTGAACGTACAAACTATCTTCTCTATCTTCCGGAAGGATATAAAGCAGATACAATTACTCGTTGGCCCTTATTGATTTTTTTACATGGAGCCGGAGAGACCGGATCAAATGTAGAAAAAGTAAAACTACATGGTCCTCCCAGAAGAATAGCTGACGGACATCAGTATCCATTTATTGTTATTTCCCCTCAATCCGCTCAATACGGATGGAATTCCGAACTATTAATAAAATTGCTGAAAGATTTTATGGAAAAATATAGAGTTGATGAGGATCGCGTATATCTGACAGGATTGAGCATGGGTGGATATGGAACCTGGAGTACTGCAATAAGCTATCCTGAATATTTCGCAGCCATTATTCCAATTTGCGGAGGTGGGCAACCGGAAGGAGTTAAGCGATTGAAAAATATGCCGGTATGGTGTTTCCATGGTGCAAAAGACAATGTTGTTCCTATTTCGCAATCAGAAAAAATGATGACACCCCTGCAAGCCATTAATCCTAAAGCAAAATTCACCGTATATCCGGAAGCCGATCATGATAGTTGGACGGAGACTTATAACAATCAGGAAATTTACGACTGGTTGTTGTCTCACAAACGCTTCAAATATGAAGAAATCAATATCGACAGGCAATTATTGGAAAAATACGCCGGTTCTTATTTATTTCGTAACGATCAAACCGTCCAAATCAGCGTTGAAGGAAATCGGTTAAAAGTGCGACTCAATGAAAGAGTTTCCTATGAATTAAAACCGTTTTCAACATCAGAATTTTTCATTCGTGCGGAAGCAACAGGAGAAGTATTCAAGTTTGTATTGGATGAAAACGGCAAAGTATCTCATTTAGTTCAGGAAACAGGCAGGAATGATTTCACATATCCTAGAGTTGATTGATCATTGTATCTCACCATGTTTAAAAAACACAAGAAATTGATGAAAAACACCTAATTTTGTAGTTCATCAATTTTATGCTATACGCCGATATCATATTGCCTTTGCCGATTCCCGGTACGTTTACTTATGCTGTTCCCTCCGAATGGAAGGAGACTGTGAAGACAGGAATGCGTGCTATTGTGCCTTTTGGTTCTAAAAGAATTTACACGGGTATCATCGTTTCGATACATAAAAACGAGCCGAAGCATTATGAGCCGAAGAAAATTTTGAGTTTGCCGGACGAAGAGCCTATTTTGAGAGCACCTCAATACCGCTTTTGGGAGTGGATCAGTGAATATTACATTGCTCATCCGGGTGAGGTTTATCAGGCTGCGGTACCTTCCGGTTTTAAGTTAGATCAATACAAACCTAAGACCGAGGCTTATATCCGGCTTTCAGCTTCGTTGGCGGATGAAAACAAGTTGCTTCAATGGATGGATAAACTTTTAAGAGCACCTAAACAGTTGGAGTTACTCATTCGCTACTTGGAAATTTCAGAATTTACAAAGACTAAATCCATTCATCCCGTTCCGAAAAAACAATTATTAGGAGTTAAAAACAGATTCAGTCCCTCCGCTCTCAACGGCTTGGTTGATAAAGGAATATTTGAAATTTTTCAACAAGAAGTCGGACGTTTAAAAGAATCTGATTTAGAAAGGGAAAATGCTTATCCGCTGAATGCCTCGCAGCAAAAAGCCATGCAAGAAATTGAGAAACAGTTCAATGATAAGCAGGTTGTTTTGTTGCATGGGGTTACATCTTCCGGTAAGACGGAAATATATATTCATCTGATAGAAAAAGTATTGGCAGAGGGTAAACAAGTGCTGTACCTCGCACCTGAAATTGCACTGACTGCTCAACTGACCACCCGTTTGAGACGGGTATTCGGTAATAAGTTGGGCGTTTATCACTCAAAATTTTCCGATGCCGAAAGGGTTGAAATATGGAATAATGTGTTGCACGACGAATCTTACGAAGTGATATTAGGGGTTCGATCTTCCGTCTTTCTTCCGTTCAGAAAGCTTGGGTTAATCATTGTGGATGAAGAACATGAGCCAAGTTTCAAACAATATGACCCTGCTCCACGCTATCATGCAAGAAATGCGGCCATCGTACTGGCATCTTTGCACGGAGCCAAAACATTGCTGGGTACTGCCACGCCTTCCATTGAAAGTTATCACAATGCTAAAATCGGCAAATACGGATTGGTGGAGTTGCACGAGCGGTATGAAGAGATGCAGTTGCCTGAAATATTGGTGGTTGATATGAAAGAAGCGTATCGAAAAAAACAATATGAAGGTCATTTTTCTGATGTATTGATTGAAAAAATTAATTTGGCATTGCAACAGCAGGAGCAAGTTATTTTGTTTCAAAACCGAAGAGGATATGCCCCTTTTGTTGAATGTAAAGCCTGTGCGTACGTCCCTAAGTGTAAAAATTGTGATGTCAGTCTGACGCTGCACGCTGCTGCTAATACCTTAAACTGTCATTATTGTGGATATGTTGAACGCCTACCGCAGGATTGTCCCTCTTGTAAAGCTCCCGATTTACGGACACGCGGCTTCGGAACTGAAAAAATAGAAGAAGAAATCAAGCAGTTTTTTCCGGATGCGCGTGTGATGCGTATGGATTTAGACACAACCCGGTCCAAAAAAGGCTATGCGAGAATTATTTCGGCCATGGAACGCCGGCAAGTTGATATTTTAATTGGTACCCAAATGGTCACCAAAGGACTTGATTTTGAAAAAGTAAGTCTGGTGGGCATCCTGAATGCAGATAATTTACTGAGTTTTCCTGATTTCAGATCTTACGAAAGGGCTTTTCAGTTGATGGCACAGGTAAGCGGACGTGCCGGAAGAAAACATAAAAAAGGTTTGGTCGTTATACAAACCTATTCACCTGACAATTCGGTTATTCAACAAGTAGTTCACCATGATTATCAGGCAATGTTTGATTTGCAAATACAGGAAAGGGCATCGTTTCAATATCCGCCTTTCTATCGGATGATACAAATTACCCTCAAGCACAGAGATTTTAAAGTCATCGACCAGGCAGCTAATGAATTGGCAGCCACCTTGCGAACTGCTTTTGGGAGTAGGGTATTGGGACCGGCTGCTCCTCTCATTGCACGGGTGCAAAATCAATACATCAGGCAGATCTTGTTCAAGTTTGAAACGGCTGCATCAGTAAAAGCCGCCCGAACGACCATGTTGGATATTTTGTCAAAATTGAACGCTCAACCGGAATTCAAAAGTGTTAGAATTAGCTGTGATGTGGACCCCTATTAGCTAAACTCAATGAATGAACATTATTTTTATATAGCCGAAACTACTTCAACTAATGTGTTGATGAAGGAGATGTTGCAGTCTGAAGCCTTACCGAATGGCTTTGTTGTACATGCCGGGTTTCAATCTGCAGGAAAGGGACAAGGCAGCAATACCTGGGAGTCGGCAAAAGATAAAAATTTACTATTTTCCCTATTGCTGCGTCCTCAACAAATTGATGCTTCCGAATTTTTTCTAGTATCCCAGATGGTGTCTTTAGGTATTTTGTACGTTTTACGTGCCCAGACTGATGACGAAAATTCAAAATATTTTACCATCAAATGGCCCAATGATATTTACTGGAAAAACCAAAAGATAGGCGGCATTTTGATAGAAAACACCTTGCAAGGCAGGAATATCCAAACTTCTATTTGCGGCATCGGGTTAAACATCAATCAGGAAGTATTCACTTCTGGAGCCCCAAATCCGGTTTCGCTCCGGCAAATAATGGGAAAGACATTTGAAATAAAGCAACTAATACACGAAGTAAGGTCTTCTATTTTAGAGATTTGTCAGCTTACACCCGACGATATCAGACAAAAATATGTGTTACATCTCTACAGAAATATCGGATATCATCCATTCAAAACGTCAAATTTTACCTTTTACGCACGTATTATTCAAATTGACACCGATGGTAAATTGATACTTGAAGATACTGAGAAACAACGTTTAACATTTTATTTTAAAGAAGTTGAATTTGTGCTGTAAAGAGAATCCATGCTATTCAATTTCTTCAAAATCAACATATTCTCCCTCGTCTTTTTGAATGATTTTTTGTGATTTTTTTCGGAATGGGCTGGTATGGTGAACGTTTTGTTCACTTTGAGTATGGTCTCGACGACGTTTAAAAGTATTGTTTTTCCCGCCAAATCTAAAAATTGAACGCAAAAATCCGACAGCCACTATCACAATAAAAATTGCAATAAAAAAAAGAAGCAACAGGAATGAAGTAAGGAATCCCATTTACAGTCAGATTTTTTCAATTTTAATATTAATCAAATAATCTTCGAGGTCAAGTTCAACCGGAGAATCTATTGAGTCAACCAATCGGATGGAAGATGCTAAGGTTTGAGAGGCGATATACTCACCAAAATTTTCCACAGCCTCATTGATTGCATCATGTTTAACAATCTCAATCTTGATTTTGTCCGTAATCTCAAAACCTGATGATTTGCGCAAATTCTGGATGCGGTTGACCAATTCACGAGCAATTCCTTCGCGTAACAAATCATCTGTAACGGTAATATCTAATGCAACAGTTAGTTTGCCGTCATTGGTAACCAACCATCCGGGCATATCTTCCGTGAAAATCTCCACATCATCCGCCAATATTTCAACCTTTTCATCACCAATGACTAAGTCGAATTTTCCGGACTTTTCAATGGTGCTAATTTCAGCTTTTCCGAATTTATTTACAACAGCAGCGATATCTTTCATCAACTTTCCATACTTCTTTCCTAAGGTTTTGAAGTTGGGTTTGACTCTCTTTACCAAACCTTCCATGTCTGCATCGGCAGGTAACACTTCCAATTTCTTGATATTGACTTCAGCTTTAATTAAATCTGCAATATAAATTATTTGGTTATAGGTTATCTCATCAGGAGCCGGAACAACAGCTTTTGAAAGGGGTTGGCGGACTTTTTTCTCTGCCTTTTTACGAGCAGCCAGGATCATGGAGGAAATCTGCTGGGCTAACTGCATACAGGCTTCTAAATTACTATCAATAACTTGTTCGTTGAATACCGGGAATTGTGCCAAATGTACCGATTCGGATTTGTCTTTGCTACTGACTTTGTTTAAGTCCAGAAACAAGCGGTCAGCATAGAAAGGAGCAATAGGCGCCATCAACTTTGCAACCGTTTCCAAACAAGTGTATAGGGTTTGATAAGCAGCAATCTTATCCCGATTGTATTCGCCGCCCCAGTAGCGTTTGCGGTTCAGACGAACATACCAGTTGCTCAAATTTTCTCCTACAAAATCGGCGATAGCCCTGCCTGCCCTTGCCGGTTCGTAATTGTCATAAAATTCGGTTACATCTTTCACCAAACTATTCAGTAAAGAAATAATCCAACGATCAATTTCCGGTCGGTCTGCCAGGGGAACTTCCTCTTCTGCAAAAGTAAATTTATCTACATTGGCATATAGAGCAAAGAAAGAATAGGTATTGTAGAGCGTTCCGAAGAATTTTCTTCTTACCTCCTCAATACCTTCTACATCAAATTTTAAATTATCCCAGGGAGATGCATTGGTCATCATATACCAACGCAATGGGTCAGAGCCGTACTCTTCAATGGTTGAGAACGGATCAACGGCATTGCCCAATCGCTTCGACATTTTATTGCCGTTTTTATCCAATACCAAGCCGTGAGAAATCACACTTTTAAAAGCAACTGAATTTCTCACCATTGTACTGATGGCATGCAAAGTAAAAAACCAACCGCGCGTCTGATCTACACCCTCGGAAATGAAATCAGCTGGGAAAAACCCTCCGGATTCTACGAGTTTCTTATTTTCAAAAGGATAATGTAATTGGGCATAAGGCATGGCGCCCGAGTCAAACCAAACATCTATCAAATCCAACTCACGCATCATCGGCTTGCCGGACGGAGATACCAATATGATATGGTCCACAAAGGGTCGGTGCAAGTCTATATTTTCAACCGAATAGTTTTCAGCAGTGTAAACACCCGGTTTGAACTTTTTAAAGGGGTTTTCGGCCATGAATCCTACCTGAATAGATTTTTCAATTTCTTGCATCAACTCTGCCACAGACCCGATACAAATTTCTTCCAATCCGTCTTCTGTACGCCAGATAGGCAGGGGAGTACCCCAATAGCGACTGCGACTTAAATTCCAATCCTGCAAGTTTTCCAGCCATTTGCCGAAGCGACCGGTACCGGTAGATTGCGGTTTCCAGTTGATGGTGTCGTTCAATGCCATCATTTCCTCACGACGAGCAGTTGTTTTGATAAACCAACTGTCTAAAGGATAATACAGTACAGGTTTATCGGTACGCCAGCAATGCGGATAATTGTGTACGTACTTCTCTATTTTGAAGGCAAGACCTTGTTGTTTGAGCATCACACAAATTTCAACATCCAAGGTTTCTTCAGATGAAGCTGTATCGTCATTTAAATATTCATTTTTCACATACTTTCCGGCAAATGACTTATATAAATCAACATTTACGCTATTTTTGATATAATCAGGCGATAAATCTTCCAGCCGATAGAACTTGCCGGTACGATCTACCATAGGTTGGTTGTTTCCGTCTTTGTCGGTCAAAAGCATGGGTGGAATACCGTTTTGTTTAGCAACACGGTCGTCATCTGCTCCAAAAGTCGGTGCAATATGTACGATACCTGTACCGTCTTCAGTGGTCACAAAATCACCGCTGATTACCCTAAAAGCATCTTCGCCCGGATTCATCCAAGGAATCAGTTGCTCGTATTGAATGTCGATTAAGTCCTTACCTGAACATTCTCCTACTATCTCAAAAGGTAAATTTTTACCTTTTACATAGTCGCTTAATTGCAATTTAGCATCTTTCATATTGAAATGTGCGGGCAACAGATCCTTCGCCAATATCAATGAAACAGCTTCTTCCGTATAAGGATTGAAAGTATTGACCAATACGTATCGGATATTTGGACCAACACATAAAGCAGTATTGGATGGCAAAGTCCACGGAGTAGTAGTCCATGCCAGGAAATAGCAATCCTTATTGGTGGGTGCAAAAGGTAAATTTTCCACATCAACTACCTTAAATTGAGCTACACAAGTCGTGTCTTTTACATCGCGATAGCAACCCGGCTGGTTTAGTTCATGTGTACTTAATCCGGTACCTGCAGCCGGAGAATAAGGCTGGATGGTATAACCTTTATAAAGTAAGTCCTGGTCGTATAATTGTTTCAGCAACCACCACAAAGTTTCTATATAGCGATTGTCATAAGTGATATACGGATTATCCATATCCACCCAATAACCCATTTTTTCGGTCAAATCTTCCCATTCTTTGGTGTATTTCATCACATCCTGGCGACAGGCAGCATTATATTCCTCCACAGAAATCTTTTTGCCAATATCTTCTTTGGTAATGCCCAAAGCTTTTTCAACGCCCAATTCAACCGGCAAACCATGCGTATCCCAACCGGCTTTTCTTTTCACCTGAAATCCCTGCATGGTTTTATAGCGACAAAAAATATCTTTGATGGAACGCGAAATTACGTGGTGAATACCCGGCATGCCGTTGGCAGAAGGCGGTCCCTCGTAAAACACAAAAGAAGGTTTGCCTTCGCGTGTTGAAATACTCTTATGAAAAATGTCGTTTCCTTTCCAAAAATCCAAAATTTCCTTATTGATGTCAGAAAGATTGAATTGAGAATATTCGTTGAATTGCATATAAAAAATTACTAAACTGATTTTGAGCCGCAAAATTACAAAAAATATTGGAGAATGTGGATGGCTGTCGATTGTATCTAGCTAAAAGATCAAAAACAAACTCATCCTCAACCAACTGACAAATCAAAAAACAAGCAACAATTGTTTATTTTAGAATATTATGTAAATTTGTGCTTTAAAACATTGTTATTTAACATACTTTCTTTTAACTCATGGCTAAAAAGACAATTTCAACTCCCAGACCGATTGATAAAGTTATGACCGTTTGGGATGTTTTAACGCCTGATGAAAGGCAGTTTTTACGAAACAATCATACTGTTCATCGGTTTAAAAAAAACGAACTAATTCATTGTGAGGGGGATACTCCAACCCACATGATGATACTGGAATCGGGAAAAGTTAAGGTCTTCAAAGAAGGAGTGGGAAGTCGTGCTCAAATCATTCGTATGCTTAAACCGGGTGAGCATTTCGGTTATCGCGCCATCATCACTAACCAACCGCACAACACGAATGTATCAGCTGTTGAGCCTTCCACCATTTTTATGATTAAAGCCGATATTTTCATTTCCATCCTGAAACACAATAATGCGTTTTGTTATCGGTTCCTGGAAGAACTTGCATGTGATCTGGGGGTGTCAGATGCGCGGATAGTGAATTTAACACAAAAGCACATCCGTGGGCGACTGGCAGAAGCCTTACTGACACTCAAGAAAAACTATGGAGTGGAAGCTGACGGCGCAACCATCAGCATCTATCTGGCACGCGAAGATTTGGCCAATTTGTCCAATATGACTACTTCCAATGCGATTCGCACCTTATCCAATTTTGCCAACGAGCAAATAATTGCCATGGACGGGCGAAAATTAAAAATTATTGACGAAGAAAAACTAATAAGAATCAGTAAAATGGGTTAAAAACTTTCACACATGACCTCATCACAAATTGACAGCACTTACAAATCCGTTATCAATCTGCTTTTAGCAGGAAAGCTGAAGTTAGCTTTTGACAAAACACGCCTGCTCGTTGCTGAACTGCAGTGGGGTGAGTTGACCGATGAGTTTGAAGACCTGCTTCGAAACTATCGATATATGCTCCAATACTTCATTGACGGTGTTGACGATCCGGATCGCAAGAGTGTTTACAATAAGCTGATTAGCAGATTAATCAATCTGAATGCTTTGGTACGTGAAGAACTTATGATGCGTACAGACAACACATTTGAATATACACAGAAAAGATATTTTCCTCATAAATTGCATTTCAGTTCTGTCTCCGACCTATATGATTCTTTTGTTTACTTTCACAACCAACAATCCATTTTAAAAGCAGCCGAAGTCGATACTGAAAATGAAAAACAAAGAATCCGAAGCAATTATGAGAAACTCCTAATTGACCTATTTGCAATATTTTGGTTAAGCACGCATATTCGGTCGGAAGAAAAGAAAGTTTTCAAACTCATGATTGACGAGGCTTATCCGGCAAGTATAGAACAAAGTCTGATTGTATCCTCTTTAAGCCTGAATATCTGGAGAATGTTTGATGAAGAAAAAATGATGTTATTGTTGGATGCTTGCCAACACAAAGATATGCAAGTCAGACAACGGGCTTTGGTGGGTTTGTGCTTCATTCTCACTAAATACAATGATTTCCTGCATTTTTATCCTTCTATCAGAAATCGCCTGGTCATTCTGGTGGACCATACTACCATTGCTGAAAACTTAAAAAACATCATTTTACTGATTATCGGGACAACAGACACCGATCGCATCACCAAAAAGATGCAAGAAGAAATTCTTCCGGAGATGATGAAAATCAGCCCCATCATCAGGAATAAAATAGAAGAAGAAAAAATGTTCAAGTCGGACGATTGGGATGAAGAGAATCCGGAATGGAGCGAAATCCTTGAGCAAAGCGGAATAGCTGATAAGCTGCAAGAACTGACGGAATTACAGATGGAGGGAGCTGATGTGTACATGAGTACTTTTTCGATGCTGAAAAGTTTTCCCTTTTTCAATGAAACTGCTCACTGGTTTTTACATTTCGATCCGGACTTTTCTGCTGTTCAAGACTTATTTCAGCAGCAAGACCAAAGTTTGGTTGCTGCATTTTTAAAAAACAATATTATTTGCAACTCAGACAAATATTCATTTTGCTTGAGTGCTTTACAAATGCCTGCCGGTCAACGCTCCATGATGAGCAAGTCCTTTAAAGCAGAAGCAAAACAACTGGAAGAAATCAGCAAAGACGAAACCATGCTCAATCCTGATCTGGCAGCCAGAAGCATCGCAAGACAATACATACAAGACTTATTTCGGTTTTTCAGACTTCATCCCCGCCATCAGGATTTTAACGATATGTTTAAATTATCATTAAACATACATAAAACTACTTTCTTTGATGTGTTAGCTTCCGGAAGTGACATCAAACTCCAGGCAGCAGAATATTATTTCACCAAAAAATTATATGTACAAGCCATTGAGGTTTACGAGGAATTGATTCAAGAACAAGAACCCTCTGCTGCTTTGTATCAGAAAATCGGCTTTTCATATCAAAAAAATGCACAAATCAACCAGGCTTTAAATGCTTATATCAAAGCAGATTTAATTTTGCCGGATGATCTGTGGACAGTAAAAAAAATAGCCATCTGTCACCGTTTGTCAGGAGATTATGAAAAAGCCCTGGATTCTTACCAACATGCAGACTTTCTAAAACCAGGAGAATTCAACACCAACATGCAGATTGCCAATTGTTTGATACAACTTGAAAAGTACAAAGCAGCCCTACAGGTTTATGCGGATATTGAAAAGAAAAATCCGGAAAATGAAAATCTTTGGAGAGCTATTAGTCGCTGTGCTTTTCTTTCTGCCAACATCCACCAGGCTGATTATTATATGGAGAAAATTTTATCGGCACAGCCTCATGCAATTGATTTAATCAATGCCGGTCATATTGCCTTTTGTAAACATGACAGAGCGGGTGCTGTCCGATTTTACCTGCAAAGCATTGAGCAACAAGCTGACAACCTGCAATTAATTATCGATCAAATACTTGACGACAAAAAACACCTGATTGCCAATGGTATCAATGGCGATGATATCGCTTTATTAATTGACGAGCTTTCATTCAGCGTGGAACAAACTAATTAATAATGAGCATGAAAGGATTGGTTGTCAAAAACACAGGAAGTTGGTATCAAGTCAAAACTGAGAACGGAGATTTTTACGATTGCAAGATCAAAGGAAACCTCAGGTTAAAGGGAATCAGAAGCACCAACCCCATTGCCGTAGGAGACTATGTCGAATTTACACTTTCCGATGATAATATTGGAACCATCCATGAAATACACGACAGAAAAAATTACATTATCCGTCGCTCCTCAAATCTATCCAAGCATTCACATATTCTTGCTGCTAACTTGGATTTGGTCATTTTGATTGTTACTGTTAACTACCCTGAAACATCAACTGTCTTTATTGATCGTTTCATTGCTTCTGCGGAAGCTTACAGTGTTCCTGCTTGCCTAATCATCAACAAAATCGATTTGTATAATGAGGAAGAACTGGAATATGCGAAAGCCTTGCAAACGCTTTATGAGACCATAGGCTACCCTACCTTTATGGTATCTGCCATAGATACGGATTCTTTGCGTAACATCAAAGAGTTTCTGAAAGGTGAAACTACTTTGGTTTCGGGCAATTCAGGTGTAGGGAAATCTACCCTGATCAATTCTCTTTTACCCGAGCCTCTTGCTAATACAGCCGAAATATCGTACTATCACAATCGGGGAGTTCACACCACCACATTTTCTGAAATGTACTGGCTAGAGAACGGGGGTCAGCTTATTGATACGCCTGGTATCAAGGGGTTTGGGACTATTGACATGGAAGAAGATGAAATCAGTCATTATTTTAAAGAAATATTCAAAACATCAAAAAAATGTCGTTTTACGAATTGCATCCATATCAATGAACCTGATTGTGCTGTTTTGGAAGCTGTCAAAAATCATCAGATCAGCACATCTCGCTATCACAGCTATTTAAGTATGATGTCTGACCTAACTTCCGGAAAATACAGGTAAAATTCAAATTTTTATTTTATATTTGCAATCAACAAACACACCATCCATGGAAAAATATCAAATTGATGATTTAGACAAGAAAATCCTACAAATGATAGTTCAGGATGCCCGCATCCCCTTTTTAGAGGTTGCCCGTGAGTGTAATGTATCAGGTGCTGCCATTCACCAACGCATTCAAAAATTAAGATCCAATGGCATTATCAAAGGGTCGGAATTTATCATTGATAATTATAAAGTAGGATATCAAACTTGTGCTTTTATCGGTATTTCTCTGTCCGATATCAAAGTATTTGCTACCATTGCCGACGAATTAAAAAAGATACCGGAAATTGTTGAATGTCA
This sequence comes from Bacteroidetes bacterium ADurb.Bin174, assembly GCA_002070265.1. GTDB lineage: Bacteria > Bacteroidota > Bacteroidia > Bacteroidales > Paludibacteraceae > Paludibacter. Next base: position 71,323 of record MWCX01000043.1, on the reverse strand, counting down.
CTATTCAACAGGGAAATATCCGTTGTTCGTAAAGATATACGCACGCGACAACCGGCACTTACTTCAAATTTTAGTTGATAAGATCACCAAAATCAAAGGTATTTCACATACCGAAACTTTTCAAATTTCTCTTGATGAAGTATTTAATCGTCAATTGACGATTTTCAATGACAGTGCTACAACAAAACAAGAAGATTGAATTTTCAGTAAGATTTCATCTTAAAACATAGGTCCTGGAGGAGGTCCTCCGCCACCGCGCATGCCACCACCTTCACGCATACCACCTTCCCATCCTCCTCTACCGAATCCCGGACCATCACCCTGACGGGAAGATCTTCCGCCAAATGACCTGATCCTGTAACTAAAGCTAATCATAAAATAAGAAGTGAGGGTGTTGTACTTGGAGACTGAAACTGAATTATCCCCAACGGATTGTCTGATATTTAATTGTTGACGCAGAATATCAAACCACCTAAGAGATAAAACCCCATTGTTTTTAAATAAAGATTTATCAATGGATGCATTCCAAATCACTTCAGATTGATCAAAGTTTGAATAACCATATCTGTTCGAATAGTTGATGTCGCTATTGATGGTAATATCAAAAGGCAATCGCAACACTACATTCCCTCTTACAGACCAATCATAAGTTTCTGTCAACCTGTTGCTTAAATTATTCAAGGAATTAGAATACCGTATATTACCACGCACACCTGCCTCAACCACATCGTGTGTAAAAGTAAGCGACAACTGTTCTTGAGCACTGTAACGACGTGTGTAGCTTAAATCTCCCAAGATTAAATTTTCAACATCAATATTATCGAGATTAACCCCTTTGGAAGTATAACCATAACTATTGTTATAGCCCAAATTGGTGCTGGTATTAAAATGCAAACGTTTCTGAATGATGGGCGTATTAAACATCACATTCCCATTGAACGAAAGAGGTATCTTGTCCGAATTAACCGTTTGCGTATATTGCTTACCTGAACTGTCATAAATTCTGTTGGTCACCAACTGATCTTTTGTAAAATTCCCCGATATCCATGTACTGAAAGAAGAAAATGTAGAATCATTGAATGTACTGTACATCAACCTCATATCATTAGTAAAAGAGGGATTCAAACTGGGGTTTCCAACCGTTTCCCGCATCAAATCATCATTGTTTTTTACAGGTTGCATTTGATTTACACTGGGTTGTCGGGTGTTTCCCCTATAGTCGAAGCGTAAAAACTCTTTCCTTCCAAAATTGTATTGGAAGCGACCATTGGGAGCAAAATTAAATACTTCATTAGATACATCACGTGTGACTCCATTGCCGTAAACTGTCTCACTGTATGTTTGGGAAGGTTCGGCTCTCACACCCAAAGTCAGCGAATAATTGGTATCGGCATAACGATAATTCATCTCTAAAGTTTCTCTGAAAAACTTATTACTAAATTTGTTGCTGTAATCTGCAACCGTGTCTGTATATTCTTCAGCATCTTTTCTGGAAAAAGAAGTAGTATCTGTCGAAGCAAACTGATCTTTATTGCTTTTTTGAGAATTGGTGCTAAAAGCAAGAACAGCTTCCAGCATGTTCTTTCTGTTCCAAAGAGGTTCAACAAAAGATATACGTGTATCAAAATTAATATTTCCGGATGTATTATGTGTGTATTGATTGATGACCCTGGTAGAATCGGCTGTTATCTTATTCGAAAAATTAAAGCTGTGACTATCATTCTGAGAAAATCCCGAATTGAAATTAGCAGTCAATGTTCTGCCGGGTTTAGAAGCAAACTTACGACTAGCTATTAATCTGGCTCCGGCGGAAAGACTGTTGTTGTAACCGGCATTTTGAGAACCTCCATAACTGGTCGTATCCTCATCTTGCAAGTAGATGTAATCACGTGAACTGCTTGACGTACCTTGATTATAGTTGATACGTGGTTGGATAATAAGTGTCGTCAATGAGTCCGGCTTCCATTCTGCTTCTAACCTGAGGCTTGCCGCATACCTGTCATTGAATGAAGTATTAAACGTAGAGTCGTTAAAAATTGAACCCCGCAAATAACTCTCTTTGGTGCTGTTCACTTCACTTAAATTATTAGAGTGATTGAAAGAACCATCGCCTCCAATTTTAAAACTTTCACTTAAAATAGAATTGTTGTTAATTCCAAAATTCTGAGTTTGAGTAATACCGTTACCTCCTCCCCAGCCTCCCATGCCACGGCGACTGCGAGAAGTATTGACATTATTGGCCCCGGCTACGACAGATGTTTGGGATTCACCGGACATAAAATTGATATTGGTATTGGCATCGTAGCGAATCAGATTTTCCGTATCCAAGCCGATACCTCCTACTACATTTCCAAACACACCCTTTCTGCGATTAGGTTTGGTGGTCAGGTTGATGATCCTTTCCGTTTCATCATCTTCAAAACCCGTTAATTGTGCCATCTCAGACTTTTGCTCCAAGACCTGAATTTTATCAATCATCTCAGCAGGCAAATTTTTGGTTGCCATCTCAATATCTCCGTCAAAAAACTTTTTCCCATCAACCCGTATCTTATTGATTTCCTGTCCATTTATAGTAATTTTACCATCCGACGCAATCTCCACACCGGGAAGTCTCTTCATCAGATCTTCTACCATAGCATTCTCCGCCACTTTAAAAGCAGTCGCATTGTATTCAATGGTATCACCCCGTACCACCAACTGAGCCGCCGTTCCACGCACCTCTAACTCTTCCAAAGCCTGCACATTTTCCTTTAACTTGATATTCTTTAAAATGATATCCCTTCGCTGCATTTCAACAATTTCAGTATAATCAATATAACCTACGGAGCTAACAATCAAAATATATTTCCCGGGTCGAACACGTGAAAGGTTAAACCAACCGTTTGCATTGGTTTGTGCACCCTGAACCAAGGTGGAATCAGCAACATTTAACAGCCTTACCGTAACCATCTCCAACGGCATACCGCTACTTTCCTCAAAAACAGTAGATTGAATAGACCGTTGAGCCAAAAGACCCATGCTGACAGTCAGTAAAAAAAGCGAAAAAAATATTTTTTTGTTCATGTTTTCATTGAAGTTGGAAAGTTAGGGAAGTAGTTAGTAGTTTGGAAGTTAATGAAGTTATAAGAAGTTAGGGAAGTTAACGGGTTACGTTTTTCGTTCTTCGTTCTTCGTTCATCGTTTTTCGTTCTTAGTTCAACATTAAACACTAAACACTAAACATTAAACAATACTTCTTGTGACTAAAAAAACAAGCAAAGGTTTAATTTAAAAAACGGCAAATAACGCTTTAAACATGTCAATTTAGGGACTTCTTCATGATTATTAATATTTTTTCATTTACTTTGTATCGTTTTTATCACACACCCCAAACGCTTTAACATGATTCTAAATTACATTTGGATTGGTTTTTTGCTGATAGCTTTCATTGTAACTTGTTTCCAAGCTTTCCTTTTTGGGAATACCCAAATCTTTTCAGATATCATGAATGCCACTTTCGATTCAGCTAAAACCGGTTTTGAAATCTCTCTTGGTCTTACCGGCGTGTTGGCTTTGTGGTTGGGCATCATGAAAATCGGAGAGAATGGCGGTATTATCAAAGCTTTCTCAAGATTAGTCGGTCCTTTTTTCTCGAAAATTTTTCCCGATATTCCCAAAGACCATCCTGCAATGGGGAGTATTTTTATGAATATTTCCGCCAATATGTTGGGATTGGATAATGCAGCTACCCCTATGGGATTGAAGGCTATGAAAGAATTGCAAGAGATCAATCCCAAAAAGGATCGGGCATCCAATCCAATGATTATGTTTCTTGTATTGAACTCTTCCGGCTTAACCATCATTCCGATTACCATCATGGTATATCGTGCACAGTTGGGAGCAGCCAATCCCACCGATATATTTCTGCCCATATTATTGGCAACTTTCTTCTCAACATTGGTAGGATTTTTAAGTGTCGCCGTCATGCAGAAAATCAACCTCCTCAATAGAACCATACTGCTGACTTTACTTGGGTTTATGATAGTGGTGGCCGGATTGATTTTCTTTCTCATGCGTTTACCGAAAGATCAATTGGCCGTATATTCAAACTTAGCGGCTGCATTTATCTTATTCTCCGTCATCATCAGCTTTGTCGTATTAGCGGCTTTCCGCAAGGTCAATGTATATGAATCTTTTATTGAAGGTGCTAAAGATGGCTTTCAAGTGGCTGTCGGCATCATCCCCTACCTCATCGCTATTTTATTGGCTATTGGAGTGTTCAGGGCTTCCGGTGCCATGGATTTTATCGTTGACGGGATTGGCAAATTTGTGGCAATGCTTGGTTTGGATACAGAATTCGTTCATGCACTTCCCACAGCACTCATGAAACCTTTGAGCGGAAGCGGAGCAAGAGGAATGATGATAGATGCGATGACGCAGCACGGGGCTGATTCGTTTGTAGGACGATTGGTGAGCATTGTGCAAGGATCAACGGAAACTACTTTTTATGTCTTAGCCGTATATTACGGTTCTGTCGGCATCAAAAAAACACGCTATACACTCGGATGTAGCCTGTTAGCTGACTTAGCAGGCATCACTGCTGCCATTCTGATTGGATATCTTTTCTTTTTCTGAAAGTGATACCGACCAGCAACCAAGAACACACTGATTATCAACAGACTCAAACTAAGAATATGATACTTTTTCAGACCATCAACAAGTCTATGCCGGCATTGGATGAAAAAAAAGTAACCCGATGGATTAAAAGTACCGTTAGAGAATTTGATAAGATAATTGGGATTATTAATTTTATTTTTTGCACGGATGATAAAATATTGGAAATCAATCGTGAACATCTTCAACATGAATACTATACCGACATCATCACATTCGACTACTCAAAAAAGAATATTATTTCCGGAGATATCTTTATCAGTGTGGAGACGGTTCAAGCCAATGCGGATAAATACCGGATTACCTTCGAAAAAGAAATCCTACGGGTCATCATACATGGCATATTGCATCTTTGCGGATTAAAGGACGACAGTCCTGAAGCTCAAAGAATCATGACTTCCAATGAGGATAACGCACTTCTGCGCTACTTTGAACCCACAACATAAATAATGATTGCAATTAATTGTTAAATTTAAAAGCTTCCGACTTCCTATTTTTTCTACATTGAAAGATAATCATTACTTTTGTTGCTGCTTTTCAGCACCAAAAAATAATTAATTGATGATTATACCGTTAGATATCTGATTACACAACTTAAAATGAATGATTTCTTATCATGTTGAAATTAATTAGATGTCTTTTCTTAACGGTGGTGATGTGGGTGGTGACTTTCAACCTGTATGCACAGGAGATATACACCCTTGAAGTAGGAGTTCACGGAGGTGTTTCTTATTTTTTTGGTGATGTAAAAGCAAAGCCTTTTGATTTTCAAGCTGATTACGGTATTTTGTTCAGATATCTTTTTAATCAGAGAATGTCATTGCAAGCAGATTTCAATCGCACTTCAATCAAGGGCGATTACGAACAAAAGATTGAAGCTCCCAATGTCACAATCAATCAAAATATAAATGCATTGGATTTTACCTTTGCTTTTAATTTTTTTGATTATATCCAGCTCGATTATGTGTTGAAGAGCAGTGATCATACTGCTTATCTCTTTGCCGGAGCCGGACTGGTTCATCTGAATAATGGAAATTCAAACAAGCTGAACATCAGTGTCCCTCTCGGGGTCGGGTACAAATTTTTGTTATATGAACGGCTACACCTGAATGTACAATGGACACACAGGTTGATGCTCGCTGATGACATAGAAGGACACCCTGAATTAAATAATTTCTTGGGAATGAATGGCAGCAATATTTTAAATAATGATCATTTGGGTACTGTCACAATCGGCTTAAGTTACGGCTTATTCAGAAGAAAGTGTAAATGCTTTAATTATAAGTAAATCTCGTATATGTCAAGCTATAAAGATAAGATTGATTTATCGCGTCTTCCGCAACACATCGCCATTATCATGGATGGAAATGGTCGTTGGGCAAAAGATAAAGGTCGTCCTAGATTTTTTGGTCACAAGAATGGCGTTGATTCGGTCAATGTGATTACTGAAGAAGCCGTAAAGTTAGGCATTCAATACCTTACCTTGTATGTTTTTTCCACTGAAAACTGGGGGCGACCCTTAGAAGAAGTCAATGCATTAATGGAATTATTGATTGACTCAATTGAAAAAGAGACAGCAAGATTACAAAAAAACAATGTCAAACTCAAAGCCATTGGCGATTTGGAGCGTTTACCCCAAAAGGTACGTGAAAAATTGGAGGATTGTATCCATACTACATCAACGAACACAGGGCTTACTTTAATTCTTGCATTAAGCTATTCTTCCCGGTGGGAAATTCAACATGCCGTAAAAAAAATCACACAAGATGTTTGTGCCGGAAAAATCAAACCTGACGAAGTTTCCGAAGAATTAATCTCATCGTATTTACTTACTCATGACATACCTGATCCTGACTTATTAATCAGAACAAGCGGAGAAATCAGAATAAGTAATTTCCTATTGTGGCAGATTGCTTATTCTGAATTGTATTTCACAGACGAACACTGGCCCGCATTTCGCAAAGAAGAATTTTACAAATCCATTGTATGCTACCAAAGCAGGGATCGTCGTTTTGGTAAATAAAATACATTAACAGCAGAGAAATGTCCCATCAATATAGATATTCATCTTTACTCATCATATTTTTCAGCCTGTTTTTAGGAAATTGGGCTGTTTTCAGTCAGGAAGAAGGAACTGACACCATCACTATTCCGGAGATTGACTATAATGCTACTCCACAAAAATATGAAATTGCAGAAATTTCTGTAACAGGAGCCGACAACTATGAAGATTTTGTATTGATTGGTTTTTCCGGATTATCGGTGGGTGATGTCATTACCGTACCGGGAGAGGTGATTTCAGATGTAGTGAAACGTTTTTGGAAACAGGGTTTATTCTCTGATGTAAAGATTTTTGCCACTAAAATAGAAAACGGAAAGATTTGGCTTAAAATTGCCCTCAAACAACGCCCTCAAATATCGAAAATCAATTATCATGGCTTAAAAAAGGGGGAAATAGACGAACTGAGTTCAAAATTAGGCATTGTGGAAGGCAATCAAATCACCCCCAACATATCGGACAGAGCCATCTTAGTCATCAAAAAATACCTGGAAGAAAAAGGGTTCATGAACGTAGAAGTCAATGTTCTACAAAGGGACGATCCGAATCAGCCCAATCATGTAATCGTTGACATTGAGGTTGACAAGAAAGTAAAAAACCGCGTCAAAGAAATCATCATTCATGGCAATGAAGCTTTATCTTTCAACCAAATTAATCGGGTAATGAAAAAAACCAATGACAATAATTGGCGTAACTTTTTCAGAACCAAGAAATTTGTACGAGAGGAATATGAAAAAGACAAAGTCGCTTTGATTGAAAAATACAACGAAATCGGCTACAGGGACGCCTATATCGTTGCCGACAGTGTTGTTCCTTTTGATGAGAAACACGTCAGTGTACACCTTACCGTAGATGAGGGCAAAAAATATTATTTCAGAAACATCAAATGGGTTGGAAACACGATCTATCCTTATGAATATCTGAATGAAGTTTTAAACATTCAGAAAGGCGATGTGTATAACTACAAAGAACTGATGAAGCGGTTGAAAACTGATGAGAATGAAGCGGTCAGCAAATTATACCAGGACAGAGGGTATCTTTTCTCCGACATTGAACCTGTAGAAGTGTTGATAGAAAACGACTCCATCGACTTTGAAATGCGGGTTTATGAAGGGAAGCAGGCCACCATCAACGCTGTTAATATTACCGGAAACACGCGGGTATATGATCATGTAATCAAAAGGGAACTTTACACCAAACCCGGCCAATTGTACAGTCAATCGGACATCATGAGAACCTACAGAGAACTTGCCGGCATGGGGCATTTCGATCCTGAAAAAATCAGACCTGACATACAGCCTGACCCTGAAAATGGAACGGTTGACATCACTTATGAATTGGAAACGAAAGGAAGCGATCAAATTGAGTTTTCTGCCGGATGGGGGGCTACGGGTATAGTAGGAACCCTTGGATTGAAGTTTACAAACTTCGCCATTCAGAACTTATTCAAACCGGAAACCTATCGCATTGTCCCGCAAGGCGAAGGACAAACATTTTCTATCAATGCCAGAACGAGCGGTCGGACTTACTCATCAGTCAGCGCATCATTCATAGAGCCTTGGTTAGGAGGAAAACGACCTAACTCCTTATCTGTTTCAATTTATTATGCTGCACAAACCGGTGTAAGTAAAAGGTTTTATGAAAGCATGCAAAATTACATGTATTCTCCCTATGGATACGGAGGATATGGATATGGATACGGAGGATATGGGGGCTACGGCGGATATAACGATTACAGCAATGCCTATTCCACCATGTATCAGAACGAAATGGATCCGGAAATCTACATGCGTACCTTAGGTGCATCGTTAGGATACGGAAAAAGATTAAACTGGCCCGATGATTATTTTTCACTCTATGCAGAATTATCATACCAGCGTTTCATGCTGAGTAATTGGAGTTATCTCCCTCCGTTAACAGACGGCAATTTCAACAATTTAAGTTTGAACCTGACCATCAGTAGAAATTCCATTTTTAATCCCATCTACACACGCCGCGGATCTTCCTTTAGCTTAGGATTAAAAATAACTCCTCCTTATTCTGCTTTTAACGGTAAAGACTATGCTGACCCTGCCATGACCGATCAGGAACGCTATAAATTTATAGAATACCACAAGTGGACTTTTAACGGTAAGACATTTACACCGCTTACTTCGGATGAAAAGCTGATTTTAATGACCAGGTTGATGTTTGGTTATTTGGGACACTATAACAAAAATGCACGTTCTCCATATGAAACCTATTATATGGGTGGAGACGGCATGTCGGCATATACCAGTTATGGAACTGAATATGTTGCCATGCGCGGATATGAGTCCGGATCGTTGGTTCCTTATGATATATCTCGCAATACACGGATAGGATATTTGTTTAACAAATTTACGATGGAATTACGATATCCCTTGTCTTTAGAACAATCCGCCACTATCTATGTGCTTGGTTTCATGGAAGCCGGTAACAGCTTCAACAGGATGATAGATTACAGTCCGTTTGATTTGAAAAGATCAGCAGGTGTCGGAGTTCGTATTTTCTTGCCTATGTTTGGCATGATGGGTATAGATTGGGGTTACGGTTTTGATAAAGACACCAGAGGCGAAATTGGCGGAAGTCAGTTCCACTTCGTACTTGGACAAGAATTATAATTTTCGGCAGGGAATTTGTTAGAGTGGCACCGGCTTTTTAAAATTACTAACAATTAATCCTTTAAGTTATGAGAAAAAACATATTGATACTCAGTCTCTTTGTAGGAATTCTTGGTTCCTTGAGTGCCCAAAAGTTTGCAATTGTTGACATGGAGTATATTCTGAAAAATATCCCATCCTATGAAACAGCCAATGAACAACTGAACATCATCTCAAAAAAATGGCAATCTGAAGTGGAAGCAAAAATGCAGGAAGTTCAAAACATGTATAAAAACTACCAAACAGAATTGGTGTTTCTTTCAGATGAAATGAAAGTAGAACGTGAAGAGGCAATTATCGCCAAAGAAAAAGAAGCCCAGGAATTGAAGCGTGAATATTTCGGTCCGGAAGGTGAACTTTTCAAAAAGCGTCAAAGTTTGATGAAACCCATTCAAGATGAAATATACAATGTGATACAAGAACTCAGCAGAGAGAAAGATTATAGCCTGATTGTAGACAAAAGTTCAGCCATGAACATTATCTTTAGTTCACCTAAAATTGACATAAGTGACGAGATTCTTATCAAATTGGGTTATTCAAAATAATATATTAATTTTGCGCAAATTTAAAATTTAGAAAAAATAATTGACATGATTAAAAGAATTGCACTTATAGTATTATTAGCTTTACCTCTCAGTCTAATGGCTCAAGACAAATTAGCTTATGTAAACGTACAAGATATTTTTCAGGTAATGCCTGAGTTGTCTGATGTTGAAAAGACAATTGCCGACTTGAACGAGCAGTACAAAAAAGAATTGGAAAAAATGTACGAAGAGTACTATGCCAAAGCAAAAGAGTTTCAGGATAATCTTGCCACCATGGCAGAAACCATCAAAACCAGGCGCCAGAGCGAAATTGTGGATATAGAAAACAGAATTTCCACCTTCCAACAAACTGCCAGTCAGGAATTACAGCAAAAACAAATGGAGCTTGTCAATGTATTACGTGAAAAAATCATTAAAGCCACCGCTGAGGTAGGAGCTGAGAATAATTACACTTATATATTTGACTTGAGCACCCAATCCATCGCCTATCATTCACCCAAAGCAGTGGATGTGACACCTTTGGTAAAAAAGAAATTGGGTATTAAATAAGGATTATCATATTGACGACTAACAAAAAGCAGGAAAAACCTAAAAGATTTTTCCTGCTTTTGCTTTTTTATAAGCTCAAAGAGTATTCTCACCATCCAACTTTGGAAATCTCGTTTTTTTTACCGAAATTTGCAAACTTAAAATATGAAACGAAGATGAACTGATTTCATCAATTATTTCGCCTATGCGAATGTTTTGAGCAGTGAGTGCAGAACCGAACTTGTTCTGTTTATGCCGAGTCGCGAAAAACAACTAAATTTATTAAATGGTTACATTAGCTCATCAAGAGTTCCATACGACAAAGAACAAATTATAATCGTATGAATTTTAAGTAAAATTAAGGTGGATAAAACTAAGTACATTTTCGTCACCGGTGGCGTAACCTCATCTTTGGGGAAAGGAATAATCGCCGCCTCTTTGGGTAAACTTTTACAAGCGCGGGGGTTTCGGGTAACCAATCAAAAATTGGATCCTTATATCAATGTGAATTCTGGCACGCTGAATCCTCATGAACATGGGGAATGTTTTGTTACTGTTGACGGGCATGAAGCCGACTTGGACTTAGGCCATTACGAGCGGTTCTTGGGAGTGGAAACACGCAAAGCCAATAATGTTACTACCGGCAGAATTTACCAAAGCGTAATTGATAAGGAGCGTAGAGGTGACTATTTGGGTAAAACCGTACAAGTAGTACCACATATCACAGACGAAATCAAACGCAACATTAAATCTTTAGGCAGTAAAGGTGAATTTGACTTTGTCATTACAGAAATCGGCGGAACAGTCGGCGATATTGAATCATTGCCTTATATTGAAAGTGTACGTCAGTTGCGTTGGGAATTAGGCAAAAACAGCTTGATCATTCATCTTACGTATGTTCCCTATCTCTCTGCTGCCAACGAGTTAAAGACTAAGCCTACGCAGCATTCCGTCAAGACTTTACAAGAGCAGGGTGTTCAGCCTGATATTCTGATTTTACGCACCGAGTACAACATCAACACTGAAATTCGTAAGAAGGTTGCTTTGTTCTGCAACGTAGAACCTCACGCTGTTATGCAATCCATTGATGTACCTTCTATTTATCGCGTACCGCTCAATATGCAGCAAGAAAAATTGGATGAGGTGGCTTTGAAAAAATTAGGATATGACCTAACGCAGGTTCCGCCTGTAAAAATGGATAAATGGATTGATTTTGTTGACAGACTCGAAAATGCCAAAGAAGAAGTTCGCATCGCTTTAGTCGGCAAGTACGTACAGCTCCCCGATGCCTACAAATCTATTATTGAATCGCTGATTCAAGCAACCGCTTACAACAACAGAAAATTAAAGCTCGAATTGATTCTTTCCGATAAGCTGAATAACGAAAATATCCAGAAAAAGCTTGCCAAAATGGATGGAATCTTAGTTACACCCGGATTCGGCACACGCGGAGTGGAAGGTAAAATATGCGCACTTCAATATGCCCGTGAAAACGATATTCCTTGTCTCGGTATCGGTTTGGGTATGCAAGCCATGGCCATTGAGTTTGCACGCAATGTATTGGATTTAAAAGATGCCAACAGCACTGAGATGGATGCCACGACAGCCCATAATGTCATCGACATCATGTATGAGCAGAAAAATATCCTGGAGTTGAAAGGTGGTATGCGCCTGGGTTCATATCAATGTAGTATTCTACCCGGTACCAAAGCTTTTGAAATTTACAATAGTCCCTCCATCTACGAGCGCCACAGACATCGTTATGAATTTAACAACAAGTACAAAGAAGCTCTTGAAAAGGCAGGCATGATTTGCAGTGGATACAATGAAGAGTCTAATTTGGTGGAAATTATTGAACTGAAAAACAAGAAATGGTATATTGGAGTACAGTTTCATCCGGAATACAGAAGTACCGTCGTTAATCCACATCCTTTATTCATCAGCTTTATAGAAGCCATCATTACTAAATAATAAAGAAAATACATATCAATGGATAAAAATACGATTCTTGGGTTTGTGCTTATTGCAGCTATATTAATAACCTTTTCTATATTGAATCGCCCAAGCCAGGAAGAAATTGAACGTCAAAGAGCTTATCAGGATTCTTTAAGAATTGCACAGCAGGAATTACAAGAAGCTATACGGGAGAGTAATGCACAAAAGGTATCGGATTTCGATGCAGCGGAACATATTGACTCATCTGAGCAAGAAACTTCAAAAGCATATGGCGATTTTAAATCGGCTGCCTCAGGAGAAGAAAAGCTTTTTGTGCTTGAAAATGATTTGATAAAAATCACTTTGAGTAACAAGGGAGGAAGGATAGTCTCCGCCCAACTAAAAGAGCACCTTTCACGAAATTCACTGCCTGTTGAACTTTTCCACCAAGATGATGCGAACTTCGGGTTTACGATGGCATTGCGCAACAATCATATCATCACCACTTCTTCCTTGTTTTTTAATCCCGTATCCGAAGTTACGGAAGACAGCGAGGGAAACCGGCAAATGACTTTCAGATTGCAATCAGAAACCAATGCTTATATCGATTTTGTTTACACCCTTCCTGCAAACGATTATATGCTTGATTTTACGGTCAGATCGCACGAGATGAATACCATCATGCCTTTAGGGAGCAATTATATGATTGTGAACTGGAATTCGAGAATTCGTCAGCAAGAGAAAGGTCGTCAGTTTGAGGAGCGATACTCTACACTCAATTACAAGTATTTAACTGATGACATGGAAAAAATGAATGCAGCCAAAGACGACGAAAAAAAATTAACCGGAAAGGTAAAATGGATTGCTTTCAAAGATCAATATTTCAGTTCGATATTAATAGCAGGGGAAAGTTTTTCCAACACACATCTTATCAGTAAGATTGAATCTAAAGAGAGCGGCTACATGAAATCATACCAAGCTGAAATGACGGTGGATTATAACCCGGCGAGCAATGAGGATATGAGTTTCAAATTCTATTTAGGACCCAACAAATATAAAACTTTAGCATCATACGACAAGGATTTGCCTTCGGATCAAAAGCTTAAACTGCGTGAAGTATTGCCTTTAGGATGGGGTATTTTTGGCTGGATCAACCGTTTTGCCATCATTCCCATGTTCAACTTCTTCAGCTCGTTTATCAGCAACTTTGGTATCATCATCTTATTGATGACCATAGTCATCAAACTCGTGCTATTTCCACTTACTTACAAATCCTATGTTTCGAGCGCCAAAATGCGCGTTTTGAAACCTGAAATTGATGAAATCAACGAGCGTATTCCTCCTGAAAAAGCAGCAGAACGTCAAAAAGCAACCATGGAATTGTACAACAAAGTCGGTGTAAGTCCTTTCAGCGGATGTCTGCCTACCTTATTGCAAATGCCTATCTTGTTTGCTATGTTTATGTTCTTTCCTTCTTCCATTGAGTTGAGGGGAGAAAGCTTCTTGTGGGCAAAAGATTTATCGTCTTATGATGCCATCGTGAGTTGGGATGTTTACATTCCTTTCATTTCCAAATATTACGGCAATCACATCAGCTTATTTACTTTGTTGATGACCATCACCACTTTGATATCTACTAAGTTGAACATGGCAAATACGAACACGTCCGACCAACCGGGCTCCGGCATGATGAAATGGATGATGTACCTGATGCCCATCATGTTTATGTTTATATTCAACAGCTATGCTTCCGGATTGAGCTATTATTATTTCATCTCTACGCTGATTACCATCGGTCAAACCTATGCCATCAGATCAACCATAGATGAGGAAAAATTACTGGCGGAACTGCATGCCAAAAGAACAGCCAATGCTAAAAAACAACCGACCAAAAAGAAAAGCAGCTTCATGGAAAGATTGGAGAAGATGCAAAGGGAGCAGGAAAAGTTGATGCGGGAACGCAGTAAAAAAAGATGAATAAAGTCCCCAAATCCCTTGGAGAAAAACTTTTTATTGCAAATTCAACAACAAATGACAACTAATAAATCTACTATCATTTTATGGGTGTTAGTCTTGCTTTTTATTGGTTGTAAGCAGCGAGACAGATTCTATATCAGCAAGTTTGAACATCCGGTTAAAGTTGAAATTCAGCGCTTTGATGTGGATTTTATTGCTCTTGACACTAGCAACACTTTAGCATCTCTCAAGGCGCTTGAGCAAAAATATCCCGGATTCTATTCCCTGTTCTTAAGGGATGTATTGTTAATGCAGCTTACAGATAGTACCAACAACGCGTTTCAAATCACCAATTTTTTGAATGATTCTGTTTTTCGCCAAGTCAATCAAAAAGTAAAAGACGTATTCAACAATACGAAACCCATCGAGCAAGACCTTGCTGAAGCATTTTCCTATCTTCATCATTATTTCCCCGACAAGCCACTGCCTGATATTTATTTCTTTGTATCCGGTTTTAATCATCAGTTTTTGGTTGCCGATACCATATTGGGAGTAGGAACCGATTTATATTTAGGAGTTGATTATCCTTTGTATCCTGATATTACATACGAATACCTCATCCAAAACATGCGGTATGAGATGTTAGTACCTGATTTAATAACTACTTGGCTGCATCAAATTTTCCCCTTTCAAGGAAAGGACGATGTGTTAAGTCACATGCTGTATGAAGGTAAAATACTGTATCTGAAAGAAACCTTTCTTCCTGATACCCCCAAAAACTTATTAATCGGATATGAACCGACAGCTATTGATTGGTGCAAAACCCACGAAAAGCAAATATGGGCAAGTATGTTGGGAAACAAACATTTATTTTCAACCAGGCAATTGTTGATTACCCAATTGATTCATCCGGCACCCTTTACCTCTCCAATTTCATCAGATTCACCCGGAAGATTAGGTGTATGGATAGGATGGCAAATCGTCAAAAGTTATATGCAAAACAACAAAAATGTTGGATTAAGTGAGTTGATGAATGATCATAACTATCAGCAAATGCTCGAACAATCACATTATCGTCCCTGACAAAGCATCCCGTACTTTTTTTTGACTCCTCCTCTACGCCCTATCACACAAAAGGAATAAATAATTGAACATCCATAAACGCCTAAGTATCAATTATAATTTTAAATAAAAATCAACATAAACGGGTAAATGATCTGAAAACCCGCCTACGTATTTCATTCCTACATAAGTTCTGAATGGTTTTTTACCAAAAAATTTCCCATCATCTTCCAATAAAAAATCTTCCTCAAGGATATGTGTATCCAATGGGGTGGTATAAGTTGCGGAGCTGTCATCCAACAAACTGCCCGAAACAATTATCTGATCGAGCGCTCCCCATATACCTTCATGTTTGTGCGTCCCTTTTCCTTCTCGGTGCATCGGATACATCAAATTATATAAAGTTGAAGATGAAAATGGTGCTTGCGGCTCCTGTGCCTGCAAAATTTCGTAGATACTTTTATTGTCAGGATAATCATTGAAATCCCCCATAATGATAATTTTCGCATCTTCATCATGCTCAAAAATTTCATCCACTTTATACCTTAAAATGCGTGCGGCATTCACTCTCTTACTTTCAGACTCAAGCTCTCCTCCCAAGCGTGACGGAAAATGACAGACAAATACATGCAACGTATCCCGGCTAAGCAACTGTCCCATCACATACAAGATATCTCTTGTAGTGCTATGAGGTGCATCGGTAAATGTCACTCGAATAGGCTCATCATGCAATAATTTAAATGCATTCGGCTGATACAGCAAAGCCACATCAACACCTCTGATATCTGGAGATTCATGATGCACAAACCTGTATTGCAAATTTTTCAAAGGACTCCAAACTACCAAATCATGCATAGCCTTTTGGCTCTCTACTTCACACAAACCCACTAAGGCAGGAGGCTCCCATCCGCCTACAGCAACGACAACACGTGCTATATTATATTGTTTCTCCACATATCGTGTATGATTCCATCCACGTATTCCTCCAAGAAGATATTCCTCATCATTCGTATCCGGATCATCTACACAATCAAAGTAATTTTCTACATTATAGCACATCACCCTGAAAACATTTTCGTTTTCAAAGGCATACACACCTAAACACAAAAAGCTCAGTAAACAAAACAGTGACAATTTCATATGATTACAATTGGTTTTTATTTGTCATATAGAACCCGTATGATAATCCTATCATGCCTATACAGATAGAACACACATAGTTGTGCCCGGATTTGATTTCAAAACCCAACTTACAAAGATAAAAATAAGCAAGTGTTTGTCGCCTATTAAAAAACAGTAAAACGTAAAAATGTGAATAATTTTATTTATTGCGCAGTGGTAGGATACCATTCATAGGCGCCGGCATCCGGTTCTCCGTCGGTTAATCTACTTCTTCCTTTTAAGTCTAACGGAAATTGCTCAGAGATGGTGGGATCTGCTAACCCGCGAATTGGAGAAATGGAGTCAGGTGTAAAATCGAAGTACAAAGCGTCTTTATGATCATACCTATCTCTTACAAAAACAAGCGAATCATCTTCCTGATACCAACGATTGTGCTGATATATCAACAGGGAATCTTCCTTGCGTTTGAAATAGTTATACTGAAAATCACCTTTATATAAATCCTTGAACTTGCTGGCAATGGTAAATTCAGTTTTAGCCGTACCGGTTATCACACAGTTTTTAAAAATGGTTTCCATCGGAAGTTGTTTATTCAAATCCATAAGCATGACTGCAGGCGTTTCATCACGGCTAATGGGACTTCCGGCACTTTTACTGAACAAATTGGCGATGGTACAATGGTAAAAATCATGTTTACCGCCATTCAAATAAACCGTATAACTTCCTGAATTTGTGATTTCTGAATTGGTTACCAACAGATTTCCATTTACAGCCACGAGATTATACATCAAGAAATTATGAATTCTGCTGTTATTAATTTCAAGATAAGGAGTTGCATTTTTATCTTCATTATAAAAATACAAACCTACGGTACCCGAGCTGATGTCAATATGATTCAGCACATGATGACCGTTTTTGGAATACAGGAACACCCCACCCCACTGTCCGGCAACGTATTTATACGGTATAGGGTAATCATAATGTATTTTGTCTAATCTATCGCCCTGCATATAAATTGGCTGTTCCCATGAACCTGCAGCCCGAAGGTTTCCGTAAACTATCAAACCCGCATTGTTGCGATAATATATGTTGGTACCTGCAGCCAAAGTCAACGTAACATCCGGTCTGACAGTGATGGAGTCATACACCAAATAAGGCTTTCCGGCATTCAAAGTAGTATCATTATCAATAATCAAACTTCTGACAATCTCAACATCCTGTCCATAAGCCTCCAACAAAATCCTGCTATTTTTGCCTTCCACATCGAACACAATAGAATCTTGCACTAACACGGGCATAATTTCATTATTAGGATTGATATGTACTTCAACAAACACAAACAAAGAATCCCGGGCTTTCAGCACAATATCCTGGAATTGATGAATAGCATCTTTTGCTCCGTCCACATTGATGCGAAAAGGAGAAGATGCACCGCCGGCTAAATGTATCAAATTGATTTTGACAGCCTTGTTTTGTTTGTTGTAAACCATCACTTTAGAAGTGGTACTACCGATGGTGGTAAAGACCGTGTCAAAAGTCAATGTATCCGTTGAGAATGTCAACCCATTCGGCGATCCGTTCATATTTAACTCATCATCACACGCTGTAAAAGCAATCACCCCGCACAACAACAAAAGAACCATATGTTTAAAAGAAAATATATTCATGCACCCAATTTTGCTTATTCAATATTCAAAGAAAACACGATGACCCGCGACAGTATTTTAGAAATGGCATTGGTGTATTTAAGAGTTGTAACCGTATCATCAGTGATGTGTTTAGGGGACAACATATTCAGCCTGCCAAAATTAAACTTCATCTCAGGTGACAGCTTAAAATACCTGAAGTACAAATCACAGCCGAACCCGACACTATAGTAATAATCAATCAATTTGAGGGTGACGTCGGTTTGCTCATCTCTTCCTAAATCGAAATAGGTCCCGACTCCAACCTGAATAAAAGGTTTAAAATTACCATATCTTTCAGCACTATATCTCAGATTAACAGGGATGTCAATGGGTAATGAAAATAGATTTACCTTTTGGTCATCTTCAAACGAGTCGGTATTAAAATCGTAGGCTTTAAAGTAGAGATGACGTTCCCCAAGCAACAAAGAGGGCGTTACCCTGAAATTAAAGTGACGGTGCAGACGCAAATCAGTTATCAGTCCGACCGTAAAACCCGGCAATACATCAGAAACCCGGGCATAATAAATTTTTCCGTCTTGCTCAAACTCAGTATGTTCGATGTCTAAATGCATGTAATTAGTCCCCAAAGAAAAACCAAGCCGAAAGATTTTATAATCCAAATCCGTCAGGTTTCCTTGTGCCGACAAAACTTTTAATGTGAAGAGTAAAACGAGTGTACAAAGATTTTTTTTAGACATCATCGTATTTTATTACTCATCTAAAACGGCAATTGGTTTTTATTATTGCAAAACGACGCAAAGATACGGATATATTTTGTTGGAACTTAAAAATTACCTACTTTTGCAAATCTAAAATCAAACCATTTAAAATTTTTAATTATGGCTTACGTAATTTCAGAAGATTGTATTGCTTGTGGTTCTTGTATTGACGAATGCCCTGTTGACGCTATTTCAGAAGGTGATATCTATGCAATTGATCCCGAGCTTTGCACTGATTGTGGAGCTTGCGCTGATGTATGTCCTTCAGATGCAATCAGTCCCGCATAAATAAATGGGCGGTGTCTCATAAGCGCCCAACTGCTGCGTTACTTTCGATATTCGGGGTCGCGAGTTCCGTGTTTCGTAGTGCGTGATCGCGGGGTTAAAGTGTTGCAGGGTGCAAATCGACCTTTATCGTTTGCTGTTTTTCAGTTGATAATTTGCTTTGAGACAGTTCCTAATTATTTTCATCAGTTTTTTTGAAAAAACTGATGATTTTTTTGCAATTATACTTAACAAATACAGATCACTTTTTAAAATTCAGTTCAAAATATCTCAGTTCCACATCAAATTGAATGTACTGTCCCTTCTCTATAGTGAATGAGAAGTCATCAAAAGTCGGCTTTTTCAACCCTCTATGTTTAAATCCACCAAACCCATAACCCTCCGTAGGAATACCAATTAAATTATAATTCATCTTCCCGTCCATATTCACATCATCCAACACAGAAACTCCGTATGTTCCGGGAGACAACTGAATGGTTATTGAATAATTTCCATCTTCAATTTCACTTTTTAAAATTTTTTGTCTGTAAAACCCGTCTTCTTTTTTGAATGATTCCTGACTATCAAACACACCAACATAGAGCTGACCAACGTCCGTGCGAACGTTGATGATTCTCACCTCCACCGTTTGTGCCTTGACAAAAGAGAAAAAGGACACAACAACTGTTAATAATATGAAGCGTTTGATGGTGTTCATAAACATTTTTAAGATTAAAAATTATTTATCCAACATTGAAGGAGAAAAGATACTTTCAGGAAGTTTGGAGCCAAGTTGGAATTTATCAACAATCATTTCAGACTTTCTGCCATTTTTTAAATTTTCCATGGTCATTTTATAAGCGAAATAGTTGCCGTCCTCCAACTTTCTGTAATCTGAAATATATTGAGTGCGGTACATCGTGTCTGAAAGATCATAATATTCAATCTTGTAGCATAAGTAAAGGTTTTTATCAATTAGACTGACTCTTTTGTTAAAGCCATTCTCTTGTCGAATCTTATCCGTTTTACAGACTGCTTCAACCTTCCAGCAATTTTTACCTTCGTACACTTCTTCACCTAAAATTTTATAGTCATAATCCTTTAAATTAGGCTTACTCATATCTGCATTGGTAAATTCAGAGCCCATAAAATTTTTGGCTTTTTCGGTGCTGACTATCCTTCTCACATTGCGTAGGGCAGGCATATATATCCACTGATTATCTTCTTTGTCTTCATAATCATGAACCAACAAAGTAGTTCCCTTAACATCGGCAGGAGCCAGAAAGCGTATCATCATTTTGGTACATTCTGCAAATTTACGAGATGCCATACTAATTTGTCTGGTTCTAACATTTCCCTTGGCATCGTAAATATTGATGGTGGAAACCATTTCCATATCCTGGATCTTAATGGCATTCATTGCTTTTTCACTGATTGCTTCAGCATCTTGTGCAGCAACAGTTCCGTAGGTAACAGGAACAAAAAATAAGACTAGTATTGCTATAAAATGATTTAGTTTCATATGATTACTGTTTTAAAAATTAATATTTAAAATGATTTTTCTAAAAATTTCGGTTTGAGTACCAATGACAGTGCAGGAATAAACACCAATGCACAAATCAAACATAAGAATAAAGAGATGATAATCAAGAATGCAAACGAACGAATCAGCGGGAAAGCAGACAAAAACAAGACTGCAAATCCCATCATCACCGAGAAAGCATTGATGGTGATCCCTCTACCTATGGTTATCAAAGTGTTTTTAATAGCTTCGGGATAATCCTTACCCAGCGCTAATTCCCATTTGATGCGCCAAAATATATGTATGGTAAAATCAACGCCCAATCCGATTGATATGGATGATAATAACGCTGTAACGATATTCAACTCAATGCCCAACCACCCCATCAAGCCAAAGGTACAAAATACGGCAAAAGCTAAAGGAATGCTGCCTATAAGTCCGGCAGGGATGCTTCTGAAAATAATCGCTAATAATATAATGATAGCGAAAAAGGCAAAAATCAAGGAGTAATTTTGGCCCGTTACTACAGATTCACTCAACTCTTTTTCGACTAAAGCATAACCGCCAGGTTTGTATTGGTTTAGGCTATCGTCGCCAAAGACAGTTTGAAGATTATCCAACACCTCATCAATATCTGCAATTTTATCAGCCTTAAACTGAATGGTCATCAAGAGATTCGTATAATCAAAATCAACGAAACGTTCTATATCTTCCGGATCGCTACTCATAGAATACAGTTCTATATATTGTGCTACTGCTTCCCTGCTTTCCGGTATTTTACCATATGCTTCACTATTAGGATCATTCATAGCTTTACTGATTTCAATAACCACCGTAGCTAAGGAAGTAACTGAACCTACCTGAGGAAGTGCTGTTAATTTCTCCTCACACTCAACTAACTTGTTCAATAATTCCGGATCTTTTGCATCTCCCTCTATCATCACATTGAGCATCTTGCTCCCTCCGAAATCTCTGTCTACAATTCGGATGGCTTCATTAAACTGATGTTTATCCGGTAAAACTTTATTATTATCGGGTGCAACTTTAAAGAAAAACAATCCGAGGGTGCAAATCGTAAAAAACATTCCAAAAAAGCCCAATACAAGTTTGGGACGTTTGGTAATTATTTTGCCGACTCCTGTCAGTAAACGTGAAAAAAAGTGATTGGCTTCACCTGTTAAATCCTTGTGTGGCTTTCCTTTTTTCATCAATGACATGACAGCGGGCACAAACAACAGACTTGCCAACAGAGCAAATGCAATCCCGATGGAAGTAACCACCCCCATTTGTCGGGCGGGAAGAACCAAATGCGTCACCAAACCCAATACACCTACTATGGTTGTTAACCCACAAAAAACAACGGGTTTGGTCAGGTATTCCACCGAATACTGTACAATTCTCCGCATAGATAAATGCGGTTCATTGGCATTCATATCCTGGTAACGAGCTATGAAATAAACACCATAATTGTTGGCGATAGCAATCATCATAATCGGTATCAACACACCGATGATACTCAACTCCCATCCGAAAAGCGGAATCAATCCAACACAAACAATGATAGAGAATACCACCACCGAAAAAGGTAAAAACACAGCCTTTAATTCACGGAAAGATAACCACAGCGTGATAAACATCAGGAGTAAACCAACCGGCAACAGCACGATCAAATCCCGACTGATGTTTTTGTTAACATCTTCGCGCAAAAAAGGCTGACCGGTTACATAAATCTCTTCCGGTCCCGGATAATCGGCAATGGTCTGATGAACAAATGACATCAACTCACCATCGGGAGCCGACTTGTTGGAACTTAAAATAATTAAAGCTGTTTTAAAATCTTCTGACACAACCAAACCGTAAGCTAATTCATTAGTTCGAATATCGGCACGAAGACTTTCGCGTTCTTCTGCAGTCTGCGGAATATCTGTGATTACCGGATCAACCAACATATACCCCTCCTCAGAACGAATATTCTTCGCTTGAAAAAGAGAAAAAACATAGTTAAACCGGCTGTCCGCCTCAAAAGTTTCACTGATTCCTCGAATCCGTTTCAAAGTTTCAGCATGCAAAACATCATCATTGCCAATAACAATCAACAAAGGCTCTGCATCCCCAAAGACCTCATCGATTTGTTTTGAATTTTGACGAGACAACATTGTATCAGGCAAATAAGACCACAAATCAGGGTTGGTTTTTATCTGAAACAGCCGAACTACCGATAACAACACTATCAATATGGTCGCTATAATAATCCACCAACGATAGCGTACAACAAACATGGATTTTTTAAATTTAAACATAAATTAATTTACTATTTTACGATTTATTATTGATTATTCATTCCCAACTTTTTATTCTTCAAAGACAAACCCGTTACTTCGCGAACCCGTGACGTAACATCAAAAATTCACCTTCAACTCTACAAACCCACCATTCATAATTTTAGAGGAAAAATGAAACAAAGTCATATTCTTTGCATGCATATAGTTAGCTCCGGCTGTGATTGTCAGATAATCATTCACCTTCCAGCTTAATTTAGGACGCAGCATATATTCTTCGAGAAACAAATTGTAATAAGCGGTAAATTCGGCATTCCACTCTTCATGAGCAAACGATTTGGTCACTGTCAAAGCAAATGCATGATTAAATTCTGCCGGTTGATTAAAAATGAGTCTATTAAACATTCTGCTTAGATATTGTACCACATTATCCGCATAGGTAGGCAACTGCGTTAAATCATTCAAAACGGGTTTCTCCAAGGGTTCAAAATCTGTTACACTGCTACCAATATATTGAGCAATAAACACATAATCATTCCACATTTTTTCAATTCCTATGACATACCTAAAATCGCTGTTAGGAATGTACATCAAACTGTCCTTATTTTTCACAATATTATAGGCTGCCTCAGCTTTCAACAAGAATTTCGGAAGAGGCAAGGCCATATCAAATCCTATGGTTCTCTTCTTATATACATGCGGTTGATACTGGATTTGAATTTCAATGGAATCCAACATACTAATGGGATTTAACGGATCAAACATATTAAATTGGAACTCTTTTAAATCAAAACCATAAAAGTGATCGTAACCATTAAAATAAGAAATGGCAAAACCTATTTTTGATAATTCAAAGTTAAGTCTTGCACCCAAGCTTCCGTTCGACAGTTTTCTTTCAGGCAACTCTAAGGATGCAAAATCAACATTTGGTTTTTTCATGGCAGGCAAAGGTATCAAATTGCTTCCCAAATTCATTTCTTGACTCATATCAAGATTCATATCAAAAAGGTCGAAACGATAGATAGAAGGTTTAAAATAAGGTACCCCTACAATATCAATATCTACCTTAGGTGAAAATCTGTATTTCAAACGCAACATAAAATTGGACATTTTCTGGTCATCCGGATCGGCAGAGAGAAAGAAATAATCGTTGGGCGTTATGTTATTCGTAGGGTTAAAGCCATCCGTCCGCCCCCAATTTACCAATTGATTACCAATCAAACAATCAAAACTGTTGGAACTGTAGCCGGTATACAATTCTTTAATCTCAATCAACTGAACATCCTCTTCAAACATGATCCCTTTTCTAAGACGGATATCGCCATTCAATAAGGCTTCGCGACTTTTAAGGCGAGTCTGCAGCGATATCTCTGCAAAAGACGATGCTAATTTGTACTGTTTTCCACCACCAAAGACAGAACCTCGTCCATAACCACCGAAATCAACCTCGGTAGTTTTGTTGCCTCCACTTCCAATATCTAAGCCGGCAGACTCAAAAAGACTTTGAGAATGCACACCTAAAAACATCAAACTAAAAGATAATAGAATCCAATAACGTACCATGTTACAGTATTTTAAAATTACGCTGCAATAATACAATCTCTGCAAGTCAAAAAAGTCGTTTTTTTAAAAGTAAGACTGCAAGTTGAGGTATGAATTTTAAAAGAAAGACTTTAAGAATGAAGAACTAAGAACGAAAAACGAAGAACGAAGAACGAAAGCCGAACCTTGCGACCTAACTACTACCTACTAACTTCCTTAACTTCTTTAACTTCCCTAACTTCAAAAAATCCGTTCTTAGTTAATAGTTCTTAATTCATAGTTCTTAGTTAATAAACCCCCTTCTCTTCAATAAATTGCACCACCTTCGGATGCAGCCATGCCGACACATCCTCTCCTTTTTTGATCATCTCTCTGATTTGAGTAGAAGAAATGTCATAAAACGGAGTGTCCAACAATTGCATTTGAGGGTATTGAGCGGCTACTGTGGAAAAATCATATCCTTTTCTGGGATAAACCAACACAGGATAGGCATCTAAAATCTGCTGATAATCTTTCCATTGATTAAATATTACGGCATTATCACTGCCTATTACCAACAAAAACCGGTGCTGGGGATAAAGTTCGGTCAGTTTTTTTAATGTATCGACTGTATAGGAGGGCACGGGCATGGTAAACTCCACATCCGAAACCTTGATGCGAGGATTATCACCAACAGCAGTTGCCACCATATCCATACGGATATATTCATCAGGTGGATGCCCCACGTTTTTTAACGGATTAAACGGAGTGACTACAAACCACACTTCATCTGCTAATTTTTTATCGAGTAAATACTCTGCTAATTTCTGATGACCCAGATGAATGGGATTAAAGGATCCGGAATAAATAGCTATTTGCATCAAACTTAAGTCGATTGAACTAATGATTTACTTTGCAAAAGTATCAAAATTATTTATCTTTGTTCTCTTTCAAATTTTGTTTAAACACATATAAGTAAAATATAAATGAATATTACCCAACGATTTTTAAAATACATCAGTTTTCATACTACTTCGGATGAAAACACAGGATTGACCCCCAGCACACCGGGACAAATGGTTTTTTCCAAATACTTAGCTGAGGAATTGGCGGCTATCGGTATGAAAGAAATCAGTTTGGATGACAAGGGTTATCTGATGGCTACACTGCCTGCAAATTGCAATAAGGATGTTCCGACCATCGGCTTTATTGCACATGTGGATACCAGTCCGGAGATGTCGGGAGAAAACATTCAGGCACGCATAGTCGAAAACTATGACGGAAAGGATATTCTACTGAATAAAAAAGAGCAAATCGTGTTGGAAACTTCTGTCTTTCCTGAAATTTTACAATATAAAGGTCAGGATATTATTGTTACGGATGGCACTACGCTTTTGGGAGCTGATGATAAAGCCGGTATTGCTGAAATAGTTACAGCTATGGAATATCTAATTGAACATCCTGAAATCAAACATGGAAAAGTAAGGATTGCTTTTACGCCGGATGAGGAAATCGGTCAGGGTGCACATCATTTTAACGTAGAGAAATTTGGCGCCGAATGGGCTTATACCATGGATGGTGGTCAAATAGGCGAATTGGAATATGAAAATTTCAATGCTGCTTCCGCTAAGATAACTTTCAACGGACTAAATGTACATCCGGGGTATGCAAAAGATAAAATGATTAATTCTATCTTGATAGCCAATAAATATATCGCCATGCTTCCTGCTGATGAGACTCCCGCTGAGACAGAAGGTTATGAAGGTTTTTACCATTTGCTTGCCATAGAAGGAGGCATTGAAAAAACTTCTTTGACCTATATCATCCGCGACCATGACCATAAGCAATTTTTATTCAGGAAAAAACACATGCAGGAGTTGGTGGAAAAAATCAACACCACCTATGGACCAGGTACAGCAACCATTGAACTGAAAGATCAATACTATAACATGCGTGAAAAGGTAGAGCCGGTCATGCACATTGTTGACGGAGCTGCTGAAGCCATGAAAGAAGTGGGTATTACACCCATTATCAAACCCATACGCGGTGGAACAGACGGTTCTCAGCTTTCTTTCAAGGGACTTCCCTGCCCTAATATCTTTGCGGGCGGACATAATTTCCATGGCAGGTTTGAATACCTTCCCATACAATCCATGGAAAAAGCCACGCAGGTTATCATCCACATTATTAAAAACTTAGCAAAATAAAACAGATATGAACTTCACTCCTTTTATCAACATTCACAAGGCACTGGGTGCCAAACTGCACGAATATGCAGGTTATGAAATGCCCATAGAATATTCGGGCATTACCGATGAACATCTGACTGTTAGAAATGCAGTTGGCGTATTCGACGTTTCTCATATGGGCGAGGTTTGGGTAAAAGGTCCGAAAGCGTTGGACTTTCTGCAGCGGATGACCACCAATGACTTAAGTACTTTACCCATAGGCAAGGCACAATACACCTGTTTGCCCAACGGCAAAGGCGGTATTTTAGATGATATTTTAATTTATCATTATGAAGTCAACAAATACCTGTTGGTAGTTAATGCCGCCAATACGGAAAAAGACTGGAAATGGTTGAATGACAACAATCAGGAAGGTGTTGAAATGGATAATGCCACACCCTGGACGGCTCAATTGGCCATTCAAGGTCCGAAAGCTACAAAAACACTACAAAAACTCACAGACACCAATCTTTCGGACATTCAATATTACCATTTCACAGTGGGCGAATTTGCAGGATGTCAAGAAGTGATCATTTCAAATACAGGCTATACCGGAGCCGGTGGTTTTGAATTATATTTCCACCCTGAATACGCTGAAACCATTTGGCATGCCATCTTTGAAGCCGGAAAGGAATACGGTATCAAACCCATAGGTTTGGGTGCACGCGATACCTTGCGTTTAGAAAGCGGTTTTTGTCTCTACGGAAACGACATTGACGACACCACCTCTCCCATTGAAGCAGGTTTGGGATGGATTACCAAGTTTGTGGAAGGAAAGAACTTCATCGACAGACCCTTATTCGAAAAGCAGAAAAAAGAAGGAGTATCACGCAAACTGATACGTTTTGAAATGACAGAAAGAGGCATTCCGCGCCAAGGTTACAACATCTTATCTCCCGAAGGAAAAATCATAGGTCAAGTTACCTCCGGCACCATCATTCCCGGCACCAAAACCGGTATTGGAATGGGCTATGTAGCGACGGCATATGCAGTTTCCGGTGGTGAAATTGGAATTGAGATACGCGAGAAGCAAATCATGGCGAAAGTAAAATAACGTCTGTCCTGAAATAGGTTTACACTTAAAAACAGAAAAAACATCGGATGCAAACAAAAAAGATTAAACCCGGAGAGAGAGTTCGCTTTCTGAATGCTGTCGGAGGAGGAAAGGTTACAAGAATAGATGAAAAGCAAGGACTGATTTACGTGGAGGATGAAGACGGTTTCGAAATACCGGTTCTGGAAAAAGAATGCGTGGTAATACCTGAAGTGAATGAAACAACCAATTTTCCTAAAAGAGATTTTAGTTCGCCCCAAGAAGAGTACGCAAATCAACAAAAAGAAGAGGTGCAAAAGGTAAAAATTGAAGTTGAGCAAGCTGAAAAACCCATAGAAATCATTGAGACAGAGGACGGTGATGACTTACGTTGCTTTTTGGCTTTTATTCCCACCAGCATTAAAAAATTATCGGAAAGTAAGTTTAAATGCCTGTTGATTAATGACAGTAACTACTTCCTTTTCTATAATTTCATTATAGGCAATAAAGAAGAACGCCGCTCCGTTACCAACAATCTAATTGAGCCTAATATGCAGGAAAAGATTGCTGAGTTATCAAGTAATCATCTCAATGACTGGGAGAATTTGCAAGTCCAGGTTGTTCCCTTTAAAAAAGATAAAATTTATACCCCGCAAGCTGCTATTGATATCAATTTGCATCTTCCCCCTTTGAAGTTTTACAAATTACATAACTTTACCGAAAACGATTATTTCGATGAGCCGGCTATGCTATTTGATTTAACGCAACAGCAGGATAAATCAGCTTTATCAAATATCTCCGCAGAAGAAATAAAGAAGGCAATCTTGCAAAAAGAAAGACCTGCAATACCCAAACGCAAACGTCCCAAGTTAAAATTGCAATCAGATATCATAGAGGTAGATTTACATATTCATGAATTGGTAGAAATCACTACAGGACTTTCCAACGCTGATATGTTGCAATTGCAATTGGATAAATTTCATGCTGTCATTGACGAAAACAAAAACAAAAAAGGACAAAAAATCGTTTTCATACATGGCAAAGGTGAAGGCGTATTACGCAATGAAATTTTAAAACTCCTCAAATCACGCTACAAATCGTATTACTACCAGGATGCTTCGTTTAAGGAGTATGGTTTTGGAGCGACAATGGTGATGATAAGATAAGAGGTTACGCCAGTACAAAATCCAATTGCTTCTTATCCAAGTCGGCACGAGCAACCCTGACAGTGATTTCATCACCTAATTGGTATTTCTTTCGGTATCTGTTGCCGACCAAGCAATAGTTTTTTTCATCAAAACTGTAATAATCATCATCTAAATCACGGATAGGAATCATACCTTCGCATTTATTTTCAATGAGTTCCACATAGATACCCCATTCGGTTACACCGGAAATAACGCCATCGAAAACCTGTCCGACAAACTGCGACATAAACTCCACTTGTTTGTATTTGATGGAAGCTCTTTCCGCATTGGATGCCAATTGCTCCATAGCAGAGGCATGCTCACACATTTCCTCATATTCTTTGGCATTTACATTTTTACCGTTTGCTTCGTAGTGTTCCAATAAGCGATGCACCAACATATCAGGATACCTGCGAATAGGAGAAGTAAAATGGGTATAATACTCGAACGCCAAACCGTAATGTCCTATATTTTCGGTTGTATAGATGGCTTTAGCCATGGAACGAACCGCCAAGGTTTCAATCAGATTTTTTTCTTTTTTACCCTGCACTTGGTCTAACAACTGATTGATAGAACTTGATACAGACGATTGCTTACCGGAGGTTTTGAGGCTATAGCCAAACTTACGAATGAATTGTGAGAAGTTTTTAAGCTTCTCAGGATCGGGCAAATCATGTACACGATAAACGAATGTTTTGGCTTTCTTATTCTGAGAAGGCTTACCAATATGCATGGCTACCGTTCTGTTAGCTAATAACATAAACTCTTCTATCAAATTATTCGCTTCCTTTTGCTCACGGAAATAGACAGATAGAGGTTTGCCGTTTTCATCAATTTCAAATTTCACCTCAGCGCGGTCGAATGCAATGGCACCTTTTTCGAAACGTTTTTGACGTAAGATGATGGCTAATTGATTGAATGCTAAAAGTTCATCTTTAAAATCTCCTCTTCCTGTTTCAATGACGGTTTGCGCTTCTTCATAATTAAAACGCCTTTTGTTTCGAATCACTGTTTTAACTACCCGATAATCTTTAACCCTTGCATCATCATCCATTTGAAAAACTATGGAATAGCACAATTTATCTTCATCGGTATTCAGAGAGCAAATGCCGTTGGACAGATGAGTAGGTAACATAGGCACGGTTCTGTCAACCAAATAAACGGAAGTACCTCTTTTTTCCGCTTCTTTGTCAATGATGCTTTTGGGAAAAACATAATGTGTAACATCAGCTATATGAACACCCACTTCCCATAGGCCGTTATTGAGTTTACGTATGGATAAAGCATCGTCCAAATCCTTGGCATCATGCGGATCAATGCTGAAAGTCGGTACCTTTCGCATATCCAACCTCTTGGCAATTTCAGCCGGAGTAATTCCGGCATCAATGGCTTGAGCGGCTGCTTCTACCTTCACGGGATATTTGTAAGGCAAACCGAATTCGGCTAAGATGGCATGCATCTCCGCATCATTATCTCCTTTATCGCCCAAAATGTCGATAATCTCACCAACCGGACTCTTCAGATTAGGTTCGAAATCCATCAGTTTAACTATTACTTTTTGTCCATTTTTAGCACCATGCAGTTTATCTTTAGGGACAAAAATATCGGAGGTGTGTACATGATTATCGCATACTACGAAAGCATAGTCAGCAGATAATTCCAATATACCTACAAAGCTTTCCCTGGCTCTTTTGATGATTTCAACCACTTCTCCCTCAGGCATACTTCCTTTGACTCGAGCGTATAAAAATACCCTGACTTTATCATTCAACTGAGCATGATTGGTTTTTCTCTCCGGAATAAAGACTATTTCCCCTCCATCATCGGGTATTAAAAAAGTTTTTAGCTTTTGCCTATCAATCGTACCGGTGATATAACCTGTGCGCGCAGACTGTTTATTTTTCGATTTTTGTTTTTTAGACATAGAAAGTTTAATAAATTTGTGGAAGCAAATGTACAACAATTTAAAGGAGAAGTAGTTTTTTTGCTTACTAAAATAGTGTAAATTTGCTTGGCTTAAATTAATTCTTAGCTTTTTTATCGCTGATGAAGAAAAAAATTGCATTTATCATCAATCCTATTTCCGGAAACAATCCAAAGAAAGATTTCCCGAAAATTATCACCAAGCATCTTGATGCCTCCATTTTCGATGCAGAGATTGTTTTCACAAAGTATCGTTTTCATGGACGCACATTGACTGAACAATTTGTGAAATCAGGCTACTATGCAGTGATTGCGGTAGGCGGAGACGGAACAGTCAATGAAGTAGCAAGTTCCCTGCGTCATACAGATACTGCTTTGGGTATCATACCCACCGGATCGGGCAACGGATTGGCACGTCATCTCAAAATCCCCATAAATATTAAAAAAGCGATTGAACATTTGAACGATTCTGAAACTATCCTGATAGATTATGGATTGGTGAATGAACAACCTTTCTTTTGCACTTGCGGGACAGGGTTTGATGCTTATGTAAGTACTGAATTTGCGAAAGGGAAACACCGCGGCATCCGCACTTATTTAGAAAATATCATCAAAGGGTTTTTCAATTATAAATCTGAGCATTATCATCTTCAAGGGGATGGCATTGACTTAAAGGTCAAGGCATTTATTCTGACTTTTGCCAATGCATCACAATGGGGCAACAATGCCTATATCGCTCCGCAAGCCAGTGTTCAAGACGGGAAAATGGATATTTCCATTCTCAGCAATCTTCCCTTAATATCCATTCCATCCCTTGCTATTCAGTTGTTCACAAAAACCATAGACAAGGATTTCCTGATGACCACCCTGCGTACACAATCGGTGAACTTATACCGCGATGCGCCCGGACCCTTTCACTACGACGGTGAACCTTATGAAGAAGGAAAAGAAATTACCATCAAAATAGTACCGGATGGCTTGAAAGTCTTGGTTAAAAAGAAATTTTAACCCCACACCCTGGAACTCGTGAACCCTTACTCCGGAATTCGCACCCCGGAACCCGGACCCCGCACCGCGGACCGCGGAACTCGTTTAACACTTACGCCCGTCCTTCTCCCGTATCTCTGCCCGCTTGATTTTTCCGCTGATGGTTTTGGGAAGTACGTCTACAAATTCAATGACCCGTGGATACTTATAAGGAGCAGTAACGGTCTTTACATGTTCCTGAATTTCTTTTACCAGGGCTTCACATGCTTTGTCTTTATAATCGTGTGCCAAGATGATAGTCGCTTTTACCAGCTGACCGCGGATTTCGTCCGGCACACCGGTAACAGCACATTCCACCACAGCCGGATGCGTCATCAGGGCGCTTTCCACCTCAAAAGGACCGATGCGATAACCGGAACTCTTGATCACATCATCAGTACGACCCGAAAACCAGAAAAAACCGTCTTCATCTCGCCAGGCAAGATCACCGGTATGATAGATTCCATCGTACCACACCTCATTGGTTAGTGCTTCATTCCTGTAGTAGCCTCTGAATAATCCGACCGGAACAGCCCGATCTGTTCTCACTATAATCTCTCCTTGTTCACCAACTTCGGCAGAACGCCCGTCAGGCGTCAATAAATCTACGTCGTAATGCGGATTGGGCAAACCCATGGAGCCGGGCTTCGGATTAGTCCAAGGAGATGTTAAAACAGTCACCGTAGTTTCACTTTGCCCGTACCCTTCTCGGAGCTTCACCCCCGTCAATTTCAAAAATTGCTCATATACGGTAGGATTCAAAGCTTCGCCGGCGATGGTGCAATATTCCAAAGACGATAAATCGTATTTAGATAAATCTTCACGGATTAAAAATCTAAAAATTGTGGGTGGCGCACAAAGGGAAGTAATCTTGTATTTTTCAATCATGCTCAATATATCTGCCGGTATAAACTTCTCGTGATCATATACAAATACAACGGCTCCCACAATCCATTGTCCGTATAGTTTACCCCAGACTGCCTTCAGCCATCCCGTGTCGGCAATGGTCAGATGCAGACTGTTCGGATGCAGGTTGTGCCAATATTTTGCCGTAACGATATGTGCCAAAGGATATACATGGTCGAGCATCACCATTTTCGGATTGCCGGTAGTACCTGAAGTAAAACTGACAATCAAAGGGTCGTCATTTTCATTCACTTTATCAATCTTGGTAAATGGTGCAGCATTCTCTATACCTTGATGAAAATCATGCCATCCTTCCGGAATGTCGGGACCTACTGAAATTAGCAATTCCACAGATGGAGATTCGGGCATGGCATCGTTGATCTGGGAAAGGATAGATTCTTCTCCAACAGCTATGATGCCCTTGATATCAGCAGCATTGTTGCGATAGATAATATCTTTGGAAGTCAACAAGTGCGTAGCAGGAATAATCACCGCTCCAATCTTGTGCAAAGCCAGTATGGTAAACCAAAATTCATAGCGTCGCTTAAGAATTGCCATTACGATATCCCCCTTTTTGATGCCTAAGCTTTGCAGATAAGAAGCCGTTTGGTCGGAATAATACTTCATTTCTGCAAAGGAAAATTGCCTGCATTTACCTTTGTCATTGGTCCAAAGCAGAGCCAATTTATTTGGTTCTTTTTCAGCCCAAGCATCTACTATATCGTAGGCAAAATTAAAATGTTCCGGAACTAATAATTTATAATTGTTTGAAAAGTCTTCAAAATCTGAGAACTCCGTCTGTTTTAGATATTTCTCTATCATTTTTTCATTAAAATTGATGTAAATTCCTTTAGTTTAGTCTCTTCTGCGTGCTATCACCTTCACTCAATCACTGCTAAAAATCTTACCTTCTTTCCGCCCAATGCCTTCATTCCATGCGGTTTCGTAGCATCAAAATAAATGCTATCCCCTTCATTCAAGATGATATCATGGTTGGCAATGCTGATTTGCATGGTACCTTCCAGTATCATATTAAATTCTTGTCCGGGATGGGTGTTCAAAGTAATGGGCGCATCATTAGGTTCAACAGTTACCTCAAAAGGTGACATGTGGACTTTCTGAAAGCCATGGAAAAGCGAGCGGTATTTATATGCTTTGGTGCGTTCCACACTAACGCCGGTACCTTTACGGGTCACATAAAAAGAGGATACTTTGGGTTCAACCCCTGAAAGTAAAGTAGAAGCTTCTACGCCAAATTCCTGAGCAAGACGGCAGATAAAACTAACCGGAATATCAACTTCTCCGGTCTCATACCGACTCAATGCTGTCTCGGATATTTCACATTTTTGAGCAGCTTCAGCTAAGGAAACATCCAAAACATCACGTAACCCACGAATCCTTTGGGCAATTTGTTTGATTTCCGTATTCATAACGTAATTAAGTTTGATAAATAATGAAACGCGAAAATACTAAATATTTGCTGATGAACAATTGACTGTTGATTATTTAAAAATATTTGAAAGAAGTTGATAAGAGAGAAAGTTAATCCAAACCTTACTACCTTAGCTACTTCCTTCATTTTTTTGTCTTGACACAAAAAAACGAAGCAAAAAAAATCAAGACTGCGCCCGCTTCGCTCGAAAAATTAGCGCTTGAACAGCTAAATCGTCCAAACTCAGCGGTGTCTTATAAGTGCCCAACTGCTGCGTTACTTTCGATATTCGGGCTCAGTCACGTACTCCAAGTACGCTCCTTTGCCCTCAATCTCAGTGCCTTGCATTTGGACGCTTCTAAGACACCTTGCTATTTTTTAGTTAAATATTTATTTGACAAGGACGATTTTTAACGCTGTTCTCACTTATTTTTCGGCTCACCGGACGAGGTCGATTTGCGTCCTGCAACACTTTGACCTCGCAAACTCGAAACACGGAACACGTACCCCGCACCACACGACCTCGGAACTCGGAACCCG
The DNA here is from genome assembly GCA_002070265.1 of Bacteroidetes bacterium ADurb.Bin174. GTDB lineage: Bacteria > Bacteroidota > Bacteroidia > Bacteroidales > Paludibacteraceae > Paludibacter. Next base: position 36,514 of record MWCX01000043.1, on the reverse strand, counting down.
GAACACGCACCCCGTCCCCCGAAAACTCATTTTTTTATACTACCTTTGTCCCCCGAAATTTTATTCATTTTTTAATTCGATACAAATGTCTTTACAATGCGGTATAGTCGGACTTCCGAACGTGGGAAAATCGACCCTTTTCAATTGCTTATCGAATGCAAAAGCGCAGGCAGCCAATTTTCCTTTTTGCACCATCGAACCCAATCTGGGTGTAATTACAGTGCCGGATGAACGTCTGAATAAATTGACCGAATTGGTAAAGCCGCAACGCATGGTTCCTACAACCGTTGAAATTGTAGATATTGCCGGTTTGGTCAAGGGAGCAAGCAAGGGTGAAGGTTTAGGCAATAAATTCCTGGCTAATATTCGTCAAACGGATGCCATTTTACATATTTTGCGCTGTTTTGATGATGAAAATATTGCGCATGTGGACGGTAGCATAAATCCGGTCAGGGATAAAGAAATCATTGACACCGAACTTCAGATCAAAGATTTGGAAACCATAGAAAACCGCATTGATAAGATACGCAACCATGCAATAACCGGGGGTGATAAAAGTGCCAAGATAACCTATGACATCCTGTTGCGGTATAAAGAAGTTTTGGAGCAGGGGAAATCTGCCCGTAGTCTGCAATTGGATAAGACAGAAAAGCCCTATGTGAAAGATTTATTTTTGCTGACCAATAAGCCGGTGATGTATATTTGCAATGTGGATGAGGCTTCGGCTGTGCATGGCAATGCCTATGTGGATGCTGTCAGAGAAGCCGTAAAGGATGAAGATGCGGAGATATTGGTTGTAGCAGCCGCTACCGAAGCCGACATCGCTGAATTGGATAATTATGAGGAACGTCAGATGTTTTTGGAAGAAATCGGCTTGAAAGAATCCGGTGTTTCCCGCTTGATAAAATCGGCCTATCGACTATTAGATTTGCAAACATTCTTCACTGCCGGTCCGCAGGAAGTCAGAGCCTGGACTTTCCGACAAGGTTGGAAAGCCCCACAATGTGCCGGTATCATTCATTCCGACTTTGAAAAGGGCTTTATTCGTGCCGAAGTCATCAAGTATGAAGACTATGTTGCACTCGGCTCCGAAACAGCTTGTAAGGAAGCCGGTAAAATGAGCGTAGAAGGCAAAGAATATTTGGTGCAAGATGGGGATGTGATATATTTTAGGTTTAATGTATAATGTTTAATTGTTGAATCGTTGAATTGTTGAATTGTTGAGTTGAGAACAAAGAACAAAGAGCAAAGAATAAAGACAATGAACAAAGAACTAAAAACGACAAAGACAAGGACGAATTTGTTGAAGCGTTTTAATATTTAGTACTCATTTTTCTTGACACAAAAAAACGAAGCAAAAAAAATCAAGACTGCGTCCGCCTCGCTCAAAAAACTTGCGCTTGATTGTCTTAGAAACAAGCCTTAGCAAGTTCATTTCCTACACGGCGGACGTGTGCAAGTATTTCACGCTCACGCTCCGGCGATGGGGTTTTAAAACCATTAATATAGTTTCGCAATAAAGTGGCGTTTATGCCTGCTAAGCGTGCAAATTCGGCTATGTTTATTTCTTTGTGAGCAAGAAAAAAGCGCTGTAATCCCGTTGGTTCGGGATAGCTAAAACTCTCGTAACTTACATCTTCGTTAATATCCCGCCAGTGAATGCCTGCCGTGCTTAGGGTATACTTTTGGCGTTGGACGTCGGAAGCCTTTTGCAAGGCAGGATAAAACAGCAAAGATTGGCGGTATTCCTTACCTTGCTCATCCAGCACATATAAATAATCATCGTTAAACCATAGTTTTTTTATTTTCATTGTCTATTCCTCCTCTCCAAAATAGTTTTTCCAATGCCTTATAATAATATCGCTATTTTCGTCTATCATTGATTTAATCTTTTTCAAGTCGTTTGCTTTTATATTATGTTGATACTCAAAGATAAATTCTGTACCATTCCATACGTATTTAGCATCACCATCTTTACCTATTACATGCACGTGTATAGGTTCGTGGTCTCGACTGAAAAACAAGAACGAAAATCCAAAGGCTCTGAATATTTCCGGCATTGTGTTTTAGTTTTAATTGGTATGCAAATATAGGTATTATTTTTAATACCTGCAAACCTTAAAGCAAGTTTTCAAACAAACGACTATCATTACCAATCACTTCCAAACCAACCAGAACTCACTATCCCGTACCACGCACCACACACCCCCGGAACTCGGAACCCGCGACCCCGTAACGGCACCGCCTTATTTCCGAACTTACTTTTCAATCTTCAGTAACCTGCCGCTTTGCGGATCAATGCTGATTTTGATGTTAGGTGTATGTACCAGCGATTCCGGCAATGGAATAAGTTCACCGAACTGAGGCATGGCTACATCACGTTGGAAAAGAGTGTTTACACCATCGCTAATGGTGACGGTTGTTGCAGCCGGCAAAATGGTGTAGAGTCCGACTTTTTCCAGCTTTTTGGATTTGGATTTTGTTGTTTCTGCCTCCTTGCTGATTGTTTCAGGAATGATACTTATGTAGTAAGGTTCGCCGCTCAGGTCTTCTTTTGAAATAACACCGCGCTTGGCTGACAATCTGAAGAGAACCTCTTCTGATAAAACTTCTTCCGGATATAGGGTTATAGTATATTTGCCGGTTTCTTTTTGTACCGAACCGACAAAAAGTTCACTCAACTTCTTTTCTCTCACATCCAATTCTTGCAGTATGATTTTCAAAGCTTCTCCCTCCGGCATGTGATCTACCTCACCCATCAGCAGGTTTAAACGACTTTCTCGAATGGTATAAATCTGTTTCGCAGCACCTTCCGCCATTTTAGCAGCAGAACCGGCCATCATATGTTCTTGAGTAAGTGGCAGTAAATCCTGATATGACAGTTGTTTTTCTTTCTTTGTCAAGGCGTTCGCCTTTATTTCGCATTTTTTTCCGGTGGGAACAGCAGGAACATTGACTCCGCACAAAATACCTTGCTCGTTAACTGCCATTCCGAAAGCAACGGGCGATTTCGGGGAGTATTCTATGACATATCGGCGATTCATGTCCGGTGCAGTCAATATGTTCATCTTAATATCTGTGATTGAAGAACTAATCTTTTCTTCCATGATAACCTCATTGGTGGCAAGGTACCTCTGTGAATAAAGATAAAAGATACCGGGTTTCTCTGTGATGGTCTCAACTTCAATCTCAAAGCAAAGCCCTGTCTTGGGCAAAGCATATACATGCGAAGGCACATCACTCTTTAAGGCGAAATCCGACTGAGATTGAACAGTCAGCACACCTACAAATAAGGCTATGGCAGGTAGTATCTTTTTCATTATAATTTATTTTCAAGTTGTTGTGTAAATTATGTTGCCGGAGATTATCTTTTGCAAAGTTACTAAAACTCCCGCTATTTACTCTTCGTCCTTTTTGTTCTTGTTTTCGTTTTACTTTGTTTTTCAACCAATTCTTTGCACTGTTCTGCCGTCAATGTTTTGGGGTCTATGCTTTTAGGTATTTTATAATTATTCTTTTCAAAAGTAAAATATGGTCCGTATCTTCCGTTCAATACCTTATATTCTTCTTTATCACCCAATACAGCAATCAGTTTGTTTTTATCGGCTTCACGTTTCAGAGTGATAAGTTCTACGCCTCTTTCCGCAGTAATACTCATCGGGTCATCTTCTTTCTGCAAAGAATAAAAGTTACCGTCGTGCCGCACATAGGGCCCGAAACGTCCCACGGCAACAATCATTTCTTTACCTTCAAATTCACCTATTTTGCGTGGCAATTTAAACAACTCAAGTGTTTCTTCCAGGCTGATTGTTTCAATGGATTGCTCTTTTCGAAGTGGTGCAAAAACCGGCTTTTCTTCTTCCTCGGAAGTACCTATTTGCGCAACCGGACCGAAACGCCCTACTTTGACGGACACCTGACGCCCGGTTTTGGGGTCTGTTCCCAAAATTCTTTCCCCGGATTGACGTTCGGAATGTTGTAAGGTATTTTCCACCACAGGATGAAATTCTTTATAAAAACTGTCAATAGATTCTACCCAGTCAGCTTCTCCGGCAGCAATGCTGTCAAATTCCTTTTCAATTTGTGCCGTAAAATTGTAATTCAAGATACTTGGAAAATGTTCTACCAGAAAATCATTGACAACCATGCCGATATCCGTAGGAAACAACCTGGCTTTTTCGGCTCCGGTAGTTTCCGTTTTTGTTTGGTCTGTTATTTTTCCATCTTTCAGTTGCAGCAATACATATACTCTTTTCTCGCCGGGCCGATTCCCTTTTTCCACATAATTTCTGCTTTGGATTGTGGTGATGGTTGGAGCATAAGTTGAAGGACGACCGATACCCAATTCCTCTAATTTGCGTACCAAAGATGCTTCACTGTACCGCGCCGGCTTTTGTGTGAAACGTTGTTGTGCAACCAACTCATCTAAATTGAGTGATTGATTTTTGGATACGGCAGGCAATATGTCCGTGGTCTCTTCGTCTTCATCTTCGTTTGACTCCAAATATACCTTCAAGAAACCGTCAAAATTAATCACTTCGCCTGTTGCGATATATTGATAATCGGATTGTGAACTGTCAATATATATTGTTGTCCTTTCCAATTCGGCATCAGCCATTTGTGATGCAATGGTACGCTTCCAGATCAATTCGTATAACCTTTTCTCTTGCGCCGTGCCGTCAATTGTATGTGTATTCATAAAGGTAGGACGAATGGCTTCATGTGCTTCTTGTGCACCTTTTGTCTTGGTCGTAAACTTTCGGATTTTTACGTACTTTTCACCTGCCATCGTGATGATTTCAGCCTTGGAGGTGTTGAGCGCCAAAGAAGACAGATTAACGGAGTCGGTTCTCATATAAGTGATTTTTCCGGCTTCGTACAAAGCCTGGGCAATACGCATGGTTTGTGAAACCGAAAATCCTAATTTACGAGAAGCTTCTTGCTGCAAGGTAGAAGTGGTGAACGGCGGCGCCGGAGATTTCTTAGCCGGTTTGGTCACGATGTCGCGTATGCTGAAAGTAGCATCTTTACTTCGTTCCAAAAAATCAAACGCTTCTTCTTTTTTATCAAAGTGATGTTGTAGTTCGGCTTTTAACAAACAAGGTTTACCATGAATATCGGTAGTTTGAAAAACGGCTTGCACCCGAAAGTATGATTTTGCCTTAAATTGATTGATTTCCCGTTCCCGTTCCACGATCAAGCGAACAGCCACTGATTGCACGCGACCGGCAGACAATGCAGGTTTTACTTTTTTCCACAAAACCGGTGACAATTCGAAACCGACAATGCGGTCAAGCACCCTGCGGGCTTGTTGGGCATCTACCAAATCAGCATTGATGTCACGGGGATTCTCAATAGCTTTCAATATGGCATCTTTCGTAATCTCGTGAAAAACTATTCTCTTGGTATTATCTTTTTTCAATTTCAGTTCTTCAAAAAGATGCCAGGCAATGGCTTCTCCTTCGCGGTCTTCATCAGATGCCAACCACACAGTATCAACTTCTTTGACCGCCTTTTTTAATTCAGCAACAACCTTTTTCTTGTCGGATGATACGATGTAAATAGGTTGATATTGATTCTCGAAATCAATACCGATACCTTTTTCTGCCAAGTCACGGATATGTCCGAAACTTGACATGACTTTAAAATCGGATCCGAGAAATTTTTCAATAGTTTTGGCTTTTGCGGGAGACTCTACAATAACAAGGTTTTTAGACATATATTAATTAGCATTTAAGTTGTTTTTCTCAAAATCACGGCGCAAAATAACAAAAACATTCAGGTACAAACCAAATTTTTGTTGTTTTATTTTTATTTACAATAGTATAAGAGATGGTTTATTCTTTAGGCATCATCACCACTTCCATTACATTCCCCTGATCAACCAATTCTTTTAACCTCAACTGAATAAGGTCTTCCGTAAGATTGTTTACAGCATCGGTATAGTCGGTTATATAATTCAAATCATCCCGATAATATCCTGTAAGAGCACTTGACCACCACTGGTTTTCTCTTAAATCTTCCTTGTACTTCTTCAGCATATTTTCTTTGACCTTCTGCAAATCATCTTGTCTAGGTCCATCGGCTACAATCTCATTAACCTCTTTATGGATGATGCCCATCAAATGAGCTTGCTTTTCGGGATCAGTATCAAACTGCATCATCAAGATAGCTTCTTCGATGGGTGTGTTTCCTAACGAACCACGTACGCCCACTCCATAAGAACCACCTTCTTTTTCGCGAATGCTCTCAAGATAACGAATATTTAGGATACTGCCAATAGCCGTCATTGTTACATTGTTTTGCATATTGAATGGCATAGTGCCGGAATAGACGATGAAATTGGAAGCCTTGTTGATTTCCATTGAGCGGGTAAAATAATTGTTAGCCACACCTTGAGGTGTCCGTATGTTGTTATCAACAAAATTTTCCTTTTTCTTTTTGGATTTCAGTCCGCCCAAATAGGTCAATACTGCTTGTTTGACCGTTTCATTTTCCACATCTATGTTTCCTGTAAAAATAAAGGTAAAATCTGCCGGAAGTGCAAACCTGTCTTTAAAGATTGCCAATGCCTTATCCTGGTCAAGCTGTTCAAGCGTTTGCAAATTAAATACGATACTTCTGGGATGATGATTGTCAATCATCAGACTTATAGAGTCGGAAAAAGCCTGACGCGGATCGTTTTCTTTATTGGCTAAAGCTGCCTTGTACATATTAATCAAAGCTCCATAGGCATTGTCGTCTTTGCGGGGTGCAGTATAATATAGGTACACCAACTGCAACATAGTTTCAAAATCAGTTACGGATGACCTTCCGGAGAATCCTTCATAATAGTTGCCAATATTAGGACTGGCAGATGCAATTTTGCCCGTCAGCACCTTGTTCAATTCCACTGTAGAAAACTCACCCAAACCATTATTGGCAACCACAGATGCCGCCAAGTTTCCTGAAACCAAATCGTCCATGTTTTTTACTTTAGATAAACCACCTTCACTGAAAGCGTTCATCAATATTTCATCATTTTTAAAATCAGTTTTCTTGAATATCACTTTCACACCATTAGACAGTTTCCATTGTGTGGTTTCGAGGACTTCATCATAAGAAGCTTTCTTAATTTTACCGGCTTTGGGGGCTTTTTCAATAAGCGGCTTGTTCAAATCTTCTTCTTCCTTGGCAGTGAGTTCAGTGACTTTTGCCTCCGCTAAAATTTGCAGAATTTCTTCTTCCGAAGGAATCAAAACCGTTGGTTTATCAGGTGCCATAAAAGAAATAATCAGATTTTCATCTGTAATGAAATTTGTAAGGACTGCATTCACCGTTTCTGCTGTGAGAAAAGGCATTAATGTTTTGGAGTTTTCAAATTCCCATTCTATGCCGGGAATAACTTCCCCGTCTAAAAAATGACGTACATATTCTCGAACCAAGTTACGGTTAGATTGATTATCCCTGTCGTTATATGCATTCTCTAAAGATGTAAGCAAATCAATCTTGGCGCGTTCGATTTCCGAGTTGGTCAACCCAAAACGTCTGATTTTCTCTGCTTCAAGCAGCAAGGCTTTTAAACCTTCTGCTTCCTGACCTTCTTTGGGAATAGCAATTAAATTGAAAGCATCTTTCGATTTGACCAAATTACCGTAAAAAGCTCCACCATCTACAAAGGATGCATCCGCCTGTTGAGTTATTTCATCGAAACGATAACTCATCACGGTTGATATGATATTACTCATGATGTCGAACATATATCCGGCAATGGATTTCTTCATTTTATCCGGCATCACATCATGCTTGTATTCCAACTCTATACGAGTCACACGCGCTTCTTTGTCCTTCACTATAGAAATGATGGGTTCTACATTATCATGGATGGGATAAATCGGACGTTCACCTGCATTTTCTTTGGCAGGAATATCCGCAAACATGATTTTAATCTTTTCCTCTATCCGGTCAACATCTATGTCTCCAACAACGGCTATGGCTTGCAGGTCTGGACGATACCATTTGCGATAAAAGGCACGCAAAGCTTCATGGTCAAAATTATTGATAACAGCCGTATCACCGATCACATCGCGTTTAGCATATTGTGAATCAGGATATTTCAGATAGTTGGCAGCTTTCCACATCCGCCTTTCCGGACCGGCGCCCGTACGCCATTCCTCACGGATAACACCGCGCTCGGCATCAATTTCTTCTCCCAGCAGAGAAATAAAACCAGACCAATCGTGCAGCACCAACAAGGCACTGTCCACAATACCCTCACGGATGGTCGGCACATTTGAAAGATTATAAACGGTCTCATCCAATGAAGTATAAGCATTGATGTTAGCACCAAATTTAACACCTACGGTTTCAAAATACTCAATGATTAATTTATCGGGGAAATTTTTTGTACCATTAAATGCCATATGTTCGAGAAAATGCGCCAATCCGTTCTGATCATCATTCTCTAAAATAGCACCTACATTTTGGGCAATATAAAATTCAGCCCTTTCTTTCGGCTTCTCGTTGTGACGGATATAATAGGTCAATCCGTTGTCTAATTTGCCATAACGCACCTTAGGATCAATAGGAACATCAGGCATTTGTTGTGCAAATAAACCAAAGGATAAAAATAAAAACGCGATGAATAATTTGATGGATTTCATATAAATTGTTTGTTAGTTTAACTATTGATTATTTACTATTTAACCCTGCGAACACAGAACACAGAACACAGAACCCGTTAACTTCTATAACTTCATTAAAACTCAAAACTCAGAACTCAGAACTCAGAACTCAAAACTCAGAACTCGGGTCACCACATCAACTTCGCCTTCACGAAGAAATTCCTGCCGGGTTCTAACCGATTGATACCCCTTGCTGCTGTCATTTGTTCCTTATAGGCTGTATTGAAGATATTTTGTGCGCCTCCGACGAACTGTAATTGAATAAGTTTTCCCAAAGAAAAGGCATTTGTATAAAAGCCTGCACTCAGTATTATAAAGCTATGATTTTCTGAGGAATCATCATTGGAAAAATCATAGTCCCATTCTGTTTCAGCATAAAGTGTAAAAATAGCGGGCAATGCATAATTGATTCGTAATTCCCCGTGCATAGGAGGCATCAAGGGGAGTTCTTTTTTTGTAATGGCATCAAATCCATACACATATGCTATATTACCTTCCAATATTACATCGGAAATAATTAACCATCTAAAGTCCAATTCACCACCCAAATACATGGCACGATCCACATTGGTATTAACCAAAGCTTTAAAGACAGAACCATCAACACCTTGGTAAGAATCATTTTCTACCACACCTATTAAGTCGAAAACATAGTTTGCGAAAATATTGGTGTTCAGGCTGAATTTATTCTTCGTTAGTTTGTAGCTCAGATTCGAAAACAATCCCTTTTCAGGCTTTAGATCAGGATTACCAATCATAGGTGTGCCACTTTGGTCTATATATTTAAATCTTTCCTCTAAAGAAGCTACCCGGTAAGCATTTGCCAAAGAGAAAATAAATTGGTGACTTTCACGCGGCTTGTAACTGAAATCGATATGAGCAGCATAGGCAAACTCATTTTTTGTATCTGCAAGAAACCTTGCGTTCTTATTGAAAGGTATGGATACTTTCTTCCCATCCACATATTTGTACTTGGCTATCTCAGTGAAAGCCGTATCATTGGTAGTCCGCAAGAAATCCAATCTTACTCCCGTGCTCATTGTCCAATGCTTCGGATCAATCACCCATTTATGCTGTGCAAAAATACCGACATCCAATACTTGCGCCTTAGGCGTAGGCAATTCTTTGATATAAATCGTATCAGAAGTCGGATGCGCAATTTTTAACCGCGATGTTTCTTGGTCTCTGTGCCATCCGTCTATGCCGACCGTCATGGTTTCATAATCGTTGAAATACAGGTCAGCCGTGGCTTTAGCACCGGTGGTCACATTTAAACTACCGGGGAAGATAGCTACATTTTTTGCAGCAACGATATTCTCTACTTCCCTTTTGATGTTTTGTGAATAAATTTTGACATTCAGTGACTTGATTACATCAGTCAAATCCTTGAATATATATTCACCGCTCAACTGATTGCGTTTAAATTCAAGGTAACGAACCACGGCATTAGCCGGAAATGCACTACCTCCGGGCAATCCCACATCCAAAGCTTCAAAATGATTGTAATTGATTAGAAACTCCTGATTGTCGCCATTGCGCATACCGCCTCTCACACCCCATGAAGCATCGTTGAACTGGCTGTTTGTCTGAACTCCTACCGGAGTCATGGTGTTTTGTGCTTTTCGGTAACCACCATCCAAAGCCAGGTACCAATTCTGATTGGTGAGATCTACATTCAGGCTGTTTTCCCAAAGTTTATTAACAGTATGAAAACCTGATGATAAACAACCTGAACTACTGAGCTTGTCAGAATATTTCGGACGTTTGCTTACAAAATTAACAATGCCGCCCATGGCACCGGTTCCGTAAATCACTGAGCCTGCTCCCTTGATAACTTCTATCTTTTCAAGATTGCCTATATTGACGGTAGATAGCGCACCCGCAACATCCGTTGCTGTTAACATGCGATCCCCATCTGCCAAAAAAAGCAATTTTGACTCGCCAAACCCACGAATATTGACTGTAGTAGCCCATGGTCCATCCCTTTCAATAGAAATACCGGGAAGACCGTCCAATAAATCACCCGGTGTTATATCCCCGTCATCTAAAGCTTTTTTCCCCTCAACCACCAAATAGGTAAGATTGAGTTTGTCGCTTAATAATCCCGTAACGGTGATCTCTGATATCTTTTTGTGTATCAACGAGTCCGAAGTACTAAGTTCATTACCCTGACCATACAACTGAAGCTGAATGGAAAAGGAAAAGAGAAAAATGAAAATAGTTAGACCTGTGTTTTTAAACATTTGATTTTTGATATTGAATAGTTTGCAAAGTTAGGTATTTATATTAAAAAAGAATGATGTGGGTGGTGTAAATTTCTTTCCCAAATAATAATTTTCCAAAAATAAAACTTTATGCTACCTTTGTTCGCCGTTTATCAAATAGTCCATAAGGTTGCTATCTGTATGAGATTTTTCGTTACTTTTTTCATCATTGTTTTTTCTTTTTTCCGGGTTTTTGCCTGTACCAATCTGCTGGCAGGTAAATCAGCCACCATTGACGGTTCGACTATGATTACCTATGCGGCAGATTCCTACATGTTATACGGCGCATTATACCATTATCCGGCTCGTACTTATCCCCCGGGTTCCATGTTGGATATCTATGAATGGGATACGGGTGAATATCTTGGAAAAATCAAACAAGTTGAAAATACCTATGCTGTAATCGGCAACATGAATGAGCATCAGGTTTCTATTGCAGAGAGCACATTTGGAGGCAGAGAGGAATTGCAGGATAGCACCGGCATCCTCGACTATGGTAACTTAATGTACATCACCTTGCAACGTGCCCGCTCGGCCCGAGAAGCCATTCGCGTCATGACCTCTTTGGTAGAAGAATACGGATATTACAGTTCCGGGGAGTCTTTTTCCATAGCTGATCCCAATGAGGTGTGGGTGATGGAGATGATAGGGAAAGGACCCAGAAACAAAGGGGCGGTTTGGGTGGCTCAACGCATTCCGGATGATTGCATCACGGCGCACGCGAATCAGGCGCGCATCACTACATTCCCCCTTGATGACAAGACCAATTGTTTGTATTCAGTGGATGTCATAGCATTTGCACGAGAAAAGGGTTATTTTAGAGGCAGAAATAAAGATTTCAGTTTTTCCGACACTTATGCCCCGCTTGATTATGGTGCTCTGAGAGCTTGTGAAGCAAGGGTGTGGAGCTTCTTCCGCCAAAACAACCCTGAAATGGAAAAATACATCACATATATCAAAGGAGAAACGGTGGAACGCATGCCCTTATGGATTAAACCTGTAAAAAAAATAAGCATACAAGATATGCAAGCTTTTATGCGCGACCAGTATGAAGGCACTGAATTAGATATTACCAAAGGATTCGGAGCAGGTGTGTACGGTTCGAAATTAAGAATAAGTCCGCTCAGTTTTAAGGTTGACGGAGTAGAATATTATCACGAACGGCCGATTGCTACCCAACAAACAGGTTTTTCGTTTGTTGCCCAAATGCGTAATTGGTTGCCGCCTCATGTGGGAGGTATTTTGTGGTTTAGCGTGGATGATGCAGCTTCTTCTGTATATGTACCCATGTATAGTGGCATCAACAGCGTTCCGGAGTGTTTTGATGAGGATAATGGCAATCTGTTGGAATATTCATCAACTTCAGCATTTTGGGTTTTCAACCGTGTTTCAAATTTTGCCTATCCAAGATATTCTATGGTCATGCCTGACATTAAAAAAGTACAGGAATACTGGGAAACAAGTTTTCATACTTTGATACCCAGCATTGATAAGGCTGTAATAGGCATGCCGGTAGAAGATGCCCGCAGGTTTTTGACCAACTTCAGTCATACCCAGGCCGCAAATGTGATTGCATCCTGGAAAAAGTTAGATGAATTTCTATTGGTTAAATATTTAGACGGGGTAATAAAAAAAGAAAATAACGGTAAATTTGCACAAAATGAAAAGAAAATCCCGTTGGAAGTGATACGCCCGGGTTATCCCGAAGCCTATTTGAGGCAAATGATTCAAGAAAATCCCGGATTAAGAGCCAAGTCACAAGCAGAAATGGACAGTCGAATTTCCATGGAGAAATTAGAAAACAATAAAGAAACTAAATAATAATATGCAGGAAAAAATACTTATTTTGGATTTCGGTTCTCCTACCACGCAACTTATCGGAAGAAGATTGCGGGAACTGAAAGAATATTGCGAAATCGTACCTTTCAACAAGCTTCCTAAGGAAATGAACGGTGTAAAGGGTGTCATTCTTTCAGATGTAGCACCGGCAATAACCGATCAATCGGTTTTTAAAATTGATTTATCCTCCATTAAAGGTCAATTCCCTTTATTGGGTATAGGATACGGCGCTCAATTGCTGGCTGCCGGTGAAAGTGCTAAGATACATTATGATGCTTTCAGAACATACGCTCAAACAAACTTAGCATCAACAGATGCAAAAGATAAATTGCTACAAGGTTTACAATCCGATTCACAGGTTTGGATGGCAAAAGGAGAAACCGTCATACAATTGTCAAAAGACATACAGCCGGTTGCCATAACGGCAGATAATGAGTTGGCTGTTTTCAAAATAAAAGACGAGAAAACCTGGGGTGTATTATACCTCCCGGAAGATGTACGTACACTCGAAGGTACATTAATTTTAGATAATTTCCTAAGTATCTGCGGTTGCAAACGCAATTGGACTCCCACTTCATTTATACAATCCACCATTGAGAACTTAAAGACTCAATTAGGCGATGATAAGGTTGTGTTAGGCTTATCAGGTGGCGTTGATTCTTCTGTAACTGCCGTACTTTTACACAAAGCCATCGGTCGAAATCTAAGTTGCATTTTTGTTGATCACGGATTACTTCGCAAAAATGAATTTGAGCAAGTATTGGAAGATTATAAGCATCTTGGTTTGAATGTGATTGGAGTAGATGCAAAAGCGTATTTTTATAAATTATTGAAAGGTGTAAGTGAACCGGAACAAAAGCGTAAGATTATAGGTGCGGCATTCATCGACATATTTGAACAAGAGGCACATAAAATTAATGGGGTGAAGTGGTTGGCACAGGGCACCATTTATCCCGATATTATCGAATCTCTTTCTGTGATTGGTAAAGGCGTAAAATCACATCACAACGTAGGCGGATTACCAGAAAAGATGAATCTGAAACTTTGCGAACCCCTGCGTTTGCTTTTTAAAGATGAGGTTCGTAAGATAGGAAAGGAATTGGGCATGATGAGCCATTTGATTAAACGTCATCCCTTTCCGGGTCCGGGATTGGCAGTTCGTATCCTTGGTGATATCACGCCGGAGAAAGTAAAATTGCTTCAGGAGGCAGATCATATTTTTGTCAATGGACTGCGAGAGTGGAATTTGTACAATAAAGTGTGGCAAGCCGGTGCTATCCTACTTCCTGTACAATCGGTAGGCGTAAAAGAAGGTAGCAGAACTTACGAAAATGCTGTCGCGCTACGGGCTGTTACTTCCGTTGATGCCATGACAGCAGATTGGGCACAGCTTCCTTACGAATTCTTAGCAAAAATCTCCAACGATATTATCCAACAAGTAGAAGGGGTCAACAGGGTTGTTTACGACATCAGTTCGAAGCCACCGGCAACTATCGAGTGGGAATAAGGCTCAGAACAAATGATAGATACGCATGCACACATATACCTTGAAGATTTTGATTTCGATCGCCGGGAGGTCATTCAACGGGCTAAAGATGCCGGTGTTCGGAAAATCATTCTTCCCAATATAGATAGCAGCACCATACAAGCTATGCATGATCTGGAAGCGGCCTATCCGGATTTTTGTCATGTTTCCATCGGTGTACATCCTACAAGTGTAAAAGCAAATTACAAAGATGAGCTGTCGATTGTGCATGCCGAATTACAGAGCAGAGATTATATAGCCATAGGAGAAATTGGCATTGATTTGTACTGGGATACTACCCATAAAACAGAGCAAATTAAAGCTTTCAAGCAGCAGATTGAATGGTCGTTGGAATACAATAAACCGGTTATTATTCACGTTAGAGAATCGCATCGCGAAATTATGGAAGCCTTGTCGCCCTATAAAAACAGCGGTTTGAAAGGGGTGTTTCACAGTTTCGGAGGCAGTGTGGAAGAAGCACATGAAATTCTATCATTCGGGGGTTTCCTATTGGGGATTAACGGCATAGTAACTTTTAAAAACTCAGGATTAAGTGATGTGTTGCGCCGGATAGACATCAGGCACATTGTGTTGGAAACAGATGCCCCTTATTTGACCCCGGTCCCGTTTAGGGGTAAAAGAAATGAAAGTGCATATTTAACACATACGGCAGAATTTTTAGCTGATTTATATTCAATTTCTTATGAAGATGTTGTTAAACAAACAACAGGTAATGCACTTCGTTTGTTTAACTTTTTTAAAATCTCAGAATAAATCCTGCATATGTTTCACAAAAAACTTTATTTGAGTTATAAATTTTGTTCTTTTTTACTTGTATATCATAATTTTTTACTAACTTGCGCCGCGAAACAGGAGAGGTGCTCGAGTGGTTGAAGAGGTGCGCCTGGAAAGCGTATATACGGAAACGTATCGAGAGTTCGAATCTCTTCCTCTCCGCACCAATAAAGATGATACAAACACAACTTGAGATATATAATCACAAAAATAATTACAAAAACAAAAACACAAATTCAAAACAAAAAGTAAAATGAAAAAGGTATTTGCAATTTTTTCAATGGTGACACTTTTCACTTTTGGTATAACACTACAAGTGATTGCTCAGGAAGAAAGTATTCAGGCAGAAGCAACGGATACAACAGTTACTGAAGTTGTCGAAACAACCACTCCGGAGGTTGTAGAAGAGATGGGTATGCATAAGGCATTGAAACAAAAATTTATTGAAGGAGACGCTTTGTGGATGGCTCCCATCGCATTTGCTTTAATTTTAGGTTTAGCTTTGAGCATCGAAAGAATCATTTATTTAAGTTTATCTTCAACCAACACAGAAAAACTGTTGAAAAGCGTTGACGAAAGCTGGGAAGCAGGTGGTATTGAAGCAGCTATGGAAGTGTGCCGCAACACACGCGGACCGGTAGCATCCATCTTCTATCAAGGTCTTTCCCGTTACAGTGAAGGTATTGAGGTAGTTGAAAAGTCAATAGCTTCTTATGGCGGTGTTCAGTTAGGTTTGTTGGAAAAGAACTTAACATGGATTTCCTTGTTTATCGCACTTTCTCCTTCCTTAGGGTTCTTGGGAACAGTTATCGGGATGATTCAGGCTTTTGATAAAATCCAGCAGGTAGGTGATATTTCAGCAACAGTGGTTGCAGGAGGTATCAAGGTTGCCCTTCTTACAACAGTATTCGGTTTGATAGTGGCCATGATTCTGCAAGTATTTTACAACTATATATTAACAATCATTGAGGGGCTTACTAATGATATGGAAGATGCTTCGATTTCATTGATGGATATTGTAGTTAAACGCTCTAAATAAATAAATTATGTTGAAAACAGTCAAAATATTTGGAATATCTATAGTAGTTATTTCCTTCTTAATGTTGATTGCATTTTATGCAACAATAGGACAGGGAACGGGCACTATAGATAGTACTGCCGGAGAAGCAATGCATGTTCCGCTCCTAACGGACGTAACTTTCTTATGGATATATGTATTATTTGCCACTGCAATAGTAGTAGCCATTGCAGCGGCTCTATTTAAGTTTACAAAATCGTCCCTCAGTAATCCTAAGTCTGCACTCAAAGCTGTAATTCCCGTACTTCTTTTTATTGGAATCTTTATCGTATCTTTCTTTATGGGGAGTGGTGAAAGAATGGATATCATAGGATATGAAGGAACTCAAAATGAAGGTATTTGGGCACAAGTGACCGATATGTTTATCTATTCAACATACATCTTACTTGCTCTGGTAATTTTATCAATTATCGGCTCTAAAATTTACACTGCATTTAAATAAAATAAAATAATAACACAATAGAATGGCTAGAAAATTAGATCAAATTAATGCGAGTTCGATGGCCGATATATCGTTCCTCCTATTAATTTTCTTTCTCGTTACTACATCTATGAATACCAGTATGGGGTTGACAAGACGTCTTCCTCCTCCACTGCCACCCGATCAAAAGCCACAAGATGTGGATATTAAAAAAAGAAATATCTTCGTGGTAAAAGTCAATAGTTTAAATCAATTATTGGTGCAGGGAGAAGAAATGGATATTCGTGATTTAAAAGAGAAAGCAAAGGAGTTTATTGCAAATGAACATAACGATATTCATCTTCCGGAGAAAGTAGCTAAAGAATTTGAAACACTGGGCGTTATAGAATATACGCGTGATCATGTTATCTCTGTTCAAAATGACGTGGACACGCAATATCAAGCCTATATTGATGTGCAGAACGAATTAGTTGCTGCTTATAACGAATTGCGTAATGAATTGTCGGAACTTAAATTCGGTAAGAAATACGAAGATTTAGAAGAAAAACAACAAAAAGACGTCCAATCAGTTTTTCCTCAAAAAATATCTGAGGCAGAACCTAAAAATTATGGAGGATCCAATTAATGGCAACAATTAGAAAATCAGAAAAAAAAGGCATGCCTGAATTGAGCACCTCGTCTTTACCGGACATCATTTTTATGTTATTGTTCTTTTTTATGGCTGTTACAACCATGAAGGAAGTAACTTACAAAGTGAGGATTTTACCTCCTGCTGCAAGTGAACTTCAAAAACTTGAAAACAAATCCTTGGTTCGTTATATTTACGTAGGGGAACCTATGAAAGAGTTTAGAGACCAGTTTGGATCGGCAACCCGTATCCAGTTAAATGATCAGTTTGCGGATGTAAACGAAATCGAAACTTTTATCACCAACGAACGTACAGCCATGAAGGAAGAAGATCAAAACTTGATGACTGTCTCTATCAATGCTGACAAAAACACAAAAATGGGTATCATTACTGATATCAAACAAGCGCTGCGACGAGCATATGCATTGAAAATAAACTATCAGGCATTGAGTCGAAAATCTTACTAAATTGCAAAAATATCTTTACACACAAGAGTCATAACAGGTATGCTGTTATGACTCTTGTGTGTTTTTGATTTTTAATATTCTGCCTGAATGAGCAGGTATAGTAAGTTCAACCTGATTATCAGCAGATAAGATTGTAGACAACTGATACTGTTGATCCATTAAATCTTCCATTTCTACTTTCGACGATAAAGCCAAAACCAAATATTCAAAAGCACCTTGAGGAATATTAATTGAAATGTCAGTTGAAGAACTGGCAAAATTAACTACAATCAACAATAGATCTTTGCCATATTGACGAAAATATGCAAATTGTCTATTGGTATCATAACTCGGATTATTGAAATTCGCATACTGCAAATCATACATTTTACCTTTTGCAATAGCCGGTTCTTTCAAAGACAAATTCAAAAGTTTCTTGTATAAAGCTCTTAATGCTTTTTGCTCATCGGATAATAATTTACCATCAAACTTGCCTTTATTTGACCAGTCTTGCAAACTTTTCACTCCCCAATAATCAAATATGGTAGTACGACCATCCAACCCACTAAACCCCTCTGTATCCATGCCTTGCTCGCCTAATTCCTGTCCTGCATACAGCATGAAAGGTGCTTTGGTCAACGTAGCCGAGACAATCAATGCCGGAATGATAATCCAAGCATTTCCTGCAAAAAAATCCGATGCAATACGCTGTTCATCATGGTTTTCTAAAAAGTGCAGCATATAATCCTCTATACCCGACAATGCCTGCCAGGCTTGCGTAATTTGAGATGCTGCATGTTGATGGCAAACAATATTGCGCAACAAATCATACATTCCTACTTTATCATACAGATAATCAAAACCTCCGGTAAAGATATAATTACGATATTCATGCGGATTATATACTTCTGCAATAAAAATAACAGCAGGATATTGTTTTTTCACACAGGCGATCGCCCATTGCCAAAATTCAACCGGCACCATCTCTGCCATATCGCATCTGAACCCATCCACCTCTTTTTCAGCCCAAAACAACAGAATATCTAACATTTTATGCCAGGTATCGGGTACGGGATCGAAATGTTGTCGTTTATCATTTAAGTAATCAACTCCATAGTTAAGCTTCACCGTTTCATACCAATCATTGATGTCCGGAGATGCTGTAAATTGGTCATTGCCAGTTACTTTAGCAGGATATTCTTCATAATCCTGAACATCAAATGAAGGACTGAATTTTTGATACGGTAAATAGTAAAAATTGTTGTTTTGCGCAAAACTTTTATCTTTTGCATCCTCTTCTCCCAAGTCCTGTACACCTTCGGGACGAGCATCAGAGTAATATTCTCTTGCCACATGATTAGGCACAAAATCAATGATTACCTTCATGCCGGCTTTGTGTGTTCGCGCAACCAATGCTTCAAACTCCCCTATCCTATTGACTACATCCACAGCTAAATCCGGATCTACATCATAATAATCCTTGATGGCATAAGGCGATCCTGCCTTTCCTTTTACCACCGCAGGATGATCTTTGCGAATATCATAAGTTGAATAATCAGTTTGTGTGGCATGTTCAATGATACCTGTGTACCATATATGTGTAACACCTAAAGCTTTTATTTCCTTTAAAACTTTGGATGTAAGATCATTGAACTTTCCACAACCGTTCTCGTTAATACTGCCATGTGGTTTGTTGGTAGTATTGCTATTTCCAAATAAACGAGGGAGAACTTGATAAATTACGAACTTTGACATATGTTCATTTACCATTTGATGATTTGATGTTTGATTGATTTTATAATTCCAAAAAATTATTAAAACATTTACAAAGATAGTATTATCAATGATTTTAACAGTATTAATAGGGTGAATTTTATAAAGGCGAGGTCGCGAGGTACGTGTTACGGGGTGCGGGGTACAAGGTATTGCAGGGTGCAAATTGACCTTTATCCTTTGCTGTTTTTAGTTGAATATTGGTTTTGAGACAGCCTCTTTATCTCAAATTAATATTCATCCTACTTTGCCACCCCACATCAATTTAATACCTTTGCTATTGAGATAAATATTTATCATTTATAACAAGAAAACAAGAAAATAACATCTGTAAATTATATCTACTATGCGCTTACATTGCCTCAATATCATCAATTATAAAAATATAGAAGAAGCATCTTTGGAGTTTTCGGATAAAATTAATTGCCTGATTGGCAATAATGGCATGGGAAAAACCAATGTGCTCGATGTTATTTATTACCTTTCTTTTTGTAAAAGTCATACCAATGTGGTTGACTCGCAAAACATCAAACATGATTCGGATTTCTTTATGATTAAAGGGAATTATCAAAAGAATGGTGATGAAGAAGAAATTTATTGCGGAGTGAAACGCAGACAGAAAAAGCAATTCAAAAGGGGACAAAAAGAATATGAAAAATTATCCGATCACATAGGCTTAATCCCCTTGGTCATGGTTTCCCCCGATGATAGTCAGTTGATTTCCGAAGGAAGTTACGAGCGACGTAAGTTTATGGATGGTGTGATTTCTCAGTATAATAAAACTTATCTGCAACAACTTTTACAATATAATAATTTACTAAAACAGCGAAATGCCCTGCTTAAATCGGAACGTCCTGTTGATGTCACTATTTTTGAAGTACTTGAAGAGCAGATGAATACGCTTGGACAATACATTTTTCAAGAAAGAACCAAATTTATCACCGAATTTATTCCGGTCTTTCAAAACTTTCACATCACTATTTCCGGTGATAACGAACAAACCAATCTGGAATATACTTCTCAATATCAACGACATGGCAATTTATTGAAAAGAATGTCTGAAACCCGTGAACGAGATTTGATATTGGGTTTTTCCACACAAGGTATTCATAAGGATGATTTGGAAATGACCTTAGGAGATCACCCAATTAAAAAAGTGGGATCGCAAGGACAAAATAAAACTTACCTGATTGCACTAAAATTTGCTCAATTCGATTTCCTTAAAAAAATACATAACTGTTCCCCTATTCTTTTATTGGATGATATTTTTGACAAGTTGGATGCTATCCGTGTGGAAGCAATTATCAAATTGGTTACCTCAGATTTATTCGGACAAATATTCATCACCGACACCAATCGTGAAAATTTAGATGCTTTGTTGACTCAATTAAACAGCAACGCCAAAATTTTTAATGTCATTAATGGAAAAATCACATCACAAACTCTTATAAAATAATATTTGATTTTCAAAACCTTATATCATAAAAAAATTATTTTTTAGAAAACTTTTTATAGGCACAAAAAATTATCTTACTAATTATCAGTGATTTAATTTTTAATTTGGAAAACTTTCATTTTAAATAAAAAATAAAGTTGACATTTTTGTTGGTTATTACAAATTAATTAACTAATCTTGTAGTCCGTTTGCTTTGATTTTTTATGTGTCCTATAAAGCATAAAAAATCAATCATGAAAAACTATTAATTCATTATATAAATATTTTTTATCGTGAAAGTAAAAACCTACAAACCCGAAGAAATTCGCCAGGCTACTTTTGATTTCTTTCAGGGTGATGAATTGGCAACTAAAGTTTGGATAAGCAAGTATGCTTTAAAGGATTCGTTTGGTAATATTTTCGAAAAAACGCCGGACGATATGCACAGAAGAATTGCACGTGAGATTGCTCGTATTGAAAAAAAATACGAAAATCCGATGACGGAAGACCAGCTATTTGAATTAATGCGCAATTTTAAGTACATCGTACCCCAGGGAAGTCCCATGACAGGCATTGGAAACAATTTTCAGGTAGCATCTCTTTCCAATTGCTTTGTGATTGGTTTTGATGAAGATTCCGATTCCTACGGTGCCATTATCAAAATTGACGAAGAGCAGGTGCAATTGATGAAACGCCGTGGTGGTGTGGGACACGACCTTTCTCACATTCGACCGAAAGGTTCTCCGGTTAAAAATTCGGCTTTGACCTCTACCGGGATTGTTCCGTTTATGGAGCGATATTCTAACTCCACCCGTGAAGTGGCACAGGACGGCAGAAGAGGTGCTTTAATGTTAAGCGTGTCCATTCAACATCCCGACGCTGAATCATTCATTGATGCCAAAATGGAATCCGGCAAAGTAACCGGAGCTAATGTTTCTGTAAAAATAAGCGATGAATTTATGCATGCAGCATTGGAAAATCGTCCATTTAAACAACAATATCCCATCGATTCCGACAAACCTACACATGAAGTGGAAATTGATGCCAATGCTTTATGGAAAAAAATTATACACAATGCCTGGCAATCTGCCGAACCCGGCGTACTGTTTTGGGATACTATCATCAAAGAATCTATTCCGGATTGCTATGCGGATTTAGGTTTCAAAACCGTATCTACCAACCCTTGCGGTGAAATACCTCTTTGTCCCTATGATAGCTGTCGCTTGTTAGCTATCAATTTATATTCTTATGTGGTGAACCCGTTTACTGCCGAAGCTTATTTCGATTTTGAATTATTCCGTAAACATGTGCAAGTAGCCCAGCGCATCATGGATAATATCATTGATTTGGAAATGGAGAAAATCGAAAGAATCATTGATAAAATTAATTCTGACCCTGAAGATGATGTGATCAAGAGCACTGAATTCCAATTGTGGGAAAAAATTAAGACCAAGACCCTGCAAGGTCGCCGTACCGGTGTTGGCACAACAGGAGAGGGAGATATGCTGGCAGCTTTAGGTTATCGCTACGGCACAGATGAAGCCACGGATTTTTCTGAAAAAGTACATAAGGCTTTGGCTTTAGCGGCTTACCGTTCTTCAGTAAATATGGCAAAAGAACGTGGAGCTTTCAAGATTTATGATGCCAAGAGAGAGAGCAACAATCCCTTCATCAATCGTTTGAAAGAGGCTGATCCGGAATTATATGAAGATATGGTTAAGTATGGGCGCAGGAATATTGCTTGTTTGACCATTGCACCTACGGGTACAACCAGCATCATGACTCAAACCACCTCCGGTATAGAACCCGTATTCTTACCCTATTATACACGCCGCAGAAAAGTAAATCCAAGTGATAAAAATGTAAGAATTGACTTCGTAGATGAAAACGGTGACTCTTGGGAAGAATACTCCGTGTTCCATCATAAATTTGTTACTTGGATGGAAGCCAACGGACATTCGGTCACAAAACATTATTCTAAGGAAGAAATTGAAGAATTAGTTGCCAAGTCGCCCTATTATAAGGCTACCGCTAATGATGTGGACTGGTTGAAAAAGGTACAGATGCAAGGAAGGATTCAGAAGTGGGTAGATCATTCCATTTCCGTAACCATCAATTTACCTGCTGACGTGAGTGAAGAAATGGTAGGGAAACTTTATGAAGAAGCCTGGAAATGTGGATGTAAAGGTGTTACCGTTTACAGAGACGGTTCTCGCTCGGGCGTTTTGGTTGAAGATAAAAATGGTAGGGAAGATGATCCTAATTTAGTGTGTTTCCCTGCTGTTGAAGGCCGGTTAGTGCGTCCCACAGAATTAGAATGCGATATCCTTCGTTTCCAAAACAACCGCGACAAATGGATTGCTTTTGTTGGTCTAAAAGATGATCGTCCTTATGAAATTTTTACCGGTATTGCCGACGATGATGAAGGTATCATGTTACCCAAAGCTGTAACCAGTGGCAAAATCATCAAAGTAGTGGATGAAGAAGGCAACAAACGCTACGACTTCCAATTCACCAACAAAAGAGGTTTCAAAATTACAGTAGAAGGCTTGTCTCACAAGTTCGATAAAGAATTCTGGAACTATGCCAAATTAATTTCCGGTGTCTTGCGTTATGGCATGCCCATCGATCAGGTAGTAAAATTAGTTTCCAGTATGGAGTTAGACAGTGAGTCCATCAACACCTGGAAAGTCGGTGTGGAAAGAGCGCTAAAAAAATACATTCCGGATGGAACACAAATAGCCGGACAAGCTTGTCCGAATTGTGGAGAAAGAACCCTGATTTATCAAGAAGGATGTTTAACTTGTAAGTCTTGTGGTCATTCAAAATGTGGATAAATTTGTTGACGGTGTCTCATATTGTTCAACTGTTGCGTTACTTTCGATATTCGAGGTCGCGAGTTCCGTGTTCCGTGGTGCGGGTTAAGAGGTTATGAAGCAGCATTGATTCTGCAAACCAACGGCTATAAAAATGTTAAATTGATGGAAGGCGGTGTCATGGCCTGGCCCTGGGAAAGAGAGAAATGATAGATTATTCAGAAATCTTGAGTCTGACACCAAGTCTGATAACACTGGTTATTTCAATTCTGGGGTCACCGGACAGTAATTTTCTCAATGCACAGAGAACATTGTTCAACGAATTTTCTTTCAATTTGCAATCATCGGTTTGCCATACTTCTTGTACAATCAATTCTCTGCTGACAAAAGAACTCATATGATTGCACAACACCTCAAGGACGGAAGCCTGACATTTATTAATGCGCACTGTTTCAGATTGGTAAGTCAGCAATTGCTCATCCGGATAATAACAGATATCACCCAATTTAAAACAATGCTCAATCAAATTATATTTATATTGTTTGATTAACAGATTGTTGATTCTCAGTAAAACCTCTTGAATTTTAAATGGCTTATTCAGATAATCTGCATTACTA
The DNA here is from genome assembly GCA_002070265.1 of Bacteroidetes bacterium ADurb.Bin174. Classification (GTDB taxonomy): domain Bacteria; phylum Bacteroidota; class Bacteroidia; order Bacteroidales; family Paludibacteraceae; genus Paludibacter. Next base: position 12,214 of record MWCX01000043.1, on the reverse strand, counting down.
TAACTAAAAGCCCGATTCAAAGTCTCTTTACAATTCAAAGATGTAATAAAAAGAACCGGGACCAAGCTATCTATCTGCCTGATTTCCTCGACAATCTCAAATCCTGTCCGATCGCCGGGCAACATCACGTCCATTAAAACAACATCCGGATTAAATTGTGAAAAGACATCAATTACATGAGTACTCCCTTCCAAGTAATGAACGGTCAACTTATTCATTTCCAACATACTGGCAACAGTAGTACCCAAACAGACATCATCTTCAACCATTAGAACCTTTTTCATACTTTTATCAGTAGTCTTCCTGATGCAAACTCATCTGAAACTTTGAGTTTAGGAATGTGATCAAGATTTAAAAGTTAAACTAACTTATAACGAACGGTAAAATTATACATTTTTTCACATGGGAGAGAATCTTGGTAAATCCTTTATGAATTTTTAGCTTTCTTGTTAGAACTTTGGTAGAACTTTAGTAGAACTTTATAAGAAAATGATTAAAGTATTAGCTATACCTTTGTATCGGTAAGCAAAACAAGTTTTTTTGCGTTTCAATTTAAAGTGTCTTAAAATGAGTTTCAAAACAAAATTCTAATCTAATACTCAAACTTACAATCTCGTTTCAAAAGATTGTTGCATAAAAATCACATACAAATTAATATCTGATTTGTTTACTTTTTTTAAAAAAATGCCTTGAGTAGCAAGCTCTCAAGGCATTTTACCATATTTGAATGCCTGTGATGATGGCAAACACCATCACTACCAACATTAAAAATTTAATATCCAAACTCAATCACTACCAATTCGCTTTGGGTTCCAATGCGATACTGTGGTCCCCAGATGCCCAAACCGGAAGTTACGTAAATATGAGTGTTATTCTTTTTTAGATATCCGTAGCTATTTTCATACATCTTTTTTACAAACCAATTTATGGGGAAAAATTGACCGTTATGGGTATGACCGGAAAGCTGCAAATCTATTTGACAATTTATTGTTTCTTCCAAATTGTAAGGTTGGTGATCCAATAAAATAACGGGCTTTGTCCGGTCTAAGGGTTCCATTAAATCAGCCAAAGATGCCCGGTTATGATTGATTCTGTCATCACGCCCTATTATATAAAAGTCTTCCTGAATCGGGATATTTTCATCTTTCAACAAATGAATACTGGATATCTCAAAAAACTGCTGTACCTGTTCTATACCCTCCCCAAAATATTCATGATTACCTAAAACGGCATACACACCATCTTTAGATTGTATCATTTTTAAATCTTCTTGAATACTTTGTTGAAGCAAAGATTTGACAGTTCGATCTACCATGTCACCAGCAATAAGAACCAAGTCCGGCTCTTGCTCGTTGATAAGCTCCACGTATTTTTGAGCATATTTTTTTCCATTAGAAAAACCCAAATGCAAATCACTGACAGCAACTATTTTTATACTTTTCTGTTGTTTGGGTTTATTAGCCTCAATTTTTAACTGAACAATTTTGGGATGGTTAAAATGATAATTCCCTATCCCCATAGCAATGAAAACACCTGCTATGACAACACCAAAAGCAACTGCTTTAAAGAGTGAAACATGTGGAATAAAATAAATCATCTTATTCACCAACAACACAATATCAACCAGTAAGAAAGCAAAAAACAAATATACTATAAAGATAAAATAACTGTATCCCAAAAAGCTCAGTAGCTGTGCCAAAGATAATGGAAGTAACTCTCCGACTAAGAAATTAAGCAATAAGGTTAAAAACAATATGCCTGCAAGAGCAGCAAAAATGTATTGATAATTACCAAAAACTGCTAAGAATTGGACACCACGCCAAGTAGTGTAACCAACCAGTAGAAAAAGTACTGAGATTACAGAGACAAAAAACAAAAAACGCATAGGGAGTACTTTCAAGATTTATACATTACGACGCTTCAACCAAATAAAATGCTTTAACGATGTCTCATAAGTACCTTGCATTTAGGCACTTATGAGACATCTTACTTTATCTTAATTAAATATTTGTTTTGAGACAGCCCCTTAAAGTTGGCAGTAAAATTATAACATTGTAAAACTCATACCTTTCTCTCTACATACTTCGTGTGTAACAGGTCGTGGGATAATGTTCCCAACGGCTCTTTCAGGAAATGATCATAAAGGTATTTGATTTCAGGATTCTCATGCGATTTGCGAATGAATTTATGAGAATCTTCCGCATATATTGATTCAGCACGTTTCATCCTGATCTCAGCATTGGTGGGGATGGGCTGACCGCCACCTCCCAAACAACCTCCCGGACAAGTCATCACCTCAATAAAAGCATAAGGCGATGTGCCGTTTTCGATTTGCTCCAATAAAGTCCGTGCATGCTTAAGGGTATGGGCTACCGCAACTTTCAATACCGTACCATTGATGCTAATGTCGGCTTCACGTATGCCTTCCATTCCCCTTACCGCCGTTAAATTGACATCTTCTAAAGCATTGCCTGTTAATACTTCATAAGCAGTACGTAAAGCAGCTTCCATCACGCCACCGGTAGCTCCAAAGATAACCCCGGCACCTGTCGAGGCTCCGAGTGGATTGTCAAACTCTTCTGCCGGCAGTCCTTTAAAGTCAATACCTGTCTCTTTGAACATACGCCCCAATTCACGAGTAGTCAATACATAATCCACATCATAAAATCTATTTTCAGCTGTCAGCTTCAATTTTTCTTTCCAATAATCAAAAGCTCCATCCATCTCCGGACGTTTGGCTTCGTACTTCTTAGCCGTGCAAGGCATCACCGAAACAACTACTATATCGCGCGGATCAATACCGGTTTTTTCAGCATAATAGGTTTTAGCAATGGCACCAAACATTTGCTGTGGCGATTTACAAGTTGAAAGATGTGGTAGTGATTTAGGAAAGAAGTGCTCGATGAATTTAATCCATCCCGGTGAACAGGAAGTGATCATAGGTAAAATTCCATTATTCTTGATGCGATGTATCAATTCATTACCTTCTTCAATGATGGTTAAGTCTGCCGCAAAATCAGTATCAAATACCTTTGAGAAACCCAAACGGCGCAACCCCGCAACCATTTTTCCGGTTACCAAGCTTCCCCACGGCATACCCATCGCCTCACCAATACCCACACGGATAGCCGGTGCAGTTTGTACAACCACGACTTTCTCAGGATTATGGATGGCATCCCAAACTTGGGCGACATGACTTTTCTCGACTATGGCACCAGTCGGACAAACCAATGCGCACTGTCCGCAATTGGTACAATTCACCATTCCCAATCCCAAATCCATAAAGGTAGAAATTTTTGTTTTCTGTCCCCTGCCGGAAAAATCTATCGCACTGACAGTCTGCATTTCGCGACATACCGCCACACATCTTCCACAAAGTATGCATTTTTCAGGATCGCGTATCAACGACAATGATGAATAATCCCTCTTCAACAGCTCCGGTCTGGTACGCGGAAATCTCCTTTCATGAATACCAAACTCATAAGTGATTTGCTGCAATTCACAATGTTGGTTTCGCTCACAAGTTTGACAATCTAAAGGATGATTTGCCAACAGCAACTCCACATTCATCTTACGAGCTTGCAAGATACGGGCATTGTTGGTCGTAATCTCCATGCCATCGGTGACCTTAGTAATGCAGGAGCGCAACAATGATTTTGCGCCTTTCACCTCTACCACACACACCCCGCAGGATGCATTGGCAGAAACATCTTTCATATAACATAAAGACGGAAGTTTAATGCCGGCTTGCGTACATGCCTGCCAAATGGTCATACCTTCTTGAACCTCATAGGGTTTATTATCAATAATGACTTGCATAGTATCTATTTTAATATTATTCACAACGTACATCACATCTCAAACAACGATTCACTTCGTGCAAAGCTTGCTCGCCGGTATAGCCACAATCTACCTCGATAAAACTACCTACCCTGTCTCTTACATCTAACTTATAAGATACGTTCATAGGAGATTTTTTCGGATTTTCCGGGACTACATTTCTGTAGGTAAACTTCTTATACAACAGATGATAGCGTTTTTCCTGCATCAAATCGAAGTCGATGGCTTCCACTGCTTTCTTAGCCATGCCCATGGCTTCCGCAGCAGTAGAAGGACCGGTTACTGCATCACCACCGGCATAAATTTTAGCCTTGGTGGTTTGCTGTGTTAAGGCATTAATCTTAATTCTTCCACCCCAAGACGCGATTTCTAAACCTTCGGTCTGCCACAGGTCAGCATCCACAGTTTCACCAATTGCCAACACAATGGCGTCGCAAGCAATTTCATCGAACTTACCGGTTTTGACGGGCTTTCTTCTGCCGGACGTATCTATGCCACCGCAAGTCATCAGCTCAACCTTTAAACCCTTCACTTGATTATCGGCATCAACCATCACCTCAGCCGGCGCCGACATGAAATGGAATTTGATGCCTTCAGCCTCCGACTCCCTGATTTCAGCATCATTGGCAGGCATATCGCATTTTTCACGACGATATACTACAGTCACTTGCTTGCCGTATCGCCACATGCTTCGAGCAACGTCAATAGCCACATTACCACCTCCAATGACAACCACTTTTTCAGCCGCAGGCGGCTCCTTGTCCATAGCGAATGATTTCAACAATTCTGTTCCTGAATAAACACCCTTGGCGTCTTCACCCGGTATATTCAATCCCATTTCTTTCCAAGCTCCAACAGCCACATAGATGGCATCATATTCTGCTTCTAATTGCTTCAGTGGAATATCTGTGCCGATGGCAGTATTTTGCATGAATTTTACACCTAATTTTTTGATAAGATCAACTTCTTTCTTCAAGACTGCATTAGGCAAGCGATAACGAGGAATGCCATATCTTAACAAGCCACCCGGTTCGGGGAAAGAATCGTAAATAACAATTTCATGTCCCAAGCGAACCAAATAAAATGCGGCAGTCAGACCGGCAGGACCGGCACCCACGATAGCAATCTTCTTACCGGTAGCCGGCAGTTTTTCCTTGATAAGTTTCTGATATATCTCATTTTCCTTCCCAAGTTTATACATGGTATCAGCTAAATAGCGATGTATTTCTCCCTGAGAAACCGGTTCATCCAACATTTCGCGGCGACAGCGCATTTGGCAGTGAAAGTGACAAATTCTACCTATGGTTCCCGGAAGCGGATTATCTCGCAAAGTAACCTCAAAGGCATCTTCGATACGATCTTCTTTAATCAATTCTATATATGCCGGGATATTCATGTGCAAAGGACACGAATTTTCGCACAAAGCTAAGAAGAGATCTTCACAAACACCGGCATAGCAGCGTTTTTCGTGGATATGCTCTTCATACTCATGCCTAAAGTATTTCAGGGTAGTAAGAATGGGATTCGGCGCAGTTTGACCCAACCCACAAATCGCAGTATCCTTGATGGTCTGACTTAACATCTCCAACATCACTAAATCGGCATTAGTACCTTTGCCTTGCGTAATCTTGGTCAGTATCCTTAAAGCCTGTGTCAAGCCTTCGCGACAAGGCGTACATTTTCCACAGGATTCAGAGGCATTGAATTCCAAAAAATAACGCGCCACATCCACCATACAGTTATCTTGATCCATGACCACCATACCTCCCGAACCCATGATAGCACCTATCTTGGCGAGGGATTCATAATCTACGGCAGTATTGAATAATTCTAATGGAATACAACCACCGGAAGGACCACCCGTTTGAATGGCTTTCACTTTCTTAATGCTACTCCCTGTACCTTCGCCAATATCAAACACAAATTGATTGATGGTAGAACCCATGGGCATTTCCACCAAACCCGTATTTTTAATCTTCCCTACCAAGGAGAATACTTTGGTACCCGGACTTTTATCCGTTCCTGTTTCGCGGAACCACTGACCACCTCTGTCGATGATAACCGGGATATTGCACCAGGTTTCCACATTATTGATATTGGTAGGATAACCGTATAAACCTTTGGCAGCGGGGTAAGGCGGACGAGGAACGGGGCGACCGGCTTTTCCTTCTATGGAAGCAATCAAGGCCGTTTCTTCCCCACATACAAATGCGCCGGCACCTTCCACAAAATCAAATTTGAAATTGAAGTCAGTTCCAAAGATATTATCTCCAATCAAACCCAAAGCTTCAGCTTGTATTTGGGCTTTTTCCAATCTCTTGATTGCTAAAGGATATTCAGCCCGAATATAGGCAATCCCTTCATCGGAACCCATGCCACAAGCGGCTATCATCATGCCTTCCAAAATGGCATGCGGATCGCTTTCAATTTCATTTCGATTCATATATGCACCGGGGTCACCCTCATCAGCATTACAAATGAGATATTTTTTTCCGTTGCCGTTTTTCTTCATCAGCTCCCATTTTATACCGGTTGGGAAGCCCGCACCACCGCGCCCTCGCATGCCTGAGTTTTTCACTTCAGTAATGATATCATCAGCTGTCATGCCGGAAAGCACCTTAAACAAAGCACGATATCCGCCAACGGCGATATAATCTTCTATGGATTCGGGATTGATCAGTCCTGCATTGCGCAGCACGATTTTTTTCTGTCCCTTGAAGAAAGGAATTTCATCCCATAAGGGATATTTTTCATAGCCTTTACCAAATTCGACTTGCGAAGTGATAAAATCCCATTTCTCAATACGGCACAAAACCTTGCGACCATATAGCTTACCCGATATAGCCCCATCCAAGATTTTCACAACATCACTTACAGTAACACGCGCATACACCAACATCGGTTTACCCGGTTGATACAAGGTAACCAAAGGCTCTTCCGCACAAAAGCCGAAGCATCCTGTTGGTTTGATGATACAGTCATATTTTTGTTGTTCTGCGTGCTTTTGCAAAGTTTCATAAAGCACATCAGCACCATTTCCGATGCCGCAAGTCCCCATACCCACCATGATCATAGGTACGTCCGGCAGGATATTCTTCATGTAGGAACGGCTGATTTGTTCGAAGTTATTTAGATTGATTCTTTGCATAAGAGGAAGATTTAACTTTTTTCAAAATTTTCAGCAATTTAGGAGCATTCACATAACTGTGAATCACCCCATCCACAGAGACAACCGGTGCCTGTGCACACTGTCCGAAACAAGCCACCGTGCGAATGGTAAACTCATGATCAGGCGTGGTATAACTCGGTTCAGTTTCATCATATTGATACCGAAAACCTAAAATCTGCCCCACGCTGTTGAGCAATTCACGCGAACCCTTGGTATGGCAAGCCGTGCCGCGGCAAACCACTATGGTGTGCTTGCCCTGAGGTTTTAAATTAAAAAAGGAATAAAAGGTAGCTACGGAGTACACCTGGGTCAGGGGTACATTCAATTTGTGAGCTACTTGTGCAAGGGTTTTTTGTGGAAGAAATTTCAAAGGATTAGCCTCCTGAACAGCTTCCAAAGTCGAAAGCAAAACGCCGGGTCTGTCCTTGTACTTTGCAACTATCTCGTCAAGTATCTTCTCTTCTACCACACAAGGATTAAGTGTATCCATATGCTTATCAGATTTGAGTTAATGAATGGATTATTTTTAAAACAAAGAAGTCAAACTTGTCTTCATTTAAATCATCATCAGCTGCAAAAATAGCATATTAATTACATATAATTACACGATTTAACGTTTAATTAATGAAATTTTTCTCTAATTAAATTGATTCTAAATAAAGAAAAAAATCTCCAATGGAATCATATCCATTGGAGATTTTCAATTATAAAAGATGTTATTGTATTACATCATACCACCCATTCCACCACCCATAGGCATTTGAGGCATAGGTTCATCTTCTTTCTTTTCAACAAGCACACATTCGGTAGTTAAGAACATGCCTGCAATGGAAGCTGCATTCTCTAAAGCTACCCTGGTAACTTTGGCAGGGTCAACAACACCGGCTGCAAGTAGATTCTCGTAAGTTTCAGTACGAGCGTTGAAGCCATAATCGGCTTTACCTTCCATCACCTTTTGAACCACTACTGCACCTTCTTTTCCGGCATTATTTACTATCTGACGCAAAGGCTCTTCAATAGCACGTTTGATGATATCGATACCGGTTCCCTCATCATCATTTTCTGCTTTCAGCGAAGCTAAAGATTCGATGGCTCTGATATATGCAACACCACCACCCGGTACTATACCTTCTTCGATAGCAGCACGCGTAGCACTTAATGCATCGTCCACGCGGTCTTTCTTTTCTTTCATTTCTACTTCAGAAGCCGCACCAACATACAATACCGCAACACCACCGGCTAATTTAGCCAAACGTTCCTGTAACTTTTCGCGATCATAATCGGAAGTAGTAGTTTCAATCTGTGTTTTTATTTGTCCGATGCGTTTGCTGATGGCATCCTTGTCACCCACACCATTTACGATAACCGTATTGTCTTTGTCAACAGTAATTTTTTCAGCTGAACCCATCATCTCTAAAGTAGCTTTCTCCAGGGTAATTCCCTTTTCTTCAGAGATAACTACGCCACCGGTCAAGATGGCAATATCTTCCAACATTTCTTTGCGGCGATCACCGAAGCCGGGAGCTTTTACTGCACAAATTTTCAATGAACTGCGCAAACGGTTTACTACCAAAGTAGTCAATGCTTCCGACTCAACATCTTCCGCAATAATCAAAAATGGACGACCGGATTGAACAGCCGGTTCCAAAACAGGTAATAATTCCTTTAAATTACTGATTTTCTTATCATAAATAAGGATGTAAGGGTTCTCCATTTCCACTTCCATCTTTTCAGTATTGGTTACAAAATAAGGAGAAATATAGCCCCTGTCGAACTGCATACCTTCTACTATGTCGATATGGGTATCCGTTCCTTTTGCCTCTTCAATGGTGATAACGCCATCTTTAGAAACTTTTCGCATGGCATCGGCAATCAAAGCACCGATGGTTGCATCGTTATTAGCAGAAATAGTTGCTACCTGCTCAATCTTGTCATAATCATCTCCAACAGATTTTGCTTGTTTAGCAATGCTTTCAACGACTTGTGCAACAGCCTTGTCTATTCCACGTTTCAAATCCATAGGATTGGCACCGGCAGTTACGTTTTTCAAACCCACATTCACGATGGCTTGTGCCAATACGGTAGCAGTGGTTGTTCCGTCACCGGCATCATCCCCGGTTTTGGAAGCCACTTCTTTCACCAACTGTGCACCGAGATTTTGGAATGAATCTTCCAACTCAACTTCTTTTGCAACGGTAACACCATCTTTGGTAATCTGAGGTGCACCAAATTTCTTCTCTATAATAACGTTTCTACCTTTAGGTCCTAAAGTTACTTTTACTGCGTTAGCAATAGCATCGACGCCCTTTTTTAATTCTTCCCGGGCATCAATATCGAATAACATTTCTTTAGCCATAATTTTATTTACTATTTTATGATTTACGATTTACAATTTAAAACTTTCCAATTAGATAATTGCCAAGATATCGGATTGGCGCATCATCAGATATTTTTCTCCATCTAAGTCTAATTCTGTACCTGCGTATTTACTGTACAAAACAGTATTGCCCACTGCGACCTCCATAGCCTCATCTTTGGTTCCTTTTCCAACTGCCAAAACTTCACCTTTCAAGGGTTTTTCTTTTGCTGAATCCGGAATAATAATTCCACTGACTGTTTTTTCTTCGACCGCTGCAGGCTTCACCAATACACGGTCTCCTAATGGTTTGATGTTCATAATTACAATATTTTTAAATTAATGTTGAATTGTTTTTTATTTTAACAGCCCGCCTTTAGTCAGAATATATGCCAAAGGAAAAATAGGTAAAGAATGTCAGTTTATTGATAACGTAAAGGCGGGAACACATGGTTTCAATCTGACAACTTGTCAGCATGCACATAAAAATAACAAATCCAAGCGAGTTTGTATATATCATAATAGAACAAACTTGGATGCTCACTTTTTAAGTTTCTCTCCAATATAGGCTTAGAAAGTTTTAGCTTTAAACTCATCAATCGGACAAGTTTAAATTGCTTCAGTTTTATAAATGTGCGCAAAAGTTTGGATTCTTCAGCTAAAAAAGGATATTTGCCGGATATATATAGTAGATATAAGTTTTTCACACTTTCTATTGTCTTTCGCAAGAAGCTTTCATTATCATCCAAGCCTTTATGAATAAGTGGATTGTTGATTCTTTGGAAGCTATATCCTTGCTCATGTAGTGCATGTCCAAATAATGTATCCTCATGCCCATAGCCTGTAATCTTTACATCAAATCGTACCTTATCAAAAACCTTTTTATCAATCAGAAAATTAAAGGTCGTAAAGTTCTCATATCCTTTTTGACCCTTTATATAATCAGTATTGGCTTCTCTTGCTCTTCCATATTTTAAACGCAAACTATATGCGGGATCATGATTATTAGGATCATAAGCAGTTCCACCTATAATCACTGCATCATCTTCACAGAAAGGAAGGTAATTTGCTATGAAATTTACGTTTTGCACCTCTGCATCACAGTCAGCAAAAAGTAAAAATTGATGTTTTGCGCTATCAGCTAATTTATTTCTGATAGCTGATCTACCAATATTTTCGGTTAATATGATGTGTTTACAATGCTCAAGCTTACCTATTTCTTGATTCTCCTCTACAAATAAAGTTGACCCATCTTCCATTACAAGAATTTCGAAGATAATATTTAAGGAGATTGCCTGTTTGTGAAGCTCCCCAACCAATGGGGTGATATTATAGTTATATGTAGGAATTAAGATAGATAACATGCTTATTTTGCCGATTCATCCATACTGATACCCCATACCTCAACATCGGGCGCAAAGTATTGGATTTTTTTGTCTGTATAATTGTGCTTCGACAAATGCACAGACTTCACACCGCTGCGATGGGTGGGGTTTTCTTGAAAATAATTTTCATCATACGTTTCTGGAGCTATGTATGACCAATAGACTTTGTCGGTAATATAGTCTATAACTATACCCGTAATGTATTCAATCGGATTTCCCATCGGGGCATCATCTATTCTTTCTGCTCCGGATCCATCTAATTTGGCAACCCAGAAACCGATTGATTCTGTCGGTGCAGTGACAGAAAAATAAATTTTGCTGTTCACCGCATCTATGGTAAAGCTTCGAATGGAATAATCTGTCAACATACTTCCCAAAGCGGGCGAAGGTGTCGTATCATCGGCATTTTGATCTAAAATATCAGATTGGGTAAATTTATAAATCCCTTTTCCCAATCCCCCTTTTGCCCAAAAGAAAACATCATCATATTTCCATATTCCGGCATTCAGTTGGTCATCATTCATGCCTTTTCCAACATAGCCCAAACGATTGGTTGTGACGAAATAATAAGGCACTTCAGTTTGAGCGTCTGAACTACCCTTCCATTCAAAATTACCTAAAATCGTATTATTATCGGGAGTTTTATAGATAAAATTACTGAAGTCTGTCCAGTAGATATTTGTACCATCTGAGAAACCATTATAAAATCCGTATTCGGCTCCAACCGTGGAATTATTGATAATTTCGATTTCCTCACCGGTCTCAAAATCTATTTTTCTGATACTGCCATCACCTGCTTTATCGGCTATATCTGCTTTTAAAGCACCAACATGAGTACCCGCATCAAAGACATAGAGTTTGTTTGATTGCACCTGTATGGTGAACGGATGTTTGCCGGATTGGTATGCTGTTTCATTAGATTGCTCAAAACCATTGACATACATTCTCTTCCTAAGGATTTTTCCATTTTTTTGTGCCATCACCATGCTGCGCGCAGGATAATCTTCCACGAAAAACGTTTTGCTGATTCGGTAGATTGAATCTCCGACAGTCAGCATGAGATTGGCGGTTTCCTCCACTTCTGTCTGATTAAAAAACACCTTTAATGAAGATGCGCTTGATGTACCGTCCACAATATCTTCACTGTTAGCATTCGGGGAAAACGACCATTGGTAATCGACTTCATAACCATAAGGATTATAAACCAAGGCATTAAAAGTCACCTTTTGATAATACTGCACTTTTTCTTCCTTGATATAGATGGAAGGGATGGTGTCATACACGGTAATTTTTTTAGTCCTGACGTAATTTTTATTTGAATCCACCATCAAGCTGATGTCATATTCTCCGGGTTTCTTATAAATATAGGTTGGACTTTTCAGTCTGGACTTAGCCCCGTCACCATAGCTCCAGTCCCACAACTCGCCGGATTCCGTCAAATTGGTAAAAACAACTTTTTCACCG
>MWCX01000042.1 GCA_002070265.1 Bacteroidetes bacterium ADurb.Bin174 | reverse complement strand
TTGAGGCCCTTCCTCCGAACTGGGAGAAAGGTCGTATCTGTCGAGAACGGTAATAAATAATTGTTCAATAAACTTTTCCGGCTCTTTGAGCAATCCTGCATTTGAAGTGAAATAATCATTGATGGATTTTGGTAAACCCTTCGAAGCAAACGTTCCTTTTTTGATAATATCTAAAGCCCGAAGCAATGCCATTCGTTTTTGTTCGGTTGGAGCAATTTTTACAACTGCATTAATATTTGAAATGGCTTTATTTTCTGCCGGACTAAGGTTTCTACGAGAAACAGTCTGAACATTTTCCTGATTTTTTTCAGATTTAAAATATTCTAGACCTGCCAGTGTTTGTTTATGATGTAATTCATGCAAAGCAATAGCTTTTTCTGAATCAGGAGCTTTAAACAGTTTGACTGCCTGTAAGAAATTCATCTCTATAATATTCATTTCAGGCGTAATAAGACAAAAGATTCCGGGATGATTTTCACTTTTCAGGTAAGTCAGTGATGTATTCTGTAAGGGGTAATTTATCTCTCCTGTTTCTGTGTCGAGCAATGTCAATTGTTTGCTTTCCGGTAATTTTCTGCCACAGCGTGCCTTATTTGGAATTTTAGCAATATCATTAAAAATTTTCGGATGTTTCTTTCTGAAATCTCTCAATTCATTCAAATACTTAAGAATTTCGCTTTCCTCTTTTTGAATTTTATTTCCGAATAAAGCACCTTCCCCTTTTTCTTCGAGAATAGAGAATACCTTATTATCTTCACCAAAAGCAGTATGAAATGCCTGAAGTTTACGCAGGGCGTTGTTTACCAAATGAATTTGAGCATCCCCATGGGCAGAGGGATAATAGTTGTAAACATAGATTCTGTCGGCTCTTGAACCGATACGGTTAACACGACCGATGCGTTGCATTAAACGGGTAGAGTTCCAGGGAACATCATAGTTTACTATTACATTGCTTCGATGTAGGTTGATGCCTTCTGCAAGTACTTCCGTTGTAATGATAATATCATATTCGGTTTGCCATTTATCCTCTTCAAGGTTCGCATCAAAATTGTCACGGATAGTATGTTCGACATATTTTCTATTCTCTGCACTAACAGTAAGGACGTTTTTCTTAGTAATCTTTGAAAGTTTTAATGTAAGTTCTTCTGCCGTTTCTTTTGATTCAGAAAAAATAATCAGTTTTCCGCTTATGTTTTGTTTTGGTTTAAAAAATTCCTCCTGAATTTGTTTAGCAAATTCAATAAGTTTTGGGTCTTTCTTAACTTTGCCCCAGCGTTCAATTAAATCATCCACTTTTTCTTTATCCTGCTTGAGTAAGGCAACAAATTTTTTATCGAAAGCATCTTTTTTGTATTCCTTATTATTTCCACCCTTTTCATTTATTTTAGCTTCAATCTCATCATAACTTAAACCTTCTTCAAGCAATTTGTTAATGTCCAAATCAGGTGCAATAAATACCCTGTTATCATCAAACATCGCCAGCATATTATCAATGGCTTTCTGAAATCTTGATAACGATTGAGTAAAAGCATAAAAACTGCTTTCAAGGCGTTTCACTAAAAGCGTTTTCATAATGGCGGATAACCTGCCTGATATGGATTCCACATTGCCGTACATTTTCTTGTCTTCTTCTTTAGCAAGAAACTCAATGGCACGGTAACGGTAATAGCCTAAACCATCAATTTTATTCCCTTCTTCATCAAGGTTGGTAATGAGTGAAACTGTATCGAAAAACAGTTCACTTAGTTTTCCATCCAATTCATAGTAAAGGGCAATCGGGTCGCCAACTTTAGGAAATTTAATTCCCTGAATTTCCAAATCTTCCAAGTATTCTTTGTTGCTCTCAATATCTGTCCTTGTTCTGCGAATTACAAGTGGCTCCACCACATCATCTCGTAATTTCTGGAATAGTGCTTTTAGTTTTTTTAGGTTCAGCTTTTTCTCGTAGGCCAGCTTTTTATATTGCTCGTTTATAGGTTTGAAATATTCCTGTAAATTTCTGATGTTTTCGAGCGTGCTGTTTCTTCTGTCCTGAAAAAGATAAAGTTGGTTTTCAATATCCTGAGGACGGTTATTCAAAGGCGTTGCAGAAATTAAAATTACTTTCTTTCGTGAATCTCCATTTTCTGCAGCTCTTGAGCGTGGCATTTTGCATATTTCCTGCAAAGCCAAATACATTTCGGTATAATCATTTCTGAATTTGTGGGATTCATCAACGGCAATTAAGTCAATCTCCTCGGGATTCGGATAAGAATAATTGTTTCTGTCGAGTATCTTGTGTAAGCTTCCAAGAGTAATGAATGTAAAATGATTATCCAATTCAAAATCTTTTACTGTCCGTCTCCAGCTATCTTCAATTGCAGGAGGTACAACGACCAAAACCTTTGTATGAGTTCCATTTTCATAAATGAACTTTTTAATAATCATACAGGCAATAATTGTTTTTCCTAAACCAACCACATCAGCCAAAACAAAACCATTATGCTTCATCATAATTGCATAACCCTGATTGGCAGCATCTGATTGGTATTTTAAGCGTATGTATTTGGGGGGTAAAAGCAGGTCAATATTGTATGGGTCGTAATCTACCCGTTTACCAAAATATTCAATTAACATTTTGATATATAACTCAAACGGAGTAAAGTCATCACGCAAATAAGTCTGGTTCTTGATTCTTTCTGCTTCTGCCTGTAAAATGGGAACAGATTCAGCCCAAAGCCTTTCAAATTCTTCGGTTGCGAATTTTACATCTTCATATTCCCGCAAACTAACATTAAACTCATAATTTGATTCAGGATTTGCACCAAGTCCGGCATCGGTCAAATTAGAAGAGCCTGTAATAACTTCGCAAGGTGCATATTCATTAAAAGTTGCTGGTCTGAAAATATAAACTTTTGCATGAATTGTCTTTTTAGGATGTGCCCTAAGTTCAATTTTTCCGCTAACTAAATCATCAATGAATTGTAGGATTCCTTTTTCTGTAACTTCATCATAGTTGGCTTCCTGAATATTCTTTATGATTTCTTGAAGAAAGTCGGCTTTTGTTTCATCGGGATTTTCAAGATAGAGTTGTCCTTTGTCGTGATATTTTTTTATTAACTGGTCAACATTGATACCAACAAGGATTCTGATTTTAGGAATTCTGTCGAGGAAAGCACGTACTTTAAAATAACCAGAAGTCCTGAAATAGCCAACCAAAGCATCAAAATGTCTGATACTTTCAATATTTGTAAATACACCCTCAAACTTTTTGAGTAAGCTATTATCGTTTTGATTTGTAAAAAATTTAGTTGGCATTACTTCTTGTTCTTTTTTATTTGATTAATGACTTCGTCCAAACCATCCTCTAAATATTCTAATTTTCCATAATTTGCATTTATACTGTCTGCTAAGAACCGAACTTGAAGTTCTTTGTAATCGATTTTTAGAATTTGGCTTAGTGGCTTCAAATAATCAATTGACATTGGTCTTTCTCCACGTTCAACCTTGCTAAGAGTAGAAGTATCAACGTCAAGTTGGGCTGCAACTTTTCTAAGTGGAAGATTTCTTTCTTCTCTTAATCGTCTGATATATTCACCAAAAGTTTCTTTTGTCATTTGACTAATCTGTTTGGACAATTTTGTCAAAGATACATATAATTTTGTTTCCGGTCTTATGCGCGAAGGAAAATTTGGCTCTTTGGCAAGCTTTGGTTTCAGTGTTGGCTTGTGGGGCTTGACAATGTGCCAAATGTGGGTTGGGTTTCTTCCTTTTTGCGGGTGGAAAGAAAAAAAACAAAATAAATTCCATCAAATTTTCACTGTCCTATCAAAAAGCTAAATCCTTTCTATTTTCAATTTATCACTATAGTATCTGTCGGTTCGTCTGTCTTTTTACACTTGTTGCCAACTTAAAAATAAGAGTAACAATAAAAAATTTATCGTCCTGAACACCCATTTTGACCATCGCGGAGTTCAGGCACGCATTGAGTCAGCAAAATTCATAGTTCAAAAAGCAGCTGAATTATCCGGAGACACACTTATGACCTTTGTTATAGGAGACTTTAATACCCTGCCTAATGATTCATTACTTGACCCTATCTATCAATATCTCGAATCATCCCAGTCAACTGCTGCGATAACAGATTCATTAGGTACCACAAATGAATTTAAAGTTACACAGGAAGGCAAAATCATTGATTACATCTTCTATCGTTTTGCCACACCGCTCCAGTATCAAACCATTGTAAAGGATTATGGGGTTCCTTATCTTTCAGACCACTATCCGATTATGACAATTTTTGAGTATTAAAGACATTTTAGACACAAAAACACAATTACTTATTTGCAAATCATCTAAATATACAGCTTTATGAAAACACGAAAATTCATTTTGTTTTTATGTATTTTACAGATACAAGCTGTTATTGTTGCACAAAATAATTGGTATGTCAAAGCAACAGGTACGTCTTCAGAAAACAGCGGTGTAAACTGGGAAAGTGCGATTTCACTCGATGACGCGCTGGCCCGTTCATCGGAGGGTGATTCTATTCATATTGCAGCGGGAACATACATACCACAAATTTTATTAACCAATGGTAGGGTTGAGAGGGAAAAATGTTTTGAAATTAAAAATAACATTGCTCTTATTGGAGGTTATCCTGCCGATGCCTCTGGCCATGTTCAATCAGAACCTACTATGCATCATACAATATTAAGCGGTCAGTTAAACTCTGAACTGAATGCTTACCACGTATTGGTAATAACTGCCGCACCGAAAAGAGACAAGTCTGTGAAATTATCGGGTCTGATTATTCGTGATGGAATAGCCGATAATACACGTAGGACAACTATTGACAATATTGTTTATCAGCAGGGTGTTGGAGGTGGACTTATCACTGAAAGGGGAAATGTAGATATCTCCGATTGTGTTTTCACAAATAATAAAGCCTTTGACGGTGCCGGATGCTGGATTCAGAACGCAACACTGAATGTTCGGAATTCGAAAATCATCGGCAATTCCACTTCCAGGGGGAAAGCAGGAGGAATTTACTTGAACCGGGTTTCATTTAATATGGAACAGGTAATCGTTTCAGACAATTTTGCAGAAACCGATGGAGGGGGCATTTACCTGGTTGGTTCCAATGGTTATGTCAATCAGGGACTCATTGTCGGAAATACGGTTAACAATAGTGCGGGTGGTGTTTTAGCAGCTGCTTCATCTACCGTTTATTTGCACAATGTTACGATAGGACATAACGAAGCAAAAACAAACGGAGGAATCTTGCTTGAAAACACCTTTATGTCAATGGCTAATAGCACAATTGCAGAAAATACTGCCTTTGAGAGTGGAGGTGCAGGTGGTATTAGTGACAACTCTCGAATTGAGGCAACAAGTTCAACCATTACCCGAAATAGTGCTCACAACAGTGCCGGTGGATTTATAATGGGAGGAAACGGTATTCTAAACTGTTATAATTCAATTTTATCCGGAAATGGTGTCGAAATCGAAGTTGTGACCGGAACAACATCGACGTCCAAGTTTTACCAATCGATTTTTGACACACAATATTACAACGTCACTGGAAAACCCGATAGCCAAATATCTTTTGATGCGGATATCATGTTGGACTCTCTTAGAGACAACGGGGGTTTTACCCCAACATGTAAAATACTTCATCCCGAAACGAATCCTGTCAATACCGAAGGATTGACACTTTCCGAAATGACCCTGTTGGCAAGCCGATACGGGTTGCCTGGTTTTGTATTTCTTAAAGATCAACGAGGAAAGGACAGATTAACCAGCAACATTGCCATTGGTGCATATCAAGATTCAGTTTTTACACGACCCATTCATCCTGATTTCTGGCACTTCATCATCTATGGACAAAGTTTGGCTGAGGGATATCAATCATATCCCTCAATAACATCGGAGCCGGTTCCCAACAACTATATGATAGGGAGCAATGTCTGTATTAACAATGGGAATAGAAACTTCAATCAAATTGCTCCTTTATTTTCATCTCCCACTCCGGATGATGTAGAACGGAACTTCACAAGATCGTGGACCGACGCATCAAAATGTGAAAACTCCGTTGTTGGTGCTGCTAATCATATACAAAACAAACTTACCCAACCGATTTCAATTTTAGCTACCTCCTGTGCCACCGGAGGTAAAACAATAGAAGAACTCTCAAAGCACAGCCAACGATCACCCTATTATTATCATCGTGATTTTATAAAAAGCATCAGTAGCGCAGCTTCTTTCATTAAAAGAAACAATTATAACATTGAATGTCCGGCTATTTTTTGGATACAGGGAGAACAAAATTACTCACGAAATCAACCTGGTTTAATAACCCTTAATGGTAGTACAACAGATAAGTCGGAATACAAAAATCTGATGTTAACACTAAAGAATGATATGCAATCGGATATCATGAGCTTATACGGTCAACAGGAAAAACCTCTGTTTATTACTTATCAGGTTGGAGGGAAGTACATCAAGGGATTTGAACAAAACATAGCGATGGCACAACTCGAAGCCTCTAATCAGGAAGCAGATATCATATGTGCCGGACCTGTATATTTGATGACCGATCGGGATGCAGGTCATTTAGATCCAAATGGTTATAGATGGTTCGGAGAAATGTTGGCTAAGGTTTTTTATAAAACCTATATTGAAAAAGAAACATTTACGCCCTTGCAACCTTCAAAAATTACCAAAGAAAATAATCATACATTGCGGATTGATTATCTGGTACCCTGCAAACCACTTGTTTTAGACACCCTGTTGGTTGCTTTTGAGAAAGATTTCGGTTTCTCCATAAAAAACAATGATACATCGGTAAAAATAAACTCCGTCACTTTACATGAAAATGGCGAAAGTGTTTTTATTTCCTGTTCTGACGAACTGACCGGAGATATTGAAATTGCCTATGCAGGAGAGGATGTACTGGGACATGGAAATCTTCGTGATAGTGACCCCTATCAATCTATATATACTTATATTGATTTGGATGGGAAAAACGACAATGATCAATATGTTTTCGAGCATGATGCTGATAACACGTCATTACATCCACGATACGAACCTCGTGATGAAAACGGTGTTATTTATGGAAAACCATATCCTCTGTTTAATTTCAGTGTTCATTTTTATTATAAGTTACCGGCAGGAACAACAGAATTAATTTCACCAAGTTTATTAGATAACACAGATATTCCGGCTGTAAAAGAGAATTCATCTGCTGTAAAGTTAATTCATCATGATTATTGTCAAATACAGATATCAGGAGACTGGAAGCATGCACATTTTTATGATATATCCGGAAAATTATGTCAGGAAACAACAAATAACACAGGTATTATCAATACTGGCTCATTGGTTCCCGGAATTTATATCATACAAGTTTTTGAGAATAACAATATATATAATTTAAAATATCTACGTTTATAAATCAGAAACATTCAATTTCAAACAATTTAAAATTCAAACACATCATGAAAAAGAAATTTACACTTATCTTTTTGGTCATTTTCACTTGCTTATATGGTCAAAATACTGAATCTATAAGTATCACTCTTGATTCGGATCAATACAAACAACTTGAAAAACATTTTGCTGAGAAAGAAAAAGCAAAAATGCGATCAACCGATTGGGGACGCTTTTACCGATACGAAGCTATGAATGATTCGATGCAGAAACCCGCCAAGGTGGTTTTTCTGGGAAATTCAATTACTGACGGGTGGTATAGACAACATCCGGAATTTTTTATTGAAAACGGATTTACCGGTCGTGGAATCGGCGGACAAACAACCAGTCACATGCTTGTCCGTTTTCAGGCTGATGTCATCGATCTGAAACCCAAGATGGTTGTTATCATGGCCGGAACCAACGACATTGCACGTAACAACGGCATTATCAGCCATAAGCATATCATGCAAAACATCAAATCGATGTGTGAATTAGCTCAGTTTCACAAAATAAAACCGGTATTGTGCTCCATATTGCCTGCCCATGAATTCAGGTGGAACAAGGAACTAAACCCGGCTGCCGACATTAAATTGCTGAATGACATGATCAAGGCGTATGCTGATGCCAATAAGATTCCTTTTGTCGATTACTATTCGGCCTTAGTAGATGAACGTGGAGGATTACCGGTTGAAATTGCTGCTGATGGCGTACATCCCAACATGGAAGGTTACGCAATCATGGAACCGATTGTGTTGAAGACTATCCAGAAATATGTAAAAAATAACTAAATCGACGGTGTCTTATAAGCACCCAACTGCTGCGTTACTTTCGATTTTCGGGGTCGCGAGATTAAGGTGTGTGCAGAGTGCAAATTGAACTTTTTTTGCTTCGTTTTTTGGTTCAAGCCAAAAAATGAAGAAAGAGTGATACTTGTCTTTTAAAGTTGAATTTAACGTAAGACATCGCCTATATACTACTGACTCTCATCTTTTTTATTCAAAAATTTGTTTGGAATTTATTTTACTTTTATATTTGCGGACAGATTTAAAGTTTAACTTCAAATTGGTCCATAAATATGGGTGCTTTATTTATAAACAGAGAATTAAAAGAAGAAATAATAAGACAATCGCATTATTTTTCGGTAATAACCATTACCGGTCCGAGACAATCAGGTAAAACAACGTTGTGTAAGCAGATGTTTCCCGATTATCATTATGTTAATTTGGAAGACATTGCAAAAACGGAAATTATCAAACAAAATCCGAAAGAATTTTTACAAAACCACTCACAGGGTTTGATTGTGGATGAAGCACAGCAATATCCCGATTTGTTTTCGTACATTCAGGTGGTGGTTGACGAAAATCCAAACGCACATATTATTCTTACCGGAAGTAGTAATTTTACTTTGATGCAACAGGTTACGCAATCATTGGCAGGTCGAACGGCTATTTTAACCTTGTTGCCGTTGTCGCTTTCTGAATTAGGGAAAGAACGCTTAACGGTTTCAACGGATACAATTATGTTAAATGGCGGTTATCCTTCGGTTTGGGCAAAAAACATTCCTGCACAAACAGTCAGCAATAACTACTATAATACATATATAGAACGTGATTTGCGAAAGCTTATCAATATTAAGGATTTATCTAAATATCAGATATTTATACGTCTTTGTGCCGGTAGAATAGGAACGGAATTTAATGCATCAGTACTATCAAACGAAGTAGGTGTAAGTGTTCCAACGATCCATGAGTGGTTGAGTACGCTCGAAGCGTCTTATATCGTTTTTCGTCTGCCACCTTTTTTTAGGAATGTGGGTAAGCGTTTGATTAAAACACCCAAAATTTACTTTTATGATACCGGTTTGCTTTGTTTTTTGCTTGGAATTGAAAACGCAAATCACTTGCAAACACATCCGCTTCGTGGGGCTATTTTTGAAAATATGGTTGTGTTAGAGTTTTTGAAAAACCGTTTTAATGCAGGAAAACTTTCAAATCTTTACTTTTACAGGGACAAATCACAACGGGAAATTGACATCGTACAAGAATTTGCAGACACATTCAAAGCGTATGAAATAAAATCAGCATCCGGTTTTCATTCCGATTTTATGAACAATCTAAACTATCTGAAAAATATTTTGGACGAAAAACTTACTTCAACGCAAGTAATATATGACGGGGACATGGAATTAAATTCATCCAAAAATGGAGTTGTAAATTTTAGAAATATATCATTTTAGTTTATTGCTTGAAATTTTAATCGTTTGTTTTAATCCATTTTGTTTTAATATCTTTTTGCAAAATGTTTACATAAACATTTTAGTGGTATCTCATATTGCCCAACTGAGGTCCGAGACCCGTGGTGCGTGGTTAATGTTGTGCAGGGTGCAAATTGAACTTTTTTTGCTTCGTTTTTTGGTTCAAGCCAAAAATGAGGTTTTTAGGAAAACAAAAAGAGGTGCTCAATTTCCCAATTGAACACCTCCGCTTGCAAAAGTAAAAAACAAATCTTTATTTAATCTCAACCTCACGAACAAAGCTGCCTATCTTTTTTCTAACTACATCATATCCAGGAACGTCTGAACTTGTACCTGTGCTGTAGCGATAAGTCCGATTAAACAATTGATCTTCCGTTTGAAAAGGTTTTTTCACGTGAATAACAAGATTCACCGAGTCAACTGATTCTGATTGCAAACTACTGATGTCAAAAGATGCAATGCTCCGTTGTTTATAGAATGTTCCATCTTTATTAGCGTTATGCCTGAACTCCAAATGGATTTTATCATCTTCATATACTTTAATTGAATCATATACCAAATTGATATAATGTACTGTCGAACCTGAATGATAGTATTCAAAATCAACATTTAAGTATTTACTTCCAATCCACATACTTACAATATCAATCGGATCATTTCCAATGCTATCTTGAGTTTCAGGTGTGATTTGAAAAATTCCTTTAGTCAATATATTGTACGCATCTGTTACCCGAACATCATAATCGTATATGCCGGTATCCGTTTTATCTGATAGGATATTGTAGTAAATTAGTAAACGCTGTCCGTCATCCGGTTTGAAAGTTTGTGTATAACCTTCTTCAAACCAAAGCAGTTTGTTGTCGTCTCTGCGCATAAAAAACTGACTTTTTGCCTCAGGATTCTCAACTGTCACTAAATCACCATAAATCAGAGGCTGCGGTTCTCTATTATCTTCAAAACAACCGGCCATTAATAGTCCGGCTAATATAAAAATCGATAGTTGTTTAAAAAATTTCGACATAAATTATTGTTTGAGTCAAAAACAAACAGTAGATGATATTGCTGATAAAAATGTTGCAAAGGGATATGACAACATGCTTAAATTAACGATATTTATGTTTTTACGCATGCTGTATATTGCTTGTAGCAGCTAACTACATTTCCCCATTAAAACCTCAATTATTGCCTATTCGAAGAAATACATTCTGTTTAATTTACCAACCCAAACATCGGAAAAAACCTGTACATCTTTGTTCCTTCCGCCTATCAAATAAATAAAATGATTGGTTTCATCAAGAATAACAGATTGATAGGCACGCGGTTCATACACAATATGCTGAACCGTATCTTGAATGATATTGAAAACCGAGTCTGTCGCCCGCCAGGTAAGTCCTTCATCAATAGATTCCATGCGTCCGTTTCCAATGATATTGTCGCTGTTGTCCATGCGTCCGAACATCAACAACTTGTCATCATATGGGATCACCGATGCTCCGGAAAAGGGTTCCATATCGGTTTTATTTGCCGTAAAGTCAACCCATTTATATTCATTGAAAATATTTTTTTCGACGCTCCACACTTTCGATAGCAAAGTTCCGGCAGAAGAACGCCCTCCCATCACTATAGCTTTGGGCTTGCCGGTTCGGGAACCAAAGCTCAAACTTGCATAATCTACAATAGGAAAATTGGAAGGAATAGCATCTTGTATAACCCATTGCATACCATCCTCCGAATTGGCAAAATAATACGCTTGATTTGCTTCTTGCTTGAAAAGCCCCCATAAATTATTTTCCAACACAAAAAGCAGATTATGACACACATACCCTGCTACCGCAGGATCAATACTCGACCAATTTTCACCATCACCGGATGTAAATATCAACCCGTTTTCGTGTACTAAATATAATTTATCCTGAAACACTCTGATACCCCGTAAATTACCTGTTAGCGGCAGTCCGGAGACAGCAGCATCTGTCCAGCTTTCAGCATCATCAGAAACATGTAGATAATTTTGTGAGTCGGAACTTGCATAAAACAAAAAACGATTTTTAAAAAACACAGCTTGCTGGGCATTACTACTATGATTGTAAATACTGTTGACAAGTCTTTTCCAAACATACAGCTCAGATTCAATCTGATGCACATTAACCTTGATGGGATAAGTCCTCGACACCAATTTATTGGCGGAATAATTCGTGATGCTTTGCACTTTTGTAAAGTCAATCGTATCCTTTCCCGTAAGGACGAGGGTATCCAATCCGGTACCCATCGAATCGGTCATAAGCAGATAGGCATAAGAGGTACTTTTGAAACTAAAAGTCGGAAAGACACTGTCAATGCGGGTTTGAAACGGCAGAGAATCAAGATTGACGATGATTGAATCATTTAAATCAGCATCATACTCTAAGGTAAACACAGCTTTTGCAAGTCCGGGAATACTATCATTCTTACCAAACTTCAGCGAAACAAAATAAGGATTATCCGAATACTCTATCTCCTTTTCTTTGCCTAAACAAGCACTTGCAAGATAGATTATGGCTGAAAATATCAGAAGTTTACAAATATTTCTCTTCATACTAATTCAATTTACAACAATTCTAAAGTAACCGGACAGTGATCCGAATGAACCGCTTCCACTAAAATTTTTGCATCTTTCAATCTATCCCGAAGCGGCTCGCTAACCCAATGATAATCAATGCGCCATCCTACGTTGCGGTAGCGCGCACCCCCACGATAGCTCCACCAACTGTATCTTTCAGGACTTTGATCAAACACCCTGAAAGTATCTATCATGCCGGAAGCTTCGTACCTGTCCATCCATTCCCTTTCTTCAGGTAAAAAACCGGATACGCCGACTTGTCGTTGCGGATTGTTGATGTCAATGGGTTTATGACAAATATTATAATCACCGCAAACCACTAGATTAGGGCGTTCTTTTCTTAATTCGGTAATAAAAGGTAAAAAATCTTCCAGAAATTCCATCTTAAACTCCTGACGTTCATCGCCTGACGAGCCGGATGGTATATACACGTTTACAATAGACAAATCACCATAATCAGCCCGAATCACTCGCCCTTCACTGTCATATTTCGGGTTGTTCATACCGATAACGATATTATCAGGAGTTTTTTTAGTCAGGATGGCCACACCGCTGTAGCCCTTCTTTTCTGCCGAATGTAAATAACTTGTATAGCCAAGTTCCGCAAAAAGCATGGTGTCAATCTGCTCCGGCTGCGCTTTGGTTTCCTGCAAGCACAACACATCCGGACTTTCTTCTTTGATCCATTCCGGCAATTCTTTATTAATGGCTGCCCTTATACCGTTTACATTATAAGAAACTATCTTCATGAACTTTAAAACTATATGAACTATGTGAACATTAAAACTCTTCAACCAAGCTCAGGCATATTTTACAACATTATACATTCACCTGCTTAACCATTTGATATAAATTGGATGCAAACACAAAATTATTCAGTTCTTCGTTGTCTGCATGAAAAATATCGCGATTGGTCCCTTCCCATTCTTTTTCTCCATGATTGATAAAAATCACGTATTCGCCAATTTCCATCACTGAATTCATATCGTGAGAATTGATGATGGTAGTGATATTGAATTCATGCGTGATTTCCTGAATCAACCGGTCGATGATCAGGGCAGTTTTGGGATCTAAGCCTGAATTTGGCTCGTCACAAAACAGGTACTTCGGTTGCAAGGCGATGGCGCGCGCGATAGCCACTCGTTTTTGCATACCGCCGCTGATTTCCGAAGGAGCCAAATTGTATGAATTTTCGGGAAGATTAACCCTCCGCAGGCACCACACAGCCCTGTCTTTCATCTCCTCTTTAGAAGTATTCGCAAACATTTCCAGCGGAAACATCACATTTTCCAGCACTGTCAGAGAATCAAACAAAGCAGAACCCTGGAACAACATGCCGACTTCACGACGCAGACCGCGAATTTCGCTCATGCGCATATCCGGCAAATTTCGTCCGTCATATTCGATACGTCCCGAATCAATGCGATGAAGCCCGATGATGCTTTTCATCAACACGGTTTTTCCGGAGCCACTTGCACCGATGATCATGTTGGTCTTTCCGGGTTCAAAAATAGCGGAAATATCTTTCAATACATGATTGTCGCCGAAGGTTTTATTTACGTCTTTAACAATTATCATCGTTCAATTATGAATTTCAATTTTTTGTCATTTCGTCCGTGTCACAGCAAATTCAACGCAATCTATCAAAGCTTGTTTGTAAACACTGTCAGGGAATCCGTCAAGCTCCCGAATGGCTTTCTCTCTGAACTCTTCCATGCGTGACCGGGCATATTCTACACCGCCATACTGCAACGCAAAACGATTGATATAGTCAATATTTTCCCGAGAAAATTTTTTGAGGTTGATCCAGGTAATAATTTTCTTTTTCTCTTCCTGATCAGCATTCTCCAAAGCATGGATCAGCGGCAGTGTCACTTTACCATCACCAACATCATTTCCCGTAGGTTTCCCGATATCTGCATTTCGATAATAATCAAAAATATCATCTCTGATTTGAAAACAAAAACCGAGGTACTCTCCGTATTTTTTCAGGTGCTCAATACTCTCCGGATCAGTATGAACGGACAACGCTCCTACCTCCATGCAGACTGAAAACAGCGAAGCAGTTTTTTTCTGTATAATCCGAAAATACTCAGCTTCGGAAATTTTTGATTGTTGGGAAATATTTAACTGTAACAATTCTCCATCGGTCAATTGTTGCCCGACAAAGGAAATAGGATTAAGCATCCTGATGTTGCCGATGAGCGCCACCTGCGCCAAGGCTGCAGCCAACATATAATCTCCGGATAAAACCGCCACTTTGTTGCTCCAACGTGCATTGACCGACTGACTGTTACGCCTTTCAAAAGTATTGTCGATGACATCATCGTGAACCAAACTTGCCGTATGCAATAATTCCAATGCGATGGCACCATGTATGGTTGACATATTGATTTCACCACTCATCAGCCTGGCAGACAAAATAACCAAGGTAGGGCGGAGCCTTTTACCGGATCGCTGATAAATATATCCGTTAACCCCTTCCAAAATAGGGTTATCCGTCTCCAAAGCCGCAACAAAGGTTTTGTCAAATAGTTCAAGTTCAGCGCTGATGGTTGCCTTAATGGAATCAATAATGTCCATCGAATAATTTTTTGTGTAAACTGCAAAAGTAAGCAAATTTGTGCGATATGTGAGTATATGTCAAAAAAATGATTTTATTTTAATTACTTTTACAGTCCGTTTGAAGACAACATGCAATTGATTTTAAGAGATGGGATTATGAAGAAACTTTTTTTAATTGATGCTTACGCACTTATTTACAGATCGTATTATGCGTTTATCAAAGCACCCAGGATTAACTCTAAAGGACTTAACACCTCCGCAATTCTGGGCTTTGTGAACGTACTTGAAGATATTTTGAAGAGAGAAGACCCGACACACATAGCAGTTGTATTTGATCCACCGGGACCCACGTTCAGGCATGAGGCATATGAAGACTATAAGGCACAACGCGAATCAACACCCGAGGACATCAAAATCGCCGTACCTCATATCAAAGAGATACTTGCAGCCTACAATATTCCCGTCCTTGAAATTCTTGGTTATGAAGCGGATGATGTGATAGGAACCGTAGCCAAAAAAGCTGAAAAAAAGGGCTTTAATGTATATATGCTGACTTCGGACAAAGATTTCGGACAATTGGTTTCAGACCATATTTTTATGTATAGACCCAAATTCAAGGGCGGCTATGAAATTATGGGTCCGAAAGAAGTAAGAGAAAAATATTCATTGGAAAGTCATCTTCAGGTAATTGACATGCTTGGATTGATGGGCGATGCATCGGATAATATACCCGGTTGCCCCGGCGTGGGAGAAAAGACGGCTATCAAACTACTGCAAGAATTCGGAAACATAGATGCCCTGTTGTCGCGCACAGATGAAGTGAAAGGTACGCTTAGAAACAAAATCGAAGAACATAAAGATCAAATTTTGTTTTCTAAATTTTTAGCTGAAATCAAAACAGATGTACCTGTAGATTTTGACGAAGATGCTTTAAAAGTAGAGCCTGTCAACGAAACAGAATTAAAAGCATTATTCAACGAATTGGAGTTTAGAACTTTATCTGCCAACAAATTTGGTGATATTTTCACTTCCCTGCCTCCCGATCAGCCCGTAGCAAGGGTTCAATTTAGTCCCGCAAAAAGCAAAGACGGACAAATGTCACTATTCGGGAATGAAGAACAGGAAAATCATGAAGAAGAACTTCAAGAATACAATCAAGTTCAAGCTGAAGTGCCGGTTACCGAAACATTTGAGTACGTCACATCCTCTCCTGTCATTGATTTAATCGCTGCCGAGGCTGCAAGCAAAGGACTGAATGCCATTCACAATACGCCTCACGAATACATATTGATTGATGATAAAACGAAACGGGCACACCTTATTTCGCAATTGTTTCTTCAAAAATCGGTCTGCTTCGACACTGAAACAACCGGATTAGATGTTTTCACAGCCGACATGATAGGTTTGTCTTTTTGCTATGAAAAAGGAAAGGCATATTACGTAACACTACCGAATGATAAGGATGAACGTGCTGCCGTCTTACACGAATTCAAAGTCTTTTTTCAATCAGAGCATATAGAAAAAATAGGGCAAAACGTAAAATTTGACCTTTTAATGTTGGCTCAATACGACATTGAGCTGAAAGGAAAAATTTTTGATACCATGATAGCGCATTATCTCCTGCAACCGGAATTGCGCCACAGCATGGACTTTTTAGCTGAAGTTTATTTGAAATATCGCACCATTCACTATGAAGATTTAGTAGGTGCAAAAGGTAAAAATCAGCAAAAAATACAGGACGTTGAGATAGAATTGTTGAAAGATTATGCAGCGGAAGATGCTGATATTACTTTTCAACTGAAAGCAATATTAGAACAGGAAATCAAGGCTAATCATTTAGAAGACCTCTTTTATAATATGGAAATGCCTTTGATGAAGGTGTTGGCAACCATGGAATTAAACGGTGTTAGGATTGACGCAGAAGCACTGAAACAAAGCTCGATTATACTTTCAGAAGAAATGTATCGCCTGGAGCATGCCATACAGGAACTTGCCGGTGTAAGCTTTAACGTATCATCGCCGGCACAGGTGGGTGAAGTTTTGTTCGACCGGCTGAAATTGGACGACAAAGCAAAAAAGACAAAAACGGGACAATATTCCACCTCAGAGGATATCTTGGAAAAAATCAAAACGAAACATCCCATTGTAGAAATGATATTGGAGTTCAGGGGATTAAAAAAGCTGCTAAGCACTTATATAGATGCCCTGCCACAAATGATTAATCCGAAAACAGGTAAGATACACACCTCTTTTAATCAAACAGTTACCTCAACCGGTCGCTTAAGTTCAACCGATCCCAATCTACAAAATATTCCCATTCGCGATGCACAAGGCAAAGAAATCAGAAAAGCCTTTATTCCGGATGATCAGTCGGTATTTTTGAGTGCGGATTATTCTCAGATTGAATTACGCATCATGGCACATCTGAGCGGCGACAAATACATGACAGATGCATTCAGGAGCGGATTAGATATCCACACTGCCACCGCTGCAAAAATTTACAACATACCCTTAGAAGATGTAAGTGCAGACATGAGGCGAAAAGCTAAGACTGCCAACTTCGGGATCATCTACGGTATATCCACCTTCGGATTAGCCGAAAGATTGAATATTCCAAGGGCTGAAGCTAAAATACTGATTGATGGTTATTTTGAAAGTTATCCGGAAGTGAAAAACTATATGGATAATATCATTCAACAAGCCAGAATCAATGGGTATGTGGAAACAATTTTCGGAAGGAAAAGGTATCTGAATGACATCAATTCACAAAACAGCATAGTCAGAGGGTATGCGGAACGGAACGCCATCAATGCTCCCATTCAAGGCTCTGCTGCCGACATCATCAAAATAGCCATGGTCAATATTCAAAACAGGATCGACCGAGAAAATCTGAAGACGCAGATGATTATGCAGGTCCACGACGAATTGAATTTTTCCGTTCCCAAAGAAGAATTGGAATATGTCCGTAAAATGGTAACCGAAGAGATGGAAAAGGCTGCCTCGCTAAAAGTTAAATTGGTGGTAGATTGCGGTGTAGGTTCCAATTGGTTGGAAGCACATTAAACCACATTTGGTTTTTATGATTGTTTTTTCTACGCAAATGCTTTTTAAAACACAGTTTTTTATGTAGATTTGCAAACTTAAATAAGCTGCACAGAAAAATGGAAAAAAGACAAATTAAAAAAGCATTGATATCTGTTTATCATAAAGATAATTTAGATACTATTATTCGGAAATTGCATGACGAAGGAGTCGAGTTTATCTCTACCGGCGGCACACAAGCTTTTATCGAATCACTGAACATCCCTTGCCAGGCGGTAGAAGATTTAACCGATTATCCGTCTATCCTGGGCGGCAGGGTAAAAACGCTACATCCGAAAGTATTCGGAGGTATTTTGTCAAGACGGCATTTGGCAGAAGACAAGGAACAGCTTGCAACTTACGAAATTCCTGAAATTGATTTGGTAATTGTGGACTTGTATCCCTTTCAGGCAACGGTTGCTGCCGGAGCCGGAGAAGCCAATATCATTGAAAAAATTGACATAGGCGGTATTTCGTTGATTCGTGCGGCTGCCAAAAATTACAAAGACGTTGTTATCATCGCTTCTCAGCAACAATACGAACCGTTCTTGAGTTTGATCACTGAAAACGGTGCCGAAACCACCTTAAAAGAACGCCGTTGGTTTGCTAAAGAAGCTTTTGCCGTTTCTTCCGATTATGATGCTGCTATCTTTAACTATTTTGATGCTGCTGAAGATTCAGCTTTCCGGTACAGTGAAAACAACGCCAAAGTACTTAGATACGGAGAAAATCCGCATCAAAAAGGATTATATTTCGGAGATTTTGACGAGATGTTTGAGCAGTTACAAGGCAAGGAAGTTTCTTATAACAACCTGTTGGACATTGATGCAGCCGTCAATCTGATCAATGATTTTGACGACATCACCTTTGCTATTCTGAAACATAATAATGCTTGCGGCATAGCCTCCCGTCCGATTTTGGTAGATGCCTGGAATGCAGCTTTAGAAGCTGACCCCATTTCTGCTTTTGGCGGTGTGTTAATTACCAATGCAATAGTTGATTTGGCTGCAGCCGAAGAGATTAATAAAATTTTCTTTGAAGTGATCATAGCCCCGGACTATGATTTGGATGCTTTGGAAGTTTTATCGCAAAAGAAAAATCGCATCATTTTAATTCTGAAAAATCCGAATCTCAAAAGCAGACAATTCCGTTCTTTGCTGAATGGGGTTTTGATGCAGGATAAAGACATACGCATTGAAACAGAAGATGATTTAAAGGTAGTAACCGAAAAATCACCCTCCGAACAAGAAATAGAAGATTTATTGTTTGCCAACAAAATAGTGAAGCATACCAAATCCAACGCGATTGTATTGGCAAAGAACAAACAAATGTGCGCCAGCGGTGTCGGACAAACGTCCCGCGTAGATGCTTTGAAACAAGCCATCGACAAAGCACATTCTTTTGATTTCGATTTACAAGGAGCTGTGATGGCTTCAGATGCTTTCTTCCCTTTCCCCGATACAGTCACCATAGCTGCAGAAGCCGGTGTTACAGCCGTTATACAGCCCGGAGGCTCTATCAAAGACCAGGACTCCATAGATGCGTGCAATGAAAGAGGCGTAGCCATGGTAACCACAGGATACAGACATTTTAAACATTAAATAAAATATTTCATATGGGATTTTTTTCATTCACCCAAGAGGTGGCAATGGATTTAGGCACAGCGAACACCCTCATCATTTATAATGATAAGATAGTCGTTGACGAACCATCCGTAGTGGCATTAGACAAGCGTACTGATAAATTAATCGCCTTTGGAGAAAAGGCGAGGTTGATGCAAGGTAAGGAAAACGAAGGCATACGTACAGTTCGTCCTTTACGGGATGGCGTAATTGCCGACTTCCATGCTGCCGAACTGTTGATTCGCAGTATCATCAAGATGATTCCTTCTAAAAACCTCTTCTTTACTCCATCCTTAAAAATGGTGGTCAGCATTCCTTCAGGAAGCACTGAAGTAGAAATTCGTGCGGTGCGTGATTCAGCCGAACATGCCGGTGGACGCGAGGTTTATATGATTTATGAACCTATGGCAGCCGCTATCGGAATAGGCATTGATGTGGAGTCGCCTTCGGGATGCATGATTGTCGATATAGGCGGTGGAAGTACCGAAATTGCCGTAATTTCATTGGGTGGTATTGTTTCAAATAAATCTATTCGTATCGCCGGCGATGACCTGACAACTGATATCATTGATTACATGAGTAGCATGCACAACCTCAAGGTGGGTGAAAGAACAGCGGAAACCATCAAAATTAAGGTGGGTTCAGCCTTGACTGATTTGGAAGATCCACCCGAAGACTATATCGTTCGCGGTCCGAATAGAATGACAGCTTTACCCATGGAAGTTCCGGTATCGTATCAGGAAATAGCACATTGCCTGGAAAAATCCATCTCTAAAATTGAAGATGCCATTTTAAGTGCTTTAGAGCAAACACCACCGGAATTATATTCAGACATCGTTGAAAGGGGCATTTATCTTGCCGGCGGCGGTGCCTTGCTGAGAGGCTTGTCAAAACGACTGACCGACAAGCTCAATATTCAATTCCACATAGCGGAAGATCCTTTGAAAGCAGTTGCACGCGGAACAGGCATTGCTTTGAAGAATGTGGAAAGATTCGGATTCCTGATTCGTTAAACTGAACGATTCGACGACAGTGAAGATGCAGACAGATTTTTTTACGGAAACAGATGAGAAAACTATTTGCTTTCTTGGCTAAATACAGTGTGCTGATATTATTCATTATCCTTGAAACAATATCTTTCAGTATGATCGTCAATAATGACGGATATCAGCAAAGTGTTTTCTTTTCTTCCGGGAATACGCTCATAGCTTCTCTGTACAAAGTCAATAATTCAGTATTTGAATACTTTTACCTGAAAAAGGCAAATGAGGGATTGGCAAAAGAAAATGTCAATCTGCAAAATGAATTGGCAAATCTCAAACTCAGGTTAGACACCTTGAAGGCTCGTCCGACTGATGATGTGCAGACTCCGTCAATTGACCCCAACTTGGAAATCAACTACATCCTCGCCAAAGTCATCAATAATTCAACCAACAAACAGTTGAATTACATCACCCTGAACAAAGGACTTCGGGATGGTGTCAGAAAAGACATGGGTGTTATCAACGAAGACGGTGTGGTTGGCGTAGTATCGAATGTATCAGAAAAATTTGCGGTAGTAATTCCCATTTTGAATCCCCGCATTCATTTCAACGGAAAATTTGTAAAAAACAACTACAATGGATTTGTAAACTGGGATGGAGTAGATTATCGCTTCGCAAAATTAAACGACATAGCCCGACATGTAATTTTCTCGAAAGGAGACAGCCTGGTGACCAGCGGCTATTCCCATTCTTTTCCTGAAGGTATTTTGATAGGTACTGTTGATGATTTCAATATTGAAGAAAGTGATGCTTATTTTGATATCCGGGTGAAACTTGCGGTTAATTTCAGAACGCTTTCGTATGTGAAGCTTATTGATTACCTGAATTATGAAGAAAGGTTGAATTTAGAAAATGAGATGCAATGAAAATGGTGCTACAAAACATAGTAAGTTTTGTCGTGTTGGTCCTGGTACAGGTGCTTGTGCTGAACAACATCCATTTCATGGGATATATAAATCCTTACGTTTACGTACTTTTTATATTGCTTTTACCGGTTCGCTTTTCACGCCTTTTTACATTGATACTTGCTTTTGCCCTTGGATTGATCATTGACGCTTTTTCCAACACCTACGGCATACACGCATTTTCAACTGTTCTGATTGCTTTCCTGCGACCTTTTGCCATCAATTTATTTACTAATATTGAAGAAGACACCAACCCGATTCCTTCTTTCAACAGCTTTGGGGTATTTGCTTTCTCTAAATATGTGATTACTTTGGTATTCATCCACCATGCAAGTTTTTTCCTATTGGAGATTTTTAGTTTTACCGCATTTGGTTATACACTATTGAGAATCGTGCTCAACACCTTGATTACAACTGCTATTTTACTTGGAATCTGTGCTGTGAAAAGGGAATAGATATGCGAAACAACACATTTCAAGATAGAAGATGGGTTATTGCAGGAATCTTTTCTGTTATCATACTGATATACATCATTCGACTTTTTTCCCTCCAAATTGTAGAAACAAAATATAAAATCGGCGCAGATAGCAATGCATTGCTGAAAAAAACAATTTATCCCCCCCGAGGGTTGATTTACGATAGAAACAACACGCTCCTGGTATATAACAGGCCTGCCTACGACATTGCCATGATTCTTCGTGAGATAACGGACCTGGACACTTTGGAGTTTTGCAATACATTGAATATCACAAAAGATTATTTCTGCGAACGCATGAAAGATATTAAAGACAGGAAGAAAAATCCCGGATTTTCTGTTTATACGCCTCAGATTTTCATGACTCAATTGTATGCAGATGAGATTGCCAACATGCAGCAAAATATTTACAGATATCCCGGATTTTACATCCAAAATCGTACTTTACGAGAATATACTTTCCCTTATGCAGCCCATGTTTTTGGGAGTATTGGAGAAGTATCGAGAAGTGATATTGAGCGGGACCCGTATTACCGCCAGGGAGACTATTCCGGTCGCGACGGAGTAGAATTCACTTATGAAGAACATTTGAGGGGTGAAAAAGGGGTTGAGATATTGTTGCGTGATTCGAAAGGACGCATCCGGGGAAAGTACCGGGATGGCGATGCTGATGAAGTGCCGATTGCAGGAAAGAATCTTACTTTAACGATTGATATTCAACTACAAAAAATTGGCGAGGAACTGTTAAACGGAAAAATCGGTAGCATTGTAGCCATTGAACCGCAAACCGGTGAGATTTTATCCATGGTAACAAATCCCGGATACGATCCATCGATATTGGTAGGGCGTTCCCGTTCAAAAAATTATAACGAATTAGTTAATGACCCTGCCAAACCTTTATTGAATCGTGCAACCCTGGCACAATATTCACCCGGTTCCACATTCAAGCCCATCCAGGCTTTGATATGCCTTCAACTGGGTGGAATTAACGAGCATACGCGCTTCCCCTGCAATGGAGAAAATTCCGTACCCATACGCTGTTCTCATTATCATGGTTCTCCGGTAAGCTTACTGAATGCGATTGAACAAAGTTGCAATCCTTATTTTTGGCAAGCTTTCAGGGCTACCTTAGAAAAAGATGGTTACGGAGAAAAAAACTCATCCTTTAAAACTAATTACCAGGCATGGATGGATGCGCTCTACAGTTTTGGGTTCGGACATAAATTCGAAGACAGCGATCTATTCGAGCATGTGAAAGGCAATATTCCCACTCAGAATTATTTCAACCGTTACTTTGGAGAAACCGGATGGCGGGCTTTGACCATCAGATCCTTGTCAATCGGACAAGGTGAGGTGTTGGCTACACCGCTTCAATTAGCCAACGTTATGGCAATCATAGCCAATCAGGGATATTACATTACGCCCCATCTCAACAAAAGCGACACCATGTTGCTAAAAAAACATGTCACAGCAGTTGATTCAAGCTGCTTCCCTATAGTCACGGAAGGAATGTGGCGGGTGTTTGAATACGGAACCGGCAGGTATTATAAAATACCCGGTCTGGATATGTGTGGAAAAACCGGTACCGTACAGAATAATTTCGGTAAAGACCATTCCCTATTTGTCGGCTTTGCCCCACGGGAAAATCCGGTGATTGCCATTGCAGTGGTAGTGGAAAATGCCGGCTTCGGAGCTACCTGGGCTGCCCCGATAGCCAGTCTGATGATGGAACAATACATACTTGGGAAAATTGACAGACATTATCTTTTCGATAGAATATCAACCTCAATACTCAATCCCGATGTTCAAAAGAGATAGCGTAACATATTCGATTGACTGGTTGGTGCTCCTGCTGTATTTCACCCTGGTGATTATGGGCTGGTTCAATATATACGGAGCGAGCTATGATTTGGATCATGAAGGGAGCATGTTTAACTTTGATTTCAGGGCAGGCAAACAGTTTGTCTGGATCATCACGGCCTTTGTAATTGGCGGTGTCATCTTGCTCTTAGACTACAGGTTCTTCAATTATTTCGCCTACTATATTTATGCATTAACCATACTATTGCTGATTGTCACCATCTTCATTGCGCCTGAAATCAAAGGCTCCCGGTCCTGGCTGGTGATGGGTCCCATAAGCATTCAGCCTGCCGAGTTAGCCAAGGTTTCAACTGCTTTGGTGATTGCCAAGTGGATGAGTCGTTATAATTTCAAGATGAAAGCCTTGCGTGACTTCATTCCGTTGATTTTCTTTATTTTACTCCCTTTCGGATTAATAGTATTACAAAAGGAAATAGGCTCGGCATTGGTGTTCACGACATTTCTGTTGGTACTTTACAGAGAGGGAATGAAGGGAGAAATCCTGCTGATGCTGTCATTGTTTATTGTACTGTTTATCGTGGTATTAAAATATAGCGCCACACCCATAACAAACGCCGAAGGTACCTGGGGCTTGGTATTGGCGATGGGCATTGTCCTGATCAGTCAGTTTGTATATGCCTACTTTGTCAATCATCATAAAAAAGAATCATGGATATTAGCCGGAGGAGTGACCTTACTGAGCTTGATTTCCATTGTGCTAAACAAATGGGTTACAGTTAATTTTGATTATGTTGCGATAGCGATAACTGCTGCCACCGCGCTTTATTGGTTGATAATAGAACTCATCAAGCGCTACAAAAAATATCTGTTCCCGGCATTTATGACTTTAGTAGCCATCGGATTTTGCTTTACTTCCGATCAGATATTCAATCGGGTATTGGAACCGCACCAACAGGTACGGATTAAGATTCTGCTCAATATGGAAGACGATTTGATGGGCGCCGGTTACAATGTCAATCAATCAAAAATAGCCATCGGTTCAGGCGGTTTTTGGGGCAAAGGATTTCTGAACGGCACCCAAACCAAACTGAAATACGTACCGGAACAAGATACGGATTTTATCTTTTGCACCATCGGAGAAGAACATGGTTTCGTCGGTTCCGTACTTGTTCTGATTCTCTATTGGTGGCTGCTGATGCGTATTCTATCCATGGCAGAAAGACAAAAAGAAGCCTTTCACCGCATTTATGCTTACGGTGTAGCCAGTCTGTTGTTTTTTCATGTCATGATCAATGTCGGGATGGTTTTAGGCGTGATGCCCGTTATCGGCATTCCCCTACCGTTTTTTAGCTACGGCGGCTCCTCCTTGTGGTCGTTCACCATCTTACTCTTCATTCTGTTGAGATTGGATGCTTCGAGACTGGAGCGGAGGTAAAAAAACACTTATAATCTATGAATACAACAATGATATTCTCTTCAAAAAACCTATCTTTGCACATTATTTAAAATAGATAAATCATCATTGAATTATAAAACATCATGAGTCCTTTAAATGAAGCTTTAATCATTACAGTCGTAGGTATGGTAACAGTATTTTTTATACTGTTTCTCATCATCTTCGTTGGGAATTTATTAATCCGGTTTTGCAATAAATACTTACCGGAAGAAGTCAGGGTAAAAAAATCGGACAAATCTGATGACCGTGCTCCTCAAATTCATCGGGCAATTGAAGCAGCGATCGATGTCTTTACAAAAGGGAAAGGGAAGGTCACAAACATCAGAAAACTTTAAGCAGTTAAGCGAGTTTACAATGCAATGATGAGTATTTCGTATATTGTGTCTGTAGGTGGAACAATAAATCAATACATAAATCAAGAAAAATAAAACAAGTTATTATATAGTAGACAATCAAGATGAAGAAGGAAGTAAAATTTTCGTTGGTGTATAGGGATATGTGGCAAAGTGCGGGTAAGTATATGCCACGCGTAGATCAATTGGTAAGGGTAGCACCGGAAATCATTAAAATGGGATGCTTTGCCCGTATTGAAACTAATGGGGGTGGTTTTGAACAGATTAATTTGTTGTTCGGAGAAAATCCCAATCATGCCGTTCGGGCGTGGACAAAGCCATTTAACGAAGCGGGCATTCAGACACATATGCTCGACCGCTCATTGAACGGTATCCGAATGAGTCCTGTACCTGCCGACGTTAGAAAATTGTTTTATAAAGTAAAAAAAGCACAGGGTGTTGACATTACCCGTAGTTTTTGCGGACTCAACGACCCCAGAAATATCATAGCTTCCATCCGGTATGCCAAAGAAG
The DNA here is from genome assembly GCA_002070265.1 of Bacteroidetes bacterium ADurb.Bin174. Lineage (GTDB taxonomy): Bacteria > Bacteroidota > Bacteroidia > Bacteroidales > Paludibacteraceae > Paludibacter. The sequence continues at coordinate 3,106 of MWCX01000042.1, read as the reverse complement.
CCGGAATGATTGCACAAGCCGCTTTGTCAATTACCGTATCCGAAGTACATACAGAAAAATATTTCTGCGATTTGGCAGATGAACTGATTGCCAATGGTGCCGATGAAATTTGTCTGAAAGATATGGCGGGTATCGGTCGCCCCGCAACACTCGGGAAAATAGTAAAGCATATCAAAACCAACCATCCTGATATCTTGGTGCAGTATCACGGTCAAACCGGACCGGGCTTCACACCTGCTTCTATTTTAGAGGTTTGCCGCAATGGCTGCGATATCATTGATGTGGGCATGGAGCCGCTCTCTTGGGGTACCGGTCATGCAGACGTCATCATGGTGCGTGAAATGCTGATTGATGCAGGCTTCAAAGTACCTGATATCGACATGGTTGCCTATATGAAAGTCCGGGCATTGACACAAGAGTTTATGGATGACTTCCTGGGATATTTTATTCCTGAATCAAACAGGCGTTTGCAGTCGCTGCTTATCGCTTCCGGCTTGCCGGGGGGTATGATGGGAAGCTTGATGAATGACTTGAAAGATAATTTAGTCAGCATCAACCGTTCTTTATCTAGAGCAGGAAAAGCCGAGCTGACCACCGATGACCTGTTGATCCAATTGTTTAAAGAAGTGGCTTATGTATGGCCCCGTGTTGGCTATCCGCCTTTGGTAACTCCTTTCTCACAGTATGTGAAAAACTTAGCCATGTTCAACATCATGCAATTGAGTAAGGGCAAGGAGCGCTGGACCATGATTGCCGATAATATTTGGGATATGATTTTAGGTAAAACCGGTAAATTACCCGGTACTATTGACCCTGCCATCAAGGCATTGGCAAAAGAGCAAGGGCGAGAGTTTTATACCGGTGATCCGCAGGCTTTGTATCCCGACCAATTGGATGAGTTCAAGAAAGAAATGCAAACCAACGGATGGGAATTGGGTAAAGATAACGAGGAATTGTTTGAATTAGCCATGCATCCGGAACAATATCGCGCTTATAAATCCGGCAAAGCCAAAGCTGATTTTGAAGTGGAATTAGCCCAAGAAAAGGCACAACAAAGCACTAAAGGTATTGATTTCCAGCCTCAATCCGTTACAGTGGAAGTGAACGGAGAAAAATATGTGGTAAATATCGCTTATGGCGATATGCCTGCTACCAACGGCGCTAAAGCGACCCAACAAACAATACAAACATCCGCAGCTTCCGGAGAAGTGCATGAAGTCATTTCACCCTTGGAAGGCAAGTTTTACCTGACCAACAATCCGGGTGACACTCCTGTTAAATTAGGCGATGTAATGAAAAGAGGCGACACTTTGTGTTATATAGAATCCATGAAGACCTACAATGCCATCGTGGCAGACAAAGACGGAAAAATTGTTGAAATCAGCGTTGCCAATGGCGAATCAGTATTTGAGGATGATGTTTTATTTAAATTGCAGTAAGCGAAATGGAAGAAATTTTATCGAAATTATATAACATGACCGCCTTTAGCGGAATGAGTTGGCAAGTAGTTTTGATGTGGGTAATTGCTTTTATATTGCTTTACCTTGGTATCAAAAAGGAATATGAGCCTTTGTTGCTCGTTCCCATTGCCTTTGGTTTATTGTTGGCAAATTTCCCCGGAGGAGGTATGGGTATTGTACCTGCCGAGAACATTGTCTTAGAAGGTGAACGTTACAAAAACCTGTTCGAGATTGCCAATGAATACGGCATCATGAACTATCTGTATTATAGCCTGATCAAGACCGGATTATTACCTCCCGTTATATTTATGGGAGTGGGTGCATTGACCGACTTTGGACCTATGTTACGCAATCTAAAGCTTTCTTTGTTTGGTGCTGCCGCTCAAATCGGTATTTTCACTGTTTTAATTGTATCTCTACTATTCGGTTTTACACTGAAAGAAGCCGCTTCTTTAGGTATCATTGGAGGTGCCGACGGACCAACCGCTATTTATACCACCATCAAACTGGCTCCTCACTTATTAGGTCCTATTGCCATTGCAGCTTATTCCTACATGGCATTGGTACCGGTGATTATTCCGTTGGTTGCAAATATGTTCATGACTAAAAAAGAGTTCAAGATCAATATGCGGGAAATGGACAAACTTTATCCGCCCAAATACCAGATTAAAAACTTGCGTGCGGTAAAAATTATTTTTCCCATCGTTTTAGGTTCGGTCACTGCCATTTTTGTTCCATCTGCTGTTCCCCTGGTCGGAATGTTGTTGTTCGGTAATTTAGTGAAAGAAATCGGTGCTGCTACCTTACGCTTGTCAGAAGCTGCCACCGGAGCAATTTTAAATACTGCCACTATCTTTTTGGGGCTGACCGTAGGAGCAACCATGACGGCAGATGTGTTCTTATCCCCCAAAACCTTAGGCATTGTAGTGGGCGGATTCATCGCCTTTGCCATCTCCATAGCCGGAGGCATATTGGCGGTGAAAATTCACAACATCTTTACGAAAAAGAAAATTAATCCTTTGGTTGGTGCTACGGGATTAAGTGCGGTGCCCATGGCTTCTCGGGTTGCTAATGAAATGGCTTTAAAATATGACCCCACCAATCATATCCTGCAATACTGCATGGCAAGTAATATTTCCGGTGTAATAGGATCTGCCGTTGCTGCAGGGGTATTGATTTCCATGCTTTCATAAGGAAAGCTGAAGCTTAATTATTGTGGACTAAATTAATGAATACTTCTGTCTTTTGTGCTGTGAAAACCAAGATCAGGATATTAAGTGTAGTGTTGTTAACAGCGATTTATTGTTACGCAATCGGAATCGCTACAGCGACATCTACACAGGCTAATCCCCAATACTATTCAACCACATCGGAAAAGGAGTATTGTTTGGACTTTTCAACGAAACTTTTCTATCACACTTCACAATACGAAAGCTCGATAGATAATTGCAACAATCAACCCACCTTAAATATTAAAAACCCATTTGGTTTTTTTAATGCACTTTGGGCACATGCAAAAACTACAGAGCAATTATTTGAGTCTGTAATTACGCAGTACATCAACATTGCGAAAAACCTGCTAATACGTTATCGAAAATCCGATTTAATTTTCCCCTTTCATTACTTCTGGTAAAATGTTTTTAAGG
>MWCX01000041.1 GCA_002070265.1 Bacteroidetes bacterium ADurb.Bin174 | reverse complement strand
CCCTAAAGGGCGCTACACCAGTATCAGTGGAAATAAAGCTACTGCATGGGGACTGATAGCGGCATCAAAAAAAGCCAATTTACAACTCTTTCTGGGCAGTTACCCTATTACACCTGCATCAGAAATTATGCAGGAACTATCGCTCCGTAAGGATTTGGGAGTAAAAGTTATTCAGGCAGAAGATGAAATTGCCGGCATCACAACTGCACTCGGTGCATCCTTTGCAGGTTCACTTGCAGCTACCAGCACTTCCGGTCCAGGCTTGGCACTGAAGTCGGAAGCTATTGGTTTGGCTGTGATGGCTGAATTACCTCTTGTAATCGTTGATGTTATGCGTGGTGGCCCTTCAACGGGATTGCCAACAAAAACCGAACAAACCGACCTATTACAAGCACTCTATGGACGTAACGGCGAAAGTCCTGCTGTAGTTATGGCGGCATCAACACCTGCCGATTGTTTTCACTATGCATTTATGGCATCAAAAATTGCTCTTGAACACATGACTCCCGTAATTTTACTTACCGATGGATTTTTGGCAAACGGAACATCACTTTGGAAATTGCCTAAACTTGCCGATTTACCCGAGATTTACCCAAATTTTGCAAAACCCGGTATGGAGGGAATTAAAGTAACAGCTCGTGACGAGATTTCGTTAGCACGCTATTGGAGTATTCCTGGCACTCCGGGATTTAATCACAGGAATGGTGGCTTGGAAAAAGATTTTACTACAGGTTCCATTTCAACCGATCCTTTGAACCATCAAAAAATGGTGAACACACGTCAGGCAAAAATCGATTATATAAGCAACAAAATTCCTGAACTTGTTATTGAAGGTGATCCCACTGCTGAAACACTTGTTATAGGCTGGGGAAGTACACACGGACATTTGTTGAGTGCCGTAAACAACCTGAACAAAGCCGGGAAAAAAGTGGCGCTTGCTCATTTCAACTATATAAATCCGCTGCCCAAAAACACTGCTTCGGTGCTTAACAAATACAAAAAACGTATCGTTTGCGAACTTAATATGGGACAGTTTGCTACATATTTACGTTCAAAAGTGCCGGGTGAATATTTGCAATATAATAAAGTTCAGGGACAACCATTTACTGTATCAGAACTTGAAGAATATCTCAAAAATATTTAATTATAAGGTCTAAGGATATAAAAGTACAGGAAACAATTTTTTATTGAATGAAAATATAAATATCATGGATACTACATTAATTCAACAATATACAGCAAAAGATTTTAAAAGTGACCAATACGTTCGTTGGTGCCCTGGATGCGGTGACTATGCCGTGCTCAACAGTTTACAAAAAGTAATGGCTGATCTTGGCGTTCCACCACACGAAACGGTAGTAATTTCCGGTATCGGATGTTCTTCCCGGCTGCCCTATTACATCTCAGGTTATGGTTTTCACACTATTCACGGACGTGGTGCTGCTGTAGCTACCGGCGTGAAAGTTGCGAACCCAAAACTAACCGTTTGGCAAATTACCGGCGACGGCGATTGTCTGGCTATTGGTGGGAATCACTTTATTCACAGTGTGAGACGTAACATCGATATTAATGTGATGCTGTTCAACAACCAAATTTATGGACTTACAAAGGGACAATTCTCTCCCACAACACCAAAGAATTTTGTTACAAAATCATCACCTTTTGGTACAACAGAACGTCCATTCCGTCCTGCAGAATTAACCATAGGATCACGAGGTACGTTTTTTGGAAGACTGCTTGATGTCGATCTCAAATCATCGCAAATGACAATGACAGCAGCAGCCAAACATAAAGGCACATCGGTAGTTGAATGCCTGGTAAACTGCGTGATTTTTAACGATGGAGCTCATGGTTATTTATCTGAAAAAGACACGCGTTACGATAGAATTGTGATTCTTGAACATGGAAAGCCTATGATTTTCGGTAAAAACAACGATAAAGGTTTAATCCTCGATGAAAAGAACAATCTTAAAGTGGTAACACTGGGTGAAGATGGTATTACCGAAGCTGACATTTTAGTACACGATGCTCATTCAGAAGATTTTAGCTTACAAATGAAACTCGCATTAATGCAGGCACCTGAATTTCCGATAGCAATTGGTGTAATACGCGATGTACAGGAAGAAACTTATGATGAAGCTGTAGAAAATCAAATTGTTGAAGTTCAGGCAAAATCGAAAATAAAAACTTTTGACGACTTGATTGACTCGTGTGAACAATGGGATATGTAATTTTCCGAATTTACTCTTCTTTCACATTCAACGTATAAAAATTACTTTTTAACCAGAAAAGATTTTTTGTAGAATTAAAGCTTCGGAAAAACCGGAGCTTTATTTATTTTAAGCTATGATTTTTCGTAAAGAAATTTTACTTTTTAAAAACCATGTCTAAAGTTATTTTTTTAATATCAATTCAATGAAAAGAACATCAATACTCCAAACACCTTTTGCTAAAGTTTACCCTTTTTATATACAAAAAGTCGAGAAAAAAGGACGCACAAAAGCAGAAGTTGACCGGATTATATGTTGGCTCACCGGCTACAACGAAGTTACATTGCAAAAACAAATGGATGAAATGGTGGATTTTAAAACATTCTTTGCACAGGCACCAATGATTCATCCTAATGTTACGAAAATTACCGGATTAATTTGTGGTTACAGAGTTGAAGAAATTGAAGATGAGTTAATGCGAAACATACGTTATCTTGATAAATTGATTGATGAACTCGCTAAAGGTAAATCAATGGATAAAATTTTACGATCCTGAAAATTTTTGAAAATCACCATAAATATAATTCCATAATTATGCTTTATAATAATTCCAATGTCAGACGGCAAGATCGTTTACTCGATGAAAAATCAGCGTTAGCAATACTTAATTCCGGTGAATTCGGAATTTTATCAATAATTGATGAATCCGGAAGAGCTTATGGAGTGCCGCTGAATTATGTTTGGGACGGTGAAAATTACATTTATATACATTGTGCAACAGAAGGACGCAAACTTCGTAGCATCGACAAAAATCCTGCTGTTTCGTTTTGCGTGGTAGGTAAAACCAACGTAATTTCTGCAAAATTTACCACCGAATACGAAAGTATAATTCTTGAATGTACTGCAAAAAGGGGACTTGAACTAGAAATACGTATGAAAGCGCTTTTATTATTGGTTGATAAATACTCACCCGGATTTCAATCTTCTGGAAAAAAAAGCGCTGAAAACGCATTAAAAATAACTGAAATCATTAGGTTGCAAATAGTAAATTGGTCAGGTAAAAGAAAAACTTCGGGTTCAGAATAGTTTTCGGAAGATGTATTTCTTAAAAAAATACATTTAAAACTTTAACTATTAGCAGTTTGTTGGCAATTTGGCTTTTTAAGATTAATTTTGCAGCAGTTTTTAAATTTTCACGAAAAACAGATGATAAATAAGCAAGAAATAGAATATGCTGCACAAATAATACGCAGTGGTGGTTTGGTAGCGTTCCCTACTGAAACTGTGTATGGGTTGGGAGCAAATGCTCTGAATCCGGATGCTGTTGCCAAAATTTTCGAAGTGAAAGAACGCCCTTCCTTCGATCCACTTATAGTTCATATTGCTAATACTGACATCATACAAGAACTTACAGAAAACACCGACCAAAGAGTTTTTACTCTTGCTGAAAAATTCTGGCCTGGACCACTTACCATAGTTTTGCCAAAAAGTAAAATAGTTCCCGATATTGTAACTTCAGGTCTCGATACAGTAGGAATAAGAATGCCTGATAATAAGATTGCCTTAGAGTTGATAGAAGCATCAAGCTGTCCTATTGCTGCACCAAGTGCAAACAAATTCGGACGTATTAGCCCCACGCGTGCACAACATGTAAAAAAACAACTTTCAGGAGTAGATTATATATTGGATGGCGGGGCAACTTCTGTCGGCATTGAGTCAACTGTTATTACACTTCATGACGATGGATTCGTAATATTACGTCAGGGTATTATTACCCGCGATGATAT
>MWCX01000040.1 GCA_002070265.1 Bacteroidetes bacterium ADurb.Bin174 | reverse complement strand
TATGTAAATCTCTCTTTCGGGAATACTGTCTTTTTTTGTAGCCTGAAATGTAAAATTTTGAATGTCGGGATTTATGCTGAAAATTTCCTCGTAAATATGATATGCTTTATCGAAAGCCACTAAGATACTTGTGGGATATATTTTTCTAAATTTCATGGCAAAAGCATCGTTGGTATCTACAAAAATTTCAGAAATCGTTTTATTAGTGGTTCTACCAATACTTTTGAAGCTGAATACATATAGGGCTACTATAAAGAACAACAAAACGATTAGCGCAAATAATCGAAACCGTTTAGGTAGCAAGTATTCATTTTTTATGAATTTGATGGTAATGAAAAAATAGAGGATGGCAGTGATTAGGTAAACAATGGTCGGGAATTTATGGTAAACAATCAATTCCCACATTTCCTGAAAATTTGTTTGAAAAAGCAACAACACAAAACCGGGTCCGACTGATTCTTGATAAAGAACCAAATGAATGATTTCCAAAGGAGAGATTAATACCCATACGGCAGAAATTAAGAAAGCAGTTTTTTGCTTGAAAAACACGAATGGAATAAAAAGAAATCCGAGTGAAAGAAGTGCCGTTCCAACAACGATGTACAAGGCAGTTCCAATTTTGAAGTAGTAAAAAGCGGCCATCGGTATAGGAAGCACCAGTAGAAGAGCCAGGAAGATTTTCAAGAACCAGGCACTTACAATTCTGTTATCGTGTTTTGTGATGTTTTTTTGTGACAATTTTGACATAAGTTGTATCGTAAAACATTTGAAGAAACAAAAATAAACAATTTATGTGAATCGGCATTTCTGATTGTGTGACAAAAAGCACTTTGCGGCGGAGTCTCATGTTGTTCAACTGTTTTCGAGTTCCGGGGTGCGGGTTCACGGGTTCCGTGGTCCGGGGTGCGTGGTCGTTAGGTTTGAATTTAACATAAGACACCTTGCTGTTTCCTAGTTGAGTATTTGTTTTGAAACAACCCTACAGGATCAATCTATTTTTAAAAAACTATGTTTATTAAAAATTATCATGTAACTTTGCACCTGAAGTTTTTCTATACGCTTGTTATATGAAAGCAGTATGACGATTTTTATTGTCTAAGTTTTCATTCGGCAGTATAGAAAATTAATGACTGAATGTATGCAAAAATGCTTTCTCTTTGCCTTTACGGTTTTATTCACATTGGTATCTCATGCGCAAGTTCCTGCGACTGACAGTATTGGAATGAATAGCCGAAAAAATGCTTTTGAAAAGATTTCTATGAGAAGTCATGCGTCAGAAGGTGCGGTTCAATTCCATCAAGATGCCAGGATAGAAAAGATAGTTATTGAAAATAGCTCTGCGCTTAACACTGAAGTTCAGGGGTATAGGGTACAGGTCTTTTCCAGCAATGCACATCGCACTGCCAAAGAAGAAGCATTCAAACTTGAACAAAGATTGACTCAAGTCTTTCCTGATCACAAAGTGTATGTTAGCTACAGTTCGCCTTTCTGGAAAGTCAGGATAGGTGATTTTTACACCCCGGAAGCTGCCCGTACATTTATGGATGTGTTATTGGGGACTTTCCCTTCCCTTCGAAAAGAAACATATACAGTCAGAGATCGCATTACAGTCTCAGAATAACAACAAACATGGATTCAATCGACCAATACAAACCCCTCATATTCGATCCGGAAAAAACAGCTAAGATTGCCGGACATTACAAAGAAATTCTCAAACTGATGCGTGAAGACGTATCCCGGGAAGGCTTGCTGCAAACACCGGCGCGGGTGGCTAAGGCTATGCAGTTTTTATTGAAAGGTTACGAGCAAGACCCGGAAAAGATATTGCTGTCGGCAAAGTTTACAGAGAATTACCGGCAGATGGTAATTGTCAAGGATATTCATTTCTATTCTCTTTGTGAACATCACATGTTACCGTTTTTTGGCAAAGCACATGTTGCATACATTCCCAATCATCACATTACGGGACTGAGTAAGATAGCCCGTGTGGTTGATGTGTTTGCCCGTCGTCTTCAGGTACAGGAACGCATGACCACGCAGATCAAAGACTGCATCCAAAACACGCTTAGTCCGCTTGGCGTTATGGTTGTATTGGAAGCGCAACACCTTTGTATGCAAATGAGGGGAGTGCAAAAGCAAAATTCCATCACGACTACCTCTGACTTTACCGGTGTTTTTCAATCGGCTAAAACGCGGGAAGAATTTATGAATTTGATAAAGAGGGGATAGCTACTAACAACTTATTCTTGAGTTGAAAAAATATCCAAATCAGCTTGAATGATTTCAGACGGAATGTTTGCTGCAGACAAAATACTATGAAAGACAAAATCAGTCTTCCACTTTTTATCTTTATTAGCTATCAATGCAGTTAGTTTATCGCAGTTTTTATAGATATATTTTTCCGACATCCACACTAAACATGCAGGATACTTTGCAGCTTCATGGTCGGTAGCATGTAACCACAGATTATCTTCACCGAGAATTTCTCCATGATCGGAAATGTAGATCAATAAAGCATTTTTATTCACCAACATCTCGATAAGTTTGTCTAAAAAATAATCCACATAAAGGATGGTGTTGTCATATGAGTTGATAACCTGTTCTTTCGTGTTTTGAGTAATGATTCTACTGGATGTTACCGGAGTGAAAATTTCGAATTCTTTAGGATAATGGTAGTTGTAATACCAGTGACTACCGATGGCATGAAGAATCAACAAGTTCTTGGGATAGGCATCCAATGCCTTGTTAACAAAGGGTAACAAATCAACATCTAACCAATAATTGAAATTGTAAACCGATTTTTCCGGATGTGCATAAATAATCGTGTCACATTCATTCATAAAAAAAATGTAATTGGAAGATGCTTCTTGATTAGATACCCATTCTGTCCGAAAATTACACTTATTAAAAAGAGAAATAAAAGAATATTCATTAAAAGCTATGTCTAAATTGGCACTATCAGCCCTTGTGAGAATGTGCGGGAGGCTGGCATTGGTATGGGTATAGTGGCTATAAACATTGGGCAAGGAGTGAAGGTTTTCACGTTTGGCTAACAGTGGGTTAGTGTCCCGATGATATCCATTGAGTGAAAAATGGTCTGCACGTGCAGCTTCACCCAAAACTAATATTACAGCCACAGAATCGTCTTCATTTTGATGAGGTTGATAAACAAAATCAGGGTCAAAGTTAATACGTTTTTGAGATATGGATTTACGTAGAGACCAATACTCAGAGAGGCTGTAGTATACGTTATAAGGGAAGCGTTGTAAAAGGTTAGTTGTAAGTCTTCTGCTAAGATTAAAAACCAATATTATTCCGACACATGCCAGGAGAAGATGAAGAAGATGATGTTTGGATTTGATTTTTTTAAACCTTAAAAACACAAAAAAAATTGAGATTATAAATGATATCGAGATAAAAACAATCAATTGTGGTGAAATCAAAGTTGTTACCTCCTCACGACTGGCATTAAATGTCACTTCGATAAGCATTGGTGTCAATGAAGCTTTAAAAGCATATCTGTAAAATCCAATCACAGCACCCAATATGGAAAAGACAGGAAAGAATACGGCAAAAACATATTTGTTAATTGCCATCAGGTAAATTAAAAAACCTGATGCAAAACTCACTGCCCCCCAATATAAGAAAGTGATTATAAGTCCTTTGAGGCCTTGAAAGGGATTATCCAAAAAATCCGGAAGGATAAAAAACACTCCCACCCAAATTGTACAAAGAAGGACAAAGAATATTAATGACTGAGAAAGTTGAGTAATTATTTTGTTCTTTTTCCGGCTAACCATGGAGCATATTTATTAATGATGAGAATAAGAGGAACTAATAACAAGATAGACAGCAGACTGTAAATATGGTTTACCCATGCAAGTTGATAAATATCAAGCGGTAATTTTAGCAAGTAATATGTGAATCCTTTCAGTAAGCCCCCGGCTAAAAGATGAAACGAGAAAATCAACAATGTATTTTGTCCGATAAACTGTAAAAATTTAAGATTGACTTCAAATTTAAGACTCAGGTGTTCCATCAAATTACCGATGGATACAAAAAATAAGATACCACATAATGCAGCTGTCCAGAAGTAGAAATAATTACCGTATTCAGCGGCTGACAATCTGACTTTTATATTCAAGGATGCAAAAATCAACAAACCTAAAAAAGACAAAGGGACAAGAGCCAGGTATTTTTTATAGGTAAATTTATGTTTGACTTTATAATTAAACCATGAGCCTAAACCGTATAGAATTGCAGTTGTAGGTACAACACTTAATCCCCACGGCAAGGAAATGTTATTGTAATAATTTCCATAAATGCCGAGACCTAATAAGATTATAATAAAAGCATAATGTACGATTTTGGATTTACCTTTAAAAAGCAGATAAAATATCATTTCAGTTGAAAACAAACAAGGCAAAAACCACATGGGTGCATTATGATGTAGAAAATATCCCTTATGACCACCATAAAAAATTCCGTAGAAAGGTTCTAATAAATTTATTTGAAGCGACGCATCTTCACCAGTATGTCTTCCGATGAATAACCACGCTAAATAAGTAAGAAAATTAATAACGAAATAAGGAATTAGTAACTGGCGGAATCTCTTATTAAAGAATTGATAGAAATTCGAATATTTTGAATAATCAAAAAAATAACCTGAAAGAAAAAAAAACAATGGGATGTGGAATGCATATATAAATTTTGTGTAGCTCACAGACAATGCAGTATGGCTAAGGACAACAAAAAATATGTTGATAGCCTTCACATAGTCCACCCGCAAGATCCTATGTTCCACCATATTGCATACTAGTTAATTTATCACCATAATTTTTGTAATGGTACTTTGTGTTCCATCTTCATTGGCACAAATAGCGAAATAAATGCCTGTGTTTACTTTCCTGCCGTGAAAATCTTTTCCGTCCCAGGTGGCAATACTTCCGTTTGAAACGGTTTGATAAATAAGATTACCGTTCAGGTCTGTTATTTTAACTTGGGTTTTATTAATTAAGCCGACAATGGTTATAATACCGTTGTAGTTTTCGCGTACAGGGTTCGGGTATGCATATACGTTAGCATAAATATTATTAGATTCTGCCGCATCCGTCTGATAGGAAATCAATCCGTTTCCGGTACCTATGAAGAGTTCTCCGGATACCGGATTTAGTGCTAATGACATAATATTGTCAGAAAGCAATGGACTGTTAGCTGAAGTGAAATGATGAATGGTTTCCAGTCCGTTCTCTGACATTAAATATAATCCTGATCCTTCGGTTCCCAACCATTTTCGATTGGCGCCATCTATTACTATAGCTTTTATTTTCTCATTTTGCAGCAAATAATCGGCTAAGTCGGTGCCATCATTTCTTGGGATTTTAACCCTTGAGCAGGTATAGCCCGGATCAAAAGCATTGGACGGATTGTGAAAAAGTAGGGGACCCATATCAGTGCCTACCCACATAACACCATTATTATCCTGTTCTATACAGTAGAAATAGGTAGGAGTTATTGTTCCACCCGAATTATCAACGTCATTAAATTGTGAAAAGAACCTTCTTTTATCATCACTCTCATCCGTAAGGGTATTATTGTCATCCCATATGAAAATACCTGGTTTGCTTCTGACAGATAAAACCCATTTTTGATTTGGATTTTGATTTGAAATCAAAATATGTCCAAGTGTAGGTAAAGTCGCTTCTGAATAATTTAATTGTAACCATTCACCTTCATTATTTAGTATTTTAATAGGAGAAGACGAAGAAGTATTTGCAACCCACAGATTGTTGTTCTCGTCGAAAATCGCTCCGTCTAATCTTATGTAGTTGTATTCCGAACCCTGTCCGGGGAAAATGCTATTCAGAGTACTGTTATTATGGTTGTGCCATTTATAGAATTCGTCATCTCTAAACTCGTACAGACCGGTTCCATAGGAAGTCACAAAGAAATGTTTATTGTCTTGTGGATGAACAGCAACATTCATAAAATCAAGTGCACTGCGTCCTGTCGAAGGTTTAATTTGAGTTTCTTCTATCACTTTCCAGAAGTTGTTCTCATATATCATCACTTTTGCGCTTCTCATGTGTTGGGATGCCCACCTGCCTCCATTCACCACAAACAATTTTTCTCCGGCGAAAGTCATGCTCCAAGGGATATTTTGAGCCGGACCATTAGGCTTGTAGTATTCAACCGTAGGATTTGTATCTGCTTGAAACTTATAAGAAATAACTCCTGATTCACCGCCCGCAAACCAATAGAGATCATTCTTTTTGTCATACTCTATGTCGGATGACCCCGGAATTTCTATGGTGCTCATTTCGAAGGACTCGTTAAGCACGTATGTGTTGTTTGTGCCATTTCCTACCAGGAGTTTTCCGTCAGACATATTTAGTTTCCCGATAGAAATCGCAGAGAGCAAATCACTCCAGGTGTTATTATCTTCTTGTTTGTATAATTTATTGTCACGCAGAAGCAGTAGTTTCCCGGCAAAAGTGAAGATTTTCTGAAACTTACCGGATCCGGGTAATCCGTCCGACGAATACCAATATTCATAATTCACAAGATTGCGATTGTTTGCATCCGCCTGCAAAATCCCGTCTTCTGTCAATGCATAAATGATGTCGTCATGGATGGTTGTAGAAAGAACCTTAATTTCAGATGCATCCGGACCAATGAAGTAAGTATCTGAAATTTCTTTTTTGAGAAGATTTAAGACCATGATCCCAAAATCACAAGATAAATAAGCAAAATTCCCCTTAAAATAAACTTCGTTGATTGTTTTACTGGAACTCATTTGCTTGTTGAATAAATCAGAAATATTATGTACACCAACTTCATGCATCAAGTCGATATTGCCGTTTTCATAGACAATCAATAATTGGTCGTTGGCTTCATCGTATTCAATTTTGATGATGTTTACATCATTCAAACCGCTGATTTTACTGAAGACCTGAATATCTTTATCTTCTTTTCCCACCGAAAAAAGTGCTCCATCGCTTACAGCATAAATGCTTGTGGATGACTGCGTTATTTTCGTAACACTGTTGTAGGCGAGATGTGTACGCCATTTCCCCATAGCTACCGGATTGTCAGTTTGTGCAACAACAACTGTTGCAAGTAAAATGACAATAATTGATAAGATGCCTTTTCTCATACTTTAATCATTGATATGTTCCTTGTCGGATAAAACTTGCATGCTCGTTTCAGCCGAACCGGTTCAAATAGTTTTTAAGTTTATCTATAGCTAACGCTCTGTGACTGATTTTATTTTTTAAATCGTTGCCGAGTTCTGCAAATGTTTGGGTAAAACCGTCGGGGACAAAAACAGGATCATAACCGAAGCCTCCTTCACCGGAAGGATGAGTAGTTATACGTCCTGTAATTATGCCTTCGAAATAATGTATGTCTCCACCTTCAATTAAGGCAACAACGGTTCTGAACCGTGCTTTGCGATTTTCAACTTCTTTCAAATCATGCAGCAACTTTTGAATGTTTCGTTCCGAATCATGATCTTCACCTGCATAGCGGGCAGAAAAAACCCCGGGACGATTACCTAATGCTTCAACTTCTAATCCTGTATCTTCTGCAAAACAATTATAACCGTAATGGTTGTAAACATATTCAGCTTTCATCAAAGCATTTCCTTTCAAGGTTTCTGCAGTTTCAGGCAAGTCGTCAAAACAATGAATATCCTGCAGACTAAGTATGGGCACATCGGCAGGTAAGATATGCCGAACCTCGTTTAATTTGTGCTGATTATTAGTTGCAAAGACAAGTCGTTTCATTTAAAAAATCAAAATATCGGGTAGCAAAGATAGTGTTTTTATAACTAATTTTAATTAATTCAATTGAATTTGTGATGTTTCCGGTAGACAATGATAAAAAAATATTACTTTTGTCATCGTGAGGTGCTCAGAATCGTTTGAGGCATTTTGAATCGTCTCTACGTTTAGTCGGTTCTTCATCTCAATATCCATAGATAACATGTCCAAGGTTCAAAGAATTAATTTTAGCAGTAAAATGGCGGTTGTCGCTGCTGCTGCCGGGTCTGCAGTCGGACTTGGTAATATTTGGCGCTTCCCCTATGAATTAGGGCAATCGGGAGGAGCTGCGTTTTTAATTGTTTACTTGGCATTTGTGGTGCTGCTTGGCATGCCCTTGATGATGTCGGAATTTTTGATTGGGCGCATGAGTCAAAGCAATGCGGTAGGTGCTTTCAAAAAGTTGGCACCCGGGAAACACTGGTGGTTCATTGGCGTGATGGGTGTATTGACAGCTTTCCTGATCATGGGCTTTTACTCTGTCATATCGGGATGGACTATGGAGTATGTCTATCAAGCCGTCAGCAATCAATTTGTTAATAAAGACACCACTACTTTAACGCAGATGTTTGCTGATTTCAGCAGTGATACTTACCGTCCGCTTTTTTGGATGTTCATTTTTATGATTTTTTCTACAGTGATTATCATTTTGGGCGTAAAAGACGGTATTGAAAAAAGCACCAAGTTTTTGATGCCGCTTTTACTCATTATTATTATCATCTTAGGTATCAGGTCTATCACCTTGCCGGGTGGAGCAGTAGGTTTGAAATATCTTTTCCGTCCTGATTTCAGTAAAATCACTTCCGGAGTTGTGTTGAGCGCAATGGGACAAGCCTTTTTTTCACTTAGCTTGGGCATGGGATGTATGATTACTTACGGATCTTATATCAATAGAAAAAATCATCTCTCTCACACCGTTTTTGAGGTAACCATGTTGGATACCCTGGTATCGGTATTGGCTGCCGTAGCCATCTTCCCTGCCGTCTTTTCTTTAGGTATTGATCCTGCCTATGGTCCCGAGTTGGTTTTTATCACTTTACCCAATGTTTTTGCTCAGATTCCGGGTGGGTATGTATGGGCAATCCTGTTTTTTATTTTGCTTTGTGTGGCTGCTCTAACTTCAGCAATCTCACTCATGGAGGTTGTGGTGGCATTTCTTGTGGAAGAAATAAAAATGAAAAGAACAGCGGCAACCATCAGTGTAGCCACCGTCATTATGATATTAGGGATTTTTGCTTCTTTGTCGTTTGGCGCATGGAAAGATGTGAAAATTTTCAATATGAATTTTTTCGATTTATTTGATAATGTTACTTCTAAAATTTTCATGCCTTTGGGGGGATTGATGATTTCCGTCTTTACGGGATGGGTGCTCAGCAAACAAAAAATCAAAGAAGAAATCAGTTCTTACGGTAAATTTCCCATACCCTATTACCGTGCATTCGTCTTTCTTGTTAAATACATTACTCCTTTATGCATCATACTTGTTCTCTTAAATCAAATTGGTTTGGGGAAATGGTTAGGATTCTAAACAGAAAAATCAAGAAAGCTATCTCCATTACGAGCTTGATTTTTTTTACACTACACCTCCAAGCCCAATCAGAACCTGAAAAAACAATGTATTCCATGAATCATGTGCTTAATTACGCAGGTGCTTCGATTGTTGAACTTGTCGATCCTTACTTGTCAGTACTGAATTACAGCGGATATGGAGTCTGGTTTGATTACAGTAATTATCGGTATTTTGATCCTGGCCGTTTGACTTTAGTGGAGTATTCCAGATTAGAGGGTTTGGGTGCGCTGACGCTGAATCCGCAATCAACTGCACTGATTACCTATTTAGGTGCCAATACGGCTTATGGTGTTTTGTATGAGTACCGCGACATTGACAATATTGTGTTGCATGCCGGCGGTAATGTGGATGTCGATTTTGGGATGAAGATACATTCACGCAATGTAAACAATCCTTACAGCATGGATTTAGCTGCCAATCTGAATGGGATGCTTGGTTTCAGGTACATGATACCCACAAAAAGACGAATATTGAATCTCAGTACTCAAATTGAATTTCCAATGATGGGCTGTATGTTTGTGCCTTATCCCGGCTTGAGTTATTATGAAATATACAACTCAAAGAAGATTGGCGAAACCATTCATTTTTCAAGTTTTCATAATAAACAAGGCATCAAACAAAGAATTATTTTCAATATGCCTTTTAAACATTCTTCCTGGTCAGTTGGCGTTTTAATGCACCTGCTTAAGTATCAGACCGGAGAGCAACCTTATAAGATGAATGAATTTTCGGTATTCTTCGGAATTCAATATGATTTTATTAAATTTTCCGGTTGGAAGTCAAACAAACCTGAAAACTTCGTCAGTCCCGGGCTTTAAAAAGAATTTGTATGAAAACCAAATATTTTCTACTGATATCACTGACGGTAACGCTTGTTTCTTGCATGGACGATTTTAATCCTCCTGCAAATACTTACCGTGGAAATTTTGAGACCCTCTGGAAAATCGTTGACACGCAGTATTGTTATTTAGATTATAAAAACATTAACTGGGACTCAATTTATACAGTTTATGAATCTAGACTTAAGTATGACACTGTGAACGAGATCACTTTTTTTGATGCCATGTCTGAAATGCTGGCTGAACTGAAAGACGGGCACGTCAATTTATATTCATCTTTCGACAGGAGCCGCTATTGGAATTGGTTTACGGATTATCCGCCGAATTTTAATGCATCGCTTTTATATCAAGAGCATTATCTCGGAGCCAACTACCGCAGTGTAAACGGATTGAAATATCAGCGTATAGCTGATGGGGAAGTTGGCTATATCTATTATTCAAGCTTTTCAGATAGTTTTTTAGATAGAAATATCAGATACATTTTTCAATACTTCATAGATTGTAAACACGGTTTGATTATAGATGTCCGCAATAATGGAGGAGGCTCTATAGAAACTTGCAAACAATTGGCTTCTTACTTCTTTGAAAGAGATACGGTAAGTATGTATTTGCAACATAAAACGGGTCCCGGTCATTCGGATTTCTCTAAACCGGTACCTGTCAAGACGGAAGCGCATGAAAAGATTCAGTGGTTGCGACCCGTGGTGGTGTTGGCAAACAGAGCTTCTTACAGCGCTACCAATTTGTTTGTGTGTATGATGAAGGATGCACCATATACGGTAATCGTCGGCGACCGAACCGGCGGTGGCGGAGGTATGCCGTCTTCCAATGAACTTCCCAATGGGTGGATGGTTCGTTTTTCTGCCAGTCCGATGTATGATGGTAATATGCAACATATTGAATTTGGCATTGAACCGGATATCAGCATAGATTTGGATTCGGCTGATGTAGCGAAGGGAAAGGACAGCTTGATTGAAAGGGCGTGTCAGTTGTTGGGGGCGAGGTAGCGGGTTCCGCGGTGCGGGTTCCGAGTTGTGAAGATGGAGGTATTAAATAATATTTTATGCGTAAACTTAAAATTACGGAATTAAATCGTCTGACTGCAAAGGAGTTTGAGCAAGCAAACAAAACGCCTTTGGTGGTAGTATTGGATAATGTGAGGAGTTTACACAATGTAGGTTCGGTTTTTCGTACCTGCGATGCTTTTTTAGTAGAAGAAATACATCTATGCGGTATTACTTCAACGCCACCTCATGCAGAGATTCACAAAACCGCTTTGGGTGCGGAACACACCATGCAATGGAAATATTTTGAAGATGCCATCCAATCGGTTGAGATGCTTAAAAAAGATGGCTATGTAATTTATGCAGCCGAACAAGCGGAGGGCAGCACCAATTTATACGATATGCGTATTCCCGGCGGACAAAAGATAGCTTTGGTATTTGGCAACGAAGTCAAAGGTGTGCAACAAAAAATCATTGATCAATGTGATGCTTGCATTGAAATTCCGCAGTATGGCACCAAACACTCGTTGAATGTCAGCGTTTCAGCAGGCATCATTATTTGGGAAATATTCAAACAATTACGCCATGGATTGGAAAGATAAATTAAATGCCCTGAAAGACAAGCTCCCTGAGGGTGAAGAATTCCAAACTGTTCAGGAAGAAGTCAAAACTGCTCAAAAAGAGTCTTTGCGCATTGAATTGGATAAACGCAAAGGTAAACCTGCCACCTTGATCACCGAATTTGAAGGGACGGATGAAGCTTTGAAAGAATTAGCCAAATTGCTGAAAATGAAATGCAGCGCAGGAGGTTCTGCCCGTGCCGGTGAAATTTTAATTCAGGGAGATTTTCGTGAAAAAATAGCCGAAATCCTCACAGACCTCGGCTATAAAGTCAAACGTATTAACTTTCCTACATCTCCCACTGCTCTACCGAATCAATCAAATCGTCGAAAGTTTTGACACTGCTTTTGGCTTGTACGTCGGCAATTTGTTTGGTGAGGGCATCGTTGTAAGTTTCGGCTTCCACATCGCGAATGACGCCCAAGGCAACGGGATATTCCGGACCGGACATTAAAATAAGTTTTAAATGTAGCGTAGGATCCGGTGTTTTGGCATCGTGGGTCAGGATGTCATTTTCTGTGATACCGTTTTCACCTATGGTTACTACTTTCAAATTTAATCCTTCCAAGATCAATCCTTTATCACGATTTTTTCCAAAAATCATTTTCTTACCGTGTTCCAACACGATGGTTCTGTCCTCACGGGTAGTCTTTTCAGAAAGATATTTGTGTGCGCCATCATGAAAAATGACACAGTTAACCAAACATTCTACAACGGAAGTGCCTTTGTGTTTGGTGGCAGCAAGCATGGTCATGTGCGATGACTTCATGTCAACGTCCAATACTCTTCCGAAGAAAGTACCCCTGGCGCCCATGGTCAGTTCACCCGGACGAAAAGGCTCTTCTATGGTTCCAAAAGGGGAAGAATTAGTAATACACCCTTTAAGGGTTGTGGGGGAATATTGCCCTTTGGTCAGACCATAAATTTGATTATTGAAAATCAATACATTGATGTCAATATTTCTTCTTACACTGTGGATAAAGTGATTGCCGCCGATGGCTAGACAGTCGCCGTCACCGGTAACTTGCCAAACTGTTAAATCAGGGTTTGCCACTTTTACGCCGGTGGCGATGGCAGCACCACGACCATGAATACCGTGGAATCCGTAGCTGTTTACGTAATAAGGTAATCTTGATGAGCAACCGATGCCGGATACAACCACTGTTTTTTCAGGAGCAACGCCTATATCAGCCATGACTTTTTGCATGGCAGCCAATATGGCATAATCGCCGCAACCCGGGCACCAGCGCACCAACTGATCGCTTTTAAAATCGTTTACCGTATATTGAGTTTTTTCTATCGTGTCCATGTCTGTTTATTTTAAAAGTGAACTGATGTGTTCTTCCAGTTCGGCGGAAGAGAAAGGTTGTCCTTGAACTTTATTATACTGAAGATACTCTCTTCCAGGAACTTTTGTCCGAAGAAGGGTAGCAAACTGTCCGCCGTTTAATTCACAAACAACCACCTTTTTGTATTTGGTAATTACCTCTGCCGTATTCTTCGGTAACGGATTGATGTAGGTAAAATGTGCCAAAGCAACCTTTTTACCTTGCTCATTCAAATCAAGGACGGCTGTTTTCAAGTGCCCATAAGTAGAACCCCAGCCAATCACCAACAAATCGGCATCCGCGCTTCCTTCTACTTTCAAGTCCGGAATTGCATTGACTACATAATTTACCTTAGCCTGACGGGCATCTACCATGCGCTGATGATTCAAGGCTTCCGTAGAAACAGCACCGGTAACATAATTTTTTTCCAAGCCTCCGTTGCGGTGCTCCAAACCCGGTACACCGGGAATATTCCAATATCTGATTTTGGTCTCAGGGTCGCGAGCCGTAGCTGACAAGCCTGTCATGCCTGATTTTACATAATGGGGTTTAATCTCCGGAAGATCGGCAAATTTCGGTAGTTTCCACAGAGATGAACCATTGCCGATGAAGCCGTCAGTAAGTAAAACAACCGGCGTAGAGTATTCCAAAGCTATCTTAGCAGCCATAAAGGCATAATGAAAGCAATTTGCAGGAGTAGAAGCTGCAAGCACTACAACCGGACTTTCACCATTTCTGCCATACATAGCCTGCAATAAATCCGTTTGTTCCGTTTTGGTGGGCAATCCCGTAGAAGGACCACCGCGCATCACATCCACAATAACCAATGGCAATTCTGCCATTACAGCCAGACCAATGGCTTCCGATTTCAAAGCAATACCCGGTCCGGAGGTGTTGGTAGCTGCCAGCGCTCCTGCAAAGGAAGCTCCGATAGCAGTTGTGATGCCCGCAATTTCATCTTCAGATTGCATAACCTTTACGCCCATATCCTTCCTGCGAGCGAGTTCCTGCATGATATCGGAAGAGGGGGTGATGGGATAGCTACCCAAAAATAATTCAAGATTGGCTTTCTTTGAAGCTGCAATCAATCCCCAGGCAGTAGCTTTATTCCCACTTATACTGGTGTACATGCCTTTGGGTGTTGAATCCGACTTATTAACCTGAAAAGTAGAAACATTCAAATGCAGGTTGTGACCGTAATTAAATCCATCTACTAAAACTTTGACGTTAGCCTCCAATACCTTAGGTTTGTTTTTAAATTTACCGGAAAGAAAATGAATGGCAGCATCAATGGGGCGATTGAATAACCAACAAACCAGTCCTAAGGCAAACATGTTTTTGCTCCTTAACACGGATTTATTATCCATGTCGAAATCCTTCAGACTCTCTTGGGTCAAAGATGTCAGAGCAACCGGAATCAATTGCACAGTGTCTGAAATTTTCAGTTCTTCAAAAGGATTATCTGTTGTAAACTGTGCTTTTTCCAATTCTTTTTTTCCAAAAGCATCCGTATCAAAAATGATTATACTGTGCTTTTTGATGCCTTTAGCATTCACTTTCAGGGCAGCAGGATTCATTGTCACCAGCACATCAGCATCATCGCCGGGAGTATAAATTTTCTCCGAACCTAAATGTACCTGAAAACCGGACACACCGAATAAAGTACCTTGCGGTGCCCTGATTTCGGAAGGATAATCCGGAAATGTTGAAATTTCATTTCCCAAAATGGCCGATAAATTGGAGAATAAAGTTCCGGTGAGTTGCATCCCATCTCCGGAGTCTCCGGAAAATCGGATGACTACGGTTTTCTTTTCAGTTGTTTTGATATCAGTCATATTTACGAGTTAGGTGTTGCAAGTTTTTGCGGTGTCTCATAAGTACCCAACTGTTTTCGTGTTTCGGGGTCCGAGTTCCGTGGTGCGTGGTCGCATGCAGGGTATTTACTTGTCTTGCAACAATTAAATCATTTTTTTGTCTTTAAAACTCTGCGTTATTTGGTGTGCGCGGGAAAGGTATCACGTCGCGGATATTGGTCATGCCGGTCACGAACAACATCAGTCGCTCGAAGCCCAAACCAAATCCGGAGTGAGGTGCTGTTCCAAAGCGGCGGGTATCTAAATACCACCAAATGTCTTTTTCAGGAACACCCATTTCCTGAGCACGCTTTTTTAATTTTGTATAATCTTCTTCTCTTTGAGAACCTCCGATGATTTCACCGATTTTCGGGAACAATACATCCATTGCCCTTACTGTTTTACCGTCTTCATTGAGTTTCATGTAGAAAGATTTGATTTCTTTAGGATAATCGATGAGGATAACCGGTTTTTTAAAATGTTTCTCAACCAGGTATCTTTCGTGCTCGGACTGTAAATCCATGCCCCAGCCGATAGGATATTCGAACTTGACACCTTTGGCAACAGCTTCCTCTAAAATCTTAACACCTTCTGTATAAGTCAGGCGCTGGAAGTCATTTTCTACCACAAATTTTAAGCGTTCTATCAATTCCTTATCGAACATATCATTGAGGAATTGTATATCATCCGCACATTTGTCCAATGCCCAGCGAACACAGTATTGCACAAAATCTTGTGCCAATTGCATATTATCCTCTATCTCGTAAAATGCCATTTCCGGCTCTATCATCCAAAACTCAGCTAAATGGCGGGGAGTGTTGGAGTTTTCTGCACGGAAAGTGGGACCGAAAGTATAAATTTCACCCAAAGCCAAAGCTGCCAATTCTCCTTCCAACTGACCGGAAACAGTCAGATTAGTCTGTTTGCCAAAAAAATCTTCAGAAAAATTAACCTTACCGTTATCATTTTTGGGTATATTGTTCAAATCCAGGGCAGTTACTACAAACATATTACCGGCACCCTCACAGTCGGATCCGGTAATGATGGGCGAATGGAAATACACAAACCCTCTTTCGTGGAAGAAAGTATGGATTGCCATGGCCATATGGTGACGCATGCGCAAGACAGCACCAAAAGTATTGGTTCTCGGTCGCAAATGAGCTATCTCACGCAAAAACTCTAAGGAGTGACCTTTCTTTTGCAGCGGATAAGTCTCCGGGTCGGCAGTGCCATATATTTCAATGGTTTCAGCGTGAATCTCAACGCTTTGTCCCTTTCCAAGAGATTCCACCAATTTCCCCGTTACGCTAATGCATGCTCCGGTAGTAATGGGTTTCAGAAACTCTTCACTAAAATCGGTGCTTTCAGCCACTACCTGAATATTATGTATGGTAGAACCGTCATTCAATGCGATGAAACTGATGTTTTTGTTACCGCGTCTGGTTCTTACCCAACCTTTTATGTTGATGTCCGCACCAAAGTCGGTACGCTTAAGCGCATCAATAATTTTTGTTCTCATTTTAAGCGGTTTTCAATTCAGCCTGCAAAAGTAATAAAAAAAAATGAAATGAGGATTTGGGTACTATTTCAGCGAATTCCATCCCTGCGCCCGCAGTTCAATTTCTTCACCCTCACGACCGATAAGATGCAGTCCTAATTCAGGTTTGGTCATATGTCCGATGATGCCTACTCCTTCTAAGGTGACGATTTTTTCGTAGTCTTCTAAAGAAGCGGTAAAGAGCAATTCGTAATCTTCACCGCCATTTAAAATGGCTGTTACAATGCTTATGTTCAATTCCTCCGCCATCATCGCCGCTTGAATATTGATAGGCAGTTTGTCTTCGTAAATGCGGCATCCGGTGTTGCTTTGTGAACAAATATGCATCAACTCGGAAGACAATCCGTCCGAAATATCCATCATAGCCGTTGGGATAATTTCCTTTTCTGCCAATTTTTGGATGATGTCTTTTCGAGCTTCGGGTTTTAATTGTCGCTGTAAGATATAGTCTTTTCCCTCAAAGTCGGGTTGAGTTCCGGGGTCGGCTTCAAAAACAATTTTTTCCCGTTCCAATAATTGTAATCCCATATACGCTGACCCTAAATCACCGCTTACGCAAATCAAGTCATTGGTTTTAGCACCGTTGCGATATACGATTTTACCTTTTGCACCTTCTCCTATGCAGGTGATGCTGATGGTCAATCCGGTTAGGGAAGCAGAGGTGTCGCCTCCCACCAAATCCACTCCGTAAAGCTGACAAGCCGTTGATATCCCCTCATAAATTTGCTCTAAGTCTTCTACGGAAAAGCGTTGAGAGATGCCTAAAGAAACGGTAATTTGTTTGGGTTGTCCATTCATCGCATAAATATCCGAGAAGTTGACAATGGCTGCCTTATAGCCCAAATGCTTCAACGGCGTGTAAACCAAGTCGAAATGAATGCCCTCCAATAGCAGGTCGGTCGTCACCAGAACTTCCTTATCAGGATAATGCAATACAGCAGCATCATCACCCACACCCTTTACGGTAGATGGATTTGTGATTTTGAACTTTTCGGTCAAGTGTTTGATCAGTCCGAATTCCCCCAAGGTAGATATTTCAGTTCTTTGCATCAGCGTGGAATTTTATCGATTCTTCTTTGATGTCTGCCTCCCTCGAAGTCGGTCGAGAAGAATACATCGGTTATTTGGTAAGCTTCTTCCTTAGAAATAAATCTGGCAGGTAATGATAGCACATTGGCATCATTGTGTGAACGTGCCAATCGTGCAATTTCGGGTGTCCATGATAAGGCTGCCCGAATGCCGGGATGCTTGTTTACTGTCATGCTGATGCCGTTTCCACTGCCGCAGATTGAAATTCCGAAGTCATAGTTTCCGTTTTCAACAGCTTCCGCCATCGGATGGGCAAAATCCGGATAGTCGGAACTCTCGGAAGAAAATGCACCGAAGTCTTTCAATTCCAACACATTTTTAGCTTGTAAATACTCTATTAGTTGAACTTTTAATTCGTAGCCGGCATGGTCGCTGCAAATGGCTATTTTAAGTTGATTGAGAGGAGTCATAATATATGTTTTAAATGTATCTGTGATTACTAAGCAAATTGTTCTACATCATTTTTGCTGATGGGGTTTTCACCCAGGATGATCAGTCGTTCCACTACATTTCTCAGTTCGCGGATATTGCCGTTCCATGTTTTCTGTTGTAACAATGTAATAGCGGTTTTGTCAATTTGTTTGATCTGGGTTCCTTGTTCGGAACATATTTGTTCAATGAAATAATTCACCAACAAAGGGATGTCGTCTTTGCGTTCTTCTAAATCCGGAACATGGATGGGGATGACGTTGAGGCGGTGAAACAAATCTTCCCTGAAGTTGCCTTTTGCTATTTCTTCTTGCAGGTTTTTATTGGTGGCTGCAAACACCCTTACATCAACCTTGATGCTTTTATCGCTACCCACTCTCGACAATTTATTCTCTTGTAATACGCGCAATACTTTGGTTTGTGCCGACAAGCTCATGTCGCCTATCTCGTCCAGAAAAATCGTTCCGCCATCGGCTTGTTCGAATTTTCCAATGCGCTGTTTAACGGCGGAAGTAAATGCCCCTTTTTCATGTCCGAAGAGTTCGCTTTCAATCAGTTCGGAGGGGATGGCTGCACAGTTGACCTCGACGAAAGGTGCTCCGGAACGATTACTTTGTTCGTAAAGAAGCCTTGCAACAATTTCTTTTCCTGTACCATTAGAGCCTGTTATCAGCACCCTGGCTTCCGTAGGTGCTACCCTGTCGATCAGATCCCTTACTTTTTGAATGGCGGGCGTCTCACCGATCATTTGATATCTGCCGGCTACTTTTCTTTTTAATGTTTTTGTTTCAGCTACTAAAGTGCTTTTGTCCAATGCGTTTTTGATTGTTATCAGCAAGCGGTTTAAATCGACCGGCTTCTCGATGAAGTCGAAGGCTCCTTTCTTGATACAATCCACTGCCGTATCAATGGTGCCATGTCCGGAAATCATCACAACGGGTGCTTCTATTTCCTTTTCTTTCAGGGCGGTCAATAATTCCACTCCGTCCATCTCGGGCATTCTGATATCTGAAAAGATGAGATCAAAGAAATTATTTTCTGCAAGCTCCAACCCTTCCTTACCGTTTTCTGCCAGGGTGACCTGATGTTTTTCAAATTCAAGAATGTCTTTCAGCGTATTTCTTATGCTGCGTTCGTCATCAACAACTAATATTTTTGCCATATAGTTATATCAATTATATCAGGTAAAATCAGGATGTGGTTTACAAATCAAATCCGATGTCTGATCTGAAATATTTTTTATCAAATTGAATCAGCCGGGCATTTTGATAGGATAATTTCAATGCTTCCTCTTTGCTGTTGCCATACGAACTGATTGCCATCACTCTTCCGCCTGAAGTGACAATATCTCCGTCTTTTTGTGTGGTTCCTGCCTGGAACACAATGCTGTCCTTTACTTGATTTAATCCTGTGATCAATTTTCCTTTTTCATAAGTTTCAGGATAGCCCCCCGAAACAAGCATTACCGTGGCGGCATGTCTGTCGTCAAATTCTACTGTTTTTTCATGTATGTTGCCACTTGCCACCCCTTCCAGTAAGTCCACCAAATCGCTTTTCAAACGGAGCATCACTACTTCAGTTTCCGGATCGCCCATGCGGGCATTGTATTCAATCACATAAGGTTCGTTGCTGACATTAATCAAACCGAAGAATATAAATCCTTTATATACAATGCCTTCTTGATAAAGCCCCACAATCGTAGGTTTGATGATACGTTCTTCTACTTTTTTCATGAAAGCCTCATCTGCAAAGGGAACGGGAGAGACAGCACCCATTCCGCCGGTATTCAACCCTGTGTCGCCTTCCCCAATGCGTTTATAGTCTTTTGCTTCGGGTAATATTCGATAATGCTTGCCGTCGGTGATCACAAATGCAGAACATTCAATGCCGGACAGAAATTCTTCTATCACGACCACCTCGCTTGCCTTACCAAATTTTCCACCCAGCATATTCCGGAGTTCGGCAATGGTTTCTTCTAAATCATGAAGTATCAACACACCCTTACCCGCAGCCAAACCATCGGCTTTCAATACATAAGGTGCTTGCAAAGACCGGAGGAATTCAATCCCATCTTGCAAATTATTGGCTGTAACGCTCAGGTATCGGGCTGTTGGGATGTTATGCCGCACCATAAACTGTTTGGAAAAGTTTTTACTGCCTTCGAGTTGTGCGCCTGTTTTATTTGGACCAATAACTGCAATATTTTTTAATGCTTCATCCCGGGCAAAAAAGTCCGCAATGCCGTTAACCAACGGATCTTCGGGTCCCACCACCACCATATCGATTTGGTGTTCCAATGCGGCATTTTTAATGGCTATAAAATCGTTCACGGCAATGGGTAAATTTTTACCCAGGGAAGCTGTGCCCGGATTTCCCGGCGCAATAAACAGTTGTGTTAATTTCGGACTTTGAGCAATTTTCCATGCTAATGCATGCTCCCGGCCTCCCGATCCCAATAAGAGTATGTTCATGTCAGATGAATGATAATTTACACACAAAAGTAGTATAATATTGGGGTATTCGCAATTGTGTGACTTGATTTCATTCAGATAAGTTTGCCCAATTGAATTTTCACCAAAACAAAATTCATAATCAATATGCGTTTGGTAAAATTAATGGGGAATAGTATTTTTGGGGTAAAATAAAAATCATTCCTTTGAAGTCTGAAGAGAAAATATTAATAGAGCTTTTGAGAAATGGCTCGATTGAAGCGTTTGACAAATTGTATAATTTGTATAGTGCCAAATTATACAATTTTATAATGAAAGTTTCAGACTTTGACATTTATGTATCAGAAGAAATTGTTCAGCGTGTTTTCATAAAAATATGGGAAACAAGAACTGATATCGATCCTTCCAAATCTTTTAACTCATTCATCTTCACCATCGCTAAAAATATGCTTATAAATGACCATAACCATAAAATGGTCAAGTACATTTACGAAAATCACATCCTTGAAAAAAACACAAATTATTGTACGGCAACAGAAGAAGGCATTGAGTATTCTTTTCTAATACAATATATAGAAACACTTATAGGAAAATTACCACCTGCCTGCCAAGATGTGTACAGACTAAGTCGCCTTGAATCCTTCTCTAACAAAGAAATAGCTAAAAAACTAAACAAGTCTGAAAGCACAGTAGAAAAACAATTGAGTAAGGCAAACAAGTTTATCTCCGAAAAGATAAAACAACATTACGACAAAATATTCATTGCGTTATTCATTCTGTTTTTTTAAAAATATTTGAATTTAATAGCGGATTTATTCCTTTTCAACTATATAAATAGTAAATATGAGTAATTATGAACAAAAGGATTGAAAAGTTGTTTCAGAAATATCTGTCTGACGTAGCCTCAGAGCAAGAGAAAAGGGAGTTGAATAATTGGATAGCATCTAATAAAGAGTTGCAAAGTTGGCTTGAGGCCCAGTTATATGACTCTGCCGACTCAATGAATGAAGAGCAGCAAAAAAGAATGTTAGAAAACATTCACCGAGTGATAGATAAGCAAGAAAGTAAAACATTCATTTTACCTTCCTGGGTAAAATCGGCTGCTGCCGTTATTCTTGTACTTATTACGGCGGGAAGCTTGTTTTTTGCGCTTACCAACAGAGACAACACTCCTACGCTTTACTCAAAAGTGGAAGCAATGCGTGGGCAAAAATCAAGCATAACCCTGCCGGATGGCACAAGTGTTATACTTAACTCCGAATCTTCCATCATGTATGGAACGGACTATAATAATTCTAACCGAACGGTTGAGTTACAAGGTGAAGCCTACTTTGATGTAAAACAAAATCAGACTCTTCCATTTACTGTGAAAGCCGGAGATCTGTCCATTACCGCTAAGGGAACTGCGTTTAATGTAAGAGCATATTTAGATGAAAACTATATTTCTACTACTTTAACAGAAGGTAAGGTGGAAATAAAAACACCCAATGAAACCATGCATATGCTTCCTAATGAACGGGTTGAGTATAACAGCCAAAACAAAACAGCCTCAACTATAAAGTTAGAAAACGCGATACTATCTGTTGGGTGGCTTAATGATCAATTAAGTTTTGAAAGTGCCACACTGGCAGAAGTTGCCAATAATTTAAGCAGAGCCTACAATATTGTCATTGAGTTCTCCAGTGAATCAATAAAAGAACAACGTTATACCGGAAGAATCGACAACAACAGTTTACATTCCGTATTGCGTATTTTATCTTTGACATCTCCCGTTGAATATAAGATAATTGGGGATAAAGTAATATTGTACGAATTACCCGATGAAATAAAATTTTTCTCTACTAAGAAGAAATAGGTGCGAACCACACAACACTACTTCCAAAAAACATTTTTTAACATATTTCAATAGTGGAGTTTCCCCGCCCGGTTTGTATAAAATAATAGAAAGTAAAGTATAACTCTATAAAATTTTTAAAAATGGCCTATGAAAACACTGCGTTCTTGTTCAATTAGTTGGACAAATCTCCGTTTCATTGTTTTTCTCGCGTTTATCATTTGCTCGCAGTTTCTCAATGCACAGGTAAACGTAAAAATAGATAACCAACCCATAAGGAGCATCCTGAAAACAATTGAAAAAAATTCTGATTTCACTTTCTTTTTTAATGAAGGATTGCCCGAATTGGATAAAAATGCTTCTCTGGATGTAAGCGATGTAACCGCCGAAATTGCTGTAAAACAATTATTACAAGGCACCAATATCGCTTATGCAATTGAGGGTAAAACAATAATTTTAACGGCAAAAGAAAAGCTCGAAAGCACAAGAGCAAGCAGCACAACTTCATCACGTCAGTCTGTTCAGCGCTCTAACGTTACAGGTATTGTTACGGATGAAACGGGTGAGCCTTTAATTGGAGTTTCTGTTGTTGTCAAGGGTACTACAACAGGTGTCATTACTAATATTGACGGACGGTATAGCCTCAACAATGTGCCGGTAAGCGGGACCTTAGTGTTTAGCTATGTTGGTATGAAGCAGATGGAAGTTTCAGTGGAAAGCAGAAGCAGAATTGACGTTATTATGTCAATGGAATCCAAAATTATTGACGAGTTGGTTGTAATCGGCTATGGTACCGTAAAGAAAAGAGATTTGACAGGCTCCGTATCATCTGTAAAAACGGATAATATTAACATGAACTCAACCATCTCAATCGGACAGGCACTTAAAGGTAAAGCTGCCGGACTTACCATCGTTCAGAACAGTGCTCAGCCGGGGGGCGGTCTTGATATCCTGGTTCGGGGTGGTTCCGGAGGCTCCGCTTATACTGACGACACTCCACTATATGTAGTAGATGGTGTTCCGATTTCCACTTTAGACCAACCCGGTAGTAATAATGAGAGACTTGATGCAGGTACGCAGGGCGTTTTAAATTTTATCAATCCCAATGACATTGCTTCCATTGAGGTGTTAAAAGATGCTTCTGCAACCGCTATCTATGGTGCTCGTGCAGCCGCCGGAGTTATTCTTATCACAACCAAAAGAGGTGAAACCGGAAAACCTGTGGTAAACTATTCAACATCTCTCGCCATACAAAAACACTCCAATATTTTTGATGTTTTTAAACTGAAAGAATGGATGGAAGAAAGAAATACCTCTACCTGGGATTTCTGGATGTTTGAAAATGATGTATACCCTTATGGTAACAGAACTTTAGAGCAAGCTATGGCTTCTCCCCGAAATGGTGTGGCATATAAACTTCCATATTCAGATACACAGATAGCTGAGGCCGGAGAAGGTACCGATTGGGTTGATCTTGTTACAAGAGACGGTTCCATCCAGCAACACAGCCTCGGAATACAAGGAGGTACGGAGTTCACTAAATATATGGTGTCGCTTAACTATTATGACCACAAAGGGATCATCAAAAATTCGGAAGTAAAACGTTATTCGGGTCGTATTAATTTAGACCAGACAATCAACGATATCTTCAAAACCGGTGTTAATCTGACGCTCAGCCGAATGGACAACGACAACACGCCGCTTGGTGAAGAGCAATACGAAAAATCGGGTTTGATCAGAGCCGCAGTTCAGATGGGACCTCATATCCAGGCTGTTGATGAAAACAGCAACTATCCGATTAACCCGTTATTACCTACGCAGCCGAATCCATACTCACTTTTAACGGTAACAGACAAAGGTAAAATGGACCGTTTATTGGCCAATGTATTCCTCTTAATAGAGCCGATTGAAAATCTGACGTTCAGGTTGAATGTCGGAACAGACCTGGCGTACCAAAAGAGAAGTACCTATATGCCCAAAACTACGCTGCACGGAAATTTAGCCGGCGGACTTGCTTCTCTCAATCAAACAAGCAATCAGAGTTATTTGGCTGATATTAATGGGACATACACTTTCGACATTGCAGACATTCATAAGTTCACAGTTATGGCCGGTGCATCAGCCGAAAAAATGTTGGGTGACGGACATAACCTTGGAAACAATCAGTTCTTGACAGATGGATTCAAGTGGTACAACCTGCAATCGGGAGAAGGTACCAAAGTAGTAGGGTCCTGGGGATATGAAAATGAGTTCAGATCATTCTTCTCAAGACTCAATTATTCTTTGTTAGACCGATATTTATTTACAGTGACTTTTAGAGCAGACGGTGCAAGCGTATTTGCCAAAAATCATAAGTGGGCATATTTCCCGTCTGTTGCTTTCGCATGGAATATGGTAGATGAATCTTTTATGGAGTTTGCAAAACCATCTCTTGACTTGTTGAAGTTACGCTTAAGTTATGGGCAAACAGGTAATTCAAGTATAGGTAGTAATGCTTTTGCTGCCTATTATGCGGCATCGGCCTGGAATGACTTTAATAAAAACCCACTTACCGGTGTATTCAATGCCAGATTGGAAAATCCGAACCTTAAATGGGAAACTACCTCTGTTTACAATGCCGGTATTGACGTGTCCTTTTTCAATAGTAAAATCAATGTAGTTTTGGATTATTTTAGAAGAGTTACCTCTGATTTGCTTGATATGAAAGCTCTGAACTCATATCACGATATAAGCTTCGTAATGGATAATATTGGGAAAATGCAAGGTAGTGGAATTGAATTTACACTGAACACCAAGAACATAACCCGTAGAAACTTTACCTGGCAAACCGACTTTACTTTTTCACAGTTTATAAATAAATGGTTGGAAAGGGCACCAGACTGGAAGCCTACCGTTTACCAAAACGTTGACGACCCGACTGCCGCTTATTATAGCAGAATTGCAATAGGTATTCTTCAAACGGGTGAAACACCTCCGGCTTCTCAGCCCGATTTAAAACCCGGACAACTTATAATAGAGGACATTAATGGCTACAAACGAGACTTAAATGGCGACCCCGTTGTAGAAAATGGCAGGTTTGTATTAACCGGAGAGCCTGACGGCATCATTGACGATGCCGATACAAAACTTATGGGGACACTTGACCCGGGACCGGTAGTCGGACTTAACAACCGGTTCACATTCGGAAATTTTGATTTCAGCTTTGATATAAACGGAATGTTTAAACGAAGAATGATGGACCCGACCTATATGGCTTACGGAGCAAGTGCCGATGGAATTGCACAGTATGGCTACAACGGCCTTAGAATAGTAAAAGACAGATGGATGCCGGACAAGCCTTCTACTACCATCCCAAGTTCATTTTTCGGATGGTCAAGATACGGATACGGAGACTGGTTTTATCAGGATGCATGGTATCTTCGTTTACAAAGTATTTCACTTGGATACAATCTTCCTATTGGTAATAACTTAAGGAAAGTATTTTCTTCTATACGATTTTTTGCTGATGCAAACAACTTGTTTGTGCTCACACCATACACCGGACTGGACCCGGAAACAGACTCTTATGCTGCGGCATATCCTAATGCCCGTACTTATACAATCGGTATTGATGTTAAATTTTAATAAGTAATGAATTATATGAAAACTTACATAAAAAAAGTCACACTTTATATACTTTTGGGTTTGTCCGTACTCGGTTGCTCCGACCTTGATCCTATTAATTACAGTGATATAAACCCAAGTAACTTCCCGACAAACGAGGCTGATATCAAAGCCCTGGTATTATCATGTTATTTTCCGTTGCGTGGAAGCTGGTGGAATGGCATTAACTCAAATTCAGAAAGAGGACAAATGTTTGTCAATGAAAGCTGTACAGAGATATTAGCCGGAAAATTCGGAGCTCAGAAGCTGTGTCACGAATTGTCCTTCAACGAAACAAGTGGTGAAATAACTTATTTTTACTATACCAGAACTTCACCTTACGGATTCTACGGAAAGATAAGCCGATGCACATTGGTACTTGACGAAATAGTAAACAGCAATTTCTTAACCGACGCACAAAAAGCCAAATATATGGCGGAAGTAAGATGTGCCAGGGCCTATTTGTCCTACATACTGTTTGATATGTATGGACCGATAGTGGTGGCTCCACTGGAAATTCTCAAAGATCCCCTAAAGGAAAAACCACTGCCAAGACTTACCAATGAGGAAATGGTGAAATTTATAGAAGATGATTTGGTATATGCCGGCGAAAATTTGCCAATGCCTAAGCAGACGGAATATGGAAAATTCAGCAGGGCTTTAGCTAAAACCCTGCTAATCAGACTGTACCTGCACGAAACTGTAAACGATAAAACCTACTACAACAAAGTAGAAACCCTAGCTCGTGAACTGATGGGTAGCGAGTATGGATTCAGATTAGTTGAAAACTACCCCTCTTTATTTGAATTTGCCGGACAAACCCGTGACAATCCGGAATATATCTTTGTTATTCCGTGTTCATCGGCAGGTCCAAATGAATCCCAGTGGCACATGATGGTGATGCCTCCGGATTCCGACTCGCCCATTAAAGGGTGGGGAACCGTTCAGAGTACCTGGTGGTTCTATGACACCTTTGAGCCGACAGATACACGGAAAACCTATTTGATTACAAGCTACATCAGTTCTGAAAGCGGTCTGGAAGTAAACAGAACAAATCCCGGAGATTTCATAGATTTAGGTCCAATACCTCAAAAATACGAAATCGACCCCGGCGTACCCGGAAATAGCGGACTTTCAAATCTGGATATGGTTATATTCCGTTATCCCGAAGTGATACTTTCCCTTGCCGAAGCCATCGTGATGAAACCAGGAGGCAGCATAACCCAGGAAGCCGTCGATTTGATGAATATGGTACGAAACAGAGCTAAAGTTCCGGCCAAAAATCTATCTGATTTTGCTACAAAGGATGAGTTTATCGACCAAATCCTTACCGAGCGGAGCCATGAATTCTGGTGTGAGAATGGTCAATACAGGGCTGACTTAATTCGTTTTGACAAACTTTATGACCGGGTAATGTTACTCAACAACAATGTAGCTCCTTATGCTTCCAAAGACAAATACCTTTATCCGCTTCCGCTTTCTGTAATTGTGGACGGCAAAGGTGAGGTAAAACAGAATCCGGGCTATACTCAATAATAAATTCAGCAACTGATAACTCCCGGAAAATAAAATTGATGTAATTTCAGATATGATTTAAATACACTATGACGAAAATATCTTTATATAATTATTTGACTTTGGCTTTGTGTTTATTGGCTATAAGCGGTTGTGACCCAAAAGACCCTGTAAACAATAAATTAGACTTGGTCAACGTGGAATATACCCCATCGCAAGAAGTTTTTCCTAATCCGGAAAGAGGATTTTATAAGTATTCAAAAATTGATCTGACTACTGGCACAGGGGCATTATCAGCTAATCAGCTTGCCGCGTACAGACAAAACAATATCACGCTGTTAGGCAGGATGATTTATCTGAAAAATTTTAGAAATGCTCCACTTTCGCAAGCTGCTTTGGATGAGGTAGAAAGAGATTTTGTTACAGCACGGAACTCGGGCGTGAAATTGATTGTGCGGTTTGCTTATTCTGAATCGCAAGAAGAGCCGGATGCACCGCTTAATATCATCAAACAGCATCTAGATCAGTTAAAACCTGTTTTAGAGAAAAACGCTGACGTTATTTACACCGTTCAGGCCGGATTTATTGGTGCGTGGGGCGAATGGTATTACACTACAAACAATCTCAATACAGCAGGTGCACAAGCCGAAGTTATCAAAAAGCTCCTTGAGGCTGTTCCTAAAAGCAGAACTATTCAGTTGCGGACGCCTGCTTATAAACAGCAGTATTTCCAACGAAACACGCCACTCACTTATCAAGAAGCTTTTCAAGAAACGGATATTTCCCGGGTTGGGCATCATAACGATTGTTTCCTGGCCAGCACTACCGATTATGGAACTTATAAAAACCCCACGGTAGACAAAGCTTTTTTGAATAAAGAGTGTTTGTTTGTTCCAATTGGAGGCGAAACTTGCCCACCAACTGATGTTGACCCGGCTAACTCAAACAAGGCACAAACTGAGATGAGAAATCTAAGATGGTCTTATTTAAATGAGGATTATTACAAACCGGTAAATGATGCCTGGAAGATTGATGGCGGAATGAATAATATTGCACGAGAATTAGGTTACAGATTTCAGCTCACTTCAGGAGACTTCTCTAAAAATACTAAGCCGGGCGGAAAGATTTATGTTCGAATGCTTATTAAAAACCTCGGGTATGCTCCTATTTACAACAAGCGATGGGTGGAAATCATCCTTAAAAACAACAAAACGGAAGAAAAATACAGGCTCCGCCTGGATGAAACGGAACCGAGATTTTGGCAACCTCTTGCCACCAATGAAATCATAGCTGAGGGAGGAGTTCCGGCAGAAATTCCAGAGGGAAGCTACAGCGTCTATTTAAATCTTCCTGATGCTGCTCCAGCAATCTATGCCAATCCTCATTATTCTATCCGGTTGGCGAATGAGAATGTTTGGGAAGCCTCAACAGGCTACAACAAGGTGTATGAGAATTTAACAGTTTCTAAAAGCAGTAAGACGGATAATTATTCAGGCAGTTTATTATTTGAAAAAATGGATTGACCCATGTGTGTTATCATGCTCCTTTTATAAAATTAAAAACGATGTCAAAAAGAATTTTAATTTATTTCTTGTTGCTAAGTTCCGTAATATTCAGCGTCAAATCTCAGATTGTTATTGACGGAGATATGTCGGATTGGGATAATATTCCTATCCTAAGCGAACCTGGAGTTTTCCCGATGGTGAAGGTAAGCTTGAGAAGTAACCCGGATTTAGCCAATGTAAATTATACCCCGTCACAGGAGATTTTTCCTAATCCGGAACGAGGTTTTTACAAATATACGGCAATCAACCTGGGGTCAGGGACGGGAGCACTGACTCAATCACAATTGGAGGGATATAGACAGAACAACATTTCACTTATTTATAGAATAAATTATTTAAGAAACTTCAGAAATGCTCCACTTAATCAAACCGCGCTCAGCGAGATAAAGCAAGATTTTGTTACAGCCCGGAATGCCGGTGTTAAAATCATACTACGATTTGCCTACTCAGGATCAGAATCAGAGCCGGACGCACCGCTTAGTACCATCAAGCAACACTTAGAGCAATTGAAGCCTATATTAGAGGAAAATGCTGACGTGATTTACACTGTCCAGGCCGGTTTTATCGGTGCATGGGGCGAATGGTATTACACTACAAATAATCTAAACACACCGGAAGCACGAGCTGAAGTTATCAGGAAGCTTCTTGAGACTGTTCCTAAAAGCAGAACTATCCAGTTGCGAACACCCGCTTACAAACAGCAATATTTCCAACGAAATACCCCACTCACTTATCAAGAAGCTTTTAAGGAAACGGACATTTCCCGGGTCGGACATCACAATGACTGTTTTCTTGCCAGTTCTACCGACTATGGAACTTATAAAAATCCGACGGAGGACAAAGCTTTTTTAAATGAAGAATGTTTATTTGTGCCAATTGGCGGCGAAACTTGTCCCCCAACTGATGTTGACCCGGCTAACTCAGATAAGGCACAAACGGAAATGCGATATCTAAGATGGTCCTACTTAAATGAGGACTATTACAGACCGGTAAATGATGCCTGGGAGAGTGATGGCGGCATGAATAATATTTTACGGGAATTAGGTTACAGATTTCAGCTTACTTCAGGAAAGTTCTCTAAAAGTACCAAGCCGGGCGGGAATTTTTACGCCAAAATACTCATGAAAAACCTCGGATATGCGCCTATTTACAATAAGCGATGGGTGGAAATCATCCTCAAAAACAATGAAACTAATGAAAAGTACAGACTTCGTCTGAATGAAACGGAGCCGAGATTGTGGCAACCTCTTGTCACCAATGAAATCATAGCTGAGGGAGGAGTTCCGGCAGACATCCCTGAGGGAAGCTATACTGTTTATCTAAACTTACCCGACGTTGACCCCACAATCTACGCCAATCCTCATTATTCCATCCGATTGGCAAATGAAGGTATTTGGGAAGCCTCAACGGGCTACAACAAGGTGTACGAGAATTTAACAATTTCTGTGAGTACGAATACGGATGATTATTCAGGAAGTTCATTTTTTGAAAAAATGGATTAAGCTGTGTGTTCTCTACATTAAGTAATCGAAATGAAAAATTACTGTTATAAACTAATTAAAATTCAACAACATGAAACAACTATTAACAAAAAATCGCATGAAAAAGCATTTCCCTTTTTATCTTATGCTAATTGCCTGGAGCTTTGCTTTCAGTTCAACAGCAGCTAACCGCTATGTGTCGGTAGGAGGCAGTGGTAATGGACTTTCGTGGGCTACCGCCAAGGGTTCTATTCAATCTGCTATTTATGACTGCTCAGCAGGTGATACTGTTTTCGTATCGTTCGGTGTTTACAATGAAGCTTTTGCAATCAAAGACGGCGTGTCAGTATTGGGGGGCTATAATGCATCAACAGGTGAACGGGACTGGCAACGCTTTGAAACCATTCTTGATGGTTTTGGGTTGGGTCAATATTTAATTGTAAAATACGACACTGATTGCGTCAATCCAACGCTCATTGAGGGGCTTACGCTGCAAAATGCCGAACACTCAAACGAAGGAGGAGGGGCATATATCCGTGGGAACATAACGCTTGCAAATTCTATTATTCGAAATTGCAAAGGCTCGAATGGCGGCGGAGTATTAATCAATGGAGCAGGCGTTGTACGTAATTGTGTTATTGAGTTATGCTCAGCCACAAGCTCAGGAGGAGGAATTCGTAACAAAGGCGGATTAGTAGAAAGTTGTATTCTCCGGGGAAACCAGGGCAAGTACGGCACTATCCGCAACGATGGTGGCACAATAAGCAACTGCATTGTTCACAACAATTCAGCAACAGTCAGCGGTTGGCCCAACAGCGGCGGTATATACAATCCCGGTGGCGTTGTAGTAAATTGTATTTTAGCTTGTAATTACGGTAGCCAATACGCTGCAATACACAGCAACAGTACCGCCATAAATAATGTATGCTGGAACAATCAGGCAGATGTGGGTTTTACTGATCCGGTAGCTTATATCTCAAGTGGCGGATCCTCATCGGGATATAATGCCGCTGAGTCTGGTTTTGATGCCTCCTGTTTTGTTCTTACCCTTAACGCAAACAACACTGCACTTGATGGTCCCAATTTCAAGTCACCGACGACCTTTGTGGGAATTCCCGGTTCAGATGCCGAAATTGCAGCTATGCGCGCTGCCGACTTTTCGTTTACTTCGGCTTCACCCTGCATTGATAAAGGAACTGCTACATTAGCGCCGGCTAAAGACTTTCTCGGAGTTACTCGTCCAAAGGGTACTGCTGTTGATTTGGGAGCTTATGAGTATGATCCTGATGCAGTTCCTGTAGCCGTTACAGGGGTAGAACTTACTGTAGATACGCTGCGCCTGGAAGAAGAGGAAACATCCTGGTTATCCATCATTATAACACCTACAGATGCCACTAACAAAAAGGTAACCTGGCTTTCGTCCAACACAATTATTGCAACTGTATCCAACGGTTTGGTAAGCGCTCTGGAAACGGGAGAAACAAAAGTGATTGTCACCACAGAAGACGGAGGATTTAAAGATACTTGTGTTGTCATTGTAGAGGAAAAATCAGTCGTTATCGTTCATCCCGAAGTGCTGGAAGCAGATGAATTGCTGGAAAGCGACTACACTGTTCCGTCTTTCACACCTTTTTTGATAGCAAAAGAAACTGCACGCGCCGATAGTTCTGAGGCAAATCTGCAAGCATTGAGAGCAAGTATCGCTAATCTTGTAAATAAAAACATGCCGTATTGTGTTGTAGCCAACATTAATGGTGATCCGACAAGCAGAATGGCTTTCGCATGGTTCACAAACGCAGACATATCAACCAGCAAAGTACAGATTGTAGCAAAAGCAAATGCGTCTGAGGCTGATTTTACAAGTCCTGCATTTGAAATCATGGCAACAAGCCAGGCTGTGAACAATTTAAATTATGCTGTTTCAACAAACGGAATCCTAATACCTGCAAATCTCCCACCGGGAACAAAACGTAGTTATATGAGTCATAAGGTACTGGCTACAGGACTAACAGCCGGAACTGAATACTCTTATCGTGTCGGTAATGATGGTTATTGGAGTGAGATAAGAGCTTTCAAAACAGCGAAAAACGACAACTCGGAGTTTTCATTCCTTTATATGACTGATTCTCACATACAGGATGCTGAATACGTGGAAAATGCCCGCTGGTCTGCCATTACATCGGTTGCAAACGCGTCTGACGCACGATTTGTGCTTTTCACCGGTGATTTTGTTGAAACCGGTACAGCACAAAATTCTGAATGGGAATGGGAACAATGGTTTGAAACTTCAATGAAACCACTACTGGCAAAAATGCCCGTTGTTCCTACAGACGGTAATCACGATGACAGCAATAACCTGAATTATACGCATCACTTCAACACAAGTAACGACTTCAAACAATCTGCAGTAACAAAGCCACAGTTTGATGGAACAACTTACTCATTTGTGTATGGCGATGCTTTATTCTTAATTTTTAGTATGCAAGATTATTGGCGTGGCACTTACAGCTACGAAAGCGGTACCAGTATATATTTGGAAGATGACGTTGCCGATTGGTTACGGGCACAAGTAACCGCTCATCCTGATACCAAATGGCGTATTGCAGCTGTGCATAAAAACTTATTTACAGGAAGCTCGCATCAAGACGATACGGAAAGTGTGCTTTTCCGAGCAACATTATTGCCCGTATTGAATGAGTTGGATATAGACTTTGTTATACAAGGACACGACCATATATACGAAGTTATGGGACCTATCAACAACCTGACAAAGACAGTTGTTCCCAATTCGGTTGCTGACGTAGTTAGCGTTCCTGTACATAGCAATAAGAATCCGAAAGGACAAGAAGGGGGCACGTTTACAGTAGATGATGGCACATTATATTTTGTAAATTCCACGAGCGGACGCAAGCGTTATTACCCATATACACAGGCACAAATGGAAGCAAATTACGATAAACACCAAGTGGCAAATTACTGGGATTTGTTTACCGGTAAATATGGACAACCGGGTGCTCCTACTTATAGTAAAATTACCGTGTCGAGCAGTTCTATTCAAGTGGATAGTTACACAGCCAGCTCATCGGCAGTTGCAACTCTATTTGATTCGTTCACAATCGTGAAAAACGATATACCCACTTCCATAAGCACTATTGAATCAGAAAATAATGTTTTGTTCCCTATACCGGCGGGAATGAGTGTGAACACAACAATTGCAGATGTCATTGGAGTAAGTGCGGTAGATTTGGCCGGCAGAAAAATTTCGCTGTCATTTGACAAACAGCAAATCGATACTTCTGTACTTAGTACAGGAATGTACCTGCTGCACATAACAACACCAAGGGGAATTAATACTTACAAACTCTTAAAAAAATAAATAAATTAAAATACAGACTGTTATGAAAAGAAACTCTTTATTATTGTTATTTATAATAATTTGTTTTTGGGCTTATCCGGCTGTAGTGCCTGTAGAGCCTGGTACTCAGACAATCTATAATGCTGTAGCAAACGCTAATGTTG
This sequence comes from Bacteroidetes bacterium ADurb.Bin174, assembly GCA_002070265.1. Taxonomy (GTDB): domain Bacteria; phylum Bacteroidota; class Bacteroidia; order Bacteroidales; family Paludibacteraceae; genus Paludibacter. Next base: position 32,799 of record MWCX01000040.1, on the reverse strand, counting down.
GAGATGTTTTGGAACTCACTGACGGGGTTTACAATGAAACTAACACGGTAATTATTGACAAAGCACTGGAAATACGTGCGGCAAGCGGAAAAAATCCAACAATCAATGCTAAGCGTTTTACTGTTAGATCTCATTTTATTTTAGATGGAGTAACATTTGATGGAAATTTAACTAATACAGAGGCTATTAGGATTGATGAGGGTCAGAATCTTGTTGTAAAAATATTGAATTCAAATATACAAAACTTCACAAGCCGTGGAATTAATTTATATGCTACAAGCAGTGAAGTTATGTATGTTGATTCACTTATTGTAGATGGTTGTATGTTTAAAAACGTACTTAGAGTTATTAATGCGGCAAGTGCACCTACACAGGTTAAAAGTATTTCCATTAAAAATTCCACTTTCGACAAAATCAACCAGGATGGTTATTTCATTTATATCTATGCATCCGCTACTACCGATTTGGTAAAGGTGGTCATAGATCAATGTACTTTTTATAATTGTTTCTCCCGACGTGGGGTTTATCTTGCAAACATTGATTACGCTATTGTCAAAAATTGTATTGCGTCATTTTCAGAAACTGTAAGCGACACCAAAAGCTTTTCAGTCTATGGTAACAATAGTATTTTGAAAAACACCATCTCTTATAATGTTGAACCATATGGTGGTGCTCCAAGGAATAATATTATTACAACAAACCCATTGTTTGTTGATCCTGAAAATGGTAACTTTCAGTTATATGCTAATTCTCCGGCGATAGGTGCCGGTGATACCGGTGGTAATCTTGGTGACCTGCGCTGGGGTGTTTCAACTGAAGATGCTCCCATGGGTGATCTGCCCTATGTACCCTTCAAAAAACCATATACAACAACTCCAACTGAAAATTCAATTCGTGTAATGTGGCAAATGCCTGACACTACCTCTACTGGAGTTGTATATTACGGAAAAACTGAGGCTTTGGGTGACTCGGTAGTGTCAAATGGGGGTTGGTTAGTTGAAGGAGAAGGTTTTGTCCACGTTAAAGAAATTAATGGACTGGAGCCATATACGACATATTATTATATGGTAGGTGATGGTAGAAGAAAATTTGAAGAAATTCAAAGCACAAAAACTGCTCCCTCAGAAGGAACCGGGTTTCGTCTGGTGTTAGTTTCTGATATCCACGAGAATAGTGGACAAATCTGGCAAAACATGGTAAGTCCGATATTACAACAAAAACCAGACTTGCTGATGCATTTGGGAGATATAATAAACACGGGAGACACTCGTCCGTGGAATTCATCTTTTTTCACTCCATCAGAACCTTTATTAAAAGAAGTTCCTGTTAATGGAGCTGTAGGAAATCATGAAACTGGCGATAAAAGTGCAGGCGGCCCTACAACTTATTTCGACTACTTCTCTTCACCGTCTCATGGCTATATTGATGGGTCTGACTCAATAGATCCGCGAGGTGAGTCTTATTATTCCATGGACTACGGGGATGCAAAAATCATATCCTTAAACTTAAATGGTGATGATTTCAGCCCCTCTTTTGTTCATGATTCTCAACAAATGACATGGCTGGATAATCAATTAGAAAACTCCACTTCAAAATGGATATTTATTTTCGCCCATGTGAGTGTATATAGTACAGGTTATCATGGTCAATGGTCCGGAAACTTAAAAACATACGTTGCTCCTGTTTTAGAAGAACACGCTCAAAATGGGAAGTTTATTATTTTCTTTAGTGGAAACTGCCATAGTTTTGAGCATCTGTATAAATCGGGAGTACACCATGTCCGCCCAAGTGTTTGTGCTTCAAATACAAGAGATCAGTACAATTTGGCAGATTTACCATATAGTTTGTTTTGGAAAAAAACAAATGGATTTTCAACAATTGACATGTCTCCGGATGGAGAAAAAGTTACATTAACAGGAAGGGATGAAACAGGAGAAGAATTTTATGTTTATGAGTTTACAAGAACTTCTCAGATGCTACCAAGCCTCTATTTTACGGAACCTAACGGAATAGATGATATTGCGACAGATTCATACCGTATCAAGTGGACCTGTTTCGATGAAGGTGGAAATGGCAAAATCAGTCTTTACCATTCGCTTGACAGCATCAATGGTACCTTGATCGCGGACAGCATTTCTACAGACACTCAATTAATTGACTATTATGACTGGAATGTAAGATATTTGGAGCCAAAAGGTGATTACTATATCTACGGAATTTTAGATGATGGTGTTAACCCGGCAATTAAAAGATATGCAAGAGGTAAGGTTACTGTCGTCAAAGATACTATTGCACCGCCTTCACCTACCGGTTTTAACGGGAATGTTGCAGGTAACCAGATAGTATTAACCTGGCAAAATCCAACCCGATTGGTTGATGTAGTAAATGCTGTTGATGATTTTGAGAATGGGATTGATCAGTTCGTAGGGGTTCCACACAACCAAACTGCCACAGGTTCTTTGGAACTGACCGATGGCTATGACAGCATGAACGCATTAAAAATCAATTATGACGTGACTGTTGCATGGGGACAATACTCTGCTGTACTTCAATATGATCAGGTTCAGAATTTTTCAACAACACCATATTTAGAGTTTTGGTATAAAGGAGACGGTTCTTCAAGATATCTTCGCTTAATAGTAAAACAAGACCTTGATTTCAATGGTGTTGCTGATGATTGGTGGTATAATGAAACATTGTTGTTAAATTCAACAGAATGGCAAAAGGTTAAATTAGATGTCAGGACTTTCCAAGAATTAAGCTGGCACCCCAACATTTCAGATGCCATGGATCCCAATAATATTTTCGCTCTTGAGTTTATTATTCCCAGTAGCACAATTGGAGGTGGCTTTGTTGTACTTGATGATATAAACTTAACAGGTCAGGTGTATCCTGCTGAAGACTTTGAGGGCGTTAAAATACTCAGAAGAACAGATCGTTACCCCGGTAACCATACAGATGGCGATGTGATTTATAACGGAGTTGCAGAAACATATACTGACCTGGATGTTGCCACGGGAAATACCTATTATTATGCCGGATTTACTTACGATGACCTTGGTAATTATTCTGAATTTAGTCAAGACGCTGCATGGCAAAACTTACCTACAAATTTAGATGATAAGTTTATTGACAAATCCTTGTTGGTTTATCCAAATCCTGTAAAATCATTTGTAAATATTAAATTCACGAGTTTGTCCATTGGTAACACCTCTGTTCATCTTGAGAATATCTCAGGTAGTAAAGTAATGGATTTAGTTACTAATCTCACCGCAGGTGGTACTTATGAAGTTTCATTAGACGTAAAAGACATTCCTGCCGGAGTTTATTTTATCAGAATGATTTCAAATGGTACTTCTGTTTCCAAAAAAATAATCATTAACGAGTAAAAACCCATAATGAAAACATGTTGCTCTTAACAAGAACTATTAAAACTACTTTGTATAAATCAGGCAAATTGACTTTATTTACTAACAATTAATTTTATAGCAATTATGAAAAAAATTTTATTTTATTCTTTATTGGCAAGTTGCATTGTATTCAATGCCAAATCTCAAATTACGATTGACGGAACTATGTCTGACTGGGATAACATCCCTACTCTAAGTGAACCGGGAGTTTTCCCGATATTAAAAACAACCAAAGATGACACCAATCTTTCTGTAATGGTAAATTTAGGAAGCACAGAATCATTCGTAGACCGGTGGCAGGTAATTGATGTGTATATTGATACCGACAATAACGCTGCAACGGGATATAAACAATGGGTGTACAACGCCTCGGGTGTTGACTATTTGGCACAAGGAACTGATTTGTATGTATTTACAGGCACTGCTGGGTCCAGCTCATGGAGCTGGGGTAGTGCCGGTACTGTAACACGTAGTCTCTCAGCCGATCTTCATGCCGTAGAACAATCTATTACTATTGCAGACTTAACAACTCCGGCAATAGGCACTACTTACGGTATTACAACTCCCTATTACAATTCAGAATGGACAACAGGCGACCCCCAATTCCTGCCTGCAAATGACTGGAATTTTTCAGAAAGGAAAACATTTACAGTTAAACCACGAACAGAAGTTAATCTAAATACTACCGCTGAGTTTACTTCCGGCAATGCCTACTATTATCCCTTTATGAGGGATGCAAATATCGACCAATATCTGGACTTTCAATCAGGGGCATATGCTACTCAAAACCCCTTACATTGGGCAAGCTGGGCATTAAATTTAGTTACACCGGGTAATTATAATGTTAAAATGGTTTCAAGCAGTACCGGCAGCGGGAAGTTCCAACTCTCACTGGTAGATGTTACTACCAATCAGGTTGTTAAAACCTTTACAGAAGCCTGGTATCCGGCAAATGCAACAATGACTGAAAACACCTACGATTCAATTGATCTTACTGATGTAGCGGCAGGAAAGTATATGCTTAAATTAATGAATCCTACTACTTGGGACACCCATTTAAAAGTTCAAAAAATCACACTGGACAGAATTATGACATCAATTAGCAAACTAAGTGCTGATGATTATGCTAAATTTATTGTTCAAGACAAGACATTGAATGTTTTAGCAGATGATGTTTTTGATATGGCCATTTATGCTATTGACGGCAGACTGGTAGATCGATTTGAAAACATAAATTCAATCAGTAGAGAGTTAAATTCGGGTGTTTATATCATCACAATAGGAGTAGGTGACAAATCGTTGAATAAAAAAATAATGATCAAATAGTTTAATTAAAAGCCTGACTACTCATCCCCTTTGCAATGGTTTGTGTCGAGGGGTGAGTAGTTAAATCAATAATTAGTTTATTAATCTTTTTTTAAACATCCATTATGAAACCAATTAAATTTCTCTTACTATCATTCTTGATGGCTTCATTTTCGGTTTTCACGTCCTGCGAACCCAAAGAAGACCCGATCGATCCCGATGCCGGCAAACCCAAAGTAGAAAATCTTACTTTAACACCGGAAAGTGGATTGAAGTATGGCGATAATGTGAAAATTACAGCTAATCTTTCAGATGAAGTCGGATTGCGCACTTATACCATTCAAATGTCGAATGTGGCAGGCACTATTTACGAAAAAACGGAGATGCTTACCGGTAAAACATTTGATTTGGATTTGAATATTCCCATTCCACTACCTAAAAATGCAGTAGCAGGCGATATGAAAGTAACATTAACGGTAAAAAACTCCGGCAACCAAATAGCTTCCGGCGAAAAAACCATTTCCAACCTGGCATTGCCTGTTTTTTCAAATCTCTATCTGGTGATTAGCAACACTGCTTATCCAATGGCAAAAAACGGTGATGTCTTTGAAGTAGAAGAATTCTTTGCAGCAGGTGCGGTAGGGAAAATTTATGCAAATGCCGATAAAACAGGTCTGTTTTGGGGTATGGAAGGCGAGGAAATAATAGCACTGGGCGCAAACGACATAGTCATAGGCAAAGGGGAAGAGGAATTTTTCAAAGTTTCTTTTGACCCCATCAGCTTTACACTTACAATCGGAGATTCGCAAACCTGGAGCCAGATTACGGAAGGATTGTATATCTATGGCAATATTTCCGGACATTGGGCTGACGGTGAAATCAGTTCTGAAAAGGCAAAAATGCTGATGCAGGGCTATGCACTCGGTGGACGCAAAATGTGGGCATGGACAGCACCAAGTACCGGAACGGGCGATCCTGAAGATGACATGTGGGGCAATATTGTGCCCGGACAATTCCGATTCAAAAAGGCCGGTGTAGAAGAATATATCACATTTGACGGGACAAAAATTGTAACAGGAGCCGACAATAAAGAAAAGAGCTTTATAATTTCAGCCGGTGGACCTTTCACTTTCAGGGTATTTACAGATGCATCAGGTAAGGTTACCATGGTACGTTGTGAAGATGGGTCGAAAACGCTTGATTACACCAATGACGGTATCTTTATAAATGGTGTAAAAGCGGTTGAATCCATGAGTTTTGCAGGACAAGCTTTGAATATCGTTCCGGGTAACTATTTCGTGTATGAAGGAACTATGAAACTTACCAAAGATCAGTCAGTTACAAGTTCCGGTGTCAATCTGAGCACTGCATATTGTGACCCTGATGCATTTACGGGTAAAGGAAATCCAACCTGGACATTTATTCAGGCTACTTCTGAATATTATGTACTAATAGATGCTTTTTCCGGAAATATTTATATCAGAAACAACAAAGGCTATCCCGAAGCTTTGTATATGGATGGTTGGAGTTGGGGAAAATATCCGGACGATCCCAAAAAAGTCTGGGATCCAAATACAAGACTGACACTTTATAGGGTTGGAACAACCAATGTATATGAAGCTCAGGCATATATTTATACTTGGGGCGGAAACTGCAGATTCTTCAGTGCACCTGCAATCGAAGGCACAGATTATGGCAAAAGAGAATTTCAACCTAAACACTTTGAATCGGTTGAATTATCTGATGGAATTATCGCACTACCTGTACCTGCGGAACATTCATACTATAAAATCAGCGTAGATGTAAAAGATGGCTTTACGTGGAATGAAGACAAAATGGATGGCGAATACTATACATTGGTCCCCACAAACGATAAGAAATTTACCGTTACGTTTACGCCACTATAATCTAATTGAATTTTCACAAGAAAAACAAGGTGCTGAAATGCCCTTGTTTTTCTTGTAATACTTGATATAATACATGTACAAACACCTATTTTACATTATTTCTGTTTTTCTTTTCATCTCCTTCCAGGCCATTTCGCAACAAGTAATCCCAATTGAAAAAGATGAACTTTGGTATGGAGGTTCGGTTAATGAAGGTGATAAAATGCCCTTTAAACAAGGATATTCCAACAGTCTGATTGCTTTCATCCAGGGTAATCAGGCCGCGCCGCTTTTAATATCCAACAAAGGCAGATATGTTTGGAGTGATCAGCCCTTTTCTTATCAAATAAAGGACGGGAACCTGATTATTAATGAAGCAAACATTGCCATAGATTTGCAAAAATCCGGCACTACGCTACGAGATGCCTACCTGGCAGCATCAGCAAAATATTTTCCTGCTTCGGGGAAGATGCCCGATAGTCGGTTGTTTACTGCTCCACAGTACAACACGTGGATAGAGCTAATTTATAATCAAAATCAAAAAGATATTTTAAAATATGCTGAAGACTTGCTTGGCAATGGTTATCCGCCCGGTGTACTGATGATTGACGACAACTGGGCACCCTGCTACGGGAAGTTTGAATTTAGAAAAGACCGATTTCCGGATGCAAAAGGGATGATAGAGAAACTGCACTTGATGGGGTTCACTGTAATGCTTTGGGTATCGCCATTTATTTCGCCTGATTCGGAAGTGGGCAGGCAGTTGATAAAGGAAAAATTGCTTTTGATGAGTAATGAAGGCAATAAAAACATGACTTGGGAAGAAGCAAGCCATCCTGCTTTGGTCAATTGGTGGAATGGATGGAGCTGTGTGCTCGATTTTTCAAATCCGGAAGCAGTCCGCTGGTTTGATGACCAATTGAAATACATGATGGAATATTATGGATTGGACGGCTTTAAGCTGGACGCCGGTGATCCGGAATTTTATACCGGAAATGTTGTATCTTTTGTAAAGGAAACCACACCCAACGATCATTGCGAGCTTTTCGGGCTGTTTGGGTTGAAATACCCTCTGAATGAATATCGTGCCATGTGGAAACGTGGAGGTGAACCGATTGCCGAAAGATTAAGAGATAAATTTCACACCTGGGAAGACGTGCAGAAGCTAATCCCGCATATCACTGTTTCAGGTTTATTGGGCTATGCTTTTACCTGTCCCGACATGATAGGTGGCGGAGATTATTCTTCGTTTATGGATGTCAGTTCTGATAAATTAGACCAGGAACTGATAGTTCGCTCAGCACAATGCCACGCCTTGATGCCGATGATGCAGTTTTCTGTAGCACCATGGCGAGTTTTAAATCAAACAAATCATGACGCAGTAAAAAAAGCAGTTGCTCTAAGGCAACAATTTGTACCTGAAATAATGAAACTGGCAGATAATGCCGCAAAAACAGGGGAACCTATTGTAAGAAATATGGAATACCAATTCCCGGAGGAAAATTTTGCGGAAGTGAAAGATCAGTTCATGCTCGGCGAAAACATATTGGTAGCACCCATGGTAACCCAAGGTACGCAGCGCGACGTGAAATTTCCGAAAGGAACATGGGCAGATGCTGACGGTAAAAAGTATAAGGGCGGAAAAACAATCAGTTTTGATGTGCCAATCGATAAACTGCTGTGGTTCAGAAAAATAAAATAAAAATGTTTTGAATAAACTGTAATCGCATGAAAATCCGAATATTACTGACAGCTCTTTTGGTTTCGACAATCTCAGTGTCTTGTGGTGAGTCAAGAAACAAACTGGAAGACACTATTTATAAACCGCTTGCACTTGTAAGCGAGATTAAATCCGTGCAACCCATGACGGGCATTGTACTTTGGACGGATAATCCCAAAAACAACACAGATGCTGTGGCATTGGAGTACTCATATATGCTTTACAAAGATATTGTAAAAAGTAAGGGCGTATATGACTGGACACCGCTTGACAACCTTTTGGAAGCTGTGGCTGCCAGAAAACACCATCTTGTACTTCGCTTCAGGTATGTGTATGTGGGTGACAGAGAAAGTGCCGTGCCTCAATATATACGCGATTTACCCGATTACGAAGAAACCATTGGGATGAGTGAAGGGCGTGAAACCTGCTTTCTTGACTGGCGGCATCCGGAACTTCAACGTTTTCATTTGGAGTTTTACAGAAAATTGGCCGAAAGATACAACAAAGATAAACGGATAGCTTTTCTGCAAACGGGATTCGGACTTTGGGCCGAATATCACATCTATGACGGACCTTTCATTATGGGAAGAACATTTCCGTCAACAGAATTTCAATCTCAATTTTTCAGGCTTATGGATGAGGTATTTACCGACCTTACGTGGAGTATTTCAATAGATGCTGCTTCTGAGGAATATTCGCCTTTTATCTACCATCCCGATTTGCTTGATCTTAACTTTGGAGTGTTTGATGATTCTTTTATGCACGAAACCCATGACGAGTACAACACTACCAATTGGAATTTGCTGGATAGAAATCGTTATCGAAAAGCTCCTGCCGGAGGAGAGTTTGGATATTATACCAAATATGATCAGGAAAATGTTCTTAATAAAAATGGAATTCACGGAAGAACATTTGAATCAGAGGCTGAAAAATTCCACATCACCTATATGATAGGCAATGACCAGCCCAAGTATCAAAGCATGGATAGAATTAAAGCAGCCGGCATGGCATGTGGCTACAAATACCAGATTACCAAATTTGGAGCCTCCTCTGATTCAGTTTTGGTAGAAGTAAGAAATACGGGTGTAGCTCCTATTTACAGAGATGCCTACATAACGGTAGATGGCATACGAAGCACCGTGTCCCTCAGGAAACTACAACCGAGGGGAGTGTTGACCGTAAAAATTCCAAAAACAACGGACAAGCCACATCTTACCGTCGAATGTGATTATTTGCTGGATGGTCAAACTATTGAATTTAATGCAAACTTAAAATAATTTACAAACGTATGAGAAAACAAATTTTCTTTTCACTTTTACTTGTCTTAGTGACAGGTTTATTTGTACAATGTACCTGTGATAATAAAGTAAGAACACGTAACGGAGTTATCCTGACTGAAGTTCCCGTACGTCCGGCAGGACAGGAAGATGCCATTCTGATGACGGCTCCCAAATTGGACACCGTACGAGTTGGAATTATCGGTTTGGGAATGCGTGGTCCCGGTGCTGTACGGCGATTTATACACATTGAAGGTGCTAAAGTAGTAGCTCTTTGTGACATTGTTCAGGAGCGGGTGGATGATACACAAAACATCTTGATCAATGCCGGATTGCCGAAAGCGGCAAGTTATGCAGGCGATGCAGATGCGTGGAAGCAACTTTGTGAAAATCCTGATATCGATTTAGTGTATATCTGTACAGATTGGAAATCGCATGCAAAAATGGCTTTATACGCGATGGAACAAGGCAAGCACGTCGCAATTGAAGTCCCTGCAGCCATGAATATGGATGAAATATGGGCTTTGATTGACATGTCGGAAAAGACCAGAAAACACTGTATGATGCTCGAAAACTGTGTGTATGACTTCTTTGAAATAACCACTCTGAATATGGCACAACAGAACCTTTTTGGCGAAGTACTGCATGTGGAAGGTGCCTATATTCACAATTTGGATGAGGTGTGGAGCAGATATTGGAACAATTGGCGTTTGGATTACAATGAAAACCACAGAGGAGATGTATATCCCACGCACGGTATCGGGCCTGTATGCCAGGTTCTTGATATCCACCGGGGCGACAAAATGAATTATTTGGTTTCCATGGATACCAAAGCCGTAAACGGACCTGCCATGGTTAAAAAGCTAACCGGAAGAGAAAGCGAAAATTTCAAAAACGGCGACCATACGATGACCATGATTCGTACTGAAAACGGTAAAACCATTCATATTCAGCACAATGTGCTTACTCCCCGTCCTTATGACCGTATGTATCAAATAACAGGTACTGAAGGCTTTGCCAACAAATATCCGATAGAAGGATATTCACTGCGCCCGGAACAAATGCCTGAAGATTTGGATGTTGTGGAAAACCTCAACATGCATGGTTTTGTTTCTGAAGATGTGAAAAAAGCATTGATGGAGAAATACAAACACCCGATTGTTAAAGAGTTGGAAGAAATAGCCAAGAAGGTGGGTGGACACGGCGGAATGGACTTTATTATGGACTACCGGTTGATTTACTGTTTGCGCAACGGCTTGCCTTTGGATATGGATGTATATGACCTGGCGGAATGGTGTTGTCTGACGGAACTGTCGGCTATTTCATTGGAAAATAACAGTGCTCCGGTAGAAATCCCTGATTTTACCCGTGGCAGTTGGAATAAAGTGAATGGCTATCGACATGCTTATGTTGACGGCAGCGGGAAATAACATTAACAAGTGGTACTATGGCAATAAGTAGCTTTACCGTTAAGAAACCTGCAGAAAGGTTAGCCTCGCTTGATATATTACGGGGTTTTGACCTGTTCATGCTGGTTTTCTTTCAGCCGGTTTTCGTTGAATTAGTGCGACATTGGGAGCATATACCGTTTTTTGGTTTTTTACTCCGCCAGTTTGAACATAAGGCGTGGACAGGGTTTAGTGCCTGGGATTTGGTCATGCCCTTGTTCCTTTTTATGGTTGGTGCGGCCATGCCCTTTTCATTTGAAAAGTTTAAGAACAGCCCGGACAAAAAAACAATCTATAAAAAAATTATCCGTCGTTTTATCATCTTGTTTATACTTGGGATGATTGTTCAAGGTAATTTGCTAAGCTTGGATCCCTTGCAAATACGGCTGTATTCCAACACATTACAAGCTATCGCTGTGGGATATTTGATTGCTGCGGTGTTTCAGTTGCACCTGTCCAATAAATTTCAGTATATCGCAACCGCTTTACTGTTAATCGGATATTGGGCTTTGCTTACTTTTTTCGGAGATTTTACTCCTGAAGGAAACTTTGCTGAAAAAGTAGATCAGTTCGTACTGGGCAGATTCCGTGATGGGGTTAGCTATCAGGCCGACGGAACCTGGCAGTTTAATCCGAATTACCGCTACACCTGGATACTTTCGAGTATGACCTTTGGAGTTACCGTGATGTTGGGAGTTTTTGCCGGCAAAATAATGAAAAACGGAACGGATAAGCGAAAAAACAGTATCTCTTTGCTAATTTGGGGAATCGCCTTAATTATTGCAGGGGTGCTGCTTGGTTTCCAAACACCGATCATCAAAAAAATCTGGTCAAGCAGTATGACGCTTTATTCGGGCGGATTATGCTTCCTTTTGATGGCTTTGTTCTACTATATGATTGATTACAGGAAAAAATCAAAAGGGATGAACTGGCTGAAAATTTACGGAATGAATTCCATTACAGCCTACACACTAGGCATGGTTATCGATTTTAGAAGTGTTGCCAATTCCGTTCTTTGGGGATTTGAGAAGTACATTGGTGATTTTTATCCGGTACTGCTAACTTTTGCCAACTTTCTGATATTGTTCTTTATTCTGCGACTGATGTATAAAGCAAAGGTGTTTGTGAAGATATAGTATCCGAAAACAATTAAAAATGGCGGTGTCTCATAAGTGCCCAACTGCTGCGTTGCTTTCGATATTCGTGGTCGCGAGTTCCGTGTTCCGTGGTGCGTGGTCGCGAGGTTGAGGTATTACAAGGTGCAAATCGTCCTTGTTTGAGCAACGAAGTTGCGAGTTTGGACGATTTAGCTGTTTGAACGCCAATTTTTCGAGCGAAGCAGGCGCAGTCTTGACTTTTTTTTGCTTCGGTCAAGACAAAAAAATGAAGTAGAGTTTTGGGGCAGCATACATTAGCCCAATGGCAACGCCTTGGGCCATACTTACAGTTTATCTTCCCGAAGAATCTGTTCTTTCCAGTCGTTGAGAGATAAGCCCGTTTTCTGTTTTACAACTCTTTTCATGGTGTCAATTGACCCAAATCCGCACATGGAAACAAGTTCTTTATTGGTCACGTCGTTGTCGTTCAGAATGATATCTTTCATTTCGTCTAACCGGAATTGATTGACGTAGGAATTAAAATTTTGATTGTAGCAAACGTTGATTGAAGAGGAAACATAGGTGCGGTTTGTCCCAAGTTTGCTGGCCAGATCGCAGATTGTTAGATCCGAATTGGTGTAAATTTTATGATCGGCAAAAATCCGGTCTAATTGATTAGCTATTTTGCGAAGTTGTTCCGGATGATACCTGGGACTTATGTCCGGATCTTTATCGATAATTTTTAATTCTTTTCTTTTTTGTCGCATGTGCAACAAGAATAAAAAAATCGCCAGCAACAAAACAGTAAACAAAGTTAAAGGTATCAGATGTAACATAACAAGATAATTTAATAGAATTAGAATAAGTTATTGAGTAAAAATTATGACACCGGAATTAGTTTGTCAAAAATTTTTACAAAAATAGCAGATTAGTATAAGGTCTGCAAAAACAGTTTCGGTAGAAAAACGAAATCTTTACTTTTTGCGTAGTTTTTTTTACGAATTGCCCATATGGGACATTTCAGCTGAATATTTAAAAGTGTTTTATTAATTTTTCTTCTATTCTGCTATTAGTAAAAAGTAATTTTTCTTCCCTCTCTGAGCCAACAAATACTTTCCATTCAACAGATAGGCGCTATCTACGATTGTATCCTGGCTTTCTAATTTTTCTTTATTCAGACTTACGCCACCGGATTGAACCAATTTACGCATTTCTCCTTTGGAAGGAAAGACAGCAGCATCTTCTGTCAATAAATCCAGGGCTTTGATGCCTTCAGCAAGTTTTTCTTTGGATATTGTAAATTGGGGAACTCCTTCAAAAACAGAAAGTAAAGTATCTTCGTCTATCTTTTTCAGCGTATCGGAAGTGGCATTTCCGAATAATATTTCAGAAGCTTCAACTGCTGCCTGATAGTCTTCTTCTGAGTGAACCATAACAGTCACTTCCTGAGCAAGGCGTTTTTGCAATGCCCGTTGATGCGGTGCCCGGGCATGTTCCTGAATCAAAGCTTCAACTTCATTTTTCTCTATGGAAGTAAAGATTTTGATGTACTTTTCTGCATCCTCATCGCTCACATTCAGCCAGAATTGATAGAATTTATAAGGAGATGTATATCTTTTGTCCAACCAAACGTTGCCGCCTTCTGTCTTACCGAACTTACTGCCATCTGCTTTGGTGATCAGCGGGCAGACCAAAGCGAAAGCATCACCATCCGCCTTTCGACGTATCAGTTCGGTGCCGGTAGTGATATTGCCCCACTGGTCGGAACCACCCATTTGCAGTTTGCAGTTTTTATGCTCATAGAGCCATAAAAAATCATAGCCTTGCAACAATTGGTAGGAGAATTCCGTGAAAGACATTCCAACATTGGATTCGGCACTCAGGCGTTTTTTTACGGAATCCTTTGCCATCATGTAGTTGACGGTAATGTGCTTACCGACGTCGCGAATGAAATCCAAAAATGAATAATTTTTCATCCAATCGTAATTATTCACCATTTCAGCGGCATTAGGGGCATCACTTTCAAAATCCAGGAACTTCGCCAATTGTTTTTTGATGTTTTCTTGATTGTGGCGCAAAGTCTTTTCATCCAACAGATTGCGCTCAGACGATTTCATGGAGGGATCGCCAATCATGCCGGTTGCACCGCCCACCAAAGCAATGGGTTTGTGCCCTGCACGCTGAAAATGGCGTAATATCATCACACTGACCAAATGCCCTATATGCAGCGAGTCTGCGGTGGGGTCAAACCCTATATAGGCCGTAGTCATTTCTTTCGCTAACTGCTCATCCGTACCCGGCATGATGGTATGTATCATGCCCCGCCAGGTAAGTTCTTCTATAAAATTCATTTTGATAAAAAATTTGAAGTGCAAAGATAAGGCTTAATTTTAAAAGGACTGCATGTCAACCAACTTTTTGTAATGCCCGTTCAGTTGCATTAAATCCTCATGCTTGCCACGTTCCACGATCCTACCTTCATGCAGCACGCATATTTCATCTGCCTTTTTGATGGTCGAAAGTCTATGTGCAACCACCAGGGTCGTGCGGTTTTTCATCAGACTCTCTAGGGCTTTTTGCACCATTTTTTCCGATTCCGTATCCAAAGCTGAAGTGGCCTCATCCAAAATTAAGATGGGCGGATTTTTCAGGATTGCCCGGGCTATGCTGATGCGCTGCCGTTGCCCGCCCGAAAGTTTGTTGCCTCTGTCGCCTATATTCGACTCATAGCCATGCTCGGTTGCCATGATAAAATCATGGGCATTGGCAATTTTTGCTGCTTCAACAACTTCCTCCATGGTAGCTTCATCCACCCCAAAAGCAATATTATTAAAGAAAGAATCGTTGAAAAGAAAGGCGTCCTGGTTTACGTTGCCCATCAGTTTTCGAATGTCATGGGTATGTATATTCTTAATGTCAATACCATCCATCAAAATCTTCCCTTTCTTAACTTCATAAAAGCGCGGTAATAGGTCAATCAGAGTTGTTTTTCCGGAGCCTGACTGTCCGACTAAAGCCACTGTATGCCCTTTGGGTACAATTAGATTGATATCCTTTAATACCCATTCGGTTTCATATTTGAAACTCAAATCTATAAATTCGATTTTATCGTGGAAACCTGTAATCTGAACCGGTTTTTTAGGCTCAGGAATATTGTTTTCGGCATTTAATATAGTGTCTATTCTGTCTAAGGCAGCCATGCCTTTTTTAACTCCGTAAGAAGCCCGGGAAAGTTCTTTTGCCGGACCGATGATGCTGTAGAAGATGACTAAATAGTAAATAAACTCAGCCGGACCAATGACACTTTTTTCTCCTACTATCAACATGCCTCCAAACCACAGCAGGATGGCTATGACTACAGTACCGACAAATTCGCCCAGGGGTGTTGCCAGGTTGTGGCGTGCATACAGATAACTGAAAGACTTGCGAATGCGTTCGTTCAATGCCGCAAAACGTTTTTCCAACTTGGTTTCCGCATTAAAAGCTTTGACTACGCGCAGTCCACCTAAAGTCTCATCCATTTGCGAGAGCATTTCTCCTTGTTGTGCCTGAGCAACGGCCGACTTTCTTCGCAAGTTCCTGCCGATGATACCAATCAACCAGCCGCTGATGGGCAAGAGTAGCAAGACGAAAATCGTTAACTCCCAACTCATTATAAACATCACTCCCAGATAAATGACTATCATCATCGGGTTTTTGAAAATCATATCCACGGCATTCAGAATGGATTGCTCTACTTCAGTCACATCAGAAGACATCCGCGACATGATGTCACCCTTTCTTTCTTCCGTAAAATATCCTATAGGCAGAGAAACGATTTTTTGGTACAGTTTGTTTTTAATATCCCTGACTACCCCTGTGCGCATAGGAATAACCATGCGTAATCCCAAGTAAGTTGAACCGGTCTTCAAAGCGGTTAGCACAATTAAAAACAGACCTATGTATAATAAGGTGAGTCCCGGTCCGATAGAAGTGATGGTAGTAGTCAGCCAATAAGAGAAATTGTTTTTGAAAGCCGCAACTAAATCCGACAGTGTGTCACTCCATGTCCAGGGCATATAGACAATATCAGGTTTTTTTAAGTTAAAGAGAATTTGCAAAACCGGTATGATGGCAGCAAAAGAAAATAAGCTGAAAATGGTTGCCAACAAATTGAACAACAAGCTGCCCGCAATGTATTTTTTGTAGGGAGGGAGAAATCGTTTGAATAAAGAGATTATATCTAACATAAAATCAACGCATTAAATGCCCGTATAATTCCTTGGCGTAATTCTCCTCAGCTCTTCTTTTACCGTTTCCTCTACGTCCAAAGTTTCAATAAAGTCCTTGACAGTTTGAGCAGTAATAGCTTCATTGGTGCGGGTCAGTGCTTTCAGACTTTCATAAGGCTCAGGATAAGATTCACGGCGCAAAATGGTTTGAATGGCTTCTGCCACCACAGCCCAATTCCTGTCCAAATCCTTATAGATAGCCACTTCATTGAGTAATAACTTATCCAGCCCCTTCATGATGCTTTGGGATGCAATCAAGGTGTGTGAAAAAGGTACTCCGATATTGCGCAGTACCGTACTGTCGGTTAAGTCACGCTGCAAACGCGAAATAGGCAATTTGTTGGCTAAAAACTCATAAACGGCATTTGCCATACCCAGGTTACCTTCTGCGTTTTCAAAGTCAATGGGATTTACCTTATGTGGCATGGCAGAAGAACCAACTTCTCCTTCTTTGATTTTTTGCTTGAAATATTCCATCGAAATATAGGTCCATATATCACGGCATAAATCAATGAGGATATTATTGATGCGTTTAATCCCGTCTAATTGTGCCGCCAAATGGTCATAGTTCGAAATTTGAGTAGTCCATTTTTCACGCACCAAACCCAATCTGTCTGTAACAAACTCATTTCCGAATTTCTTCCAATTGATGGTAGGATAAGCCACAACATGAGCATTAAAATTACCGGTAGCACCTCCGAATTTCGCAGCATGCGGAACACTTTTCAGTAAAGCCATTTGCTCGTTCAAGCGATGTACATACACCATGATTTCTTTACCAAGTCTTGTCGGAGAAGCCGGTTGTCCGTGTGTTTTTGCCAACATGGAAACATCCCTCCACTCATCAGCCAAATATTCCAACGTGCGTATCAACTTAGCCGTTTCGGGATAATAAACCTGCTGCATGGCATCTCGAATCGACATAGGAACAGCAGTATTATTAATATCTTGCGATGTTAATCCGAAGTGTACAAATTCTTTAAATGCAGACAAACCCAATTTATCAAACTGGTCTTTGATGAAATATTCAACTGCTTTTACATCGTGATTGGTTGTTTTTTCAATAACCTTAATGCGTTGAGCATCTGCTTCGGAAAAGTTCTTGTATATAGCCCTTAGTTTGGAGAAAGAATCAGCCGGTACGGCTTCCAACTGTTTAAGCGGAATTTCACATAAGGCGATGAAATACTCAATTTCTACTTTAACGCGGTAATATATCAATCCGAATTCTGAAAAGTAAGGAGCATACGGATCGGTTTTGGAGCGATAACGACCATCAATGGGGGAAATGGCAGAAAGAATGGAAAAGTTCATATTGGGTATGTGTTAAAGTTGATTTCTAAGACACCTTTTTGTTTTTTAGTTGAATATTTGTTTTAAGACATCGCATTTAATTAACTGAGTCGGCAGCAAAGTTACATGATAATTTTTAATTTACACAGCCTTAGGGTGAAATTGGCGGTTGGTTAAAGGCAATTCATCAGGCTTTGAAAAATAAAAGCTTTTATTTACCTTTGTTGCTTAAAATTGAAGCAATTGAAGCGCATTAGAGTACATAAGGAAGGACGACTAATATTGATGGTGTTGTTACTCGTCCTGTTTATTCTCAATTTGTTTGTCTATCTGAGATTTCCTAATGTTTTGCTGGCAATTACAACTTTGGTGTCTGCCAGTGTGATGGTCTTTTTTGCGTATTTTTTTCGTAACCCGACGCGCATTGTGGAAATTGACGATCCGAGCTTGGTCGTAGCGCCTGCTGACGGACGTGTGGTGGTGATTGAGCCAACGGATGAACTTGAGTATTTTGGCGATCAGAGGATACAAATTTCCATTTTTATGTCGATATTTAATGTACATGCCAATTGGTATCCCATAGCAGGTAAAGTGCTGAAAACCAGACACAGAAAAGGCAGACACCTCGCAGCTTATCTCCCCAAATCCAGTCATGAGAACGAACGTTCTACCATCGTCATTGAAACACCTTTTAAAACGCAGATATTGGTGCGTCAGATTGCCGGAGCATTGGCACAAAGGATTGTTACTTACGCTCATCCGGGTATAGAATGTCATCTGAATGAACATTTGGGTTTTATTAAATTTGGCTCACGGGTAGATATTTTTTTACCTATGGACACTGAAATTTATGTGGCAGTGGGTGAACAAACTACCGGTAATGAGACCATAATTGCCAGATTAAATGAATAATATTTACGAAGAACTTTTTACTCAATACCATTGTGCCGCTTTGAACGACAGGCAAGTCAGACAGGAAGTGGAGCAACTGCTTCATACTCATTTGTCATCTAACCTGAATACTGAAGTTTACAAATTTTGTCTGGGCTGTATGGATTTGACTTCATTAAACAGTACAGACAACGATGTGCAAATTGTAAAAATGGTGCAAAAGGTAAACAGAATGCCCAAGATTTTTCCGGAAGCCCCACTTCCGGCAGGAATTTGTGTGTATCCCAATTTTATATCTACCGTAAAAAACACCTTGCAGGTAGATGTGAAAACAGTTGCTGTGTCCGGAGGATTTCCCGCATCTCAAACTTTTGCCGAAATAAAAACTGCTGAAACTGCCATGGCAGTGATGGAAGGAGCGGATGAAATTGATGTGGTCATGCCTGTCGGTGATTTTCTTTCCGGTGAGTATGAAAAAGTAAGGGGAGAATTGGAAGAGATGAAAGCATCTTGCAGAAAGGCTCCTTTGAAAGTCATCTTAGAATCGGGAATATTACCTTCAACTTCTGAAATCAAGAAAGCATCTGTTTTAGCTATGTCGTCGGGTGCTGATTTTATCAAAACGTCTACCGGAAAAGCAACTGTATCAGCCACACCGGAAGCCACTTATGTCATGTGTCAAGCCATCAAAGCATGGCATGCAAAAACCCGTGAAAAAGTCGGGATCAAAGTAGCCGGAGGCATTGTGACTGCAGAGGATGCAGTAACATATTACACCATAGTCAAACAAATTCTCGGAACAGGATGGCTGGATAAAAAATACTTCAGAATAGGAGCCAGCCGGTTAGCCAACAATTTACTGAATGAGATAGTAGGGAAGGAGACCAGGTATTTCTAATTCAGCATAAGGTTGGTTATCAGCAGGTTGAAGAACAAAATCAGGATGCTGCTGTTTACCACTGCATTGGTACTTGCCTTACCCACATCCAATGCACCTCCGTAGGCATAATATCCATAATAAGCGGCTACAGAGGAGATGATGAAGGCAAATACCAAAGATTTCACTAAAGAATAGACTACATAATAAGGGATAAAAGCATACTGGATTCCCAGGAGATAATCGGCAACGGTGATTATATCGCTGAATAGCCCAACCAAATATCCACCTATTAATCCTACGCCCATGCTGATAATCACTAAGAACGGGGTCATCACAACAAATGCGACTATTTTAGGCAGGATCAGATAGTTAGCGGAATTAACCCCCATGATTTCCAATGCATCAATTTGTTCTGTGATGCGCATGGTCCCGATTTCTGATGCTATATTAGAGCCGATTTTTCCGGCAAGAATCAAACAAAGTATGGTGGATGAAAACTCAAGCAGTAAAGTGTCGCGTGTCACCAATCCTGTACTGTAAGTAGGTAATAAGGGGTTTTCAGTGTTTAATTTTGTTTGGATGGTCAGGATTGCTCCAATAAATACAGAGATGATGAGCACGATGGGCAAGGACTGTAAGCCTAACTTTTCCAGTTCTTTCGGAAATTGGCGGAAGAACATCTTCCATCTGTCGGGTAAAACCAACACTTTGCGCATTAGCAGCACATACCTGCCGACCTCTTTAAAAAATTTCATACCTGTTGTTTGTGTATTCGTGTGCAAATTTACGCAAATTTATGCAGATTACGACCGACCTCGGCTCAATTGTATATTATTACATTGATTGTTTTAAGCAAATCTAAAGGAGCCGTAACGTATGATTCTAATCACGAGTATTTTAGAAAACTGCTACGCCACCAGTGATGTGATGATCAACTACGATGTTTTCACTCGTTTGATGTATTCGGTAGGACTTTCTTGGAAGTATTCTTTAAAGCATTTAGTGAAATAGGACGGAGATGAAAAACCTGTATCATATGCAATTTCAGACAAGGTTTTATCTGTATTGAGAATGTCCTGTTCGGCTGCTTTTAATCTGATTATGCGAATCAACTCATTAGGTGCGTAGTTAGTGAGTAATTTAATTTTACGATACAATTGTACGCGGGACAAGCCCAAACGTTGTCCGACCTCATCTACACTTAAATCGGTTTCAATCAGATTGTCTTCAACAATACTTCTGAATTTTTCGACAAACGATTTATCAGTTTCCGTTATCAGTTCTTTTCGATCGCCAAAGGTGAGGTTTTGCTGAAAGTACATTTTAATTTTTTCGCGGTTTTTAATTAATCTATGCACCCTTATTAATAATAATTCTTCATTAAAAGGTTTCGGGATATAAGCATCGGCCCCACATTCAAATCCTATGGTTCTTTGCTCGTCTCCTCCCATGGCAGTAAGTAATATAACAGGGATATGACTGGTAGACAGGTTTTCTTTAATGCGTGTACATAACTCAAAGCCATCCATTACATCCATCATCACATCACTGATGATTAATTCAGGTACGTATTTCATAGCTTTAAATAAACCTATCTGACCATTTTCAGCCTCAATAATCTTGAAATCTTTCTTCAAAAGCGTTTTTAAAAACAATCTAACATCAGCACTGTCCTCTACTATTAAAATTGACGGCAAGCCGTGATCTTCCTGGGAAAGCTCCGCCTCATCATCAATCGGAGATTCTGTTAAGACCATTACTTCTTGTTTTTCAGTTTCTTCTTTTATTTTCAGCATTGGATATTCTTCTATTGTAGCAATTTCGCTTTGCTTGTATGGTATAGTCACTATAAAAGAGGATCCTTTGTTTTTCTTGCTTTTCACTTCTATTGTTCCATTATGTAATCCCACAAGAACTTTTGTAAGTTCCAATCCAATCCCTGACCCTGAGCTCAAACGATCTGCTTTATAAAAGCGATTGAATATTAAATCAAGATCTTGTTCCGAAATTCCTTTTCCCGTATCCGAGAAAGTAATCTGCGCATAATGTTCATTATTCTTGATGAGGGAAGTTAAATAGATATGAATTTTGCCATTTTCAGGAGTAAATTTAAAAGCATTAGATAGTAAGTTATAACAAATTTTTTCCATCTTATCTTTATCGAACCAAATGATAAAATTATCATTAGAGGCTGTATAACTAAAATGGATGTGTTTCTTTTTGCTCAATTCGAAAAATGAATCGTAAACATCTTGAATAAAAATTTTTAAGTCACTCAACGTAAAATACATTTGCATTTTCCCATTTTCATACTGTCTGAAATCAGTGATTTGATTGATCAGTTTCATCAATACCTGAACATTTTTCTTCATTAGATTGGCAAGTCGCTTTCCCTCAGTTGAGAGTTCCTCATTTTTTACTAAACTCTCCAAAGGACCATGTAGCAAGGTTAAAGGAGTTTTAAATTCGTGGGAGATATTCGTAAAAAACGAAATCTTAGCTTGAGTAGCATCTTCTATGTTCTTTGATAAAGTAATCAATTGATCCCTTTGTTCAGAAATTGCTTCTTTTTGTCGGTTGATGGCAATGTTTTGATCCTTGAGCAATTTATTGCTTCTATTCTTTTGTCGAATGAGCCGGAACAATAAAATGGAAAGTGTTATAAATAAGATTATCACTACCAATGATGCATAGAGGATATTACGTTGGGAACTATATTTCACCAAATTTTTATCCAACACATTGTTTAGTTGTTCGATGCGTTGTTGATGAAAATGAATTTGATCGGTTTGCAGCTTTATCACTCGAGCATTTGTTTTATCAACGACTGCTGTATGCAAGACAGTTTCTTTTTCAAATGCTTTGTGATTGAGAATGTTATAAGCTATCTGAATGGCCTTTTCACCTCCGGTAGGATACATGAATGTAGCATCAATGACGCCTTCAATTACCTTTTGAATTCCTCCGTCAGGAGAAGATAAAGCATCTATTCCTAAAATAACCGGAAGCTTGCCCTTAGTTTTTAATTTTAAGGCTTCGTAAACACCAATAGCCATTTCATCATTATGAGCAAAAACCAAATCAATATCGTCGAAGTGATTGAGAATATCCTGCATGGATTCTTTGGCTTCTTTTCTAAACCAGTTTCCAAAATCATCATAAATGATGTGCATATTTCGATGTTCATTTACCACTTCAATAAATCCTGCATGACGTTCTTGCTCAGGAGTAGATCCTTCCAATCCACGAATTTCTATTATATTTCCTTCCCCATTCAGTAAATTAGCAGCATATAAGCCGACTTCACGTCCTATTTGATAATTGTCGGCGCCAATAAAAGCCGTATAGTTACCTGTACTTGTCTTGCGATCAACTAAAATAACCGGAATGCCTTCTCCCATCGTCTTTTCTATAACCGGAGTAAGTGGAATAGCCTCGTTGGGCGAAACCACAATTAAGTCAACACGACTCGCGATAAAACTTTCTATATCCTGGATTTGTTGCTGATTGCTATCATAAGCAGTCTTTATTGAAACTTTCAAATTGGGATAAAACGAGGCTTCCCTCAACATTTCCTCATTCATGGTTCGACGCCAGGCATCATCACTACATTGCGAAACACCAATCACAAGTTCAGTTTGTTTCTGTAGATCTGAACATGCCATCATGGTAAGGATGGTGAATGCTAATATGAAATAGTTAGTTCTCATTGGTATAAAGCAAAAGTAACTATTTGTTTTAAATTACGAAAGGCACATGACAGTTACTGCGCAGTCATATGCCTTCTTTAGATAAAAATTAAAAAACCAATCAAATCATTTTAATCAAATTATCTCACGTATTCCGGCATTGCACCCCGTTGTGTGCAGACGAAAGCTGAAATATCCACAGCTTTTTGATGTGCTTCACGGATGTTTTTCCCCAGTAGCAAAGAAGCCACGAAGGCCCCGGTAAAGGCATCTCCTGCTCCAACGGTATCTACAACTTTTACTTTAGGAGTGTGTAAGTAGGATGTTTCATCAAGAGTAATTACATAACTACCGTCAGTGCCTTTGGTAAGGACTACCGTCTCTATTTGAAAGTGTTGAATCAAATGCTTGACAACAATTGATTCTGTCCGAGCGGACAATCCAAACATTTCAGTGAGTATTGCGATTTCCTCTTCGTTGATTTTTAACATTGTACACTGATTGAGTGATTCTTCAATCAATTCACGGGAATAAAAATGCTGACGCAAATTGATGTCGAAAATCTTCATGGAATCTTTAGGCACTTCATCTAAAAAGGATTTGATGGTTGAATGAGAAACCACATTACGTTGTGCAAGAGAACCAAAACAAACAGCCTTGGTTTGTTGTGCCAAGTGCTTTAATGCATCTGTGAATGGGATATTGTCCCAGGCAACTCCTTCGCAAATTTCATATTGTGGTACGCCGTCCCCGCTCAACGTTACCTGAACAGTGCCGGTTGGAAAATCAACTTCAGAAATCAAAGTTTTGAGTTTTTTCTCTTTCAATACCTGTTTTATTTCTGCCCCCAATTCATCCTTACCGATGGCACTGACAGCATAACCATTCAAGCCAAACTGAGAAACATGGTAGGCAAAGTTTGCCGGTGCGCCTCCTAATACTTTCCCTTGTGGAAACACATCCCATAAAATTTCTCCCAAACCTACAATAGCATTTTTCATGTTTCTCCTTATTTGAGTTTTAATTCTATTTCTATCTGTTCTAATGATTTACCTTTGGTTTCAGGTATCCATATTTTCACAAAGACAAAAGCAATCACACTGAAAATGCCAAAGATTCCAAAAAGATAGTTCAATCCCAAAGCACCTTGAATAACGGGTGCAAAATAAACAGTCAGGAACGTACATAGCCAACTGATGGCAGTTGAGAATGACATTGCTAAACCCTTGATTCTATTAGGATATATTTCCGATATGATTACCCACATGACAGGGGCAAAAGAAGCCGCAAAGAAAGAGATGTAAACCAAAAGGGCAATCAGAACGCTTACACCATGCTGTGTTGGCATGGAAAACGCGTAGGTGAGATATGCCAATGAGAAAATCATACCTGTTGCACCCCAAAGTAAGAGTGTTTTACGACCTTTCTTGTCCACTAACCACAAAGCCACTATTGTCATCAGAAAGTTCACCAAGCCCACAATCATGGACTGCATCATTGAATCACCTTTTGCTGATCCTGCTACTTGAAAAATATCGGGTGAAAACATGATAACTGCATTGATACCGGTGATTTGTTGCAGGGCTGCGATGATGGTACCAATCAAGACTATCTTTCCGGTTTTACCTTTAAACAGTTCGCTGAAACGAATTTTCGGTTTATTCCTTTCTGAAAAAATAGACTTTTCCATTTCCGGCAATTCGCTTTCTATTAAAACCTTACCTCCTACTTTTTCTAAGACTTTGATAGCTTCCTCTTTTCTGCCCTGTGACAAGAGCCATCGCGGACTTTTCGGGAAGGATGTCAACAATAAAACCAAATACACTGTCCCGAAAAAGGCCGGCACAACCATCATATATCTCCAACTGTTTTCACCCCAGTCCATTACCCAATAATCGATGACATAAGCCAACAAAATACCTATGGTGATGGCAAACTGATTCATTGAAACCAAAGTTCCTCGCTTTTGAGCCGGAGAAATTTCAGAGATATAAAGAGGTCCGACCACCGAAGTTGCACCCACAGCTATACCTGATAAAACACGAAAAGCGGCGAGTGAAAAAAACGAGTTAGACAATGCACAGCCCAAAGCCGAAACGATGTATAACACTGCCGTTGCGATCATCACATTTTTTCTGCCGTATTTATCTGCAAAATTACCGGTAAAAAGTGCACCGATCAGACAGCCTATGGTTAAGAGAGCGGCAACGGTACCCAAACCACTATCTGTCAGTGAAAACTCAGATTTAATCATATCTGTGGCACCCGCAATCCCAGCCATATTTAAACCAAAGAGTAATCCGCCATTGATTGCGACAAAAGTTATCCAATATAAATATCTGTTATTGTTCATGTTGATGTTTTGTTTATTGAGTTTTTGTAGTTTGCATTTACGGTTATCACCGCTTTAGTTCATATATGCTGATGTCTTCAGCACTCCAATGACCATCTTCTTTGAAAAATTCCAACTGATTAAACTGCGAAGATGTAAAATGAATATTGGTGAGTACTATTTCCCCTTCATTAATAAAAATTTCTGAAGAAGCCTTATCTACCAACAGTCTCACATGATATATATTACTTAAGCTTAAGGGAGCAAAAGGTATGGATGCAAAATTAGGATGAAAATCAGTCATACCGGATTCTTTTCTATCAACCATAATAGACCTTTGGTTCAAATCAAAAATAAATTTTACTTTTTCTTTGCTTTCATTCATTAAACTAAAACCAAAGATTTTTGCCTGTTGAGGTTTGATGGTCATATTTAGTTCAAAAACTCCAAATTGCTCTTTCAAAATACTTTCAACTAAAGTAGTTGTCGTAATTGTTTTATTGGCAATTTTAGTTTTTTTACCACGTAATGTATTTATTTCAGCAACAGGATAACTCGCTACTATTAGGTGTTTACCATTATGCAGAAGAGTCAGTTCACGGGGAACAGTCATTGCACTTCTGAAATTCAATGACGGGACATCGTTAGCGTAATCCCAGTTGCTCATCCAGCCTATAAAAATTCTTCGTCCGTCATTTTCGGGTATATTACTCCAGGTAACGCCTGCATAGTTATCACGGCCATAATCTAACCATAGCGGATAAGGTAACGGATCGGCTGTAAAGGTTTTACCATCAAAATTACCAATAAAATATTGAGAAGCAGAGCCATGATTGGGTCCACCCGGATTAATACTTACAATCAGCACCCATTTGGTTTTACCTTGATATCGAAGGGGAAATAAATCCGGACACTCCCAAACACCGGCATGAGAACCTATACCATTTCCAAATTCGCTTAATCTTGTCCATGATTTCAAATCAGGTGAACCATAGAAAGTTACAGATTGCTTGGTAGCTAACGTCATTATCCATTGATTACTTGTGTTATGCCAAAACACTTTTGGATCTCGGAAATCCCAAATTCCAGGATTTGGAATCACAGGATTGCTATTGTATTTAGTAAAGTTACGCCCTTTGTCTGTTGAATAGGCAATAGATTGAGTTTGTTCCTTGCCTGCACTTGTATAAATTGCTACAATGGCGTTCTCACCAAATCCGGCTGTATTGTTTTTATCAACTACCGCACTACCCGAAAATATTGAACCCAAAGAATCGGGAGCAATGGCGGGTGGAAGATAAGTCCAAGAAACCAAATCTGTACTTACTGCATGTCCCCAATGCATGTTTTGCCAACGGTTTCCGTATGGATTATACTGAAAAAACAAATGATATTCCCCATCAAAATAAACCATACCATTCGGATCATTCATCCAGCCGTATTGGGGTGTAAAGTGATAAACAGGACGAAATTGTTCGTGATATTCAAATTCAAACTTATCGGATTGTTTGATATTATTTACACCCAGCTCTGCACGATGTGTATTTTCAATTTCTATTGATACCGACTGATTTATGAATTTCGTAACATCTATTTTTACCCAATAGTCAATTTGCTGTTGAGCCAAACGTATCCATAAAATTTCAGGTTCGGATGCATCAGGGTAATGAATGGTGAATTTCAATTCATCAGCTTTTTCTTGGATGGGGATGAGGATATAATTTTTTTCAATTTTTAATTGATGTTGGATGGCTTCGTTGGTTGACTTTTTATTACAGCCCGTGCTGATTATTAGCACGGACAGTAATAAAAACCCTATTAAATTTCTGCACATTGTTGTAAGTTTTATAAATTTAGCTATTCAGTTACGTCATATCCAGGGTTTTGTTGATATAAGCCTCCTGAAAAATTTATTTGAGCTTGAGGGATAGGGAAATACTCATCTCTTCCTTTAACAAAAACAGTTTCATCATTGTAGTAAGTCCTAATTATTTTCTCTTTTTCTATATATTCATTTATAGTTTCAGTCGCAACTCCCCATCGCACAAGATCAAAGAAACGTTCACCTTCCATAGCGAGTTCAAGTTTACGTTCAAAACGAAGAACTTTGCGAGCAAAATCTTGAGTCCAATTGCAATTTATTCCATCTTTATATTCGTCTATTACATAATTAGCAGCATTGTTTGTTGAGTTTAGTTTTTTCACATAATTGCTATTTTTCGCCCTATTTCGGATTTGGTTAATTAATGGTAGCGCTTCGTTTTGTCTTCCAAGTTCGATTAACGCTTCTGCTTTCCATAGTAACACATCAGCATAGCGAATTATTTGGAAATTTAATGCACTTCCTCCCCATGGCCATCCTTTTACCATATGAGGGGAACCTGGTCCTACAACAAATTTTTTGCAGCTATATTGTCCGTAAGTAGCAGGTTCACGTGCCCATCTTTCATCGTAATTACGAGTATAATTTTTCCAAGGGATACCTATACGGCCTACTGTGAAATCAAGTCTTGGATCAATATTGTATGCAAATCCATCTGCAGCTTTCAAAATATCACCGGTGTTGTAATTATCAAAATCAGGAATTCCACTAGCAGTTGTTTTATAAGAATTCACTAAATTTTGGCTGGGTTGAAAAAATCCATCTCCACCATAAATAGGGCCACGTGGTGTACAAACCAAATTGCTCCAGTTGATCCTTCCCAAGTCAGTACCATCATCAGTGGAAAATTCAATACCAAATATAGACTCTGGGCCGTGTTCATACTCTACTTCAGCTAAATGTTGAAAATCTGCCAAAAGGTTATATCCCCCTGCAGCAACTTCGTCGCATAAAGTAACAACATTGCCTAACAATGTTTGATTGATTTCTTCAACTTGGTTGTTGAGAGCATTTTGCTTGTATGCCCTATACAGGGTTGCCTTTGCCTGATAAGCTAATGCAGCGTATTTGGTTACGCGTCCGGCTTGCGGTTGGGTGGGTGGCAACAGCTCTGCTGCCTGTTTAAATTCCTCAATGATTTTTTCTAAAATTTCATCTCTGGTGTATTCATCATTGGAAATATTAATATAATCTTTTGTTTCAACATTCTCATCAAAATATGGAATTTTATTAAACAATCGGTTTAATTCAAAAAAGTAATGTGCGCGTAAAAATTTCATTTCTCCCAATCGTACATTTTTTAAAGGTACTTCTTCTTCACTTACCTCATTTAATCTTCTAATTGCGCTATTAGCCCTTTGTACGCTGATGTACATATGAAACCATTTTCGATCCAGTAATCCATTGGTCGCATAAACTCCTGTAAAAGTTTCAAAAGCGTGAAATTCCCAAATATCAGAAATTCCTCCTCCTCCTTTATATGCTGTCTCTGCACGAACATCTCCATATATCCAGTTTGTTGTTGGTGAGAGGAAAACAAGGTTGTCGCCTTCCGGACCAGCTAAAGCTGAATACGCTGAAGTACATAATGCATCAATAGCAGCCGGAGTACTTAATATTTCATCACTTAGTTTGCCTTGTGGCTTTGAATCTAGAAAATCATCACTACATGCAATGATCCCCAAAGAGATAAATATGAATGTTATTAATTTAAATTTCATGACTGTAAATTTTTAAAAATTAAAATTAAAACCGAATGTAAATGTACGGGGTAAAGGATAAGGATATCCTAATCCTTCAGGGTCAGCTCCAGTATATTTCGTGATTGTAAGCAAGTCTTGACCTTGTAAATAAAAGCGAATACTGGACGCTCCTAATTTTTCTGTAAACTTCTTTGGGAGAAGATATCCAAGTTGAATGTTTTTTAGCTTAGCATAAGAACCATCTTCGATAAAATAGTCAGAACCACGATTTTCCTCGTTAGTGTTTACTGCAGTTAAAGCTGGTATGGTTGAGTTTGGATTAGTGACGGGATCAAACGCATCAAGTAATGAGACACCGTGATTCCCTGTCCATAACTGGAAGAAATCTGTATAGAACTTTGAATTGTTCCACGCTTTTCTTACAATACCATTCCAAAACATGGAGAAATCAAAGGACTTGTAATTTATTGCGATATTTAATCCACCAATAAACTTCGGTAGGTCTGTACCTAACCAAGTCCTGTCTTTGTCATCGACAACTCCATCTTCATTTAAATCTACGTAGCGTATGCGTCCGATTCCCTTTCCAGGTTGAATGATACTATCATTTAAGTCTTCATCAGTTTTATATAATCCATTTGTTTTATAACCCATCCATGAACCTAAAGGTTGTCCCACTATACTTTTATCAATTCCGTTTCCACCACCCCAGGTGTAGTAAATGTCTTCTGGAAGATCTGTGATGGTGTTTTTATAGGCAGTACCTGTAAAAGACAATTCATATGAAAAATCTTTATTCACTATATCTCGCCAAGTGACTGTTCCTTCTATACCATTATTTGTGAGTGAGGCACCATTGTAAGACATATAACCACCTTCTCCAATAACAGCGATATATGGTCGATCAATCAACATATCTTCTGTTTCTTTAATATAATAATCCAACGTTAAGGTGAGCCTGTTTTTTAACACCGCCAAGTCTATCCCAAAATTTATTTGTGTGGTTACTTCCCATTTAATATCAGGATTGCCTGAGCGTTGTTTTACGATACCATTGTAGATTGTACCTTGGTTAATTCCTTCAAGATCGTAGCCGGCCGTGTGTAAGTTAAATAGGTACTTTGTGTAAGTAGCTTCGTTGTCCATTTGATCATTTCCGTTTTGTCCCCAACTTGCCCTTAGTTTCAAATCGGAAATAACATCAATTTCTTTCATAAAATTTTCCTCAGTAATCCTCCACCCTGCTGAAACTGCAGGGAAAAATGCTGAATTATTATTGGCACCAAACCTGGATGATGCATCGTTTCTAATTGTCGCTGAAAGCAAATAACGATCATTATAGGCATAGTTTAATTTTCCAAAATAAGAAACAAGAGTGGTTCTGTCTTTCAATCCGTTATTGTTTTGGGTTCCCTCTCCGGCACTTAAGTAGCGATAATCTAACGATTCAAGCAAATAATCCTCTCGCTGTGCATCCATAAATTCATAAATTGTTTCTTTAGCCTCCATTCCGGCAAACATATTTATACTATGTCTGTCAATAGTGAAGTTGTATGCTGCTGTGTTCGACCATATCCACTCCCTGTCATAGGCAGATTTTACATATAATACATTTTTATCAACAACTCTACTTGTTCCTTCCGACCATCTTGGCTCAAAATTGGAAAGAACTTCATTGCGATAATTTAAACCAAAATTACTTTTAAGTATAAAATTTTTAATTGGTTCAATTTCCATAAAAATATTCCCGAAAATACGCCATTGATTTAGACGGTTATCTTTTTGTTGATTAAGGAGACGTACAGGATTGGGTTTGTCACCTAGTCCTTGAGTAGGACCAGCATAACCTCCATTAATGTCATATACGGGAATTAGTGGATGTTGCGCAATGGTCAACTCTTCAATTCCTCCGGGCTTAAGAACTTCCGACCAGTTACTTACATTCAAATTTTCCCCTAAACGAACCTTGTTTTTAAGAAAACTATAGGTATTATTTAAACGAATATTGAATCGTTGAAAATTCGTGTATTTAATTAATCCATCCTGATCAAAAAAGTTAAATGAGAACAAGGATGATGAGTTATCAGCAGCTGTTGTAACTGAGACATTATAATTTTGCAATAATGCTCTTTGATAAACTTCATCAGCCCAATTTGTATCTCCTGCAGGTATTGTTTTGTCAATGTCAATAAATTCCGGAATTACCGGAGTATCTCCATTTCCATATTGGTCGTGACTTGGTTGCACCCCATCATTCTGATAAGCTTTCCAGTAAACATCACCCCATTGTTGTGCATTAAGTAGCGGAATGTTGGTGTGATATTGCTGTGTAGTAATCTGTCCATCAACATTTACCCTGATTCCTTTTTCTTTTCCTGATTTTTTAGTCGTGATAATGATTACCCCGTTGGCAGCCTGTGTACCATATATTGATGCAGATGCCGCGTCTTTCAAAACTTGTATGGATTCTACATCATTCGCATTCAAAAGCGTCGCAATATTGGCACGTGTTTGCACGCCGTCAATTACATATAACGGGGCACTATTGTTAATCGTTGTTACACCCCTGATTGTTGCGGCAGTGGAGGTTCCACCGGGCTGACCATCTGTCGTGATATTTACCCCCGGCAATCGTCCCTGTAAAGTTGACATGATATTACCTGTCGGGATACTACTCACATCACTCAATTTTACAACAGAAACGGCACCGGTAATTTCAGCTTTTTTCTCTGTCGTGTATCCGGTAACAACGACCTGATCCAAGAGTATTGCATCCGTATTCAGTGCAACTTTGAGTTGCTTTTGTGTTCCGACTTTTATTTCCTGCATCTGCATCCCTACCATAGAGAACTGTAAAACAGCATCCTGAGATTTTACGTTAATTGAGAAATTCCCGTCGAGATTGGTAATAACTCCATTTCGGGTACCCTTTTCAATCACGCTTACGCCAATAAGCGGTTGATTATCTTCCGATGATGTTACAACACCACGTACTTCAACCTGCTGAGCCATCACGACGATCGAAAAGATCATTGAGAATAACAGTAGTAACTGTCGAAGTCTGATTTTTTTGTTTTGTCTTTTCATGAGATTCTGACTTAATTGTTTTTAATCAATCACTAATTATTTTATAAGTATTTTTTTTACAACTACATGTTCATTTGCAATAATTCTGACAATGTAAACTCCGGGCTTAACTATCGTGTTTAGCATTATCTTATTGGGTGACAACTTTTTTTTTATAATTTCTTTTCCTTCCATATTCATCACACTGACATCCATGGTTCCTGCAATTCCGGTTATTGACATCATTTTATGCTCATCTACTATTACACCTATCTTCTCTACATCATTCTGTACTACCTGAACATCCGTTGTATTATTCCAGATTGAATTCAACTCCCAACCTTCAAATGCAGATAAATTTGTAGTACCACCATTTGAAAACAATTCAATATCAGTTGCATCCGCAGCTGGAAAAATTAATGACGAAATTACATTTTCTCCGTCGTTAATAAAGATTTCAATCGTAGATTCATCCACAAAAACATGGAATTTAAGTTGCACCGTTTTATTTTTCATCGGAATATTCAGACGCTTTGGAAACCTGTCGCTAAAAGAAACATTTCCTGATTGTGTGCGGTCAAAATAAACATTTGAGGTGGCAGCGTTATACCCCAATACAACTTTGTACATCCTTTTCGCACAGAAACTG
>MWCX01000039.1 GCA_002070265.1 Bacteroidetes bacterium ADurb.Bin174 | reverse complement strand
AACGATGCGTTCCAAGCGCTCCATCTCGCCCGGTTTGGAAATACCCGCTTCAAAAACAGCCAATTCCGTATCGCTTTTCAGTTGCCAAACCGACAAAGGAACACCAATCTGGGAATTGTAGCTACGAGGCGAGCGCACCATTTCAAAATCTTCATGAAGCAATTGAAAAAGCCATTCTTTGACAATGGTTTTGCCATTGCTACCTGTTATGCCTACAACCGGTATGTCAAAAACAGATCGATGGGCCGCAGCAATTTGTTGCAAAGCCTCCAAGGTATTTTCAACTTGTAAGAAATAAGCATCCGGCATGGTTTTAAATTCAGGACGTAATTCACTGACAACAAAGGATCGTACACCTTGACGGTACAAATCCCGAATATACTGATGTCCGTTGTTTCTCCGGCTGACAAGTGCGAAAAACAGACTTTCGGCCGGAAAGGTCAACGAACGGCTGTCAGTTAACAACCAGCTGATCTTGATGTCTTTAGGGATATCAGTTTTAGAGCCGATGATGTGAGCAATTTTTACGAGTTGCACTGTTACTGAATACTTAATTTATAATTGAATGTTGACGGCTAAAACATGTTCTTTCAGAAAAATCGAAGCCATGCTTGCAAATTTCTCGACTGTTTCTGTTGTATAATAGACAACAGATCCTTTGGTAGTACATTTTTTCCGCATCTTCGGATGGTTATCCAAATAAGTCCTTAAACTTTTAGCCACTATTTCACCTTGTGTTATAACTCGGATATGCTTGGGTAAGAACTTCAAAAGAGTAGGCAGAATAAGCGGATAATGCGTGCATCCCAAGATAATTGTGTCAATTTTAGCATCTAGATTCAACAAATTATCTACATGCTGTTTGACAAAGTAATCTGCTCCCGGCGACAAATGTTCGTTGTTTTCGATTAGGGGAACCCACATCGGACAAGCCTCTGAAGTTAACCGGATATCCGGGAAAAGCTTTTGAATTTCCAACAGATAAGAATCTGACTTTACGGTACCCGGCGTTGCAAACATCCCCACATGCTTAGTTACAGTAACCTGATCCAACACTTCTACGGTAGGTCTGATCACACCCAACACGCGCCTTTCTTTATCAATCAGCGGCAAATCATGTTGTTGTATGGATCTTAATGCTTTTGCAGAGGCGGTATTACAACCTAATATTACCAGATGACAGCCCATGTCAAATAATTTTTTCACGGACTCTAAAGTGTATTGATAAACCACGTCAAAAGACCGTGTGCCGTAAGGTGTACGTGCATTATCGCCCAAATAAATATAATCGTACTCAGGAAGTTCATTCCTGATTTTATCCAAAATTGTCAAACCACCATAGCCGGAATCAAAAACTCCTATCGGTCCCGGAACAATGCTCATATCCTTGTTAGCCATTTAATTACGTTTATCAAGTCCCCACATCAATTTACTTTTCAAAGAATCAAAAAAAGTATGATTCAATTGTTTAGCTACCCTTATCTTATATTCAGCCTTAGAGATCCTGACTTTTTTATTCTGGTCCAATATTATTGTCCGTCCGTCTAAAGTAAGCTGATAATTACCAGTTCTGCTTCGCACCTCCAAATCAATCTTCCAGTCGTCGGGAATAACCAAGGGACGCACCGTAAGGCTGTGCGAAGCTACGGGAGTGAGTATGATATTCTGCGCTTGCGGAACCAACAAAGGTCCGCCTGCACTCATGGAGTAAGCCGTTGATCCGGTCGGAGTGGACACAATCAAACCATCTGAATAATATGCATGTACAGCCTCATCATTCAAACAAGTAATGATATTGAGCATGGAGGCACTGTCTTGTTTTAGTATAGCTACATCATTCAGCACATAGGGATAATCTATCTTGCTGCCATCCGAAACTTCTACTTTCAACAAGGTACGTTCTTCATAGCTGATTTGATGATGCATAATCGCATCCAAAGCTTTTTCTATTTCATCTACGGACACATCGGTCAAAAACCCCAAACGCCCCGTATTAATTCCCATGATTGGTATATTTTTGGGACCAATGCGCGCCGCCGTATTCAAAAAAGTGCCGTCACCACCAACACTCAATGAAAAATCGGCTTGAAAATCATCGTTGTCGATTGTATGTTTTAAATTTGAAGGCTGAGCGAAGTTTTTCTGATAATATGCAAGTAACTGACGATCAACAATCAACTGCACATTTCTGTGATTAAAATAGCTGAAGATTGTATTCAAAATGTCCAGCACTGTAGGAGAAAATGTGTTTCCAAAAATGGCTATAGTCATATTTTTTTTGTTCGCTTATTTCGTTTATTTTTGTAGCCTGAATAAAAGAAATAAATCCACTACAAAGGAAATATTTTATTGTTGATTTTGCAAATCTTTAGTCCTCATGACAAA
Organism: Bacteroidetes bacterium ADurb.Bin174; assembly: GCA_002070265.1. Classification (GTDB taxonomy): domain Bacteria; phylum Bacteroidota; class Bacteroidia; order Bacteroidales; family Paludibacteraceae; genus Paludibacter. Next base: position 464 of record MWCX01000039.1, on the reverse strand, counting down.
ACTAAGTGTAAACATAAATAAAATCGCCACTATTCGCAATGCAAGGGGAGGTAATATACCCGATGTACTGCAGGTTGCGGTTGATTGTGAACGATTTGGAGCACAGGGGATTACTGTTCATCCGCGACCCGACGAGCGACACATCAGATATCAAGATGTACTGGATTTAAGACCTTTGATTACGACCGAATTCAATATAGAAGGCTATCCCACAGACCGATTCATCTCTTTGGTGAAGTCTGTCAAGCCTCATCAGGTTACTTTAGTTCCGGATCCTCCCGAGGCATTGACCTCCAACGCAGGATGGAATGCTATCAAGCATCAGGATTTCTTACGGGAAGTAATTGCTGAATTCAAGCAGGAAGGCATTCGGGTATCTGTTTTTATGGATACCGACTGCAAAAATATTGAAGCAGCAGCAAAAACCGGAACCGACCGCGTTGAATTATATACGGAACCTTATG
>MWCX01000038.1 GCA_002070265.1 Bacteroidetes bacterium ADurb.Bin174 | reverse complement strand
CAAGACGTTTACAGTAGTTGCCAAGAATAATTCGGATGAAAATATCTACATTCAAAAAGCGCGTTTGAACGGAAAGTCGTTAGACAAGCCGTGGTTTACTCACGATGATATCATCAGTGGAGGTACCTTAGAACTCGAAATGGGAAATTTGTCGAACAAACAGTGGGGAAGCGAACCAACGGATGCGCCGCCTTCGTCAATAAATTATAAACCTTAGGTAAGCAATGGTAAAAACATTTTTGCTGTAATTGATATGGTTAATTATAAGATTAATATTATTTATTTCCTGCTCTCTTTTTTTGTTCTCGGAAATGTTTTCGGGCAAAATAATGAGAAACAAATAGTTTTTTTGAACACTCCCGTTCTTTTTAGCGAAAACGGACAGAAATATCAGCAAATTGTTGCAAGTTGCCAATCTGATGAAGCAGGAAAAATTGTATTTCGTAATAACGGGAAACAGATTTTGGTTTCAGACATTAAGAAAGGTGGCAATAAGTTTTTGCTGACTTTTCCTGCCGTAAACAAACCCAGGGCAATTACAATACAAACAAAGATAAACGATGGCAATTTAATCAACCACAAAGTAACTCTTATACCTCTTCAAAAGGAATGGACTATTTACTTTGTTCAGCATTCGCATACGGATATTGGCTATACCCGTCCGCAATCCGAGATACTTGCAGAACACATGCGTTACATTGATTATGCGCTTGATTACTGTGATCAAACCGATCATTTGTCCGATGAAGCAAAATTCAGGTGGACGTGTGAGTCAGCGTGGGTTACCCGCGAGTATATCCGAACAAGACCACAAGCTCAGATTAAGCGCTTATTAAAACGCATAGAGGAAGGACGAATAGAGCTAACCGGAATGTTTGCCAATATGTCTGAGATTGCAGACGAGAACACAATGTTCGACTTTCTGCAACCACTGAGCGAGATAAAAAAAATGGGAATTCCGGTTAGAACTGCCATGCAGAACGATGTAAATGGAATTGCATGGTGTATGCCCGATTATTTAAAAAATACAGGTGTGAAATACCTCATTATGGGTATAAACGAAACAAGGTCTATTAGGCCGTTTGATGTTCCCACTTGTTTTTGGTGGGAAGCTCTTTCCGGAGAAAGGTTATTGGCATTCAGGGGAGAGCACTATATGACCGGTAATTTTTATAACATCGAAAAGGAAAATATCGATTTCGCCGATATGATTTGGGGTATTTCAGAGTTGGAGAAAAAAGGGTATCCGTTCGATAGAATAGGGATTCAATTTTCGGGCTATTTTACTGATAATGCACCTCCCTCAACTGCCGCCTGTCACTTTATAGAAGAATGGAATTCCAAATATGAATTTCCTAAATTAAGGTTAGCTGTTGCAAGTGAATTTATGGAATATGTCGAAAAAAATCACGCGGAACATTTGCCTGTTTACAGAAATGCTTGGTTGGATTGGTGGACGGATGGTTTCGGCTCCATTTCACGCGAAACAGCGGAAATAAGAAAAACGCAAAATTTAATGCAGCAGAACGAAGGATTATTAGCTATGGTTTCGATGTTGGACGGAAAATTATCGCCTGAAATTGAAAAGAAAATTGAGCACATCAAAGAAAACATTATTTTCTTTGATGAACACACAGTTGGTGCGGCTGAGAGTATTTCGCACCCGTTTTCAGAAAATTCGGTAAAACAATGGCTGCAAAAAGGAGCCTACGCTTGGGAAGCGGTAAAAAAAGAAACCTTATTAAGAGAAGAAGTATTAGCCAGGTTGCAGTCGTATTTGCATAAAGCGGATTTTCCGGTAATTTACGTTATTAATTCATTGGGTTGGGACCGTTCAGGGACTGTTGAACTTTTCATAGATTCAGAAATATTGTCTCCTGAAAAAAAAGCATACATAACAGATGTTTCAACAGGAGAAGAAATTCCCGCTCAGCTTATCAGCAAAAGGGTTGAAGGCGCTTATTGGATGCTTGAAGTAAAAAATGTTCCCTCATTGGGTTATAAAGCCCTAAGAATTAATGATACCGATAAAACTCTTTCTTCTGAAACGGGTACAAATACCCAAATTTTGGAAAATAAATTCTATAAATTGTTAGTGGACAAAAAAACCGGAGCTATTAATAGTCTCATAGATAAAGAAATGAATATTGAGCTGATAGACAGCAATAATTCTTATCATTTGGGACAACCTGTCAGAGAAACATCGAAAGAACGCGACAAGCCTCCGTTCAATCGAACAGTGGCGCATAATATTAAAATGGAAACAGGAGTTAATGGCGGCGTTTGGAAAAGTATAAAAATATTGTCGGATATGCCTGGATTTGAAGAAGGTGAAGAAGGTTCTCCAAAAGGTCTTGAAATGGAAATAAGGCTTTATAATAACAGCAAAAAAATTGAATTCAAATACACCGCACATAAAAAAATACTCACTGATCCTGAAGCGTTGTATGTGGCTTTTCCTTTTTCGTTGCCCGATTCTAAAATCGTATTTGAAACTATCGGTGGTACTCTGACCCAGGGTGAACAATTATCCGGTTCGTCTTCCGACTGGAATGTGGCACAGAATTTTGTTTCCGTACGCAACGACGTAGGACAAATAATTGTCGTTAGCAACGAAGTTCCCTTATGGCAGTTCAGCGAATTTAATATGGGTAAATTTGAGCGTTATCCAAAACAAGGTCTTCCCTGGCTTTACTCGTGGGTTATGAATAATTACTGGTTCACGAATTTTAGGGCATATCAGGAAGGAGCTTTTAGCTGGAGTTATCAAATTACATCTACAAGCGATCCATCGAATGAGTTTGCAACAAAATTTGCATGGGGTGAGAGAAATTCTTTTGCTACGAGAACTTTTCCCGCAGGAGAAAACAAATTAACTAATGCCTCATTGCAAACATTAAATGTAGATGGCTCAACAAATGCTATACTGATTAATATTCGGCCATCATTCCAAAAAAAATCGCTTATACTACATTTTCGTGAAATTGAAGGATTGCCGGCAGATATTAAATTATCTTCCGCAATTCCAAATATGACAATAAAAAAAATAACAGAGATCAATGCTCTTGGTGAAAAGGTTGGACAGCCTACGTCTTTATCAAACATCCGATTAAAACCTCACGAAGTGAAGTTCTTGGAAGTTGAAATCTAATAAATCCGGAATTTGAAGTCTAATAAAAAAAATTAAAAAATTATGCCGTTATACGAATACAAGAAAAATGCAGAAAACTACATAGATATTCCTGGCAATTATACAGACAAAATATACTATGGTAGAGAAAGTTTCAATGATGGAATGGTAAGTATAATTGAAAATACCGATGCCGGATTAATCCTTTTAGACGGTTGGTACGGAGTAAATTGGGATGATTTCATGATCACTCTTAAAAATAAATTCTTAAGTAAAGTAGAGTTTATTAATGCTGCAACGCTTTTTAAGTCCACGGAAGATATTGAGGACTATCGGAAACCTTTTGTTACGGATGATCCAAGTTTTGGGTGGGTTAATGATAAAGGCGTAATGGAAGATGTCATGGATGAAGAAAAGATAGAACGATTGAAGGAGAAAGCATTAAAGGATAAAGGAAAAATCATTTTATACGGGCCAGGTTCGGCAATTAAACCATTGGCAGACATTGCAAAATTGATTTTTTATTTCGATTTTACCATGCAACCTCTGCTTTGGCAAATGTGGGATGGCAAACTGGTCACATTCGGCAATGATAAACCCGAAATGGATTATAATTGGAAAAAATATTATTACAATGATTTCTATCTATTACTTCGTCAGAAGAAATTTGTTTTTTCCAAAATGGATTATTATGTAGAATGTGTAGATAGTTCAAATCCAAAACTTATAGATGTAAAAACCTATAACTACATGATTGATGAACTGGTAAAACAACCCATCAAACAAGTGAAAATAACGCAACCGGGGCCTTGGGGAGCATACAGGTACAGAGACTTATGGGATATTGAAGGGTTGGAATGCAATGCTTGGAACGAATTGGCGGGAATAGAGTTAAGTGTATTGATTTCGTGGGGCGAGGGAAAAATGATAAATATTCCGGCACAAAACTTTATGCAACGTCCTTTAGACATTGTCGGTAGCTATGTTCATAAAACATATCCCGATTTATTGCCATTACAAGTTTGGTTGGATGATGGTTATTTTCCAACTCCTGTTCCATTCGAACGCTCTAGCATGCCAATACACAATCACCCAAGTTCTCAGTATGTTAAAGAGCATTTTAATGAGCCTTTGGGAAGATATGAAACTTATTATATTGTAGAATCTTATAAAAATTCTTCAACCTGGATGGGATTTAAAGAAGATGCCGATTTGGAAGAATGGGAGAGGTTATGCAGGGAATCTGACAATAAGAAAGAGATACCTAACTGGCAGGATTTCATTAGCAGGTGGGATACAAATGTTGGTGATTTGTTCCTGATTCCTCCTGGAACGACCCACGGGCACGGAGGAAATCAGATGATATTGGAGATGGATACCGGCCCTTCCGTAGCAGGAACTGAATATTCTTTCTTTACTTTCGATTTTGCCCGGAATACGTGGGACGATGTAAAAAAAGAAATGACGGCACCTCCCATGAGGATGCACTTAAAACATTCTTTTGACAATAATAAATTTGTTAGGGAAAATCGTGTGAAAGACGTTCATAGAGCTCGACCGATTACAGTTGATGGAAACGGAAAATTCAGAAAAGACAGGTACACCACTATTGGGGAAATGCCGTTTCACATCGAACGTATTTTCTTTGAACATCAGGCTGAAAATGATACGGAAGGAAAGTACATGCAAATTGCAACACTGACGGAAGGGAAAAATATAATTATTCGTTCGAAAAAGAACCCGAAATATTTCACAAAAATTGAACGATTACAAGCTTGCATTATTCCGGCGAGTTTTGGAGAACACGAATATATTAACGAAGATGGTTCTCATGCCATGGTTGTTATAATCAGGCTTAAACAGGGATAATAGATTTCTAAAATTTTGCAAAATGAAAATAGAAAATGATGTATCGATTTTAGAGATAGATTTAAAAGGAGGGGCGTACTCCGATTTTCATCTAAAGGATTTGCCATTGAATCCTATCAATTGGAAAACGACAAATAAGGAAGACCCTCCTTACAAAGGTCACTTTTTATGTTTTGATCGCTGGGGTCCACCATCCAAAGGCGAACAAAAAAACGGTTTTTTACATCACGGTGAAGTAAATACCCAAAAATGGGACCTTATAAAAGAACCTATAAAATTAGGAGGTTATATTCAATCGTCAATGAAATGTAATCTTCCAATGGGAAAATTACAAATAATTCGCGACATAAACTTATCGGCTGAGCAGCCGTTGATAAAGGTTACTGAACACATAAAAAACCTAAATAAGTATGGGCGGATGTATAATATTGTTCAGCATGTAACTTTGGCTCCTCCTTTCTTGGATAAAACTACTCTTTTTGATAATAATACCGAAAAAGGATTCGAAGATAAGGAAAATGGAAGTTTGAATCAGGAAAAACCCATTTTACGTTGGCCGGAAACAACTCATAAAAAGCAACAAATTAGCCTGCGCCAATTTCAAGATGAATGGCCGAGGGTATCGTCATTTGTATTTCAAAGAAATAAAAAGTATGGTTGGGTAACAGCGAGTAATCCAAGCAAAAATTTATTACTTGGATATATATGGGAGATACAAGATTATCCGTGGGTTAATTTTTGGCGTTCCATGCAAAACAATAATCCTATTGCTTTCGGTATTGAGTTTGGCACTACTGGTTTGCATGAACCTTTTCCGATTGTTGCAAAGAAAGGAAAAATTTTTGGACGCAACATTTATGACTTCATTGATGCAAACGAAATAGTCAAGAAATCATTCATTTGTTTTTTAGCTAAAATACCAACCGATTATAAAGGTGTCGGTGATATTTATTTAAATAATTCTGAATTGAGAATAAAAGAAAAGAATAAAATATCAAGGGATATAAATTATCTAATATAAAATTTAAAATTAGTTACAATGGAAAATAAAAATGCAATTCACAGATTCTTGCCGGTTCTACTGGGGTTTTTCGTGATGGGGCTTGTAGATTTAGTGGGAATATCTACTAATTATGTAAAACAGGATTTCGGATTAAGCGATACTGTCTCCAATTTATTGCCTATGAGTTTATTCTTATGGTTCGCAATTCTATCCATTCCTACAGGACTTATTGCCAACAAAATAGGTCGGAAGAAAACGGTAATATTAAGTATGGCTATTTCTTTTATTGCTATGATTTTACCCCTTCTTGTTTACAATTTCCCCGTTATGCTTATCGCCTTTAGCCTGTTGGGAATAGGCAACACTATTATTCAGGTATCTTTAAATCCTTTGGTCGGGGATGTTGTTAATGAAAATCGATTAACAAGTAGCCTTACTTTAGGACAATTTGTAAAAGCAATAGCAGCTTTTCTCGGTCCCATCATTGCGGGATGGGCAGCTATTCAATTCGGTAATTGGAAATACGTGTTTCTTATTTTCGGAATAGTAACATTGCTTTCAGGGTTGTGGCTACAATTGACTAGAATAGAAGAAAAACCTGTTGACCAAAGTGTCTCTTCATTTAAAGGAACTTTCAGCTTGTTGAACGATAAAATAATTTTAATGCTTTTCGTCGGAATTCTATTTGTTGTTGGGGTAGATGTAGGGTTGAATACTACTATTCCAAAATTTCTGATGGAAAGAGTAGAAATTCCCCTTGAACAGGCAGGTTTAGGCACAAGTCTTTATTTTATTGCAAGAACCATTGGTACTTTTATTGGAGCTATTTTATTAACTAAATTTTCAGGCCGTAAGCTCTTTGTTGTAAGTATGCTCGTTGCCATACCCGCATTGATTATTATGTTGGTCGTACCCAATTTATGGACTATATTGGTGTTGATTTTTGTTGTGGGCTTTGCAGTGGCTAACGTTTTTTCCATCATTTTTGCGGCTGCCTTAAAAAGAATGCCCGAGAGAGCGAATGAAATATCAGGACTACTAATAACGGGAGTTGCAGGTGGTGCAATATTTCCTTTCATAATGGGAGTTGTATCAGATTTTTGGGGACAAACTGTCGGTATGGCTATTTTATTAGTTGCCTTGAGTTACCTTTTGTATTGTGCTTTTAGAATGAAAGAGGGTTGAAAATAAGTTATCCATATAAAAAATAAATTATGAGTAGGTACATCTTTTTTCTGTTCAGTGCATTAATAATATTTAGTTTCCGAATTTATGGGCAACAGAATGAAATTTCCCTAAATTGGGAAATCGGATACCATAAAACCGCAACGGAAACTCCTAAAAGATGGGCAATTGCTACTGTTCCCGGTGCTGTTCAGTTAGATGTAATGAAAGATGAGAATTATAAACAACCCTATTGGTTTGCAGATAATGTTATTCAATTTGATTGGATGGAGGATTATTTTTTTACTTACAAAACAAGTTTTAAAAAACCTTCTATGAAATCATTTGAAAAATTATACTTTCATTCCAAAGGTATTGATTATGCATTTAAAATATTGTGCAACAATGTCCTAATAAGAGAACAAGAAGGGATGTTTACTTATGTGGATTTAGATTTAACACCTTTTTTAAAAGAAGATAATGAATTAAAGATTATTTTAATGCCGGTACCTAAAACAGGTATCGTTTATGAAAAAGGAACCGAAACATACCGTCAGAATGCAAAAGAGAGTGTGAAACCTGCTGTTAGTTATGGTTGGGATTGGCACCCACGACTAGTTACTCGGGGAATATGGGACGAAACTTTTTTGGTTGTAAGAAATCAGAGCCATATAAAGGACGTATCTGTTTCTTATATTTTAAACGAAGAACTAACGAATGTAGATTTACAAGTAAACATAGATGGAGAGAATTTGTCAGGAAATAATTTTCGATGGATATTAAGAAATTCACAGGGTGAGACAATATTAGAAAAAAAACAAACGCTATTATCAGATAATGTTACATTTAATGCATCAGTACCGAATCCTGAATTGTGGTGGCCTCATGATTATGGCACACCATATCTGTACACAAGTGAATTATATGTAGTTGATTCCAAAAATAAGCTTTTATCTGAGGAAATTCAGAAAATCGGTTTTAGAAAAATTAAACTAGTAATGAACGATGAAGCCTGGATAGATCCACGCTTTCCCAGATCAAGGCCGGAAGTGCCAACAGCAATTGAAATCAACAATAAACGTATTTTCGCTAAGGGATCAAATTGGGTACATCCTGAAATATTTGTCGGATTAATATCAGCCGATTTATACGAAAGACAATTGCTTTTGGCCAAAGAAGCAAACTTTAACATATTACGGGTTTGGGGTGGTGGCATAGTAAATAAGGAGTCATTCTTTGAGATTTGCGATAGAGAAGGAATTCTAGTATGGCAGGAATTTCCTCTTGCATGCAATAATTATGGAGATGATGTTGAGTATTTGAATGTGCTGAAACAGGAAGCTACATCAATAATTAATCGTGTGAAGAAGCATCCTTGTTTAGCTATATGGTCGGGGGGAAACGAACTTTTTTGGAATGGAATGACAGACCAATCATTACCTTTACGTTTGTTAAATTCGCTTTGTTATCAGTTAGACCCATATACTCCCTACATCAACACATCACCTTTATTCGGTATGGGACATGGTCATTATCTTTTTTATGATAAAGAAATTGATGAAAATGTGTTTGACTGGATGCCTAAAACAAGAAAAACAGCTTATACGGAATTTGCAGTTTCGGGTGCTTCTAATATGAGTGTCTTAGAGAGTTTTATTCCATCAGAAGATTTATTTCCGCCAAAAACAAATACAGCATGGGAAATACATCATGGAATTGGTGCCTGGCAACAAGATAGTTGGTTGGAAATTCCGACATTGAAGAAATACTTTGGTGAAATAGAATCATTAGAGGAATTAGTGAAGTATAGTCAATTGTTACAGTGCGAAGGTTTGAAATTTATTTACGAAGAAGCTCGTCGTCAAAGGCCACATTGCAGTATGGCTCTGAATTGGTGTTTTCAAGAACCATGGCCATCAGCAGCTAATAACAGTTTAATTAACTGGCCTAACGAAATAAAACCGGCATATTATCATGTGAAAAACGCATGCAGACCTGTTTTGTTGAGCGTTTATGTTCCCAAATTCGAGTGGAATGAAAATGAAGAATTCTCTTGCGAACTCTATTTATTGAATGATACCTACGATCAACTTGAACCTACTAATGTTAAAATTTTATTACAGTATGATGGAGATAAAGAAATTGAATTGCTTACATGGAATTTTCCCGGAGGTAATAGTTTTCAGAATGTTAGAGGGCCTAAAGCTTCTATAAACTTACCGCGAATTAATAATAATTTATTTACCGTAAAAGTATTGGTGGAAAATCATGAAGAATATAATTCTTCTTACGTCTTTCTATATAATAATAAGAATGTGAACAAAGTATTTCCTGCGATAGAATACTACAATGGTGAATTTTTATTTGGTTATAATGAAGTATTCTAATTACAGTACAGATTGAAATAAATCAAGTTTAATAATAAAATATAAGTCATTATGAAACGAAGTGAAATTAATCAAATTTTAAAAGATGCTGAGTGTTTTCTAAAAGAAAAAAACTTTTTGTTGCCGCCTTGGGCTTACTGGAATTTGGAAGACTGGAGTCGAAATAAAAAAAATGCTCAAGAAGTAATTAATAATATGCTCGGGTGGGATATTACCGATTTTGGTTCAGGTGATTTTAATAAAAGAGGATTATTTTTGTTTACCATCAGAAATGGGAAACTGAATGTGGATAAAAAGACCTATGCAGAAAAAGTGATGATAGTAGAAGAAAATCAGGAAACCCCCATGCATTACCACTGGAGCAAAATGGAGGACATTATCAATCGAGGTGGCGGAAATTTAGTTATTGAGTTGTATAATGCCACCAAGGATGATGATTTGGATAATACCGATGTTGAATATAAAAAAGATGGTGTTAAAGGAATAGTTAAAGCAGGTGGAAAAGTGATATTAACACCCGGCGAGAGCATTACCTTGGAACCGGGAATGTATCACCGTTTTTACGGTGAAGAAGGAAAAGGAAGAGTACTTGTAGGTGAAGTGAGTACAGTAAACGATGATTCATCCGACAATTGTTTTTACGAAACCGTAGGACGTTTTCCGGTTATTGAAGAGGACGAAGATCCTCTGTATTTATTAGTTTCCGATTACAAAAATTTTCTTTAACTTTTAATTATGAAGCGAAAAATCATCGTATCCGGTACGGGTTGTAGTTTAGTAGATCGGCTTTATAATAATGTTTCTTTTTCATCAGAATCTTTCTCTAAATATTCTTCTAAAAGAAGGGGAGATGGAGGATTGAGTCCCGGTCATTTGGTGTTAATGGAGGAATTTGAAGAATTTTCCAAGAAAGATTTTCATACGGTTCTCAAAGAATTAACAAGCGGGAACTCGCCCGATACTGTGAATATTGGAGGTCCTTGTATTGTAGCTCTTATTCATGTTGCTCAAATGCTGAAGGACGAGCAAGGAACAGTGCGTTTTTACGGCTGTTATGGAAACGACGAGAATGGAAAATTTTTACTATCGGCATTAAATAATAAGTCTTTAGATATTACTAATTATAATCAGATTGGTCATCTAACGCCATCAACCGATGTGCTTTCTGACCCTGACTACAATAATGGACACGGTGAAAGAACATTTATTAATTCCATTGGTTCAGCGTGGGAATATATGCCCGATTATTTGGACGATGATTTCTTTTCTTCCGATATCGTAGTATTCGGAGGCACTGCTTTAGTTCCGCAAATTCACAACCATTTGACCGAATTACTTCAAAAATCAAAATCGAAAGGTTGTATCACAGTTGTAAATACCGTATTCGATTTTATAAATGAAAAAGCCAATCCGGCCAATAAATGGCCATTGGGAAAAAGTGATGACAGTTACAAAAATATTGATCTTCTTATTACCGATTTTGATGAAGCGCTGCGTTTAAGCGGAAAAAATAACTTGGAAGATGCAATGCTCTTTTTTATTGAGAAAGAAACTGGAGCAGTAATTATCACCAATGGCTCTGAAAATATATGGATGTATGCAGGTAATCAATTATTTGGTGATGTACGTGTTACAAAATTACCTGTATCTCAGGCTGTGTCGCAGGATATAAGATCTGGTCGTTTCGAAGGAGACACTACCGGTTGCGGTGATAATTTCGTTGGTGGGGTTGTCAGTTCTCTTGTATGGCAACTGCAGCAAGACAAAGAAAACATAGACCTAAGAGAAGCATGCATCATGGGAATTGTCTCCGGTGGCTTTGCATGTCTTTATTTAGGAGGAACCTATTTTGAGAAGTATAAGGGTGAGAAGTACGCTCATATATTGCCCTATTTAGAAAAATATAGAGAGCAAATAAATGAGTAAATATGATGTTTGAGGTATGAATAAAAAATCCATTTTGATTTTTGGTGCCGGAAAAATCGGGCGTTCTTTTATAGGTCAACTTTTCGGCTTATCGGGTTATGAAGTTGTTTTTTCTGATATAGATACTAAACTGGTGCAATTGCTAAATGAAAGAAAGTCATATCCTGTAGTAATAAAAAGTGAACACGAAGAAACCATTATAGTGCCAAACGTCAGAGCAATAGAGGCTACAAATAAACAGGCGGTGATAGATGAAGTGCAGAATACTTCCATCGTTGCTGTTTCTGTCGGAAAAAATGCGTTGGTACACATTGTACCGGTAATAGCTCAAGGACTTCTAAAGCGTTACGAGCGAAATTCCAATTTGCCGTTGGATATTATCATCGCTGAAAATATGCGTTCGGGCGATGAGTTTATCCGCCAAGAATTACAGAAGCATCTTCCGTCTGATTTTCCTTTAACAAAATTGATAGGATTGATAGAAACCAGTATTGGGAAAATGGTTCCGATAATGACAAAAGAAGACTTGGATAATGATCCGTTGGTAGTTTTTGCTGAACCTTATAACGATCTGATTTTAGACGGTGAAGCTTTCGTCGGAGAAATTCCTGATGTAAAAGGATTGTCTCCTAAGAAAAATATGAAAGCATGGGTTGACAGAAAAGCATTCATCCATAATTTGGGGCATGCCACTACAGCATATTACGGTAATTTTAAGCATCCTGAAGCAGTATATATTTATGAAGTATTAGAAGACCCGAATGTTTTAGAATTTGCAAAAAAAACAATGCTACAATCTGCTGAAGTATTGCTGAAAATGTATCCAAATGATTTCACTAAGGATCATTTAAATAATCATATTGATGATTTGTTAAAAAGATTTCAAAATAAACACTTGAAGGATACTATTTTTAGAGTAGGTCAGGATTTGCCACGCAAACTCGGTCCAAATGATCGATTCATGGGTATTATACGGCTGGCAATGCAACAAGGAATGGAGTACGATCAGATTCTCAAGGCAATGGTATATGGTTTCAGCTTTAAGGCAACAGATGAAAATGGGGAGCGAGCCAAACCGGATATATTATTCGATTCTTATATGACTATAGGATTGGATTATACATTTCAAAAAGTTTGTGGATTGATTCCGGGGAAAAATAAAAATATTATAAATCAAATAAAGTCTTATTATAATACTATAAATTAATACTTATTTTGTTATTAAGGTAAATTTAAAAAAACAGTATATGGCTGTAGTTGTTATCATGCCCAAGCAAGGGCAATCCGTAGAAAGTTGTATTATCGGCAGCATCAACAAGAAAAAGGGAGATGCCGTTAAAAAAGGAGATATTTTATTTTCTTATGAGACGGACAAAGCTTCCTTTGAAGAGGAATCTCCTGTGGACGGAACTGTGCTGGAAGTTTTTTATGGCGAAGGCGATGAAGTTCCGGTATTGGACAAGATGATGGTTATTGGTGAGATAGGAGAAGACTATCGGGAGCTTCTTCAGACAGAACAAGGAACAAAGAGCAAAGAACAAAGAATTGAGAACGAAGAACAAACAAAGAACAAAGAACAAGGAACAAAGATAAAGGACTTAAAGTCCCCCTTGGGGGATTTAGGGGGCTCTCAAGTCCCCCCTGGAGAATTTAGGGATCCTGAAGAAACCACACAGAAAGTCCCCCTTGGGGGATTTAGGGGGCTAATTTCTCCCCGTGCCAAACACCTTGCTACCAAAGAAGCAGTAAACACATCGGCACTTGCGGGTTCCGGTCCCGGCGGTCGTATTATTGAAAGAGACGTAAAAGCCGCTTTGGAAAATCGTCCTAAGATGACACCCCTGGCAAAAAAAATCGCTGCCTCGGATAACATGGAGCCACAAGGCGGTTCCGGGTTAGCGGGTATGGCAAAATCCATTGATTTGGTTCCATCCACAAATGCTGTGTATGCTACTGATTTTGAAGACAGGAAAGTTACCCATATGCGTAAACTCATTGCCAGGGCAATGCACACTTCACTGCAAAACTCGGCACAACTCACCCACCATCTTGGAGCTGACGCACGCCGCATATTGGAATTACGCAAACAGGTAAAAGCAGCCAATGAAAGTGGTACGCTCTCAGCCAATATCACATTGAACGATATGGTTTGCTTTGCCGTTATCAAAGCCCTGAAAAAGTTCCCGAATGTGAACACCCATTTTTTGGGTGACACTATTCGCTACTTTAACAAAGTACATTTGGCTGTGGCAGTTGATACCGAGCGCGGACTGGTGGTCCCGGTAATAAAAAATGCCGATGATCTGTCTATTGTGGGACTATCCAATCAGATCAAAGAATTGGCAAATGCCTGCAAGACAGGCAGCGTAAACCCCGATATCCTTTCTGCAGAAGCCGGAACTTTCACCGTTTCCAATCTGGGGAATTACGGAGTAGAAATGTTTACACCGGTAATTAATCTGCCGCAATCCGCTATATTGGGTGTAAACACCATCGTGCCCCGCCCGAAGGATTTGGGTGATGGTACGTATGCATTTGTTCCCTATATCGGGCTGAGCTTGACTTACGACCACAGGGCATTGGACGGCGGAGAAGCCACTCAGTTTTTAAAGCAAATTGCCATTGAAATTGAAACAATGGAAAGCCCACTAGCCCCCTAACCCTCAAAGGGGGAAGCCCCCTAACCCCCAAGGGAAAATTTAGGGGAACATTTTTATTTAAGTGCAAAAACAATTATTTGTGAAAAGAAATATAGAGAATTGTGAATGAAATGAGAACAAAGAGCAAAGAACAAAGAACAAAAGAATAAAGACGTAAAACGAAGAACTAAGAACTAAGAACTAAGAACTAAGAACGAAGAATGATGAACGAATCAGATCACGCGACCCCGCACCCCGAAACTCGGAACACGCTAACTTCCCTAACTTCAATAACTTCTTTAACTTCCAAAAACTACTAACTACTAACTACCACAATATTATGACAGATTTAATCATCATCGGTGGCGGTCCCGCCGGATATGTAGCCGCTGAACGAGCAGGACAAAAAGGACTTAGCGTAACGCTGTTCGAGAAGACAAACCTGGGTGGTGTGTGTCTTAACGAAGGTTGCATCCCCACCAAAACATTGCTTTACAGTGCAAAAACCTACGAAAATGCACTTTATGCCGACAAATACGGTGTTTCTGCTGAAAACGTAAGCTTTGCTTACGATAAAATGGTGGCTCGCAAAGACAAGATAGTCCGCAAATTAGTAGCAGGCATTAAGGCCAAGATGAAAGGCAGTAATGTAAATGTTGTTGAAGGTGAAGCAAGCATTGTGGGCAGAAGTGAAAAAGGAATTGAAGTCTCTTGCAATGGCGAGAGTTACATAGCCAAAAACCTTTTGATCTGTACCGGCTCCCAGGCGTCCGTTCCACCCATTCCGGGCTTGGCAGAGGCAGGCGAAAGGATTCTTACCAACCGCGAAATACTAGCAATGAAAGAGCGACCCCAGTCGCTGGTTGTTATTGGCGGCGGAGTTATCGGGATGGAGTTTGCCAGCTTTTACAACAGCTTAGGAACAAAAGTTACCGTAATAGAGATGCTTCCCGAGATTTTGGGTAACAACGACTTTGAAATATCTGCCATGTTGCGCGATATCTACACTAAAAAAGGCATAGCGTTTAATCTGAATGCCAAAGTGGTTAAGGTGGATGGCAACAAAGTTATTTTTGAAAAGGATGGCGAAACTCATACGGTAGAAGGCGAAAAGATCCTGCTTAGCGTTGGTCGTCGTGCCGTTACGCAAGGTTTCGGCTTGGAAAATATCGGAGTAGAACTGCATCGTGGCGGTATCAAGGTGGATGAGAAGATGCGTACCAATGTGCCTAATGTTTTTGCTGCAGGTGATGTTACGGGATTTTCCCTGTTGGCTCACACGGCAAGTCGTGAAGGCGAGGTTGTGGTAAACAACCTTACCGGAAGGGATGACCATATGCGTTACAACGCCATTCCGGGTGTAGTTTACACCAATCCTGAAGTAGCCGGTGTGGGTGAAACGGAAGAGAGTGCCAATGCTAAAAACTTAGCCTACAAAGTAGCCAAACTGCCGATGGCATTTTCCGGACGATTTATAGCCGAAAACGAAGGCGGTAATGGTCTTTGCAAAGTGCTTGTTGGTGAGAAACATGGCGAAATCATCGGTGTACATATGCTTGGAAACCCGAGCAGTGAAATGATATACGGAGCTTGTATGGCTATCGAGCAGGAAATGACAATAGAGGAAATGAAAGAGGTTGTTTTCCCGCATCCTACGGTTAGTGAGATTTTGAAGGAGGTGATTTTTGATTTTTAGGGAAATGTCTTATTGCATAGAACAAAATAAGTTAAATTTGCCCTTTTAATAAACTTCTAAAATTATTATGGCTAAAATAAATGTAAAGGATACGCAGGTTACTATCCTGAAAATCGATGAAACCGATTATATCTCATTGACTGATATAGCAAGATACAAAAATTCGGAAGATACTAATGCGGTGATTGGTAACTGGATGAGAAATAGAAATACTATTGAATTTTTAGGTGTTTGGGAAACGCTTTATAATCCGGTTTTTAAACCCCTCGAATTCGAGGGGTTTAGGAAAGAAGCCGGACTAAATGCGTTTACTTTGTCACCACAAAAATGGGTTACAACGACCAATGCAATCGGAATTTTGGTAAAATCAGGACGATATGGAGGTACTTTTGCCCATAAAGATATCGCTTTTAAGTTTGCAAGTTGGATATCAGTGGAGTTTGAATTATACGTTGTCAAAGAATTTCAACGCCTAAAAGAAGAGGAGCAAAAGCAACTTGGTTGGTCTGCCAAGCGTGAATTAGCAAAAATAAATTATCGTATTCACACTGATGCTATTCAACAAAACCTAATTCCAAAAGAGCTTACACCGCAGCAAACCGCCATCATTTATGCCAACGAAGCTGATGTACTGAATGTAGCATTGTTTGGAATTACAGCAAAACAGTGGCGTGAAGCTAATCCCGACTTGAAAGGCAATATTCGCGATTACGCTTCGATAAACGAACTGATATGCTTATCCAATATGGAAAACCTAAATGCCCTATTTATTGAAGAAAAAATACCTCAAAGTCAGCGGCTAACAAAACTCAATCAAATTGCCATTCAGCAAATGACAGTATTACAGGAAGTTAATAGTAGAAAGTTATTAAAGTAATTGTAAATCGTAAATATTATAATAATGCCAAAAATTCAATTTATCAATCCCTCAGAGGTTCGTAAACCCGGTTTCATAGAATTTCAACCCATTCCGGTTAATCAGTATCAAAAAACGGTAAAAGATGAGCGCAAAAATTTTACGGATGAAGAGTTTAAAGCCATTTATCACGATATGGCATTGATCCGTGAGTTTGAAACCATGCTCAATCTGATCAAAACCAAAGGTGAATACAACGGAACGCCTTATAACCATCCCGGTCCGGCTCACCTGTCCATCGGACAAGAAAGCGCCGCAGTGGGTATGGCCTGGACACTTGGCGTGGATGACTTTATCTTCGGCAGTCACCGCTCACACGGCGAAATACTTGCCAAGGGAATGTCTGCCATCCATAAGCTTGAAGATAAACAGCTCACCCAAATCATGGAGAACTTCTTTGATGGAGCCGTCCTGAATGTGGTAAAAAAAGATTTCAAGGGAACGACCAAAGAGTTGGCAAAGCGGTTTCTTGTCTATGGAACACTGGCTGAGATTTTCGCACGCGAAACAGGTTTCAACAAAGGTCTGGGAGGCTCCATGCACGCCTTCTTTACTCCTTTTGGGGTATATCCCAACAATGCCATCGTAGGTGGCTCGGGCGATATTGCCGTAGGTGCTGCCCTGTACAAAAAGGTTAACCGCAAACCCGGACTGGTCGTTGCCAATATCGGTGATGCTTCGATGGCTTGCGGACCTGTTTGGGAAGGAATTACCTTTGCGGCAATGGACCAGTTCAAACAGCTTTGGGAGGGAGATATGAAGGGTGGTTTGCCCGTGATTATCAACATCATGAATAATCAATACGGAATGGGCGGTCAGACAAGCGGCGAGACGATGGGCTACGGCATTGCCGCACGCATAGGCGCGGGTGTAAATCCCGAGCAGATGCATGCCGAAAGGGTGGACGGTTACAACCCTTTGGCTGTGATTGATGCCTACAGACGCAAAAGAAAAGTCATTGAAGAGAAAAACGGACCCGTACTGCTTGATGTGCTTACCTATCGTTACAGCGGACACTCGCCTTCGGATGCATCGTCGTACCGCACCAAGGAAGAAGTGGAAGCCTGGGAAGCTCACGACTGTATCGCATCTTACGGAAAAGAGCTGATAGAGGCCGGTGTGGCAAAACAGGCGGATTTGGATAAGATCCGGGAAGAAATCAAAGCATTGATTTACGAAATGTTTTTGAAAGCCATTGATGATGAGATATCTCCCCGGATGAAAAACCCGGAAATTATCAGCGATATGATGTTCTCAAACGGCTCGGCGGATAGTCTCTCGGATGCAAAACCCGAAGTATTGATGCCTCTGGAGGAAAACTCACGCGCCATGAGGATTGCCCAAAAAGAACGTTTTGCATTTGATGCCGAGGGAAAACCGTTCAGTAAGATGAAACAGTTCCAACTGCGCGATGCCATTTTTGAGGCGATAATGGACAGGTTCTACAAAGATGCTTCCCTGATTGCCTACGGAGAAGAAAACCGAGATTGGGGTGGAGCATTTGCCGTTTACGGAGGAATGACTGAAGCATTGCCCTATCACAGATTGTTCAACTCACCCATTTCCGAAGCAGCCATCGTTGGCACGGCTATCGGTTACGCCATGTGTGGCGGACGGGTAATACCTGAAATCATGTATTGCGATTTTATCGGACGTGCGGGAGATGAGATATTCAACCAACTGCCCAAGTGGCAGGCAATGAGCGGAAACGTCTTGAAGATGCCTGTGGTTGTTCGTGTATCGGTCGGCTCAAAATACGGAGCTCAGCACTCGCAGGACTGGACATCGCTTGTGGCACATATCCCGGGCATTAAAGTGTGCTTCCCTGTAACACCTTACGATGCCAAGGGACTGATGAACGCTGCACTCCAAGGTACCGACCCGGTTGTTTTCTTTGAAAGTCAGCGAATTTATGATATAGGTGAGCAATTCCACAAGGGTGGTGTACCAACCGGATATTACGAAATCCCTATCGGTGAACCGGATGTGAAAAAAGAAGGAAAGGACATCACCTTCTTAACCATCGGACATACACTTTACCCGGCACTGCAAGCCGCCAGGGAATTGGAAGAAAAATACGGCATGAGTGCCGAAGTGATTGATGCCCGCTCACTTGTACCGTTTAATTATGAAAAGGTAATAGAATCGGTTAAAAAAACCGGAAAGATCATTGTTGCCGGCGATGCTACTGCTCGCGGTTCATTCCTGAACGATTTGGCGGCCAATATCGGTTCGCTCTGCTTTGATTATTTGGATGCGCCTGTGGCGGTACTTGGTTCACGCAACTGGATTACGCCTGCACATGAGTTGGAAGGCTCGTTCTTCCCGCAGGTAAGCTGGTTCCTGGATATGATACACGAACGCATTCAACCGCTTGAAGGTTATCTGCCGGGAGAGAATTTTACGGATGGGGAGATGGTGAGAAGGGCGAAAGGAGGAGTGTAAGAAAAGCCCCAGCCCCCTAAATCCCCCAGGGGGACTTTTGGGGTGGCATGGTTGTCATTCTGTAACTGCTACGTGTGACGTGCTTATGGCAATAGCAAGCCACCCGATGACAGAAAAAGGGGTAGATAATTTTATGGAAGATTCCATAGAATTTTACGATTTGAAATTCTAATTTTATAACAAAACAAAAAAATATGAAAACGAGAGCGGTACGATTATATGGAAAAAAGGACCTTCGGCTGGAAGAGTTTGAACTACCGGACATTAAAGACGACGAAATACTAGCCAAAGTAGTTTGCGATTCGTTGTGTATGTCAACGTATAAAGCATCTTCACAAGGTGCAGACCACAAACGGATACCTGATGACGTTGACAAAAACCCCATCATCATCGGACATGAGTTTGCTGGAGAATTGTTGGAGGTGGGTAGTAAATGGGCGCACAAGTTTAAAGCGGGCAATAAATTTTCTATTCAGCCCGCATTATATTACGAAGATGGACCTGTGGGCATTTTAAGCGCTCCCGGATACAGTTATCCATATATCGGCGGCGATGCAACTTATGTGATTATCCCCAACGAAGTGATGGAAATGGGTTGTCTGTTGACCTATCACGGTGAAGGATATTATCCCGCATCGCTTGCTGAACCGTTGTCGTGCATTATCGGCACTATGCACGCCAATTATCACACTACGCCCGGAAGTTACAAGCACAAGATGGAGATCGTTAATGGAGGAAAAATGGCTTTGCTGGCCGGAGTTGGTCCGATGGGACTTGCCGCGATTAACTATGTGCTTCGTCGTGAAGATATGAAGCCGTCGTTGTTCGTGGTTACTGATATTGATCAGGCTCGTCTTGATCGTGCTGCATCTATTTACACTGTTGAATTTGCTACTTCGCGTGGAATCGATTTGCGTTACGTAAATACAGGAAAGATAGAGAATCCGGTGGAAGAACTCAAGGCTATCAGTGGAGGAACAGGATACGATGATGTTTTTGTCTTCGCCCCCGTACGTTCCGTAGTTGAACAAGGCGATGCCATTCTCGGATTCGATGGTTGTTTGAATTTTTTTGCTGGCCCGGACAATCCGAATTTCAGTGCGATGATGAATTTCTACAATGTGCATTATGCTTATACTCATATTGTTGGTACAAGTGGAGGAAATACCGAAGATATAAAAGAGGCTCTTGATATTATGCGTAAAGGTCTTGATCCTGCGGGATTAATTACACATATTGGAGGATTGAATGCGGTTGCTGATGCAACCAATAATTTGCCTAACATTCCCGGAGGTAAAAAATTAATATACACACATCTGAAAATGCCGCTCACTCCGATTTCGGATTTTGCTAAACTGGGTGAAACCGACGAATTGTATAAAAAATTAGCCGAAATTTCTGACCGTCACAACGGGTTATGGAGCGTGGAAGCAGAAACGTATCTTTTAGGGAATTCTTGAGGAATTTATTAAAATAAAAATTTTCTAAATCAACCCTTATTTACTTTTTCAGAAATTATGATGTAAATGCTTGTAACTTGTTAAAAGGTTTGAAGTATCCAAAAATGAAGAATAAAAATCTGTAAAACAAGACTTTAAAAATATTGATACCAGATGTAGTTAAAAATAGGTTAAATGTAAAATATGAGCATGTTGTTAAATATCGTTAAATCTATTGATTTTATTTTTACATGTTTTACTTTAATCATATCTTTGTGTATACAATTTTTCTATAAATTAGGTTAACCGGTTTAGCAAAGTGGCGTATAGAAAGTTGTGTTATAGAAATTTCTGAAGAAAAAGCTGTAGATGTTCTCATGGAGGAAATTAACGGTTGTAATGAAATAAAACGATATGTAACTGATACAGAGTTAGTGTGTTAATTAGTTTTTTTTTAAATCAAGTTAACCGGTTTTGTGAAAGCCGAATTACCTGAAAAACATGTTTAATTTACAAAAAAAACACGCCTATGAAAAACGACTAAACAACAATTCGAACCACCTGTTTAATGAAATAAAAAATGAACTAACAAATAAAAATGTATGAAAGAAAAATATAAACATTTAATTGGTGTTTTTTTATGGTGCGTTGTTCTGATGATGGTCTTTCGGACACCATCATATGCCAGTACAGGCTTTACTCCAAATGGTAACTTGGAATTTGAAAAGAGAAATTCTATAAACGAAAGTTTGTCTAACAAAGTAGATATTTCTTATAATTCAGATATAGTTAGTACTGCACAACAATCGATAACTATTTCCGGTAGAGTAACAGATAACATGGGAGAACCAATTTCAGGTGCTACTATCGTTATTAAAGGAACAAGTGTGGGGGTTATAAGTGATGAAAACGGATATTACTCCATTGATATTCCTAATCGCAATGTGATATTAGTATTTTCTTTTTTGGGATTTACAACCCAGGAACTTCCGGTTGGAAACAATAATACTCTTACAGTTGTCTTAATCGAAGATGATTATCAATTGGAAGATATAGTTGTCATAGGGTATGGAACACAAAAGAGAGGAAATCTCACTGCGGCTATCAGTACTATAAAAAACGAGGAGATACTGACTACGACTCACACCAGCTTAGCTCAAAGACTTCAAGGTAAGATATCCGGTTTGCAGATACGTCAATATACAGGGGCACCGGGTGATTATGATGCCATGATTAATATTCGTGGTTTTGGCGCACCGATTTTCATCATAGATGGGACGACTCGCGTAAGCGGAGCCGAATTCCAGAGATTGAATCCGGATGATATTGAAAATATCTCAATACTAAAAGACGGTGCGGCTGCCATTTATGGTATGAATGCAGCGAACGGTGTAATTTTGGTTACTACGAAACGTGGAGCGGAAGGTAAGCCAAAGTTTAAATACAACGGTTCGGTCAGCATTAGTTCACCTACTGAAATGCCCAAAATGGCAAATGCACATCAGTGGATCGTTATGAGAAACGACGCGGCTGTTAACATGGGATCGGCTCCCTTGTACACCCAAGAGGAAGTGGAAAATTGGAGACAAGGGGTGGATGGGTATGAAAGTGTTGATTGGTATAACGAGACGATCAAGAAATACTCATTACAGCAACAACATACTTTTTCGGTGCAAGGAGGGAGTGAAAAAGTTAACTATTATGCCAGTTTTGGGTATTTACATGATCCAGGTCTTTTAAAGTCGAACGCCATTAATTATGAAAAATACTCGATACGTTCGAATGTTACTGCCCGTTTGACCAAGAACCTTAGTGCGGAGATAGATTTGTCCGGGTGGTACGACAAGAATGATGGTTCGTGTTGGAGTTTTTTTGAAATTATAAGGGGTACGGTTTCAGACTTACCTATACATACCCCTTACGCAAACAACAATAAGGATTATCCAGCTTACGTTTATGATGGGCAGGCATATAATCCGGTAGTTCTCTCTAATCCTGACTTGGTGGGATACAGGAAAGGGGTTAGTAAATCATTCAAGTCATCCGCCTCATTGATTTATAACGTTCCTTTCGTTGAAGGGCTTCAACTTAAGGGGGTTGCTTATTATGAACACGGAAACGGCTTTGCTAAATCGCTACATAAAAGTTTTTCCATGTACACGTACGATCAGACGGCTGATAGCTACATCCCATTCCTCTATGGGCATCCGACCGTCTTGTTTAATAGCTGGTCGGATGGTAACGGAATTACCCTACAAATGCATCTGAATTATCATAGAACTCTAGCGGAAAGGCATAATATTGGTGTGACCGGTGTTTATGAGGAACGTAACGGTTGGTCGCGTGGTGGCGGAATGCGGAGAGAGTTCCAGTTTTATACGATTGACCAGATAGATATGGGGGATGAGAACAATCAGATGACGAGTGGAATGGAAAATATGTACGGTTTCCAATCTCTTTTAGGTCGATTCACCTATGATTACGTGGGCAAGTACTTATTCGAAGTGGCAGCGAGATATGACGGTTCATACCGGTATCATCCGGACAGGAGATGGGGCTTTTTCCCAGTTGTATCTGCAGGTTGGCGCATATCCGAGGAGCCCTTTTTCAAAGAAAACGTTTCTTTTGTGTCTAATTTAAAGCTGAGGGGTTCGTATGGATTGGTAGGTGAAGACGCTGGAAGCCCTTTTCAGCACGTGGGAGGTTTTTCTTTGAACATTGGAGGGTACGAATTCGTCAATGGCACCTGGACGAATGGTGCGGCGGCTCCTGGAGTGGTGAATGAAAAGTTAATATGGTACAAGTCGAACATAAAAGATATTGGGTTTGACTTAGGTCTCTTTGAAAACCAGATAAAAGTGGAGTTTGACGTGTATCAACGTGACCGAACTGGCCTCTTGGCATACCGTAATGCTACCTTGCCTAATACGTTCGGTGCAAGCCTGCCTCAGGAAAATTTAAATAAAGACCGTGTTAGAGGAATTGAGTTTGCCGTGGGATATGGGAAACAGGTGACTAAAGATTTCAGTTTTAATGCGAGTATGAATTTCAATTTCGCCCGTACAATGGTGGTTTACGCAGAGCGCGGACCATTTGTGAACAGCATGGATCGTTGGCGGCATGGACAAAATGAACGTTGGCAAGATATTGTATGGATGTATGATTATATCGGGCAGTTTCAATCGAAAGACGAGATAATCAACGCGCCCATCCAAAATGGCACATTGGGTAATAGCAGAGAATTACCTGGTGACTTTCGTTACAGAGATGTTAATGAGGATGGAGTGATAGATGGGAATGATGTTATTCCAATTGCATGGGGAGGGAATCCCAAGGTACATTACGGATTTACATTCAGTGCGAAATATAGGGATTTTGACTTTAACATGCTGCTCCAAGGTTCTGGTAAATATTCTGTGAGATTTACCCATAATTACGCGACCATGCTCTGGAATGATGGCAATATGCCTGCCTATTTTTATGATAGATGGCATTTGGCCGACCCGTTTGACCCCAACAGCGAATGGGTTGCAGGCGAATGGCCCGCAATTAGAAGGCAACCCGATGTGGGTGCCATGTACAGCGAGAGCTCCGTATGGCGAAGGGATGCTTCATATATGCGGTTAAAATCCTTAGAAATAGGGTATTCATTACCAAGAAACGTGTTGAGTTTTATGAATGTGGAAAACGTTCGTGTATACCTGAACGGATACAACTTGTTAACATTGACCGACCCGTTTGTGAAGCCTTTTGACCCGGAAAGGATAGAGGGGGCACATAACGCAGGTTGGGTATATCCGTTGAACAAGAGTTTTAATATTGGACTCAATCTCACGTTTTAATATGAAACCTTATTTATAACTAGTAAATTTTGAAAATATGAAATGCAATAATGTACCATTGTTAATAATATTTGCTTCACTGATATTGTTTACATCTTGTCGTGAAGATATAATGGATTTGAAACCTTTGAACAAGGTGAGTTCGGAAACACTTTTGGGTAGTGAAGACGGCATTCGCGTGTATTTGGCTAACTTGTACTATCAAGCACCGTTTGAGGATTTCACTTATAATCGGGTAGGCTTTCATACCGGATTGCAAAACACGGTAGGAATTCACCCGGATGCGCAAACAGGAAACGCGGTTAATTCGGAATTCAACCATTTGGTAGATGGGGAAAACTTCCCGTGGTGGGATGCAGGCTACAAATTCAACAGGGACGTAAACTTGCTGATGAAAGAGATACCTAACATCACTACGCTTACCGAAGAAAAGAAAAACGAGATACTTGCTGAAGCCCATTTTTTAAGAGCGTTTGGATACTACGGGCTGGCAAAACGATACGGCGGAGTACCCATCATTTCCGAGTTTCAGGAATATACGTCCGATATAGAACAACTCAAGGTGCCTCGAAGTACGGAAAAAGATACGTGGGACTTTATAATGTCTGAATGCGATGAAGCGATAAAGTATTTGCCCTCTACCCGTGGCGGAAACGATGCGAGAAGGGCAACGAAATGGGCAGCCTACGCGCTTAAGTCCAGGGCAGCACTCCACGCGGCATCAATTGCCAAGTATTGGAGCAAGTCACCTTTTGCTGGTGAAGCCGTTTCTGCGGACTTAGTTGGAATGAACCCCTCCTTCGCGGACCACTATTATAAGCTGTGCATAGAAGCTTCAAAAGCCGTGATGGATGGAGGGGTACACGGACTCTACAAGCCTAATCCAAGCTCCGTGGATGAAGCGGTGAGCAACCTGATGAAGCTTTTTCAGGATCCGAACGTAGCTCCCGAGGAGGCAATATTGGTGTATGGATATGGAAAGCCGGGAAGCGCACACTCGATAGATTTTTGGTATAATCCCAATCAAACTGCAGATGGTTCACCTCACCCCGGGAGAATGAACCCCACGTTGGAACTGGTTGATATCTATGAGAGCTATTCAAACCCAGGCTATGACGCCCCTATTGTAACCACGCAAGATGGGAACATTCACGATTATAACGGGTATAATGGCACTAAATCTTATCTTCGTTTTGATACGCCCTATGATATCTTCAAGGGTAAGGATGCTCGTTTATGGGCGACGGTTATTTTGCCGGGAACTGAGTGGAAAGGGGAAGTAATCAATATTCAGGCTGGATTTATTAAGCCGGATGGAACCCCGGTAATCGAAGCGGATAAAGCTTCCTTAGTGGTAAACGGTGTTACTTACCATACCTTTGGGGCTGATGCCTGGAAGGATTATTCCGGGTTTGATCAACAACATTTGCCGGAAATGACGCGTACCGGATTTAGTTTTAAGAAGTTTTTATCTCCCACTCCCGTTGATGGGAATAACGGGTTGGGGTTCTCAACCAACGACTGGATGGAGTTCCGGTATGCGGAAATCTTGCTTAACTACGCAGAAGCGGTTGTTGAAAGTGGTTACACGGAAAACAATGCTCAACAAGTGGCTAAGGATGCTTTAAACGCGACTCGAAGAAGAGCCGGGCATACCGTTGATATCCCGTTAACTTTGCAAAATGTTCTTAGAGAACGAAGGGTTGAGCTTGCTTTCGAAAATAAACGCTGGTGGGACTTGATCCGCAGGAGAGAATTTCATGAACAGTTTACCAATACTATTCATAAGGCGTTGTGTCCCGTACTGGACCTACGAGTGAGTCCCCCTAAATATATCTTCGTTAGAAAGTATGTCATTCGTGGAATACCGTTAACTTTTGATCGGAGGATGTATTATAGTCCTATCCCGGGTATTGGTTCCAATGATTTGATTCAGAATCCTCAATACTAATTTTCAAAGCAAAAAATATTATGAAACAGGTATTTATATATATACAGGTAGTTGCTTTAAGCCTACTCTTATTATACTCTTGTAAACTGGATAATTATGATTTTCCCGATGCAGGAATCACGGGTAGCATCATTGATTCAGAAACGAATGAGCTTGTGCAAACTGATATAATAAATGGTACGACCATCAAGATTGTTGAACATGGGTATGATCCCGTGGCAGCACAATATTTGAGGGTAAAAAACGACGGTACGTACGCCAACACACTCTTGTTTTCTAATACCTACACAGTGCAACCCGACCAACGTAATTTCTTGCAAATCGAAGAACAAGAGGTTTTCATAAAAAAGGATACGAAGCTCGACTTCTTTGTAACACCGTATATCAGGGTGAAAGACGTTGAGATCGTGAAAGAGGGAAACAGCGTGGTAGCAACTTTTCGTTTAGAACAAACTATACCCGACGCAGTGTCAAAAATTGGCTTGTACGCTCATAGTGAGCCTATCGTGGGTGAATCCGTGTACTTGGTAGCATCCGAAGTGGTATTGAATCGTCAGGTAAATGAGGATGAGGTCTTTAAGGTGGTTATTAACGTGGGCAAGAACACAGCCCTGTTGAAGCCTAATGAGGATTATTTCTTTAGAGTGGGAGCGGTTAGCAGCCTTGCGGGAGCTAAATTTAATTATGCGACGGCCGTGCAGATCAATGTGGGAGAGGTTATTTCTGAAGTTGAGCCGGAAGGTACCCTCTTAGATGATTGTGAATCCACAGGAGGATGGGCAGGTGGCAATGGCCCCGAGTTGGATTCAACCGATCCGCAGGAAGGCAAATATTCCGTTAAATTTCAGACTAATGGTGGATTTGTTATTCAAAGGAATTTCGCCACACCGGTGAATGCGAACGTAGATTCTAAATATGGTGTTTTTCAATTTTACTTGTACATTTCCGATGTTTCCGCTATTAATTGGGATTGGCCAGGCCAAATAGAGATAACCAGTTCGGGTAACCCGGACTCGCAAGAGTTGCACTGGAATTTCATGAGTCAATTGCGTCTGAAGAATGGGTGGAACAAGGTTGTCCTTAAACTTTCTGAGGGTGAGGAAACCGGTGGTAAAATTGATTTGAGCCGTGTAAACTTCTTCAGGATTTATCACCTTGATGTGAATGGTCCCGTGGAAATCAAGATTGACCACCTGAAGTTTTACGAGGAATTTTGATTTTTCAGCAGGTTTTAGTTGTCGTGTAATCGGCAACTAAAACTCGCTGTTAATGCATTAATAACTATTTGAATAAAGCGTATGAACTCGCTGAATAGTTTCATTTCCGTTTTACTAATCTGTGTTGTTCTGGCTTTTTCCTTTTGTAACGGAAAAGACCCGCAACCGGAAATACCTCCTATAGTGAAACCTGAGAACGCAATGTACGTTTACACGTTGAAGGGTTTACCCACTAAGTCATTTTACGATGAAGCGGTGGCTGTAGCTTGCATACAGGGAATTATGAACAGAGAGGGTGTAGAATTGTACATTGAATCCAATACCTTGAACAGACCCGTTTATTGGCTGGAAAAGTTGGGTAAAAATGGGTGGTTGACTAAAGAGAAGTTTCCCGTTTCCTCTTTTGATCAGTTACTCGAGTTATCAAAAAGTAAACTCAAGGGGGTAATTATTTGGGATACTGAAGTCCCAGCCACGCTGAATCTGGCAACCACCTTAGCCGGACTTGAAAATGGTTTGGTTTTAAGCCCGGAGATGGCAAAAACCTATTTGGATCGATTGAATTTACCCGTGATAAAGGATTTCAGGGGTGTTTTTACAGGAGCAGAGACTGGCAGCAAAAAAAATGATGCGTATCGTTGGGGCATCCGTAAATTTCTGGAAACCGGACGATGTAACCCCCATTGGCTGTTCCTTTATGAAGATTCATATATGACAAGACATAAAGGAGATATATCTTACGTTGTTACACGAGATTGGGCGGTCTATAACCGGGGATTCGTGTATGACCTGTCACCTTGGGGAGATGAAACTCCGTTGGATGATCCGGGACAAGCGCTTGGAACCGATTTGGAAACATATAAGATGATGTTGGAAGCCGTTCTGAAGTTAACGAAAGGGGAACAGATGACCGAAGTGGCGGGGTTCTTTTCCTTCCCTAAATATAGTAATATAGAGGGTTACCCGAGCAAGCATGACCCGGTACCAACGGAGTGGGAGACGGTTTTTCTCATCTCCCCGTATAATTGTTATCAAAATACGGTTGCCCACGATTGTTTCAATCAGTCCATCCATTCTCAGGCTCCTCAAAAAAAGATGAAACAAGGACGGCCTGCTCTCCGTACACCTGAAAATGGGAAAACCTACATCAGTATATTGATGGCTGATTATGATTCGGCTACTCCTTTGTACGTGTTTTTACCTACTTTCTGGGATGATCCGGCGAGGGGTACCATACCGCTGTTATGGGGCGTGAACCCCAATTTGTCTGAAACATATCCGGACATTATGCAATATTTGTATGAAACGAAAACGGATAATGATTTTTTTGCGGCCGATGCAAGTGCGGCGGGGTATATGAATCCTAGTCGTATTGCTACTGAACATTTGCCCTTGTTTGTTGAGCATAACAAGAAGTTTTACGAGCAATGGGATATCTCCTTGTCCCCGATGGTATTGGATGTAGACGAGCCGACTCCCGCAGTAAAAGATGCATTTCTTCAATTCTCTCCCGACGGGTTTGCGACAATTGTGTTGGATTTTCATAATGCCGGAGGTAAATTACCCGATCCGCATGTTTGGAAAGGAATGCCGGTGATCGAGTTAATCAATAACGTGTGTGATTTTTATAATGCAGAACGTGCCGCCCGAGATATGTCAGCTTCAATACCAGCCTCATTAAACGACACCCCCACCTATTATTTTTTTAGGATTGTATGGACGAGTCCCAGTCAGGTAATTTCTGCCATTGAGCGGTTAAGAGGACTTAGGCCTGAATTGGATATCGAGGTGATTGATGCGTATAACTTTTTCCATTTTTTTAAAACTACGTATAATCAAACTAATCAGTAATGTATGTTTATTAATAATGAAAAAATAGAATATAATCGTATGGAACACCCAAGGTTCCATTCACTTGCCGATTTAATTAACAAATCATTTTTAAGAAATAGTTTTCACTGACATTTAATTTCACTAATTTAATTAACATTATTATTCATCAATTAAAAATTTATTTATTATGAAACAAGTTTATTTATTATTCATCCTATTTTTTTGTGTAGTTACTACACAAGCTCAAACGGACATTATGAGCGGGTATAACGGAGGATTCGAAACGGGAGACATGACTTATTGGCGTTTTTTTGAGGTACCAAATCCACTTGGAAGTGGTTGTCAAATCATCACTTCTGACGTACATAGTGGTACATACGCTGCTAAGCTAACATTTGTTACAGGAAGCGTAGCCGATCGTGCATTAGACAATTGGGCCAGTTTCCCTCCTGTGCAAGCGAACAAAGTTTATGAGTTAAAAGCATGGTTGAAAAGCGATAATCCTTCCGGAGTTCAGGTTAAAATGACTGTAGGTTTCTTCGATAGTGGCAATAACTACTTATCAGAACAAAGTATTATGAGGTCATTGACAACTGCATATAAAGAATATTCAATACAATTTCTACCACCGTCTAATGCTGCATCATGTTTTGTGGCTTTCCGATTATTGGATGCAGCACAAGCATATGCTGCCGGCACGTTGTATGTTGATGATGTGCAACTTTATCAATTAGCGACGAATAATTATAATCTTTTGCACTCACGTAATGGTGATTTCGAATTAGGGACGACTGAAAATTGGCAGCTTGTGGAGGTAAGTTCGTCATTAAGTACATTCAATATTTCATCTTCCGACACGCATAGTGGTACATACGCAGCACATGTACATTGGGAAAATAATGCCTCAACACTTGATCTCATATTGCATCAACAATCCATCCCTGTAACCCCTGGGGAAACTTATACTTTTTCAGCTTGGGCAAAATCATTAAGTGGACCTTTTATTTTAAATATGGGCAGTGTATTTTACGATGGCGGCAATAACGTGTTATCAGATCCTAAAGATGGAACCTGGATTTTAAGTGATGCATATACACAACACAGTTTTGTTTTACATGCTCCAGTCAATGCGGCAACCTTAAATATTGGTTTCAGAGCGTTTAACGCAGATGGTTCCAGATGGCCTGCGGGTCCTGTTGAATGTATGATTGACGATGTGCAGTTGAATCAACAAATAATTGTTTCTACACGTGACGTGTTATCGTTATCAGAAAAAGATTTTTACAGAATTTATCCTTCTCCTGCCAGGGAATATATTAATATCCAATCGGTGGAGAAACCGGAATTAGTAACAATATATAGTATAAATGGACAAAAATTGAAAACTGTTAATTCAAATTGTGACAGAATTAACATTAGTGATTTGGAGCCTGGAATATACTATGTAGGGATACAAATAACAAATGGAGTGGAGTTAACAAGAAAGTTAATTGTTAATTAGAGCCTATTTGATAGTTGATGTTGGGGCTGTTTCAAAACAAATATTCTCAACCGACAAACAATAGGATGTTTTAGAAGTGTCCCAATGCAAGGCGCTGAGATTGTGGTAGCAGAGGCAGACCTGTGTGTCTGCCTCTCGGTAATTGAGTTCGTGCTTCGACAGGCTCAGCAAACATCGAAAGTAACGCAGCAGTTGAACAATATGAGACACCGTAAAAAATAAACATATTTTCTGTACAAAAACATCAAGAAATAGTAAATGAAATAACAAATAATGCAAAAATACCTTTTAATATTTTTCATATTTGCGAGCCTTACACTTTCATGGTCGCAGCCTAATCTTTTGACTAATTATAACGGTGACTTTGAAAATGGGCTGGTCGGTTGGCGTTTCTTTGAAGTACCCAACGCATTGGGTAGTACTGCGCAAATCAGCACATCAGCAGTTAGTGGATCGAAAGCGGTAATGATAAGTTATGTTGCTAACGATGGAACCGTTTTGGATAGAGGGTTTGATAACTGGGATGCACAACCCTCCGTAACCGGAGGAAGAGTTTATAATTTGAAGGGATTTGTAAAAAGCAATCAACCCCAAGGATTATATGCTGTAGTTACATTTGGTTTTTTTGATGCCACAAAGCATGTAATTGGAGAACAAACTGAAGTTATAGCTCTAACTGGCAATTATGATGAATTTTCGTTTCAGGCTTTGTCTCCGGTTAGTTCGGCTTATTGCTGGATTGCATTTAGGTTGAAAGATGAAGTTGGGAATTTGGCTACAGGAAATATGTTTATTGATAATGTTCGGCTATATGAAGTTTACCCGTCAGCAGTACCAAACCCACCTGTTGATCCTAATCCGATTGTAGATTATACTAAGTGGGAAATTAAGAACGGGAAGTTCTATTTGGATGGGAAATGGAAATTCTTGAAAATTGCCAAGCCGCTTTATAATTATGCAAGTGCGGCTGATGTTAATATGTTGATAGCCAGCTTGGATACGCTTAAAAACAAGTATTATAATACCATAGAAATGACCTGTTACTGGAAATTCTTTGATGTCAACGGTGATGGGATAATTGACAAATCTTTAGAACCGTTAAATAATGCCATTAATGCAATTTATAATAAAGGAATGTATCCCTGTCTTGGTGTTGAGATGGCTTCAGTAGGAGGAAGTAATCTTGTAGAACCATTTTGGATAAGATATCCTGAAGCACAAGCTGTGGATGATAAGGGTGATTTAGTTTATGATACGGAATATGGTTTTAATTCTAAAGTTGTTTCAATTTTTCATCAAGGATTCAGAGATGCTTCAAGTTTATTTATTCAAAATTTGGCAAGAGGAATTGATACAAAAAAGATTCTCTATTTTGAGACATCGGTTGAACCTCAGTACATGGGAGCATTTAATCTTGATTATAGTGATAATGCCAAAACTGAATATGAGCAATGGAGAATTACTAACAACATAACAGATGAAGCTTCAAAAATGCCCACAACATTTCCAATACCGGCAGCATTTATCAAAAATCCTACATGGAATAAGTTCAGGGCTCAATCTTTGGCAGCATGGGTAAATAGCGAAGCTGAAGCATACCGCTCAGTAGCAGGTAGTTCGGCTTATGTTGCAGTAGATTATTTAGATGCTATCGAATCTGTTCAGATGAACAGAGTTGGTGATCCAATTGAATTTTTAACACATCTGACATCGCCCAATATAATTCAGGTAAATTGGCATTGGCATCTGGGAACCAAATCTCCCAATCAAAAAGCGTATGACAGAGTTTGGCAAGTAAAAGATTCTACACAAAGGGATTGGGCAATTACAGAGCATATGACCTTTAATGGTAGTGATTACGATTATTCGGACAATTACTTAAAAAAAGTTTTGTCAAACACACTTTATCAAGGGACACGATTTGGGTGGGAGTTTGTGAATGTAATAAATCGCACAACTGATGATTTTTGTGTTTACAATGACAATTGGACACCTAAGAACACCATAAAAATGGTTGACCAAAACTGGGGTTATTGGTTGAATGTATTAAGGATTCTGGAGCCTTTATTGTTTATACCAGATGATGATAATATTACTGAAAATAATAAAACACCACAGACTAAACTCTACCCTTGTAGTGTTTTTCCAAATCCTTCAAGGGAATATGTTAGTGTAATATCACCATATAAAATTAAATCAGTGAGTTTTTATAACTTTACAGGAAAATTGGTGAAGGAAATTAATTTGTGTTTTGACAAGATAAATATAAGCGACTTAGAGTCCGGAGCATATCTTGTAAAAATAAACACTGAAGAAAGAATGGATTTAATACAGATTTTGCTTGTTAGATAAGTTGTGATTTACTATGAAAATTAAGATTTTTATATAATGAGATAATGGTCTGTTTGTTAATTAGTTATACTTTTAAAGCACTTAATAATTAAAAATAAATTTTTATGAAACGAACATGAACTAATTTAATCATCCACTTGGGTGGAATAATTGATTAAATTAGTTCATCAAGAGTTCCATACGACAACTGAAAAATAAAATTTAAACGTATGAAAGCTAAATTTGTGATGCTTATTTTTCTGGCGATTCATCTATTTTCTTGTAATGAAAATATCGACCCGGATACTCCTGTTAAGCCGAAACTAACAGCAATGGATTCAATTCCTAATCCCCCTATTGATCCTAATCCGATTGTAGATTATACTAAGTGGGAAATTAAGAACGGGAAGTTCTATCTGGATGGGAAGTGGAAATTCTTGAAAATTGCCAAGCCACTTTATGATTATGCAAATTCGGATGATGTTTATAAGTTGGTAGGCAGCTTAGAAATGCTTAAAAAAAAGTATTATAATGCCATAGAAATGACCTGTTACTGGAAATTTTTCGATACTGATGCCGATGGGATAATCGATAAATCCTTGGAACCGCTCAATTATGTTATTAATGCAATTTATAATAAAGGAATGTATCCTTGTCTCGGTGTTGAGATGGCTGCAGTAGGAGGAAGTAATCTTGTGGAACCATTTTGGGATAGATATCCGGAAGCACAAGCTATAGATGATAAGGGTAATTTAGTTTATGATACGGAATATGGTTTCAATTCTAAAGTTGTTTCACTTTTTCATCCTGAATATAACGAAGCTTTACGATTATTTATTCAAAACCTGGCAAAAGGAATTGACACAAAAAAGATTCTCTATTTTGAGACTTCGGTTGAACCTCAGTATATGGGGAAATACAATCTTGATTATAGCATTAGTGCCAAAAATGAATAT
Organism: Bacteroidetes bacterium ADurb.Bin174; assembly: GCA_002070265.1. Taxonomy (GTDB): domain Bacteria; phylum Bacteroidota; class Bacteroidia; order Bacteroidales; family Paludibacteraceae; genus Paludibacter. The sequence continues at coordinate 85,324 of MWCX01000038.1, read as the reverse complement.
GAGAAGTGGAGAGCTGCTAATAATATAACAGATGAAGCTTCAAAAATGCCCACAACATTTCCAATACCGGAAACATTTATCAAAAATCCTACATGGAATAAGTTCAGGGCTCAATATTTGGCAACATGGGTAAATGGTGAAGCAGAAGCATACCGCTCAGTAGCAGGTAGTTCGGCTTATGTTGCTGTAGATTATTTAGATGCTACCGAATCTACTCAGATGAACAGAGTTGGTGATCCGATTGAATTTTTAACACATCTGACATCGCCCAATATAATTCAGGTAAATTGGCATTGGAATTTGGCAACCCAATCTCCCAATCAAAAAGCGTATGACAGAGTTTGGCAAGTAAAGAATTCTACACAAAGGGATTGGGCAATTACAGAGCATATGACCTTTAATGGTAGTGATTACAGGTCGTTTAGCGATCAGTATCTAATCAATATTCTTAATAACACACTCAATCAAGGGACACGATTTGGATGGGAGTTTGTGAATGTAATAAATCGCTCAACCGACGAATTTTGTGTTTATTATAATAATTGGAGTCCAAAAAGGCCCATAAATGTAGTAGATAATTATTGGGGTTATTGGTTACACCAGGTAAAAACAATAGAAGAAAGTAAATAAAGGTGTTTGATAAGAGTTTATTGCATTGACAAAATCCATTCTGGATGCGGCTTTGGTTGCCAAAGCAACTACGACAGCCGTGTGGATTCCCAAAAATATCCAAAGCAGTTCGGTTACTTGTGTACCTACCTTTTGTCTGTTTTTGCAGTTTGCGAATTTTTATGTTCAAGTCTTTTGTAACTAAAAGATTTATATTATCTTTGCAGTCCGTTTATTATCCCGATTTAAAAGCATGTTTTTTATCGAGTTAATGTTCTCTGTTCGTGCCGATTAGCCTCTTTCGAGTAGGGAGATAAAAACTGATAGAAAGCATAATTATTGAATTAAAAACAAAAAACATTTTAAAAAAGTGGATACTTTAAGTTACAAAACCATTTCTGCCAACAAAGCGACTGTGCAGAAAGAATGGGTAGTCGTGGATGCTACCGACATGGTATTGGGGCGTATGGGATCAAAAGTTGCCAAACTTTTGCGCGGGAAATACAAACCCAATTTCACTCCTCATGTTGACTGTGGAGATAATGTCATTATTATTAATGCTGATAAGGTTATTCTGACAGGCAATAAATGGACGGATCGGATTTATTATCGTCACAGCGGTTATCCCGGCGGACAACGTGAATCAACTGCTGCCGAACTGATGGCAAAAGATCCGGAGAGGTTTATTAAAAAAGTTGTAAAAGGTATGTTGCCAAAGAATAGGTTAGGAGCAAAAATTCTCGGTAATTTATATGTTTTTGCCGGTCCTGAACACGACAAGCAAGCACAAAAACCCAAAAAAATCGATTTAAACGCACTTAAATAATCAATATGGAAGTAGTAAATGCCTTAGGAAGAAGAAAAGCTGCAGTGGCACGTATTTACGTGAAAGAAGGAAAAGGTGAAATCATCGTTAATGATCGTGAACTGAAAGCCTATTTCCCGTCACCTATCTTGCAATATATTGTCAAGCAACCATTGAATAAATTAGGTGTGGTTGAAAAGTATGATATAAAAGTAAATCTTGACGGAGGAGGCTTTAAAGGTCAGGCAGAAGCGTTGCGTTTAGCTATTGCTCGTGCTTTGGTAAAGATTAATCCGGAAGATAAACTTGCCTTGAAATCAGAAGGTTTCATGACACGTGATCCACGCGAAGTGGAACGTAAGAAACCGGGTCGGCCGGGTGCTCGTAAGAGATTCCAGTTCTCCAAACGATAAATTTATTTATTTTACAATGGACTGTTTACCATTTAAAAAGGTAAATGGTAAGTTGATAAATAGTATAAATAATTTCAGTTTAGTATCTAAATTTTCGGGACTCGCAACATCAATGTTGATGACTACCCGGAGATTGATTTTAAAAGAATGTAAACAAAATAACAATTAACAATGTCAAGAACAACTTTCGAACAATTATTAGAAGCAGGATGTCATTTTGGACACTTGAAACGCAAATGGAATCCCGCAATGGCTCCTTATATTTTTATGGAGCGCAATGATATTCACATCATTGATTTACATAAAACCGTTGCTAAAATTGATGAAGCTGCCGCTGCAATGAAATCCATTGCTAAATCAGGGCGCAAGGTTCTGTTTGTTGCAACTAAAAAACAAGCTAAGGAAGTGGTTGCGGAAAGAGCCAAAGCCGTAGGAATGCCCTATATCACTGAACGTTGGGCAGGAGGTATGTTGACCAATTTTCCGACCATCCGTAAAGCTGTAAAGAAAATGTCTACCATCGACAAGATGTCGGTTGACGGTACTTTCGATAATATCTCCAAACGTGAGAAATTACAGATTTCCCGCCAGCGTGAAAAATTGGAGAGAAACCTGGGTTCCATCGTGGATATGACACGTCTTCCTTCTGCTATTTTTGTGGTGGATGTGATGAAAGAACATATTGCGGTAAGAGAAGCCCAACGCTTGGGTATTTTGGTGTTTGCCATTGTCGATACCAACTCTAGTCCAAACGGAATAGATTTCGTAATTCCAGCCAATGATGATGCTACAAAATCGATTGATGTAATTGTAACAGCTTTAACAGAAGCAATACAAGAAGGGTTGGAAGAACGTAAGGTTGAAAAAGTGGACAGCACTGAAGCTTCGGAAGAATCTGAAGAAGTTGTTGTGAAAGAAAGAAAACAACGTGTTTCAAGGCGTCCGAGGACTCGAAAAGAAGATGAAGATGCTTTAAAAGCCAATGTAGTAGGAAAATTTACTACAGATGATGATGAAAATTAAACTTTTTTGCAATTTGCTATTTATTTTTGAAAATGAAGTCGGTGAATTGTAATTACAGTAATTTTTTAAGAGAATTATAAACATTAAAAATTTTTTAAATATTTAGATATTATGGCTGTAACGATGGCAGATATTTCGAAATTACGCACCATGACCGGTGCCGGCATGATGGATTGTAAAAATGCATTGATAGAAGCCGAAAACAATTTCGAAAAGGCGATAGAAATTATTCGTAAAAAGGGACAGGCAGTTGCTGCAAAACGGAGTGATCGTGAAGCTTCCGAAGGTTGTGTATTAGCCGGAATCAAAGATGGATATGCTGCAATCATTGCACTGAAATGTGAAACGGATTTTGTGGCAAAGAATGAAGATTTTATCGCATTGACAAAGTCTATTTTAGATGCAGCTTTGGCTGCCAAAGCAACTACAACGGAAGAAGTAGCCGCTTTAAAAATGGATGGCCGGACCATTGCCGAGTTGGTGACTGAACGTTCAGGCATTACCGGTGAAAAAATGGAATTAGACTATTATGTTTTTGTTGAAGGTGCAACTGTAACTGCTTATATACATCCCGGAAACAAATTGGCGTCTATCGTTTCTTTTAAAGAAAAGGACGTTGATTATCAGGTGGCACGTGATATTGCCATGCAGGTGGCTGCCATGAATCCGATTTCTCTCGACAGAAATTCAGTTCCGGAAAAAATTGTTCAGCAAGAATTGGAGATAGGGAAGGAAAAAGCTCGTCAGGAAGGTAAACCCGAAGCAATTTTGGATAGAATAGCCGAAGGTCGGTTGAATAAATTCTTCTCAGAATCTACTTTATTGGAACAAGCTTTTATCAAAGAATCCAAACAAACCGTAAGTGATTATTTGAAAGCGAATAAGGCTACTGCTACTGCATTCAAACGCGTAACTCTGAACGTAGAATGAAGAGCTGATCAACCATCTTGTCCGCTGCTTTATCTGAAGCGACGAGACTACTAATAAAAATGAAGGGTGAAACTAAGGTGCAGAGATGTACGAAGTTTCATCCTTTATATTTTTATTGGATGGTGGTGTCTCATATTGTTCAACTGCTGCGTTACTTTCGATACTCGGGGTAGCGAGTTCCGTGGTGCGTGGTCACAAGGTTAAGGTGTTGCAGGGTACAAGTCAACCTTTATCCTTTCTAATTTTAAGAAACCTTACAGTTTTTTGCTTGAATATTTGCTTTTTAGATAGCCCCATTTTTTTTGTGCCTTCTTTTGATAGTGATTGATAAACATGCATGAAATAGAAAATAAAATTGTATTTTTGTTACATGTTTTTATATTCTGTACCAGATAAACTTGGTCATAGACTTAATTTTAGTCACAATTACTGACTACACGGATTTAATATTTTAAACACAATAAACTGTTTTTTTGATGAAAAGATTTTGTTTCCTGTTCATTATTGTTTTGCTGGTTGCATGTAAAAGCAATGACAATTATCGTGTAACCAATGCGTTGCGTGCACCTGCTTGCCCGTTGGTGACGATTGATACATACACCAACACCTGGTTGTTTGGTGATACTTTATACAAACATCAACTGACTCATTGGACAGGACAAGAGTTTCCTTTGCTGGGGGTGATACAGGTTGACGGACAATCATACCGGTTTATGGGCGTAGAAAGTGAGTTTCTATTAATACCTTTGCTGAAAACGAGTGCCGGCGAAGCATGGACATCAAAGTACACCACTGAAGCACCGGCAGATAAGTGGATGTTGCCGGAATATAATGATGAAAGCTGGAAAGATGGTGTGGGTGCTTATGGATACACACAAGGCGAGCGTTTGGTGAATACTGCATGGGAATCTGAACACCTTTGGGTTAGAAGGGAGTTTGAGTTAGAAAGGGATATATCAAACGAGACAATCATATTGGATTTATCCTATGATGATGAAATTACTTTGTACGTTAACGGTATTGAAGTAATAACAGTGGAAGGTCACAATCATAAGTTTAATGATTTCATTGAACTTCCGGCACATGTTGTAAAAAACTTTAAGAAAGGAAAAAATGTTATTGCTGCTTATGTTAGAAATAGAGGAGGATATGCTTTTTTGGATTTTGGCATAAATGCTAAAACGAGTGCTCAATCGTGTTTTGCGCAGACGGCTGTTCAAAATTCTGTAGAAGTGTTGCCAACCCAAACCAGGTTTACTTTTACTTGTGGACCTGTTGATTTGGAACTCACCTTTACATCACCGTTGTTGATGGATAATTTGGATTTGCTTTCTCGTCCGGTTAATTATATTTCGTATCAAATTCAATCAAATGATTCAAAACATCATGATGTCAATTTATATTTGGAAAGTTCTACGACGTGGGCTTTAAATGAATATGGTCAGGCAAGTAATACGGAATCTTTTGAAAAAAACAAGCTGTTGTTTTTAAAAACGGGAAGTCAACAGCAGCAAATTTTAGCAAAAAGAGGTGATGACATTCGAATTGATTGGGGATATTTTTACTTTGTTGCAGAAGCAAGAAAAACTCAATCAGCCACTGGAGACAGTTATACCATGCGTAAAGAGTTTGCTGAATCCGGAATGTTGTCAGGTAAAATGTCATGTTCTCCGGATGAACAAAATCGGTTAGCTTTCTCACGAAATTTGGGTCGTGTTAAAAACACTACTGATGGCTTTTTTATGATAGGATATGATGATGTGTATTCCATTCGTTATTTTGGTGAGAACCTGTTGCCGTATTGGAATCGTAATGATGATGTCACAATTGAGGAAGTATTTTTACAATCTAAAAAAGATTATAAAACAATCAAAGCTGCGTGTGATAAGTTTGATTATGCTTTGATGACAAAAGCCCGGCGAAGTGGTGGAAAAGAATATGCTGAATTATGTGCTTTGGTTTATAGGCAAACCGTATCAGCTCATAAATTGGTGCAAAATACAGCAGGAGAAATGCTTTTGCTTTCCAAAGAAAATTGTAGCGGTGGTAATATTGCAACTGTGGATGTAACCTATCCTTCGTCTCCCTTGTTTCTCCTGTATAATGTAGATTTGCTGAAAGCCATGTTGAATCCTATATTTTATTATGTGGAAAGTGACAGATGGGATAAACCATATGCTCCTCACGATATAGGGATTTATCCCATTGCAGAGGGACAAATGTCGCAAATTTTTTTACCGGTAGAGGAGTCCGGAAATATGTTGATTATGATGGCTGCGATAGCTGCCGTTGAAGGAAATGCACAGTATGCAGCCAAACATTGGGATACCCTGAGCGGTTGGGCAGATTTCCTGGTAGAAAAAGGATTTGATCCTGATTATCAGGAAAATACCGACATATTTACGGGTTTTTCATCGCATAATGCCAATTTATCAATTAAAGCCATTCAGGGTATTGCCTCTTATGGTAGATTGGCAGATATGTTAGGTTATAACGATACAGCCCGGAAATATACCAAATTAGCTCGCACAATGGCTTTGGAATGGGTTGAGAAGACCGATGATGGTGATCATTTCAGGCTTGCCTTTGACCAGCCCGGAACCTGGAGTCAGAAATATAATTTAGTATGGGATAAAATTTTAAAAATCAACGTATTCCCTCATGAAGTGCCGGAAAGAGAAATTGCCTTCTACCTTAGCAAACAAAATAAATACGGTTTGCCGCTTGATAGTAAAAATACCTATACCAAGGCTGATTGGATTGTCTGGTCGGCTACATTGTCGTCAACTACCGAGGATTTTCAACAATTGATCAGACCGTTGTATTGTTTTGTCAATGAGACTACTGACAGGGTTCCGATGTCAGATTGGTATTGGACGGACAGGCCGGAGCATGTGGGTTTTCGTGCAAGGTCAGTTTTAGGTGGTTTTTTTATTAAAATATTGGAAGATAAGCTGATTTTTATAGAAAAGTAGATGATAAACAGCGTACTTTTCTATAATTAAAAACAACTTTAATGTTTAGACATAGATTAAATATTGTTTTTTATTTGCTTCTTATTTCAACAGTCGGACAAGCTGTTGAAAAGACAAACGGGCTGTTGTTTTCCTCCAGCGAAGAGAAGGTTGACAACAGAACCTCTTTGTTGTTTTTTGATGATAAACCCTTAAAAATACAAGATTCGTTGCGACTTAGTTTTGATATTTCAATTTGGGATTTTCAGAGGTTCGGACATATATTTCGGATGATTGACGAAAGAAAAAAAGAGGTTGAGTTTGTCTTTGTTAATTTTTATGGGGACAACCAAATGTATTTGGATTTCCACAGTCCCATCACCCATAAGTCTGTTCAAATACCTATTTCTAAAGAAAGCATTGAAAATAAAGAACTTTTACACATTGATTTTCTATTTAATTTAGAACAAGATAAAACAATTATTACTATTGGTGATGACCAGTACATATGTACACCTATAGGGCTGGAGAATCCTTCAGCCATTATGCTTGCATTTGGTTTATACGGTTTAAATCTTGATGTGCCCCAGATGTTACTTAAAAATATCTGTATTGACACATTCAAAGATAAAATTTTAAAATTTCCTTTGGGAGAATCTTCCGGAAACAAAGTCTATGCAATAAAATCAAGAGAAAAGGCAACGGTAAGAAATCCGAACTGGATGATTAACAAGCACTTTTATTGGCAAACGAAAGCATCGTTCTCCGTTGATAAACAGGTATTTGTAACCTACGATCCAAGTCTGAATCAACTCTTGATTACCAATGGAGATTCATTACTGTTTTATAATTTACGAAATGATGTTTTTTCTCAGCGACATGCTCTGCATCCACCTCAAAACTTTAGAATTAACGATGTTCTTTTTGATGCACGAACGGATACTCTGATGCTCTTCGGATCAGAACCTTTTTCTCTTTTTCAAAGAGAACTGATTCCGAATAATTTTCCCATCACTTATATAAGTACTGATGAAGCTACTGATGCTCTGCATCATAACAGTTTTTTATCACAGACAAGTGATGTTTTTATATTTGGGGGTTATAGCAACTACACTTATTCAAACAGCATTTCTAAAATAAATCTTGAATCCTTAACCCATGAAGAACTTAATTTTTCCGGAGACCCAATATTGCCGCGTTTATACTCTGCTTGTGCCGTATCAGGTGACGATGTGTATATTTTTGGCGGATTTGGCAATGAAACCGGCAAACAAGAACATGTTGGCAGAAATCTGTATGATTTGTACAAATTAAATTTAGAATCTCAAAAAATTACGAAGCTTTGGGAATTGCCGGAAGCTCCCAAATTTGAATTTATTCCCGGAAAAGATCTTGTGTTGGATCATGATGAAAATAAATTTTATGCATTTTGCTATGCGCATTATAAGTCAAATACCATCGGATATCTGTGCAGATTTGATATTGATTCCGGTAGTTATGAGTTTGTCAGTGATTCGGTGAGTTTGAAGTCAGAGGGAATGAGTTCATCCGTTCACCTGTTTTTTAATGCATTGCTGCAGGAATTTTATGTTGTGATTATCGAATTGAATGAAAATAACCATTCGGATATCAAGATTTATGGGCTTCAATCGCCACCAATTACTCAAGCTTATTTGAGTAAGGTTGATGCTCGACCTAAGTATAGTTTCATGGTTGGGGTGGCTGTTACAGGTCTTTTGTTGCTTGTTGTTTTAGTAATAGGTGCGTTTTTATATTTAAGAAGAAAGAAGAGGTCGAAAGCTGTTAGCTTTGAAGATGTCATTTCTTTAGTAGCAGATTCTGAAATTTTTGATACTTATTCGCAAAAACATTCATCTGTGTACATTTTTGGAAACTTTACGGCTTTTGATAAATCAGGAAATGATATCAGTTATCGTTTCAGTTCAAAATTGAGATCTTTGTTTACCTTAATATTGTTAAATTCAGGCTATAAAACCGGCATTACGACTGAAAAATTGACATCAGGATTATGGCCGGATAAAGAATTGAGCGAGGCAAAAAATATCAGAGGTGTTACCATCAATAGATTCAGAAGCGTGCTGGCTGATTTGGAAGGAATTACACTGCAGCATCAAAATTCTCAATGGTTTTTTGAATTTGAAAAGAATTTCTATTTGGATTATTTTGAATACCGTTTGTTAATTAATGAACTTTCTAATCCTGATACTGTGGTTTCCGAAGAATTATTGGACAAGCTTTATAAAATCCTAAGCAAAGGGACATTTCTTCAGAGTCTGCAAGAACAGGTTTTCGATACTTTTAAATCTACGATTGAAGCGGAATTAATAGAATTGTTAAAGGGTCAAATAGATGCTTTGTATAAGCGTAAGTATTATCATAAGGTTGTTCAGTTTGCCAGTGTGTACAATATGATTGATCCGACTGATAAGTTTGTTTTTGATTTATGTGTGAAAGCTTATAACAAATTAGATAAAAAACAAGAAAGCGCCATATTCATCAATCAATATAAAAAGATTTATAAAAACATTACCGGGACTGATCTTTTAATTTAACCTCTATATTTAAAGTTTGTTACAGTTTTTTTGTTAGTGTAACCTGAAATATAACCCGAAATGTAATCAGGTTATATTATTTTTGTTTTTAAACTTTATGTACTTAAATAACCATGTATAAAAATACTTCAATGTTTCAGGCAATTCCTTTGAGTCAAAGATTGAGAGTTTTATTCATGTGTTTTATGGCATGGACATTTGTATACAGTCAGATACCTGTCTCCAATGAAGCTGAACTGCGTGCAATAGCAAATGATTTACAGGGACATTATCAATTAACAAAAGACATTACCCTTAAACAAGCATGGATTCCTTTAGCAACTGATGAGCCTTTGCAAAATACGTTGGATGAGAACGGATATATAAAAGTAATACCTTGATAATTAAATAAATATAAATATAAATTTGTGTGCTGTGAAACTTGTGCAATCATTGTTTACGGATAAATTTGTAAAAAATGTAAGTTTCATGCGACCATTAAAAAACAATCATCACTTATGAAACGAACATGAACTAATTTAATCAATTATTTCGCCTATGCGAATGATTAAATTAGTTCATCGAGAGTTCCATACGATAACTAAAAAATAATATTTAAACGTATGAAATTAAAAATTAATTTATTGTTCTTGCTCTGCTTGTTTATGTTTGTTGTGAAAGCGGCACAACCGCTTGATTATGTCAGTACTTTAGTTGGAACGCAGTCGAAACATTCCTTATCTACCGGTAATACATATCCGGCCATAGCATTGCCGTGGGGCATGAACTTTTGGACACCTCAGACCGGAAAAATGGGAGATGGGTGGATATATACCTATGATGCCGATAAGATCCGTGGTTTTAAACAAACACATCAACCCAGTCCATGGATTAATGACTATGGTCAGTTTTCAATAATGCCCGTTGTTGGAGATCCGGTTTTTAATGAAGACAAGCGTGCCAGTTGGTTCTCACATAAAGCAGAGACTGCTAAACCACATTATTATAGTGTTTATTTGGCAGACCATGATGTGGTAACTGAAATCTCTCCAACAGAGCGAGCTGCAATCTTTAGGTTTACTTTCCCGGAAAGTGAACATTCATTTGTTGTTATTGATGCTTTTGATAAAGGTTCATATATAAAAATTATTCCAGAGGAAAATAAAGTTATCGGTTACACAACCAAGAATACAGGAGGCGTACCGAGAAACTTTAAAAATTACTTTGTGGTGGTTTTTGACAAGTCATTTGCTTTCAATGCAGGTGTATTAGATGGGGTGTTGAATGAACGTGTTAATGAAGTTCAAGCTAATCATGCCGGAGCAGTTGTAGGTTTTTCGACCCGGAGGGGAGAGATAATCCATGCACGTGTTGCATCTTCTTTTATCAGTTACGAGCAAGCTGAATTAAATTTAAAGGAGCTTGGCGATCAGAGTTTTGACCAAATAAAATTATCCGGTGAGAAGCGCTGGAATGAAGTGTTGGGTAAAATTGAAGTTGAAACGGATAATATTGATCATTTGAGAATTTTTTATTCTACACTTTATCGTTCCGTTCTTTTCCCAAGAAGTTTTTTTGAGTACGACAAAGATGGTCAGATTGTACATTACAGTCCGTATAATGGTAAAGTTCTTCCGGGATATATGTTTACGGATACCGGTTTTTGGGATACTTTCCGCAGCTTATTTCCTTTGCTGAATTTGATGTATCCTGAAATGAACCGCCGGATGCAGGAAGGTTTGATCAATACGTATAAAGAAAGCGGATTTTTCCCCGAATGGGCTAGTCCGGGTCATCGCCCCTGTATGATTGGTAACAATTCTGCTTCTGTGCTTGCCGATGCATATTTACAAGGAATCACTGTTGCTGAGCCGGATGTGTTGTGGGAAGGTATTGTGAAAACAGCCAATAGTGTGCATCCGAGAGTTTCTTCAACCGGTAGGTGGGGTTATGATTATTACAATCGTTTGGGTTATGTCCCCTGCGATGTAAATATTAATGAAAGTGCTGCTCGTACTTTGGAATACGCTTATAATGACTGGTGTATTTATCAGCTTGGAAAAAAATTAGGAAAGCCTGCAGATGAAATTGAAGTTTATGCACAACGCAGCCGTAATTACCGTAATCTTTTTAATCCTAAATACAACCTGATGGCAGGAAAGAAAGAGAATGGTGAGTTCAGTGAACCTTTCAGTCCTTTCAAATGGGGAGGTGATTTTACGGAAGGGAATGCCTTGCATTATACCTGGTCTGTGTTTCATGACCCACAGGGATTGATTGATTTGATGGGAGGAAAAGAAACCTTTAATCAAATGATGGACACGGTCTTTAAACTTCCTCCGATATTCGATGACAGTTATTATGGCTTTACCATTCATGAAATTCGTGAAATGCAAATTATGAATATGGGTAATTATGCTCATGGTAATCAACCTATTCAACATATGATTTATCTGTATAATTATTCCGGTGCTCCCTGGAAAGCGCAATATCATTTGCGTAAAGTCATGGAAAAATTATATACTCCAAATCCTGACGGTTATTGCGGAGATGAAGATAATGGACAAACTTCTGCCTGGTATGTATTTTCTGCCTTAGGCTTCTATCCGGTATGCCCGGGTAGCGGTCAGTACATATTGGGTTCACCCATTTTCCCAAAAGCTACTTTACACTTAGATAATGGCAAAAAGGTAATCATCAAGACAAAAAATAATAGCAAAGAAAATGTTTATGTTGATCAACTTAAAGTGAACGGAAAAAAATATACACCTAACTATTTGGAAATAGATGCACTTAAAAAAGGCATGAAACTGGATTTCACTATGAGTGATAAGCCTAATAAAGTGCGTGGTACAGCCCAGGCAGATTTACCGTATTCGTTTTCCACACAAGAATAAAGTGATAGCAGATAAACAAGTTGTGTGAAATTTAATTAAATGTATAAAATACTCACTCATTAAACCCACTTAAAATTAATTAATTATGAATTGTAATTTTTTAAAGAAGATCTTTATTTTTACTTCATTGGCATTGTCTGTCATGCTGTTGACTTTTTGCAGTGCCAGCACTAAAAGATTCAAAAATCAAACTGATTATGCGCAAAAAGCCAATGCAATAGTGCTGGAAAGTGACAATGCAAAAGTGTATGTGTCCAAACGTCCGGCAGTTGCTGATCGTCTGTTTATTTCACAGGCTGTTGAGCGTAAAATAGTTGAAGTAACTAAACAACTCACCAATGCCCGTCTCCGTTGGATGTTTGAGAATTGTTTTCCCAATACCATTGACACTACGGTACGTTATTATACCTTAGAAGACGGGGATGATGATACTTTGGTATACACCGGTGATATTCATGCCATGTGGTTGCGGGATTCCGGTGCACAAGTATGGCCTTATGTGCAACTTGCCAACGAGGATGAAGCTTTGAGAAAAATGTTGCGAGGAACGATTTTGCGTCAGTTCAGGAGTATCATTCTCGATCCTTACGCCAATGCCTTTTTGGATCCGCATGACCCCAATCCTGACCATCAGTGGATGAATGACAGAACGGATATGAAACTTGAACTGCACGAAAGAAAATGGGAAATAGATTCGTTGTGCTATCCTTTGCGCTTGGCTTATGAGTACTGGAAATTAACCGGAGATGCCAGTATATTTCAGGAAGAATGGCTGAAAGCCATGCATAATATTTTAGCGACCTTCAAAGAACAACAAAAGAAAGATGGTCATGGCTCTTATGTTTTTCAACGTAAAACCGAACGTCAGTTAGATACTATGTCTAATAACGGGAAAGGAAATCCGGTAAAACCTGTAGGATTAATTGCATCTGCATTCCGTCCGTCTGATGATGCAACTACTTTTCAGTTCTTAATTCCATCCAACTTTTTTGCCGTATCTTCTTTGAGAAAAGCAGCAGAAATCCTTCAAACAGTGAATAAGGATGCAAATAAAGCTCAGGAGTGCATTATGTTGGCTGACGAAGTAGAAAATGCCTTGCAAAAATATGCCATTCACAATCATCCTAAGTACGGTAAAATTTATGCATATGAAGTGGATGGTTTTGGAAACCAGTTGCTGATGGATGATGCCAACGTTCCTAGTTTGTTAGGGATGGCTTATCTGGGAGATGTGGATGTGAACGATCCCATCTATCAGAATACCCGTAATTTTGTGTGGAGTGAAGATAATCCGTATTTCTTCCGGGGAACTGCCGGAGAAGGTATTGGAGGTCCACACATTGGTTACGATATGGTTTGGCCTATGAGCATCATGATGAAAGCTTTCACTTCTCAAAACGACGATGAGATAAAATACTGCATTAAGCTGTTAATGGCAACGGATGCCGGCACAGGTTTTATGCACGAGTCATTTCATAAAGATAATCCGAATAATTTTACCAGACATTGGTTTGCTTGGCAAAACACACTGTTTGGCGAGTTGATTATTAAATTAATTGATGAGGGTAAATTGGAACTGTTGAATAGCATTTAGTATCCAAATTACTTGTGTAAAAAGGAGCTGTCTCAAACATCTCAGGATCTTACCCGATATTAGAATTCTGTATCTGTCGGAGGTTTACAAAAGAGTATATAGATGATGCGTTTATTGTCTGACAACGATGATAGGTGAAATGTTGATAAAAAATAAATTATATCATATGAAAACTATTCAATTTTACAGTCTTTTGTTTTTGACTCTGCTTGTTTCGTCTTTTCAATTTACTTTTTCTCAGGAAGTTGAAATTCTTTCACTTCAACATGGAGAGATTTCAGCAACATATGCTCCGGCAGTTTTGAATAGATTGATAGACAACAAGGTTGATACTGAATATACTTTTAGTGGTTTACCCAACGAAATAGTGTTTAAAGCGCATACAACCTATGTAGTTAAGGGGATGTCGTTTGTGTCTTCTACGCAGTCATCTGACAGGGATCCCAGCAATGTAGAGCTTGCCGCATCTCTAGATGGTATTGAATGGGACATACTTCGTGTAACAAATCTGTCTTTTACCGAAAGAAATCAAACCAGAACCATTTCTGTAACATCCAATCAGCCGTACCAGTATTTCCGGCTAACAATCAAAAGTGTTGCACTTGCTGAGGGTGCAATTTGTTCTTTGAGTGAATGGAAACTGACCGGAGAAGAGAAGTTATTGGCAAATCAGCCTTCTGATGCCAGGGCTAAAGCTATTGATTATAATCAAGTTGAAATTTCATGGAGAGATTTGTCCGGCAATGAGGAAGCTTTTGAAATTCAGCGTTCAAGCAATGGTGAAGATTATGTGTCTCTTGCTAACCTGTCTGCCAACACAGTTTCTTATATAGATGAAACAGTAGGTGCAGCAAGTTTATATTTCTACAGGGTTTGTTCGATTTTAAACCGTGCCAGGTCAATTTTTTCTGTTTCAAATCCTGTAGTAACTCCTGACTTTCCTTCATTAACTTTACTGACTCAAGGGAGAAACTTTGCGGTTCTTGATCAATACAATACTTCTCCTGCAGGAGAAACAGTTGTTTGTGCATTTGATGATGATGTAAGTACTAAGTTTTTGTCCCGTAATGCATCAGTCTGGATCCGAATAGCATTTAATGAGGCTTTGGTAGCTAATCGGTATTGCATTATTTCTGCAAACGATTCTCCGGATCGTGATCCCAAGGCTTGGAGAATAGAGGGGTCAGAGAATGGAACAAGGTGGACTGTGTTGGATACCAGGACCAATCAGATATTTGACAAACGTTTTCAAAAGAAATTTTATGAGTTTGAAAATGCCACTGCTTATCAATATTATCGTTTATCCGTTACCGGGAATAATGGTAGTGGTATGACTCAATTGGCTGATTGGTTGCTTTATGGGGATGAACCGGCAGGAAATGATGTGATCAATTTGGCTACACCATCTAATTTTGTGGTTGACAACAGGGCGTATCATTATGTGAAATTGTCATGGAATGATGTAGCCAATGAAACTGCTTATCGTATCGAACGTTCGGAAGATGGTGGAAATACTTTCACTTATACTTATGACATTCCTGCAAACAACACGGAATCTCATCCCTATTCATTGAAGCCTGAAACTGATTATGTGTTTAAGTTGTATGCGGTTAACGGCGACAATAAATCTGAACCTGCAATTGTAAGTGTGACAACTGCCAAAAAAGAGTTTAGAGATAAGTTTGAAAACTATAAATTATGGATTTTAGATGAGCCGGCAACATTTAATAAGGTAGAAGAAATAGGAAATACAGCCTTCTATGTGATAGAAGGTTATTCTAAATCTGACATTGATGATTTATATTATCAATTTTATGCAGCTAATTGGGAACATGTATTTGATTGTTATGGTGAAGAATTAAGTGATTCTCTGTTGCATGTATTACTCATTCCGATGGAAGAAGGAGGTGGGTTGGCTTCAATTTATGATTATAGAAATGCTGATAGTTTTTATAGCAATATGGTGTATATCAAAGCCAACAAAAACTGGTTTAAAAGCCGAAGTGAATCCGGTTATATTTATGATGTGATGTCTCATGAACTTTGTCACATTGTTGAAGGTGTAGGTGGAGGATACAACGGTTCTATGTTCTTTCCGGTGTGGGGTGATAGTAAATGGGCAGAAATATTACAGTACGATACTTTTGCAGCTTTGAAATCACCGCGTGCTACATCGTGGCATCGTGAATTTACCGAAGGTAGCAATCCGAGTGGGGGAGCAGACTATCCGGACAAAAACCGTGTGTCTTACTGGTACCGGGATTTCTTTTATCCTACCTATAATCTGTATGGCAAAACTCAAATGCTCAAAAAGTTTTGGAAGTTGCAGGGTCAACATTACCGACAAAAGAACGGAAGTTTTCAAGGTAATTCTTCCAATCCGGGAGGACGAGGAAATTTAGGTGAACTGATTCATTTCTGGAGCGCAGCTTGTGGTGTCGATGTGAAGCCTTTTGCTGTTCATGCTTTTGGCTGGAATAATCAGTTTGAAACTTGGCTGCAACAAGCAAAACTTGATTATCCCGGTTTGAATTATGAGGATGCACCTATTGACAATAGTTATGTGAATATTTGTTTGAATCAAGGCAATATTAGCTCTAATTATAATTTAAGGGGTATAACGAATTTGATTGATAATAATAAAAACACTTACTCTACAATCAATCAAAATACAGAAATTCCTGTTTTAAGCATTACTTATCAATCCTCAGTGTTAGCTGCTGTGGACAAATACGTGCTTTCTACACGCGATAACGCCAACCCGAAATCATGGAGGCTGTATGCATCTAATGATAATATGACATGGACCTTGTTGGACGAGCAGAACAATCCTTCATTTACTGCGAATAGTTTCACAAAATCATTGGGACAATCAGCATTTGCTTACCAGTATTATAAGTTTGAGTTTGAATTTTTTGAGGGTTCAATTAAATTTACAGAGATTGAATTATGGGGGATTCAACATCCTTCCGCACCTCATGGTGTAAAGGCTAAGCGTCTTTCAGAATCGTCTGTTTATGTGGATTGGAGTTGTGGAATTGAAGAGGCGGATCATTATGTTGTGGAACGTTCGAGAGATGGCAGTCATTTTGAAAAAATTGCAGAAACCGGTAGGTTTGACATCTCCTATACGGATGATAATTTGGAAGTGGGCGAGTATTTCTATCGCATTGGAGTAGTCTATAAAAATGAACAAAAGGATATGGTGTATTCGGATGTAGCTTATGTAAATACCGAATTTAGCGCCATTGATGAAATTCGTCCCATTGATGCTGATTTCCATGCTGTATTAAACAATATTAATGATTATCCTGAAAATACCATGTCTGTGTATTCGCTGACCGGACAGAAAGTGTTGGAGTTGTATCATGTTGACCGGTCTCATATCAACAATTTAAGCCGATATTTATCCCAGGGTGTATATATTCTTCAAGTAGATATAAATTCAGATGGTGGTTTTTCCGTCAAAGGAAAACTGAAAATATAATTATATAAAATTGAGCCTGAATGTCAAAAGTAACGCAGCAGTTGGGCGCTTATGAGACACCGCTAGGTTTAAACCATTTGAATTTGGTTTGCTTTGGGTTGAATAATGCGTTAATACTTTAAAATAAAAAACTTTGTCCATCCGTGTATTTTTAAGTATTTTTGCAGACCAATTTTTCAGCTTTAAATACATCCAAAATGGGAAATATTGTCGCTATCGTAGGACGTCCAAATGTAGGTAAATCCACTTTGTTCAACCGACTTACCAAGAGCCGCCGTGCCATTGTGAATGAGCAGGCAGGGACTACGCGTGATCGTCAATATGGTAAATGTGAGTGGGTAGGACGTGAGTTCTCCGTGATTGATACCGGAGGTTGGGTGGTGAACACAGAGGATGTTTTTGAAGAAGAGATTAAAAAACATGTGACCTTGGCTTTAGAAGAATCGGATGTGGTTCTGTTTGTTGTGGATGTCCAAACCGGCATCACTGATTTGGATAATGAGGTTGCTGCTATTTTAAGGAGAGCTGATAAGCCTGTTATAGTAGTTTCCAATAAGTCGGATACTTTCGACTGGCAGTACAATGCTGCTGAATTTTATGCTTTGGGACTGGGTGATCCTTTTATTGTTTCCGCCATCAACGGTTTGGGTACGGGCGAATTGTTGGATCGTGTGGTGGAATTGCTTGGTCCCGTAGAAACTTCGGAGGAGATTGAGCTACTTGATCTTCCGCGTTTTGCAATAGTTGGACGCCCTAATGTTGGAAAATCTTCCATTATCAATGCCTTTATCGATGAAGAAAGAACCATTGTAACGGATATCCCCGGAACAACGCGCGATTCAATTTACACCCGCTTTAATAAATTCGGACACGATTTTTATTTGATTGATACCGCCGGCATACGTAAAAAAGCCAAGGTGCAGGAAGATTTGGAGTATTATTCTGTAGTACGCTCTATTCGTGCCATCGAAAATGCCGATGTTTGCATTTTGATGGTAGATGCTACCCGCGGACTTGAAGGGCAGGATATGAGCATCTTTTCGTTGATTCAGAAAAATAAAAAGGGCCTGGTAGTCGCCGTTAATAAATGGGATTTGATTTCAGACAAAGACCCTAAAGATGTCAAGGAACTTGAAAAGTCAATACGTGATAGCTTTGCTCCTTTTGTTGATTTTCCGATTGTTTTTACATCGGCAATTACCAAACAACGCATTTTAAAGGTGGTTGAATCGGCTGTAGAGGTTTATAAAAACAAACAAAAGAAGATTTCCACTTCGCAATTGAATGAGTTTTTATTGCCATTGATCCAGAATTATTCGCCTCCGGCTTTGAAAGGGAAATACATCAAAATTAAATACGTCACCCAGTTGCCCAATACGCAAATACCTACTTTTATTTTCTTTGCCAATTTACCTCAATACATCAAAGAACCGTACAGACGGTTTTTGGAAAATAAAATCAGGTCGAAGTGGAATTTTAAGGGAACACCCATTCAGTTATTTTTCAGGCAGAAATAATTTCTCCGCTGCCGATGCATATCTTGCTATCAGCATCATAAATAACTCCAAATTGTCCCGGAGCAATGCCGTGTATTTTTTCAGATGAAAGTACTTGGTATCCGCTATCGGTTTTAAAGATTTTTCCCGGAGTAAATTCGGGTGTATGTCTGATTTTGAAGGTGATATCTATTCCTGAACAAAGGTCTGTCCAGGGATTTTCCGTGATAAAATGAAAGTCCTGCATGGTGAATTCGTCTCCATAGACTGCCTCAACCTCATAGCCCTTGGAGACCCAAATAATATTGGCTTCAACATCCTTCCGAATAACAAACCAGGGACCTCCGGAAAGTCCTAATCCTTTACGTTGCCCGACTGTGTGAAACCAATAGCCCTTGTGATATCCTAAAATTTTTCCGGTTTCCAATTCTACTATGGGTCCTTTCTTTTCTCCTAAATACCTGCGGATAAAATCGTTGTAGTTTACTTTGCCCAGGAAACAAATACCCTGACTGTCATGCCGTTTTGCACTTGGCAAATTGGCTCGTGTTGCAATTCGGCGTACTTCTTCTTTCATCAGATTGCCAATGGGGAACATCAGTTTGGAGACTTGCAAATGATTGATTTGTGCCAGGAAGTCCGTTTGGTCTTTTAGGGCGTCTTTGGCTGTTCCAAGATAGGTTTTTCCATCTTTTTCGATGATGGTCGCGTAATGACCAGTAGCCGTTTTATCAAATTGTCGGCCGGCTTTTTCTTCAAATACACCGAACTTGATAAGTTTGTTGCACATCACATCTGGATTAGGTGTAAAACCCTTTCTGACCTTATCAATCGTATAGGCAACAACCGTATCCCAATATTCACGATGCAAGTCGATAATCTCTAATTTGCAGCCGTATTTATGGGCAACCAGCGTAGCCATTTCAATATCTTCCTCCGAATCGCAATGCAATAAATCATCGTCATCCATTCCTATTTTGATATAAAATAGGGTAGGGTCGTACCCCGCTTCTTTTAGCAGGTGAACGACCACTGAACTATCTACTCCTCCTGAGATTAAACCGGCTATGCGCATGTTTTTATTTCCCCCAAAGTTGCGATTCTATCTCAATTAATTTGCGTTCGATATTGGTGATTTCTGCGCTGAGTTCTGCACTGCTTAATGTTGATGTGTTGCTGTAAAGCTTTTTTATAAGGTTGTTGTCGCCTATTAGATAAGAAGAGTACATTTTCTTAGAAAAGAATTCGTGATAGCTGATTCTTTGTGCCATGTTGTTTTCAGGGAAAACAGGTTGTTTGGAGAAATGAGCTTGCAAATCATCATAAAGCAACCAACAAACGATGGATTCCCGAAGCGTATTTTTCAATTGCTGCATGTTGGCTGCATCGTCATTTGTACCTGCTTCATCATCAAAAGATGGGAAAATAGGCGCTACTACATCTTCCATAACCATCAGGGGTGCAATGCCGATTATTTTGCTATGCATCCTCGAGAGATGCGTATCGAAGTAATACACTTGCTGGATTAAAAATTTAGTGACCCCTCTTGAAAAACGATCATAGATACGGTTGTTAAGCGACACGGTATTGCTTACTGAATCAAGCTCAAAAAGCGGGTCAATGTATTGTGCACCGCCTACAAATGTTTCAATAAAGAAAACATCAGATAACTTGTTGTGGGGTACAAGATTCACTGTGTCAAAAACAGGTGTTAATTCCGCTTCATTGGGGTAATAAACCGGTGTTTTATCTACGATGGCCTCAGCAATTAATCTGAAAAGATTTTTAAAATTGGCATCTTGTCCGGTCGGAAACGCCAATTGTGTATTGATGTTATCCCGCATGTCGATGATGCTGTAGGTGATATGTGCCCAAACTACATCATCAGCCCTGTTGTCCATATGAGTGAGCAAATAACCCAAATCATTGGTCAACATTTCGGAGTAATTAATCATACCGCTGCTGTCAAAGAAATTTAGATTCGGATCCTGTGCAGATGCATTGAGTCCGTATATTAAAAAAATAGAAACAAGGATTTTATTGATTGTTGTTTTCATCTCTATTTGATTGTTGTTTTTTGAGTTTTATAAAATTTATAAAGTTCTTACAATACCTCAATTGCTACAGCCGACAGGTTTCTGTCCAATCCATCGGGTCCCACTGCCATGATACGTTGGATGATCAGGGGTGTTCCGGACGGTAAGTTGTTGATGACAGCAATTTGTTCTGCGGAGAAATTGGGTCCGTTCGAATTGTAGGTCCTCCGACCTATTCTGATGGCAAATGATTTTACCGTAAAATTGGCTTGTATCAGGGCATCTTCACCATAACCGGCTGTTACTGTCGGATTGCCGGCTACAAAGGTAGGTCCGTGTACGCTACCGTCGAATACACTTCGTATATTGCCGTTGTTGTCTTTATATATCGCGTAGGGCTTGGGGTCAGGCAACTGACGTACCCTATAGGTGTTACTTCCCATATTAATCTGTCTTCCGCTGATATTGCCGATAACCGTAACTTCAACGCTGTTGGCGGTAGGCTTGATGATGTATTTGCCGCTTCCCTTCTGTGTGGCAGTTCCGCCTTTGACGTCTATGCGCAAATTTTCGGTCGGAATACCCGGTGCTGAAATGCTGATGTTGTTATCGAACCCACGATACAGGATATTCAAATCATCATTTGAAATGATGGCTGCCGGTTTACCAACATTGTATTTGCTTGTGAAATTGAACTTTTGAATCTGCCCAAGATTGTTGGGGAATTCAATGTATCCGGAATAGCTGTGTTCACCAACCCGTGAGGCGGTAGTAACATAGTTGTTACCGGCTAATTTACTGCCATTGATGTATATATTGGGAGCTTTAGTGGTATCCACTGCTGCCAATAAAATTTTTGCACGATATTCCTGACCTTCCATCACATAGTTGGATTCAGCTACCACGAAAGCATCGAATTTGTTTACCCTCGCATCGCCTTCGTCCGTACTTTCTTTCAGGTGTTGTATGACTTTCGATTCCGTATTTCGCACATCATTCTGATATTTGGTAAGAATGGTAATTACAGCAGAAACCGGCATATTATCGAAAGTGGCTATTTCCCAGGATTTGTTATTGATGTTGCCCGTGTAGAAGACATTTTGAAATACCTCATGATCCCCATGATTACCGTTGACGAGAGAGATCATCAAATCACGAAAATGTTCAATTTTTTCTTTCAACTTAGTCCCATTACCCTCATGCAGCGCATAATAAGATGGTACATTCAAATCTTCTCTTTTGTGGATATTTCTTGCTTCTATCGTGTCAGCTATGTCTTTATCGGCAAGTTTAAGAATATCAACTTTAAACTGATGGATATAGTTGAAAAGCTCATCAGCTTCCCGTTGAACAATTTTTGCCTTGTCGAGCCATTCGCCCACCTTTTGCGGATTTTCAGCATACATGGCATGAAATTCTTGATAGAGGCGACGATTCTGTTCATCAATGGAAAGAGTAGAAGTATGCAGACTGTCATCCACCATTTTAAAACCGTTTAAAATTTCGCTGGAGACATTCAGTGCAAGCAAGGCAATCAGTACTAAGTACATCATGCCAATCATCCGTTGTCGCGGGGTTTCCGGACAGTTCTTGGTTCCACCCATAATATTTTTTTATACTTGATTCTGCTTGATTGATTTAACCCATTGAGTTCAGCATATTGCCATATATGCTGTTCAGTTTTGCAATATTATCCGCCAATTCATTTGCATTGGTTTTCAGTTTTTCTGTTGCCAAAGAAAAATCATCCGAAACATCCTTCAGCTTGCTCATTTCTCCTGTAACATTTTTCATTTCATCTGAAAGTTGCTTGGAGATTTCTGCCTGATTGTGGAAGTGTACGGATTGCGTATGAACATCTTTCAATTGTATTTCGTAAATTGAATTCATACCGGCTAAGTTGTTGTTGATTTTTTCTACTTTGTTGCGGTACTCTTGTGTGTTCACTTCAATCTTTTCGGTATCTTCCCCTATGCGTTCATAAATCTGTAGCAAGATATCCGTTGCCTTAAATAAAGCCTCCTGATTTTGAACGTATTTCGCAGTGTTTTCTGAAAAAGCTTGTATGCTTTGAGTCAGTTTCTCCGTTTCCAAAGAGAAGGTAGCAATTTCATTCAATTGGCTCGCGGTGCGTGTCAAATTTTGAATGCTCATATTGAGTTTTTGTGCATCTTCATCACTGAGACCTTCAATATTTGTGACACCCGGAAATGCCGGAGCCTGGGAATGGACTGGTGGAGTTGCTGACGGGAAATGTTGAGTCGGCATGTCTGAAGGTGATGGTGTAGGGGGAATAAATGACCTGGGATCGATATGCAAGTCTAATTTTCCACTTTCAAAATCAATTATCTTGTCCCACTCATATGTTTTCAACGGCTTCTCGAAAGCACTCATGAAAAACACCAGGGCTTCAGTTACCAATCCGACTGTCAACATGATGTTTGCACCTTGCCAGTACATCAATTTAAAGAGCACGCCAATGATTACAATGGATGCACCGACGCCGTAACCTACATTGAAAAGTTTATCTTTGGTAGGGATTTTTACAGATCCCAATTTTTTTAATTTATCTACCATATTCCTTAAATGCTATAAGTTTCAGAAAAAAATTATTTAATATCGCCTCTATAGGATCGAACACATCTGAATCCTATGTATGGTCTGCTAACATGTTGGTACTCATAAGTTCTTGTTCCGGATTGTAAGAAATACGGAATATCTTTCCATGAACCGCCTTTAACGACTTTCCGTTTCATGTGCACGGGATCATCTGCTTTGGCGTTGTATTCAAAGTTAGGATTGATGTCGGCAGTAACCATACTGGTAGTGCCGAAATAAGCAGTTGAAGTCCATTCTGCCACATTGCCTGCCATATCATACAAACCATTGGCATTGGGTACTACATTATATGACTTCACAGGTTTGGTCGTTACACCTGCATCATTCACATAATTACCTCTTTCTTGTTTGAAGTTAGCCAAATAACAGTTTTTTTGTTCGTCAATTACCTTGTTGCCTTTCCAAGGATAAATCGCATCCTTGTCGCGTCCTTTGGCTGCAAATTCCCATTCCGCTTCAGTAGGTAGTCGGTAAGGCTCCACTTTTACTTTGTGGGTCTTGTTATACAACTCTGTGCGCCAATGACAAAAAGCCTGGGCTTGTTCCCAGTTTACGCCCACCACCGGATAGTCTGTGTAATTCGGATCACTGAAATACATTTTCATTTTCGGATCGTTGTAAGAAAAACGAATATCCCTTGTCCAGGTTAGGGTGTCAGGATAAATATTCAACATTTTAGTTGAATAGAAATCCTGCCTGCAGGTTAGTTTCCTGTTGATGGTCCTTGTCACCATATGGTTGTTGTCATCATAATAAATGGTGTCAACCGACACATAAGCACCTTCGGGATAAGAGTTGGTGATGTAATTAAATTGGTTACGCGGTAGCGACACTTGGTCGTAATTGAAAATCTCATATCGATATATCATGCGTGCGGCGTTCAACTGTCGCGTGCCCAAATCATCTTTTCCCGAATAATACAGCGTAGATAGAGCTTCCTGTACATCTTCATCCCGATCGTTCCAGCGAATGCGTTGTGACCATCTGATTCTGATTGAATCACTTTCGCTATCCGGATCATCAATCATATATTCGTACCTGCCGACATTGATAAGTTCGCGGTATGCGATGGAATCACGCACCCACATTACAAATTGCCGATACTGATCGTTGGTAATTTCTGATTCATCCATAAAAAAAGACTCGACCGTGACTTGGCGTGTGGCTTCCCGTCCGGGGAACATGCCATTCGGCATATGTGCGCCCATCATGAAAGTTCCTTTTTTAATTAGTTGCATGCCAAGCGGTTTGGTGTCCGAGAACCCCATCTTTGACGAGTTGGGGGAAGTTGCAAGTTCACCTACCGGTCTGTTGCAGGATGTTATCAACAGTACTGATGCAATGATAACAAAAAGTTTATTCATATAGTTAAAATTTTTAATGTCAATGTATCAAACGGAAAAGCGTTCATTTTATTCTGTCAAACTAAAGAATTCTGATACTTTTATATTTTTTTCGACGCGAGGAGTCGCCGGATTTGATGTCAAAAACATAGGAAAGCATGACTTCATGAGAACCCCAACTTGCTTTAATCATGTGTGAAACAGGGAAATCAAAGGAGTATCCGATCGCTAAACCATTGCCGATATGAATGCCGGCTAAGAAAACAACCGCATCACTCCAACGATAGGATAAGCCGCCCCAATATTGATTGTCGTATTCGACCAAGGTTGATAAATCCAGTTGAAAGGCAGAAAAATCAGTTTTTAGCAATATGGATGGTTTGAATACGTATTTGGGATTTTTCCATGTGAAATTATATCCGGAAGTAACAAACAGGGTGCTTACCGGACGAAAATCATGTGTTTCATCCCATTCCACAACAGGTTGGTTGAGATGAGAATAAGAAACACCTGTATAAAAATCCTTGAAAGTGAACCATGCGCCTACATCAATATCAAGATTTAAACCTTCAGTTAAAGTGGTAGGGATTGCCGGATCAGTGTTGATGTCGTGATAATCTCCGATTTGCACCTGCGGACCACGTACGCTGTCGCCTTTGAACCCTACGCTTACAAATCCCAATCCCGGTCCGATATTCAAAGCTGCTTCTCCAATTTTGATTTTATAGGCATATTGAAGATGAAAAGTACGATTGATGAACAGACCCACATTATCGTTGATAAAACTGATGCCTACACCTTGTTGCTTACCCGCAATTTTAAAAGGGGTATTAATATTAAACACTGTCGTAGAGCCACCGTTCGGCATACCTACCCAGTGCAGCCTGTGTTGTCCGCTTACATCTAACATTCCACTTTCACCAACGGCAGCAGGATTAAAGCCGGTTGGGTGTAGCATATACTGACTCAGTTGCGCATCGAACTGTGCGTGGAGGTTTAAGAAGGAAATCAAGAAAAGACGGAAAACAACTTTTCTCATGCGTTTATTTTTCATTCTCTTATCAGTAAACTGTATAACCTATCTGAAAAGTCATACAGCGTACAGATATTTAACTTATAAAATACCGAAAAATTGTTTGTGCATGAAAAAATACAGCCGGAATCGGACTGCAAATGATACCTGTCGTACAGGTTTAGTTATTAGTATTCATCTTCATTGAAGAAGAAATCTTCCTTGGTGGGATAGTCTGGCCAGATATCTTCTATTGACTCGTAAACTTCGCCTTCATCTTCAATCTCTTGTAGATTCTCAACAACTTCTAACGGTGCACCTGATCTGATGGCATAATCAATCAGTTCATCTTTTGTTGCGGGCCAAGGTGCATCCTCAATTTTTGATGCTAATTCTAAAGTCCAATACATAGTCGGGTCACATTAAAAATGTTCAAGTACTATACTTCTAAATATTGTGCAAACATAGAAAAAAAAATGATTATTCCTAACTTTCCCAAAAAATTTCTTTATTTCCCTCAGAAACAGTGAGATAGCGCGACAAAACAAACAGATAGTCAGATAATCTGTTGACATATTGTAATAATAAAGCATCAATTTCGAAACCTGTTTGCACCAAATGTAAGATTTTTCGCTCTGCCCTCCGGGTAATTGCGCGACAAACATGGGCTATGGAGCCGGCATGACTTCCACCCGGTAAAATAAACTTCCGAATAGGTGGAAGTAACTCATTCAACCTGTCTATTTCTTGTTCTAATGCTTGAACATCTGCTTCATGAACGATAGAAGCCGGTTTGATTGCTGTTTTTGAACGGTCGGTAGCCAGGAAAGATCCGATGGTAAATAATCGATGCTGGATGCCTGGCAAAAACTTCCGTACGTCATCAGGTAATTTGCCGGACACCAACATGCCGATAAATGCATTGAGTTCGTCAATGGTTCCATAAGCCTCCAATCTGACGTCGTTTTTCCAAACTCTTGTGCCGCCAATGAGACTTGTCTTTCCTTTGTCGCCTGTTTTAGTGTAGATTTTCATGACAATGTTTACTGTAAATTTTTGTAGAAGTTAAAGAAGTTATTTTTAGTAGTTAGTAGTTAGTAGTTTTTTAGAAGTTAAAGAAGTTAGGGAAGTTAACGCGTTCCGAGTTCCGTGTTCCGGGGTCGCGTGGTCGGGTTCGTTCATCGTTCTTAGCTCATCGTTTTTCGTTCTTAGTTCTTAGTTCTTACAACATAGTGCCTCTTCTGAAGCATCGGATTCAAAAATACAATGCCCATGTGATAAATATCTATAGTGGCTTTTACCATGTTGTGCTCTTTTATTTCTTTCCATGCTTTTTTCATTTCCGCCGACCAATAAATGTCGTCAATTACAAAGATGGCTTTTTCGTCCGCATGGTTTAAACAAGTTTCAAAATAGCGCATCAACGGCTCATAACGATGGTTGGCGTCAATGAAAACAAAATCTAATTTATTGAGGGTTGATAAAATACTGCTAAGCTGTTCGTCTATATTACAATTAATTAACTTGATGTGTTTTAGTCCGAGCCGGTCGAAGTTTTGTTGTGCCAAAGCACTGATTGCAGGGCAGCCTTCCAAGGTAATGACTTGGCAGCCCACAGAAGCCGATGCCATGTACATGCTGCTGATTCCTAAGGAAGTCCCAAGTTCGAGGATGTTTTTGTACTGATGATGATGGACAATCCTGAATAGTATTTGTGCCATTGCAGGCTCTTTCAAAGCGTGTTGTGCAATCTCTGAAACAGCTCTTTCCCTGTCAGTGCCGGTGCCGTAATCCGTAACGAAAATTTTACTGTTATCGGCAAGCATTTGTTTTCGTATAGCTTCTATTTTTTCAAAAGCATAAAAGGGGTGTTTTTCTTTCAGGACAGATTGAATAAACTCATACACATAAGGAGAATGTACGCCAAAGCCATTTGTGTTACGTGCAGTTAACAAATGGACCAAGTACTTGTAAACTTGTCTGAGTCTTTTCACTTTATTCTATTCCTTTTTGCAGCAAAGCAAGAAATTTAGCTTGATCATTCAATAGCTCAACAGCCACCTTTAAATCTTCATCATCGATAAGCGAATATTCAATGGCTCCTTTTTGATAATAATATCTTTTGACAATTTCAAATCCTAATAAATTCAAAATTTCATCTTTGTTTTCATGTAATTTGACATCAAGGTCGGGGATCAATTTTGAACGTAAAGCTTCAAATTCAGCCTCCGCTTCTTTATCTAAGCCTTCTAATTTGGAAAAGTTATACAGTTCATCAAAATATTCTTTTGTCTGCGGTGTATAAGTAAATTTCTTTTCTTTGATGAAGGCAACAAAATCATCGAAATCCTGGTCTGTTAACTTGAATTCGGCAGGCTGCGGAATAGAAGCATGTTGGGCTGCATAACGGTTAGCAAAACTAAAATACAGATTTTTTGCGTAAATGTAATATGCAATATTAATCTTGTGTTCATCCTGGGTGACGGAGTCAGGAATGATACCGCCCCCATCAAGGACTGTCCTGCCGTCTTTGGTTTTAAACGTTTGACTAAGGCTGTCAGGAATACGTCTCAAAATGCCGTCCTCTTTTCGCTGTGCATAATCAATGGCCTGGATGCAACGACCACTTGGGATATAATATTTCGCCGTTGTTACTTTCACATGCCCGCCGTAACTGACCGGTCTGATGTTTTGCACCAATCCTTTACCAAAAGTCCGCTCACCAATCACAATACCACGATCAAGATCTTGCACAGCTCCGGCAAGTATCTCGGAAGCCGAAGCTGAGGCATTGTTTACCAGTACAGCTAGTTTCATATTAGGGAAAATGGGGTCAAGGGTTGTTCTATAGGTATGAGAAGCTTGAGGAGTCTTACCTTTTGTACTGACAATTTCAGTTCCCTTTGAGACAAAGTATCCCATGATTTTTACAGCTTCATCAATCAATCCGCCACCATTTCCTCTTAAGTCTAAAATAAGTGATTCAATTTGATGTTTAGCCTGCATGTCCATGATGATGTTTTTAACCTCCAGGGATGCTTGCTCTGTAAAATCATTCAGTAATATAAATCCGATTCCGGGTGCTACAATCTTCGAAAATGAAATGGGCGGAATGTGAATTTTTTCGCGTAGAAACTTTTTATCAAAAGGTTTTTTATGTCCGTAGCGCTGAATTTTCAGTTTGATTTCCGTATTGGGAGTGCCTTTTAATTTTGAACTTGCTTCAGAAACAGAGAAATCAGTCGTTTTTTCTCCGTCAATCTCCAAAATGATATCGCCTGCTTTCAAACCGTGTTTTTGTGCCGGCATGCCTTCGTAAGGTTCTGATACACATATTCCGTCCTCGGTTTTTGTAATGATGGCACCTATACCGCCATATTCTCCGGAAGTCATGAAAGTAATATCTTCTGTCTCAGATTCAGGGATATATACGGTATATGGATCCAGGTCTCTCAACATATAATTTATAGCCGACTTGACCATTTGCTCATGCTGCAAAGTATCTACATAATACATGTCAAGCTCTCTCAGCACGGAATTGAAGATGCTCAGGCTTTTGCTGATGTTAAAAGTCTTGGTCGTTTCCTCCTGTGCGGTAATTGTAACCGGAAGTCTCAAAAAAAGAATGAGAAAAAGTAGGATATGGGGGAGTTTGGAAGTCATATTTTGTTGGAAGTTATTTTATAATTATAGAAGTTATGGAAGTTAAAGAAGTTAGGGAAGTTATGAGTTCTGAGTTCTGAGTTACGAGTTCTGAGTTCTGAAATCTGTGTTCCGTGTTCCGGGGTCGCGGTTTGTTTTTCGTTCATCGTTCTTAGTTCTTAGTTCAAATTCTCACGTTCGGTGGTAAAAACTTGGAAATGTCTTTTCCGTAGCTTATCAAATCGCGGGTAGCTGTTGAGGATATGTGAGCGTAAGTAGATTCGGTAAATAATATTACTGTTTCTATTCCCGAAAGAATCCGGTTTGTGTCACCAATGGTTCTTTCGTATTCGAAATCAGCGACAGTGCGCAATCCTCTTAAAATAAAATCTGCTTCTACCGATTTGGCAAAATCAATGGTCAGACTATTGTAAACCATTGCCTTTACCCTTGGTTCGTTGGCGAATGCCTGTTCGATGATGTCTAATCGTTTAGCGTCATCGAAAAGGGTCTTTTTGAATTGATTTACGCCTATACCGATGATGATTTCATCGAATATGGACAAACCACGTTGTACGATGCTGTAATGTCCAATGGTAAACGGGTCGAAAGTACCCGGAAAAATTGCACGTTTCATAATTCTTTGTTTTTGAATACCAGGCGTGATAGTTCACGACAGAGAATTGAAGTGCAAAGATAAAAAATTAAATCAGAGGGGATTCTATCTTCCTATATTTTTCAAAATAATTAATAGTCTTAGAAAGAGAATCTTAATCAAGACAGCAGTTGAGCAATATGAGATACCGTCGTTTTTTATCACATAAAGACAATTATTGGGGCAACTATTTAACCAAAAACCCGCAAGGTGTCTTAGAAGTGTCCAAATGCAAGGCACTGAGATTGAGGGCAAAGGAGCATACTGAAGTATGTGACTGAGCCCGAATATCGAAAGTAACGCAGCAGTTGGGCACTTATGAGACACCACCGCCATTGAATAAGTTTTCATGGTAGGTGCAAAAGGTAAAAATATCTCCATCATTTTACTTTTTGCGTGTACTTTTTCTTTCTGCAATAATTGAAGATAAAGGCGAACAGCATCAGGCAAACAAATGGTAGCGCAATATTGATGATTTGCAATTCTGTTCTTTTTTGTAAGCTGATTCCTTGGTTCAGCAATCGAATTTTAATCGATTTTTCCCTGAGTTCTATCAATTCTTCCTGTTTGGTAAGATAATGGACGGCATTGATTAGGAATTGTTCATTGCCGTAAGTGAAGCCTGTTGTCCTGTCGTATCCAAGTGGCAAACAAGTGCTGTCGCTTGCAATGCCGGTGGTTTCATTCCGTATGATGCTTGATCCGGCAATAAATAATTGTCGTGTATGAATTCCAACTGGTATAAACGGTCGTTCGATGAAAAGATCACCTGGTGGTATTCGGTTGTTGAAATTAGATCGAAAACTACCGCTTATCATCACAGCGACCGGCAAATGGCTTGAATGAAAAGTGTTGGGATCATTGTCTTGTGCAGCATGAAAGGAAGCTATTGCCGGAGCTACCGTAACTTTGGATTGATGGGAACTCGCCAACAGAACTTCCTTTTCCAAATATTTTGGTTTACCGATTGTGCTGATTTCGGATACAAATTCAGATAATATTCCACCTGTGTTTTTGCTGACGGGGTGAATGTCTGAGCTTAACAAGAGCGGAGCATAATGCCAGGGCATCCAGTCAAACTGCGCTTGTTCTCCCTTGGGAGCAATGTTTACAGGTGTGTTGACGCATTGTAAATCTTGAATGACGACCGGCTGTATTCTGACTCCGTATCTGAAAAACATGTCCTGCAAATTTAAATCAGCTTCTATGACTGGCGTAAAACCCTTTTCCGCAAGTTGTTGTTTGTCATACTTCACTCCGTCAATCAACCAAAGTATGCTGCCTCCATACATGATATACTGGTCTAAAATGTATTTATCTTCTTCACTGAAAGCAGTTTGCGGTCCGGCAACTATGACCAGCGGATAATTATTTAAGACAGAAGCATTTTTGTTCAATGCTCCGCGATCGATTTGATAATACCTGCTCAGGCTTTTAGTGATTTCATAGGTTTCCGCTTCGCTTAATTCACCGTGTCCTTCCAAAAAAGCAATTTTTCGTACTTTTTTTAAAGTGAGTCTGCGTAAAGCATCGGCAATTTCAAACTCTAAATTTTCAATAGAGATGTTAATGTTTTCTTCTCCGGATTTATCGCGGAGATTCTTCAGCAGTGGAACTGCAATTTTCCGGGTGCCTGTTTCAATTTCCATCCAAGGGAAAATGATTTTACGCATGGACTTACCTTCTTTGTCGCGCATATAAACTTCTGTCGGTGTAAGTCCGCGTGCCGCCAAATCACTGAAGATTTGCAAACGTTCTTCTTCCGTACCGGCTTGAGAGGGATTAACATAAGTTGTTGAAACTGCAAACTTGGTGTGTTTGGATAAATCGTCGATGATGTCGATTGTCGCTTTTCTGAGTCGGTGAAAAGCCGGATTCAGGTCGCCATTCATATACAATGTGATGTGTACAGGTTGATTTAAATTATTTATCAATTGTACCGTATAAGGAGAAATACTGTACCTGTTGTCTTCGGTTAAATCTATTCTAAAGGTATAAAAAGTGAAAAATGCTAAAACGGATAGCACGGAGAAGAGCAATAGAAAATGTTTTAATTTGCTTTTTCTCATGTGTTTATATGGATTTTCCGAAGCGGTTTTCTGCATTTTGAATGGATGTCCTGGCTTGCAAAGATAAATAAAAAATCAATTTATTTTTCTTATCTTTGCGAGTCAATAAAATTAAGACTTCGTTCAGAGATAAACACAAACGTATAATGGGTAAAATTATTTCCTTAGCAAATCAAAAGGGCGGGGTAGGCAAGACTACAACCGCTATTAACCTTGCAGCCTCTTTAGCTACATTGGGAAAAGAAGTGTTGATTGTTGATGCTGACCCTCAAGCAAATGCTTCCTCAGGATTAGGAATTGATGTGCGTACCCTTGAATTTACGATTTATGAGTGTTTGATTGACCAGGTTCCGCCGGAACAAGCTATCCGTGGTACTGAAATAAAGAAATTGAGTATTTTACCCTCTCATATAGATTTGGTAGGTGCAGAAATAGAAATGTTGAACATGGAAAATCGGGAGCGGGTGATGAAAGAAGTTATTAAGCCACTTCAGGTAAAATACGACTATATATTAATTGACTGTTCACCTTCATTAGGACTGATAACCGTCAATGCACTTACGGCTTCCGATTCGGTGATTATTCCTGTGCAGTGTGAGTATTTTGCATTAGAAGGCATCAGTAAGCTGCTGAATACCATTAAAATTATCAAGAGCAAGTTGAACATGACTTTGGAAATTGAAGGCTTTTTGTTGACCATGTACGACAATCGTTTGCGTTTGGCAAATCAAGTGCTGGCAGAGGTTAGAAAACATTTCGAAGGGATGGTGTTCGAAACTGTGATCAGCCGGAATGTACGGCTGAGTGAAGCTCCAAGTCACGGTAAGCCTGCCTTGCTTTATGACCCGGATTCTAAGGGAAGCAACAACTATATGGATCTTGCCAAAGAATTGATACGGAAAAATACAATTTGATTGTGACGATTTTACCCGGATGATTTTATTTAGATACTGTATATCGCCTGCAAATTTCGCATAGACTGCGACACAATGATATCAGCATAAACTCAAAACATTAACAATATGGCTAAGATAACAACCGGTTTAGGGAAAGGGTTGGGTGCATTGATTGATACGGATTCTTTGAATGTTGGAGGATCTTCGTCAATTAATGATATTGATCTTGATTTGATTGTTGTGAATACCAATCAACCGAGAACCCATTTTGACCCTGAGGCTATGGAAGAACTTGCCGCATCCATTCGTGAAATAGGGGTTGTATCGCCCATTACCTTAAGGAAAAATGAGAATGGTACTTATTTGTTGATAGCCGGAGAAAGACGATACAGGGCAGCCAAAATGATTGGTTTGAAGTCTATCCCTGCTTATATTCGTACTGCTGCCGATGACCAGGTGATGGAAATGGCATTGGTAGAGAATATTCAGCGGGAAGATTTGAATGCCATTGAAATAGCCTTGGCATTTTATCGCTTGATGGAGGAGTATAAATTGACACAAGAGCGACTGAGTGACAGAGTTGGAAAAAAACGGGCTACCATCGCTAATTATTTACGTTTACTCAGGTTGCCTGCTGAAGTTCAAATAGGCATTAAAGATAAAAAAATAGATATGGGACATGCACGGGCAATTCTTGGTTTGAACGATCCCGTAGCACAGCTCCATTTGTATGAGATGATACTCAAACAGGGTTTTTCGGTGAGAAAGGTAGAGGAGTTGGTACGTTTATACAATGAAACCGAATCTTTTGAGAAGAAGCGACCGACTGCATCAAAGGAAAAACCTGCTGAGTATCAAGAGTTAAAATCAAGACTTACCAAATTGTTTGATGCTCGTGTTAAACTTGTATCCGATGATAGAGGAAAAGGAAGGATCATCATACCCTTTAAAGATGATGATGAATTGACCCGCATCATGGGTTTGTTGGATCATATAGACAAGAATTAAAGCAAGTCATTCATTGTGATTGAACAGTCTAAAATAGGACTTGTCCTTATAATATTCATAATTATTGCCATGCCTTTGTCGGGACAGGATAATCCTGTACCGATTGTGCAAGACTCCGTTCAATCAGATTCCATTCAGCCGGTCCAAGTGATAGATTTCAGTGACTCACAGTTGTATGTTATAGAAGATGTGTTAGAAGTCATGGAAGTCGATTCATTTATGCCCGATCCGGTTCATACCATTTGGTTGGGTGCCGTTATTCCCGGTTACGGACAAATTAAGAACAAAAAATATTGGAAGCTTCCGATTGTTTACGGAGGGTTTTTAGGGTGTTTTTATGCCATCAATTGGAATTCCAATCAATATATATCTTATAAAAACGCTTATTTAGATATTACGGATGATGATGCCACTACCAACAGTCATTTGGAAATCATACCACGAGGGTTTACGATAGAAAGTTATGGCGGTCAGTCTGCTTACACGAATTTACTGAAGAGTGCAATGGATAAATCGCGTTACAACAGAGATTTGAGCATTATTATC
Source organism: Bacteroidetes bacterium ADurb.Bin174 (assembly GCA_002070265.1). Classification (GTDB taxonomy): domain Bacteria; phylum Bacteroidota; class Bacteroidia; order Bacteroidales; family Paludibacteraceae; genus Paludibacter. The sequence continues at coordinate 50,738 of MWCX01000038.1, read as the reverse complement.
TCTGTTGCTTATTACGGTTTGACTTTAATAGATGCTTTCGTGGATGCTCACTTGTATGATTTTGATGTGTCAAGGGATCTTTCACTGAAGTTGCGACCGGCTATCATCAATGATAGATTAGCCCGTAATCATTTTTCAAAATCATCCTTTTCTTATGGTGTTACCGCTTGTTTAAAATTTTAAAATTCGAATGTTCTCAAAGAAAATCCTTATTCTTGCGTTGCTGTTTCCAACCTGTCTGGCGTTGGCCGAGACTAATGTGAAAATTTCTGAAGATCCGGTTGATTCAATTGCTGTTGATTCTATTCCCATACCTGATGAAGTGACTTATGCGCTTGATCATATGTTGTCAAGTTGGTTTCAGAACAAGGCAAAGAAAAGCCGGTGTGATACGGCTGCACTTGATGTTCAGGTGCCGGACTCTATTATTAAGTTGCGCTTAAGCCTGATGCCTTACGTGATAGAGATGCCCTTTAACCATCATGTCAGATCATTCATAGATTTATATACTGTCAAAAGAAGAAGTCAAGTCAGTTATTTCCGCAGATTGGGTGATTACTATTTCAGATTGTTTGAGCAGGCATTGGATAAGCATGATTTGCCTTTTGAATTAAAATATCTTCCCGTCATTGAGTCGGCCTTGAACACAACCGCTGTTTCGCGTGCGGGTGCGGCAGGTTTGTGGCAGTTTATGTCCACCACGGGGCGCATGTATGGTTTGGAGATTAACAGCCTGATAGATGAACGCATGGATCCGTATAAGTCCACACATGCAGCCGTGAAATACTTAAAAGATTTATATGATATTTATGGCGACTGGCATTTGGTAATTGCGGCTTACAATTGCGGTCCGGGTAATGTGAACAAAGCCATCAGAAGGTCGGGTGGCAAACAGGATTATTGGACTATTTATCCTTTTCTTCCCAGAGAGACAAGAGGCTATGTGCCTACTTTTATTGCTGCCAATTATGCTCTGTATTATGCCGAATCCCACAACATATGCAAAGCTGATGTGGAATTTCCGAATCCTATAGATACAGTGATTATCAGTCAGAGGATTCATTTTGAACAAATAGCTTCCGTGTTGAATGTTCCCAAGGAGCAGATTAAAATGCTCAATCCGCAATATAGAAGAGAGATTATTCCGGGTGATTTAAAACCTTATGCTGTGGCATTGCCGGTCAGCTTAACGGGCATGTTTATCGATAAGTTTGATGAGATTGTAGCTTACAAGGCTGATTCCTTAATCAATAACCGCAGGGCGGAAGTGAGTGCTGCTTTAGCTTCATCCGCATCGGGAAGAAATGTTGTCTATCACACAGTCAGATCGGGGCAAACCCTAAGCGGTATTGCCGCACGATATGGAGTTTCTGTAACGCGCCTCCGGCAATGGAATAACATAAGAGGCTCATTGATTCGCCCCGGACAGAGGATTAAAATCTACAGATGAGAATTATTGTGTAATTTTGTGCTTACACATGTATTTTTGGAAAACACATGAACATGAAAAAGCTTTATTATTCCATCACTGAAGTCTCGAAGATGCTGGGCATCAGCGCTTCGAATTTACGATATTGGGAAAAAGAATTTCATCAGTTGAACCCCAAACGCAATGCTAAAGGTACGCGCTTTTATACGCAAGAAGATATAGATATAGTCAAGCAAATCATGTTTTTGGTACACAACCAGAATTTAACTTTGGAGGGAGCCAGACAAAAACTCAGTCAGAAAAAAGACCACGTAGCCAAGCAACAAGAGATCATTGAGCGCTTGCAAAGGGTAAGGGCTGAGTTAAAGGGGATTGCGAGAGCGCTGGATTAAAAACGAATAACGATGACCAAACCCCGTACCTCGTTCTCAATTACATTTTTAACACATTTTTAACACATCTTTAACGAGATGAATGAAAGATTGTTTTACATTTGCACCTAACAATTCTTAAATAAATTAATAGATTACAGTAATCATTAGTATTAACAAGTTGTAAATTCAATATGTATTTGCAGCAAAAAGCGTTTGAATATTATGTTAAAAAGGTCATCAGTTTTATTTTTAGTAATATTATTCGTTGTTGGATCAATGTCGGCAGCCAGAAAGCCGAAAAATGTTATTTTCCTAATTGGAGACGGAATGGGGTTGGCCCAGATTTATTCCGCCATGGTAGCAAACGGCAATTCACTTGAGTTAGAGCGTTGTCAATATGTGGGCTTGTCAAAAACCTATTCTACTGATAATTATACGACCGATTCAGCTGCAGGGGCAACGGCAATGTCCACCGGTGTAAAAACAAGGAATGGTATGATAGGTATGGGTCCTGATTCAGTAGTTGTTGAGACTATTTTGGAACAAGCCAGCAGAAATGGTTTGGCAACGGGAATGGTGGTTGCCTGTGCATTGACGCATGCTACCCCTGCTTCCTTCATTGCCCATCAAGTTGATAGAGAGTGGAATGAGGAGATAGCTGTCGATTATCTTAAAACTAACATTGATGTATTTATAGGGGGAGGAAAGAGGTATTTTGATAAAAGAAGTGACGGTAGAAGCTTAGTCAATGAATTAAAAGCCAAAGACTATCAGATTGCTTATACTTTGGATGAAGTTAAGTCGATAAAAGAAGGGAAAGTTGCCGGTTTGTTGTTTGATAATCATCCTGAAGCCATGCCCAATAGGGGACGTTATTTAACGGAAGCAACTCAAAAGACAATTGACTTACTCAGAAAGAATAAAAAAGGATTTTTTATGATGGTTGAAGGTTCTCAAATTGATTGGGGTGGTCATAACAATGATAATAATATGATTATTCGAGAAATGCTTGATTTCGACACTACCGTTGGGCAAGTACTTGATTTTGCGAAAAAAAATCGTAGAACCCTTGTTATCATCACTGCTGATCATGAAACCGGAGGTTTGTCTTTACCATCAGGTAATATGGAGAAAAGGTATTCAGAAGCTGTATTTTCCACCGGCGGACACACAGGAATTCCTGTACCTGTTTTTGCTTTTGGTCCCGGTGCCGAAGAATTCACAGGAATTATGGAGAATACGGAGTTTAAAGGGAAAATTGCTAAGCTGTTGAAGTTGGAGTAAATTAAGTTTTAATATAAAAAGAAATCCCTTGTCTTATTTTGACAGGGGATTTCTTTGTTTTTGATAAAATCCTTTTGGGATAAGGGCTTACCTCATAATCGTTTGCATCCTGTCCGGACCGACTGATACAATTTTAATGGGTACTTGTAAAGTTTTTTCCAGGAAATTCAGGTAAGTACGAAATGCATCCGGAAGTTCGCTTTCTGACCGTATTCCCGACATATCTTTTTGCCAGCCCGGTAACTCGGTGTAAACAGGCTCTAAATTTCCTTCAATTGAAAAGGGAAATTCTTTCACAATTTTACCGTCAATTTTATAAGCAACACAAGCCTTGATGGTAGTGAGGGTATCTAACACATCACTCTTCATCATAATCAATTGCGTTACACCGTTAATCATGACGGCATATTTTAAAGCAACCAAGTCAATCCAGCCACAGCGGCGCGGGCGACCGGTCACCGAGCCAAATTCATTGCCTCTTTTGCGCATCAAATCACCAATTTCATCATGGAGTTCAGTGGGAAAAGGTCCGCCGCCAACACGTGTACAATAGGCTTTAAAGATGCCGTACACTTTACCGATATAACGGGGTGCAACACCTAATCCTGTACAAGCGCCGGCGCAAATGGTATTGGATGAAGTCACAAAAGGATAAGAACCGAAATCAATGTCGAGCATGGTGCCTTGCGCTCCTTCGGCCAAAATCTTTTTGCTGCTCTGAATTGTTTTGTTGATCAGATGTTCGCTGTCAATCAATTCAAATCTTTTGAGACATTCGATGCCTTCAAACCAATCCTTTTCAAGTGAAGCGAGATCATATTCAAAATTATATTGAGCCAACATGGTTTTGTGTCTGTCAATCGCCGCCTGATATTTCGCTTTAAAATCATGCAAAATGTCACCTACTCTTACACCATAGCGTCCGATTTTGTCGGTATAAGTTGGACCGATTCCTTTGCCGGTGGTTCCTATCTTGCCGGACCCTTTAGCTTCTTCACCAGCCTGATCAATCAAGCGGTGGGTGGGTAAAATCAAATGTGCTTTTTTGGAGATTTTCAGTCTGTCAGTCAATATGTGACCGGATTTTTCCAATGCTTCCACTTCAGCTTTAAACAGAGCAGGATCAAGCACAACACCATTTCCGATGACATTGATCTTATTCCCTTGAAAAATTCCGGAAGGAATGGATCTTAAAACGTATTTTTCTCCTTCAAATTCAAGTGTGTGTCCCGCATTTGGTCCCCCCTGAAAACGTGCAACCAAATCATAGTGAGGGGTCAGTACGTCAACTACTTTCCCCTTGCCTTCGTCACCCCACTGAAGACCTAACAAAACATCTACTTTCATGTGACAATAATTATAATTTTATTATTAATTTTTTTTCATGCATTTTTTACAAACCCCATATACATACAAGGAGTAATGGGTGCTGTCAAATCCGGCAAACATCTTGGATTGAACAGCTTTTCTTATTTTTTTATCGGTAAATTCTTTAACATGTCCGCAAATCGTACAAACTGTGTGATGGTGAATGGTAGCGCCTATTGATTTCTCGTATTCCGCCGGTTGCCCGTCAAACTGATGTTTGATGAGTAAGCCTGCCTCTAAAAGCAAGTCGAGCGTATTATATACGGTTGCCAAGCTTACACGATATTCATCAATCATGCTGTTGTACAAAGTTTCTGCATCAAAATGCTTGTCGAATGTGTAAATTTTTCTGAGGATGGCAAATCTCTCGGGAGTTTTGCGATGTTTGCGTTGTACCAAAAACTCCGTGAATATATTACTGGCAATTATAATATCCTCTTTCATCCAAAAAATAAAAACCAGACAAAGATAAGTTATTTTTTTAAAAAAGTTTGCAAATCAGATCATGCAGTATTATCTTTGCAGCTCAAAAATACGGTGGATATAGCTCAGTTGGTTAGAGCGTCGGATTGTGGTTCCGAAGGTCGCGGGTTCGAATCCCGTTTTCCACCCTAATAAAGCTTGGCCGCTTTGAAAATATCCACAAATTCATAGCCCTCCTTTTTCAAATCCATCAATAGGTTTCCAAGATGTTTGTAGAGCTTGTCCTTTCTTGCCGGATTGGTTCCGTAATTAAATTGTAGGATATACCCGTTTAATCCTGATTTGTCTTCCACTTGCATGATTTTGTTCAGGATGTCCCTGCTGGAATAATAATGCTCTCGCATCTCCGGGAAGGTGTAATCTAAATTGGAATCAACGCCGGGTGTTGAGCGAATAATGTGAATTCCGACTTCCTTGCACCAAAAACTGATGCTGTCGTCGTACAATTCAAACGGAGGATTGAAAAAAGGTGCTTGTTGTTTGCTGATGCCGTGTTTTTTTAGCGCTGCATAGTTTTCTTTTAGATCGCTTAAAAAAACTGTTTTGTTTAAATTTGATTTTAATGATTTGTCCCAGTCGGTTAGTTGAAAATAATGATTCCCGGCGGGACCGATATAATGCCCCTGTGCTTTCAGTTTCTTTATTTGTCCCTTTGCCCTTGATTTTCTTAAGAAATCTCCCGAAAAGAAGAAGGCGGCTTTGACATTGTGTTTTTTTAATGTTGATGCAATTTTCCTGAAACCGTCATCGTATTGGTGTGCTGTAAATGTAATCAGAATTTGTTTTTGATCAGGGTTGAAGCGGTTGATACCACCCAAATCATGGTGGTTATGATTAAAAAGATAATCACGCTCTACAGATGATGCTCGTGCTGCCAGCAACTGTATCAGTCCGGCAGAAGCATCAATATTGGGTTGATTGGTGACGTAATCATTGACATGGTCGTGATAAACAGCCCATTCAGTTTGATATCTTTCGTAAAGACCGTCAAAACTAAGCCGGTCAATCTCCGAATCTTTTAGGCAGGCGTTGTTGATTGCACCGCTTACTACAGCACCAACGGGTATTTGATCTGTTTCTATATAACTTTTGATGTGGGGATGTGAAGGTGTAGTGCCGGTATCAGGCATTCCGGTAACCATGGAGATTCCCCAGGGATTACAACCGAAAATCCAGTTGAAAAGGGATTCTTCCAAATCAACGAATTGGGTGTCATTTGTTAATTGCCTGTAGATTATACACATATTGTGCAAGGCAATGATTTTATTATTTGAGTTTTCCGAAAAATTGACCCCGATATTAAATGGATTACCTTGTGCAATAAAACGGGCACGCTGTAAACTTACTACGATGTTATGCAGATAATCTTTTTTTACTTGGGGATTTTCTATTTGTAACAGCAGGTACGGACTCCAATTGACATAAGGATAGAATCGTAATGGCGTGTCACAAGTTGTAAACAGCCATGGGGGAACCGGTTCCGATGCACCGTAAGTAACAGCATCTTGCAGATATTGATTATTGTAAGTCAAAAAATACAGTTGCGTTGCGGCTAATTGCATGTCATCTCTCCAGTTTTCTTCTTGAAGTCTTTCAGTATCAAGTAAGTTTTCGATAACTTTCTGCTCTTGCACGTACTGATATATTTGTTCAGCTTTATTTGCCAACCGATCAGCAAATCCCATATTGAAATTTTTACAAACCTGTGCTCCTAAAGCAAGTGCTGCGGCCAATTTTCCGTTTATTCCAACAGAGGTGTTTTCATATTGTATTTTTGAAAGCCATTCTAACCCCCAATTGACTTCGTCTATGATGTCAGGAATGCCGTTGGGTTCTCTTTCTCCCTGAAGGTCATACGCATCATCAATAAAAACATACGGATAGTTGCTGTAAGCAAACAACAATTGATAGGTCACGCTCGCATTGACAGAGGCGTTCCTGTTTTTGTTCGAAGCATCATACCACCAGGCTCCGGACACATTGTTACCAATCCGTCGTGACCGCAAATAAGTAAGCAGTTGGTTTATCGTATGAGCAAAATGATGTTTGTTGATGAAAAAGATGGGGGAGTATGTATCACCGGTTTTGATGTAAAAAGCTCCGGTTTGTTTAAAAGTACTAAAATCTAAGGTGTAGTTGCTGTTGAATTTGTCAAATTTGCCCCAAAAACTTACCGTGTGGAATTGTCCGCAAACCTCATCCGTGAGTGCATCGTGTATGGTAAAGTCCTTGACTGTGATGTCGGATTCACTGATTAAAATCGCTTGCTTGGCGGCTTCGGGAAGATAACCTAATTGATTGACCCTGATCCTTGTTCCTGCACCCATGACCTGAAAAGAGAACAGAACAACAGCAAGGACAATGTTGACATATTTCCTAATCATAAAATAAATGAAAATGTTGACAAATTTATATAAATTCTGCTTGTAAAGCAAATGCCCGATAATATCAAAAAAAATATTACTTTTGCAGTCGGTAATTACTCAAAGGTATGTAGTCCTTTGGTATGTTTATGAGCCTTTTATTAAATAGGAAAATTGATTTAACATGAAAGTATTAAAATTCGGCGGAACTTCTGTTGGCTCGGCGCAGAGGATGAAAGAGGTCGCAAAATTGATTTGCGACGGTCAACAAAAAATAGTGGTTTTGTCGGCTATGTCGGGCACAACTAACAGCTTGGTTGAAATTGCAGATTATTTTTACAAAAACAATCCTGCAGGAGCAATCGAGCGTATCAATCTCTTAGAGCAAAAATACGAGCAAGATATAGATGGTTTATACTCAAATGCGAAGTATAAAGAAAAAGCTAAAAAATTGATTGGTGAATACTTTGATTATTTACGTACTTTTTCTCAAGCTGTATTTACCATTTTTGAAGAGAAAGTGATATTGGCTCAGGGAGAACTTATTTCTACAACCATGTTTCAGTTGTATTTGGAAGAAATAGGTGAAAACTCTGTTTTGTTGCCTGCATTGGATTTTATGAAGATAGATAAAAATGCAGAGCCTGATATGGCTTTCATTACTGAAAATCTGAATCAGGTATTAGCTGAAAACCCCGGTAAACTATATTATATTACGCAAGGGTATATTTGTAGAAATTTTTATGGAGAAATAGATAATCTGCAACGTGGTGGTAGCGATTATACCGCATCTTTGATTGGAGCCGCTATCAAGGCGGAAGAAATTCAAATTTGGACGGATATTGACGGTTTGCATAATAATGATCCGCGTTTTGTGAAAGGTACGCAACCGGTACGCTTCCTCAATTTTGATGAAGCTGCAGAGTTGGCCTATTTTGGTGCTAAAATTTTACATCCTACCTGTATCTTACCGGCAAAGCTGAATAATATCCCGGTTAGGCTATTGGATGTATTGGAACCTCAATTGCCCGGAACACTGATCTCAGCTAAAAGTAAGAAGTCAGCCATTCAGGCGGTTGCAGCAAAAGACGGTATTACTGCAATCAAAATTAAATCCGGCAGGATGCTGTTGGCTTACGGTTTTTTGAGAAAGGTTTTTGAAGTTTTTGAGTCCTATCAAACACCAATTGATATGGTTACAACTTCTGAAGTGGGTGTTTCCGTCACCATTGATAATACAAAAAATCTCAGTGAGATTGTGGACAATTTGAAAAAATTAGGTTCCGTAACTGTGGATGAAGATATGGTAATCATATGTGTAGTCGGTGATTTGCGGCCCGATAATTTTGCCTTGCAAGCCCAAGCTGTTGCCGCTTTAAAAGGTATTCACGTACGCATGATATCATACGGTGGCAGTAACTACAATATTTCATTCCTTGTCAATGCAAAAGATAAAAAACCGGCACTGCAAGCTCTGAGTGATGCATTGTTTAATTCATGATTGATAGATTTCCCATACCTCAGTTCAATCAACTAACAACCCCTTTTTACTATTATGATTTAGAGGTGTTGCGTGCTACTATAGATGCCGTCAAACAGCAGGTTGACAGTAATCCTTTTCAGGTGCACTATGCCTTAAAAGCCAATGCCAATCCCAAATTGCTGAAAATTATAAAGGATGCGGGATTCGGTGCGGACTGTGTAAGTGGCGGTGAGGTGCAAGCTGCTTTAAATGCCGGTATAGCTGCGGATAAAATTGTTTTTGCAGGTGTGGGTAAAGCTGATTGGGAAATCAATTTAGGTATTGACCAAGAAATTTTTTGTTTCAATGTGGAATCTTTGCCGGAGTTGGAAACCATCCATGAACTTGCCGCTCAAAAGAACAAAATAGCCAGAGTGGCTTTGCGCATCAATCCGGATGTTCAGGCAAATACACATGCATACATCACTACCGGTTTGGAGGAAAATAAATTCGGCATCAACTTGTCGGAACTTGATGAGGTGCTGCAAAAGGTAAAAGTTTTACGAAATATTGCTCTGATTGGCATGCACGTACACATTGGGTCACAAATAACAGATATGTCTCCTTATGCAGATATGTGTGGCAAAATCAATGAGTTGCAATTACATTTTGAAAGTAAGGGATTCAAACTAAAACACATCAATGTAGGGGGAGGGTTGGGTGTTAACTACGAACAACCGGATGCGCATTTGATACCGGACTTTGAATCTTATTTCAAAGTGTTTCGGGAGAAATTAAATCTCAGGTCCGGGCAAATCGTACATTTCGAATTGGGGCGCTCCATAGTAGCGCAATGTGGCAGCTTGATTTCAAAGGTTTTATACATCAAAAAAGGCAGCAGTAAGCAATATGTCATTTTAGATGCCGGCATGACTGAATTGATACGTCCCGCTTTGTATCAAGCCTATCACCATATACAAAACCTGTCTTCCGGCTTGCCTGCACAAACTTATGATGTAGTCGGTCCCATCTGTGAATCAACGGATGTATTTGCTACCGATTATCGTCTGCCGGAAACCAAACGTGGGGATTTGATTGCCATTCGTTCTGCTGGAGCTTATGGTGAAACCATGGCGTCACGCTATAATTTAAGAAATTTGCCTGATTCTTATACTTCTGATGAAGTGAGGGGGTAATATAACCTCAAGGCGCTGCCATTGGGCTGATGTATGTTGCCCGGGGTGCTCGCTCCGATGTTTTCATCATGCCAAGCCGCCCTGAAGGGGCAGAATTTGTCAGCCCAGAGCGACGCTCTGGGTTAATAATGACCTAAAATACCGTGCGCCCTGAAGGGGCAACATATTTTTTTAATTTAACGAATATCCCACCAGAGATATTGTAATCCCGTTAGCTCACATTCCTCTTCATTTTTTTGTCTTGATACAAAAAAACGAAGCAAAAAAAAATCAAGACTGCGCCCGCTTCGCTCGAAAAATTAGCGCTCGAACAGCTAAATCGTCCAAACTCGCAACTTCGTTGCTCAGACAAGGACGATTATTAACGCTGTTCTCACTTATTTTTCGGCTCACCGGACGAGGTCGGTCACACGTCATCAAGTATATAGCAGAACCCGGGGGCTGGCTTCAAGCTAGCTTTTTTTTGTGAATTACTTATAATCTGCTTAAATCCGTTCAATCCGTGTCATCCGCGTGTCATCTCCTATCATCGAAAGTAACGCAGTAGTTGACATCATACATTATGTAAGACACTGCCAATTTCATCACGGCAATTGTCGCTTATTTTATACCTATCTTCCCTTTCTACATGCTTGGTGGCGGAAGGCACTATCCTGACGCTTCATTGGGTACACATAGTGCATGTTAACAAACGTGTATTGATTCTTATGTTTATTGAAGAATCATTTTAACTGTACAATTTCGATTGTTGGTTGTAAGCGGATGAATAAAATAGATGCCTGGCCTCATATCAGTGTTGCTAATTAGTTCTTCCGTTTTTCCTTGTGGATTAATTGTCTTAACACATTTTCCGAGCATATCAGTTATCACTATGACAGAATGCAAATCATAGTCGGAAGTATCCCATTTTATAGTGCCACATTTGGTAATTGGATTTGGAGACACTGTAATGGAAGGCACTTTTACAGGATTATTTACTCCATCGATTATAGGATCAGATTTATCCGTTGAATTGCAATTCTTAAATTCCGGATTTTTATACACAGTTTCACCATCCCGGCTAAAACACACAAAACGCCATTCCTGATTGCATCCTATACAAGTGGTAACGTCAGTAATCGATCCAAGTAAGCCTTCTTTCACACTACCGATACCCTCAATGATGTAATCAAAACTGTCTCTCGCAGTTAGAAAAGGACCTGGGATTTGGTATCTTCTCCTGTATTCGTCTCCTATTTTTACTGAATCTATTCCGGCTATAACATACTTTAAATGTTCACTTATCCATACAGTATCACCAAGCTGTTTTGAAAAATCATAAAGAAGATATTCAAAATCATAACTTTGAGTATTATAATTAGTGGTATATCCTGGTCCCCAATAATATATTCTCCGGTCTTGTTCCCGTATGCCTCCTATACCTTTGTACATGGGATTATCAATCGTACCAATATTCTGACAGAATTTACTGTATGTTTTTCCGTTGATTATTGTATCTCCCTGTAATGAATATTGCAGCAAGGTCGTATCCATTGGTGAAAAGTCCCGTTGCGAAGCATAAAACACATTCCATTGGGCATTTTCCGTAGGGAAAGGTACATATCTCTGAGCTGTAAGGCCTACAGCAATCGTTAGCATCCAATATAAAATCCTTTTTTTCATATCTGTTTTCTTTTTGTATTTAGGCAATTGATATCAAGTACTAAAAATGTGTTTCTTACTTATTTAATAACTACTTAGAATTTGAATATCGCCATAGTCATTATTAAATATCGCCCCAGTTTTAATATTAAGCTCATCATTTTTATACAATTGAAGCAAAGCATTGTTTTGCAAAGTTAATTCACTTCCATTTTCTGCGACAATATTCGCATAAGTAATCGTACCTCCATCAACAACTAATTTGGAATTGGCTAAAACTGTGATTGTTGAATTTATAGGCATAACTAATTTATCCGAAACAGTTAACGTGGCGCCATTTGCTATAACTAAATTACCACATAAAGTATTTTTTGTGTTCCATGTAGTATTTGATGTAATCGTTACATCAGGATAAGATATTGGTGATGTTAACGTTTGACAAAATCCGTATGAATCAATAGGTCCTAAATTTGAATTTGAATCATCTCCATCTTTCTCATCAGGAACACAAGATGGACACGAGGCTGGCTTTGAACCAATTCCCCAATTATAATATCCATCACCGTCTAAGTCAACACATTTTATGTCGTTATCTGTAAATTGTAAGCTATTTATTGGTCCATAGACAGTCGACATTGATGATTTTAAAATATAATTAAAGTTATCAATTACATAATATGAATACCCTAAAGTCGCATTATTACTACCACCACTATTCTTGATAATCCAACAAGTTCTACCAATCAAAGGGTCACCAGATTGAATAGTTATGTATGAGCCTGATTCTGTCTCGGAATGCCATACTATATCTCCTTCTTTGATTGTACGATAACCAACAACGACTGTCGCATGACAAATATATGAACAACATATTATAAAAGTCATAGGTGATTTAATGACTAAACTTTTCAAACCATCTTCATTACTAAACCCTCCGTTAATATAGTTTTCTATCTTTATTCGTTCCAATGGGTTGATACATTTAGTTGTACATGGTAATTGAATTCCATTTATTGGATTCGGGAAACAACTTTCATCTACTACCCCAATATCCTTAATATAATTTAGAGCAGGTGCAGGCCAACCTCCACTAGAACTTCCAGCACCACTGCATGAAACTACATCATGTTCAGAAAGATCTAAATTGATATTTTGATTATAATATAAATTCACAAAAGTTTCGACAAGACCAACAGCTGAATATGCCCAGCATGTACTAGCCCATTGAGTTTTAATAGGAGATACCCAACCATTAATTGAACCAGTATAATAAGGAGATAGTGGATTGTTTGCTCCGTGTTTTTCTCTCCAATCAAAATGATCAATATAAAGAGATTGCTCTTTAGAAATCATATTAGATATATCATTTGAATCATAATCTTTAAATTCAAAAATACCACCATTATAATACTCCAATCCGAATGAGTTATATTTCTCAACTCCAAAATATAACTTTTTATCCATATATGACATTTTTGACAAACTTGTTATACCTGCTCTCCATTTTGCTTTCTTTGTAACTAGATTCTGATTTAACATGTCAGATTTAATTTTACGTTTTGCTGCTAATGAAGTACTAATGTCAGAACTGATTGTATTCGAGGCTTTGTTATTATTTGATTTAATCGATTGAATTGTTATTTCAGCTTCAGTTATAAGGATTTTGAGATATATTGGTTTAACATCATTTAAAAATTCGGTTTCATCACTTACACCATTAATTTTAAAAACACCAATATTTGTTAATGGACTGTAGGCCTCATAAACAAGGTATTCCTTGTTGTCGGAACATCCAAGCACAACCCGAACTAAACTTCTTTCGTTTGTCAAGTTAACTATTGCATTTAATTCTAAGTTATTAATAGTTGTTGTTTTGTTAAATACAAATATTGTTGAATCTTTTCTGAATGTTTTATTTAAATTAATATTTTCTGCTTTAGTAGAACTTGTTATTGTAACTATTAATATTCCAATTAGTATATTGATTATGTATAATTTCATCTCTGTATTTCATTATTATTTGGTTAATATACAATAATTTTTTTTGCCTTAAATAAGTTTGTCGTTGGAGAGATAACATATATGCCTTTGGAATACTTAGAAGTATTTAGATTGTATTCTTGATTTGCAAGAACATGAATAGTTCCAACCAACATTCCATAACTATTAAATATTTTTACATAATTATCAATCGGGCTTTTTATAGAAACAATATTTTGGTTCCCGAAATACACATTAATTTCAGATTCAGATTTCACAATAGATTGTAATGCGGTATGTGTTGAACAATAACAGTCTTGATAATTCGGATTTTTATAAATTAAAACATTATTGTCAAAACAACAAAGTAAACTTGTAGTTCCACCAGCACTAACCATCCCGGAATTTAATATTCCCAATGAACTGCCTACACCTTCAATCCAAGTTTCTGGCATATGTTCATAATCATCTTGAATCATGGTATACTTTCTCATATATTTGTCATCTATCTGGATAGAATCAATATCTGCTACAAAATATCTGATAGAGTCTCCCCATGCACTTAAATTTGCAATAGTGACACTATCGCCAGCATGCATGTTGTATTTGTAAAGGAGTCCTTCATTACCTTGTAAACTTCTGAAATACATACCTATCTCTGAGTCTTCTCTGACAAATCCATTTAAAATCTTATTGCCAAATTCATGGTTTGTTGCCTGATATACACATAGATAATTATGAGAGTTTATAGTCGTATCTCCTTCGAATTTAACAAAATAAGTAATTGAATCATGATTAACCATATTAGGATTATATGTGATCTGTATGATATTCCAACGTTTGCCAGATTTTAATAAATTCCAATTATTTGCAATTGATATATTGCAAATCAGTGATACTATTGTTGCTATCACAAAATATTTTTTCATAATGAATATTGTTTTTTATTATTTTATTTTGTCAATATCATTCTTTTAGTGTCAATCACATCATTATCTGCAATCAATGTATACAGGTACATACCGGCATTTAATTCATACCCTTGAATAATTATATTTCCCTTACCTCTTTCATTTATAGAATAACTTTTTAATTGATTTCCATTCATATCATATACATAAAGACTTGCTGTAATAATTGAATTGGGCAAATAGAATCCTATTTTTGTTTCTATGTTGAATGGATTTGGTGTGTTTTGATTCAATAGGGGATGTGCCGATATATTTTGTTCTTCTGATATTTTCGCACCAACTTTCTGAGAAGCAAAACCACTGCTGTTTTCAAGCTTTAATAGCTGTAACTTCAAATCAGCAATTTTTTCTGTTTGAGCATTAATTGTAATTTCTTGTTCGTTTAAAGCATTTACTAACAAAGGTATTATTCCAATGTAATCAATACTCAATAATCCTGCACTATCTTCATAAACCAAATCCGGAAATAACTTTTGAACGTCTTGCGCCAAAAATCCGTAATACATTCTACCATAACTATCTTTATTGTTACGAGGTTTAAATGCCGGTTTATTTTCAATGCCTGAATTATGCAACAATGTATCTTCTGATTTACTTTCACTTACTCCTTTAAAGTTATAACTCACCGTTTTTAAAAGCTTGAGTTTCCCCAAGCTTTTGTCAATATTTCTAATATTTTCTTTTACCCTTTCATCAGAAGCCAAAACAATGCTTCCATTAACCTTTATTTCGTAATTGGTGCCTGCTGTTCCAACTTCTAAAGCGCAACTCGGATTGTTATTGTATATTCCGACCCTGCCATTTGCTCTAACTGTGAAATAAGCACCATCTACTGATTGCAGGGAAAGTAATCCTGGGTTATTAGGTTGATTCTTTTTGCTATAAGCCCAAATTACATCATAGCTGTTTGGTATCAATGGGTTTGAATAAACTATATCCATACCATCAGAAATATTGTTCGGATTACTGTAAATTGCGGTTTGATTTTCACAAACTACTCTACCAAATGATAGTACTTTAAACTGTGCGTTAACGTAAACGGAAGTAAAAAAAGACAATCCTACAAAAATAAATTTTATTGTTTTCATGATTCGTAAACTTTTATAAACACTAGATTTTGTATTTCAAAGTGTTCTGTTATAAATTAAAATTTCAACTAAGCACTTTATTTTACCCAATCAATTTAAGGCTAACGAGAGTTTGTGCGCTTATTCTTTTCTCCCGTATAATATGAGTTTTTTGTAAACAAAACTCATAATTTTATCGCGGCAATTGTTGCTATTTTACACCTCCTTTCTTTTTTATATATCCGTTAACAAAGACATAGCTATCCTATAATCATGTTTTTGTCTATGCGCTGCGTTCTTTGATGGAGATTTTCTTTTTTGCTATTTTTTCTTCCACAATCTTCTTTACGGGTGCTGCCAGCTCAAGGCACTTTTTTGTGTGCGGCAAGTGCTTCATATCCTTCTCACTACTGTAAAGCGCAACATAACCATCGCCACAGTTTGAATGTCCGCAAACAACTATATTGGTTACTTGCAACTGCTTGACGGCATACTCTATTACTGCCGAGGTCGTCACAAAGGTATCAGATCCCCCTATCATAAAAGGGCACAAAATTGCCAATGTTACATACAACAAACAATTTGCCCGAAATGGGGTAAGCAGATTTGGTATTACGCGTGAATCGGAATAGCTAATAAACAAAGTGTGCGGATTTTGATATTGACTTAATTGAGCATAAAACTCTTTATGGGGAACATGCTTGTTGGGTTTAAAACCACGAATTTCTTCAAACAATTTATTGCAGTCAATCTGTTGAACGCTTTTTTTTTCATGTGTTGGTGTTTTCATACGATTACGATTTTATCATTTTCTTTCATTAGGTTTGCAAGTAATGATATGGTATATGTCTTAAGTATCTGATTTTAAAACTAAAGCCTCGAGCAATTTTACTTCTAAATTGTGATTACAAAGCTATTATGTTTTTTTTTAAAAACAAATGAAAAACAGTTTTTTAGTGCGTGAAAAAACTAAATCCCACTTCATTCTTTTCTCTTAACCGAAGTAAAAATCAAGACTGCGCCCGCTTCGCTCAATGAAGTCGCGATTTCAGCCGAACTCATGATCACTCAAACGCTGTAGGCGTTTAACAATTTAAAGTTTAGGGAAACTCTTACAGAGTTTTATTAGCACTTCCCATTTCCACCCCAAGTCTCCCCTTTTGGGGGAGATTCAGAGGGGGCTTTGGGGGTTATGCACGTGTTTGTCCTATGGACAATTTTGGCATTTTAACGCTGTTCTCACTTATTTTTCGGCTCACCGGACGAGGTCGGGTTGCAATCTGCGTAAATCTGTGAGAAACCAATCCCCGCGACCCCGGACCTCGCGACCCCGGACCTCGGAACCCGGACCTCGGACCTCGTGAACTTTAAACAAAAAAAGGCCATCTCGTTCGCTTTGAGACAGCCTTTCTTCGTTTATTAAAATTTAATTAGTCCTTAACCTTCGCACTCAAATACTCTCTATTCAAGCGAGCAATATGAGCAATGGAGACATTCTTAGGGCATTCGGCCTCACAGGCGCCGGTATTGGTACAGTTACCAAATCCAAGTTCATCCATTTTAGCCACCATGGCTTTGGCGCGGGTAGCTCTTTCAACCTGGCCCTGAGGCAATAAGGCAAACTGACTTACTTTTGCAGCTACGAAAAGCATGGCGGAACCATTTTTACAAGCAGCCACACATGCACCACAACCTATGCAGGATGCAGCATCCATAGCTTCTTCTGCCTTGTCATGTTGGATGGGTATTGCATTGCCATCAGGAACACCACCTGTATTTACAGATATAAATCCGCCGGCTTGCATGATTGTGTCGAATGCGTTGCGATTAACGATCAAGTCTTTAATTACAGGGAAACCGGTAGAGCGCCATGGTTCGATAGTGATGGTTTCCCCATCTTTGAACTTACGCATATGCAACTGACAAGTAGTAGTTCCACCCATTGCACCATGAGGATGTCCGTTGATATACAGACCGCACATACCACAAATACCTTCGCGACAATCGTGGTCAAAAGCAATCGGTTCCTTGCGTTCGCTGATTAATTTTTCATTCAGCATATCTAACATTTCCAAAAAAGAACTATCGGGGGAAACATTTTCTAACCGATACTTTACAAATTTACCTTTGGCTTTCGGACCAGCCTGACGCCAAACTTTTAACGTTATATTGATGTTTTTTTCCATTGATTTATGCTTTATAATTTCTTTGATCACGTTCTACGAACTCGTATGCTAACATTTCTTTAAATAAACTCGGCTCTTCGCCTTCTCCGTTGTACTTCCAGCAGGAAACAAATGCAAATTCTTTGTCATTTCTGAGGGTTTCACCTTCTTCAGTTTGATGTTCTTCACGGAAGTGACCGCCACAAGATTCTTCCCTTAAAATGGCATCTCTTGCCATCAATTCACCTATTTCGATGAAATCGGCAACACGCAATGCTTTCTCCAGCTCTGTGTTGAGGTCGTCTGCTTTACCCGGAACAAACACATTGCTCCAAAATTCTTTGCGAATTTCCTGGATGCGCTTTAAGGCATGTTCCAAGCCTTTTTTATTGCGGGCCATTCCTACAAAATCCCACATCACCAAGCCTAATTCACGATGGATGGAATCAACCGAACGTTTGCCCTGAATGGATATGATGCGGTTGATTTTTTCGTTGATTTGCTTTTCGGCTTCCTCAAATTCAGGTGCATCGGTACTGAAGCGAGGCACACGTATTTGATCGGCCAAATAATTCTGAATGGTATAGGGTAAGATGAAATAACCGTCTGCTAAACCTTGCATCAATGCAGAAGCTCCCAATCGGTTGGCACCGTGATCGGAAAAGTTGGCTTCACCGATGCAGAACAAGCCTTTTACTGTGGTCTGTAGTTCATAGTCAACCCAAATACCGCCCATGGTATAGTGGATAGCCGGATAAATCATCATCGGTGTTTTGTAGGGATTATCATCTACAATTTTTTCATACATCTCGAAGAGGTTGCCGTAGCGTTCGCGAACCACATGCTCTCCCAAACGATTGATGGCTTCTTCAAAGTCTAAGTAAACCGCCAGACCTGTATTGCCAACTCCAAAACCGGCATCACATCTTTCCTTAGCTGCGCGGGATGCTACGTCTCTGGGTACCAAGTTTCCAAAAGCAGGATAACGTCTTTCCAGGAAGTAATCACGATTTTCTTCAGCTATATCGGTCGGTTTTAGTTTGCCTTTGCGGATGGCTTCGGCATCTTCTTTTTTCTTCGGAACCCAGATGCGACCGTCATTGCGCAATGACTCCGACATCAAAGTCAGTTTCGATTGATGTTCGCCTTGTACCGGAATGCAAGTCGGGTGAATTTGTGCAAAAGCGGGATTGGCGAAGAAAGCTCCTTTTTTATAGACTTGTAAGGCGGCAGAACCATTGGAAGTCATGGCATTGGTTGATAAGAAAAATGCGTTCCCATATCCACCGGTACCTACCACCACCGCATGAGCCGCAAACCTTTCAACTTTTCCTGTCACCAGGTTGCGGGCAATGATACCGCGTGCGCGTCCGTCAATGATTACCAAATCGAGCATTTCGTAACGTGTATATAATTTAACCGTGCCCTTGCCAACTTGTCTGCTCAATGCAGAGTAAGCTCCCAACAGCAATTGCTGACCGGTTTGTCCGCGTGCATAAAAAGTACGGGAAACCTGTGCCCCACCGAAAGAGCGGTTTGCCAACAAACCACCATATTCACGGGCAAAAGGAACGCCTTGTGCCACACATTGATCGATGATGTTATTAGATACTTCTGCCAAACGATATACATTGGCTTCACGAGCACGATAATCGCCTCCCTTGATGGTGTCGCGGAATAAACGCTCTACGGAGTCTCCGTCATTCGGATAATTTTTAGCAGCATTGATACCTCCCTGAGCTGCAATAGAGTGTGCACGACGGGGGGAATCCTGTATGCAAAAGTTCTTTACATTAAAACCCAATTCGGCCAAAGATGCTGCTGCTGATGCTCCTGCCAACCCCGTTCCCACTACAATGATATCCAAACGTCTTTTGTTGGCAGGGTTTACCAATTTTTGGGTGTTTTTATAATTGGTCCATTTTTCAGCCAATTGTCCCGCAGGTATTTTTGCATCTATGATAGGCACTTCTACTTTTGAAGTTGATTGTTTTTTCGTCATGATCATATATTTAAAAAGGGATTATACATAGATTCCGGAGAGAACAACGGACCGGCTTTGAGTAAACCGCAAATCGGAACAGCCATAAATAATAAAATAATGATGGTGGCCAATATATACGAGAATGTTTTTAATCGTGGGAGCCAGGTTTGATTGTTTATTCCAAGGGTGTGCAGCATACTCCAAACACCATGTGTCAGGTGGAACCACAAGGCTGATAACCATACGATATACAGCACAGAGTAGATAGGTTGGCCAAAATAATACTGCACCCAATGCGAGCCTTTGGCAGCTAACGCAGTTAATTGTGCGTCCGTTGCAGCACCCATATTATGCATCAATTCAATCAACTGCATTTTGCTCCAAAATTGAAATAAATGCAATCCCATAAAACCTAAGATGATAATACCAAGAACCAACATGTTCAGTGATGCCCAGCTTACCCCTTTTTGTCTGACTTTAACTGCATAGCGGTTGTTGCCGCGTGCCCTCAGGTTTTGATAGGAAAGGATCAGTGCATAAAGAATATGAATGATGAATCCGGCTGCTAGCCCCATGGTTCCAATGATAGCATACCAATTGGCGCCTAAAAATGCACAAATTACATCGTAGGCATAAGGGCTGAGAATGGAAACAAAATTCATGATACTGTGAAATAGTAAAAATAGTACAAGCAATACGCCTGTAATACTCATGATAAGTTTTCTCCCGATGGAGGAATCAATTAGCCACATAGTTTTTTGTTTGATTATTAATTATGATGTTATTTATTATATCTTCGACTTTTAAAAACAAATATTCAAAGAATAGTAAAGTGTCTTAGAACGGATATTCGTTAAATTCAACCCTAAAAGCAAGATTATTGAATATAAGTATTATTACTCTTTCTTCTTCTTCATTTTTTTGTCTTGATACAAAAAAACGAAGCAAAAAAAAATCAAGACTGCGCCCGCTTCGCTCGAAAAATTAGCGCTCGAACAGCTAAATCGTCCAAACTCGCTCGTTCCTCGCTCAAACAAGGACGATTTTTAACGCTGTTCTCACTTATTTTTCGGCTCACCGGACGAGGTCGGTCGCGCGTCATCAAGCATATAGCAAAATCCAGGGGCTGACTTTGAGCAAATCCCTAGTAGATTACCCATCAATCTGCGTTAATCCGCGAATCCTGTCTGCGATAATCTGCGAGAAATCAACCCCGCGACCCCGGAACCCGTACCTCAGAACTCACAACTCAGAACCCAGAACTCAGAACTCACAACTCAGAACTCACAACTCAGAACTCACAACCCCGCCATTTCAAGAGCGCAAAAATACTCATTTTTAACGAGTATAGCAAGGTATTAAAGAAATAATTCTCTATTTAAAATCATTCAACAACATCTCCTTTTAAAGTGGCAGAACTTGCAGAGATGATCTTTACTTTGATATACTCTCCGATATGTCTTCCTTCTCTTGGGAAAATAACAACTTTGTTCTGGGATGTACGACCGAAAAGTTCTTGATGAGAGCGTTTCGATAGTCCTTCGACCAAGACCTCATATTCCTTTCCTATTTCATTTTGATTGCTTTGCTTGGTGATTTCATTTTGCAAGGCAATGATTTCGTTCAACCTTTGTATTTTGATTGCTTCCGGTACATCGTCGGGTAGTTTTTTTGCAGCCATGGTTCCCGGTCGTTCCGAATATTTAAACATGAAAGCCATGTCGAATTTTACCTGTTTCATTAAATCCAATGTATCCTGATGGTCTGCTTCGGTTTCACCGGAGAAACCGCAAAATACATCCGTACCTATCGCACAATCGGGCATGTATTTGCGAATGGTTTTCACACGGTCTAAATACCATTCGCGGGTATATTTTCTGTTCATCAGTTCGAGGATCTTATTGCTGCCGGATTGTACGGGTAAGTGTATGAACCTGCATATGTTGGGATATTTTGCCATCACTGCAATGGTTTCGTCCGTCATGTCTTTGGGGTGCGGACTGATAAACCGGATTCTCATTTCGGGTATGGTTTCGGCAACTTTACTCAACAGTTCGGGGAAGTCAACAGTCACACCATCTGAAACGTATTTGTAAGAATTGACATTTTGTCCCAACAGGGTAACCTCTTTATAGGCTTTATCCTGTAAATCCTTGATCTCATTCAGTATGCTTTCTACATCCCTGCTACGCTCTCTGCCACGTGTATAAGGCACGATGCAATAAGTACAAAAATTATTGCACCCGCGTGTGATGGTCACAAAACCGGAAATGCTTTTACCTATGCGTGCGGGCATCACATCTTTGTAGGTTTCTGTCTTGGACAACTCAATATTGATGGCTTTCTCACCTCTTTCCACTGAATTGATCAGGTTCGGAAGGTCAAGATAGGCATCCGGTCCTGCCACCAAATCAACGCCATGATCAGTAATCAGCGCTTCTTTTACCCTCTCAGCCATGCAGCCTATCACGCCGATGATCATCTTGTTTTTCTTCTTTTTTTTGAGGGTGTGATAGTATTGCAACCTGTTATAAATCTTTTGTTCGGCATTGTCCCTAACAGAACAGGTGTTAACGAATATCAGGTCGGCATCCGTTATTTTATCAGTTAATTCAAAGCCATCCATTTGCATGATAGATGCAACAACTTCACTGTCTGCCACATTCATCTGGCATCCGTAGGTCTCAATGAAAAGCTTTTTATCGTTCAAAATTGATTCAATTAGTTTATGTTCGTTTTATAATGCATTGAAAAACGATGACAAAGATAGATGATATCCATCAAATATAGAAATTAGAGGCATCTTAGAAGTGCCCCACTACTTCGCTTCGACTTCGCTCAGCAACCACGGAACACGGAACTCACAACTCAAATATCGAAAGTAACGCAGCAGTTGGGCGCTTATAAGACACCGTACATGCAAATTAACAATTTTACTTTTTGCCTATCTTCTATTTTTATTCTCCTGATTATGAGCAAGATGTAAAATGTAAAATGTTTCAAAATGTTAAATCTTTACCTTTTGCATCTTTTTTTGTTGTTTTGTTTGGTAGAATGAATTTTGAAACATATCTTTGCAAGGTAAACAAACAGATAAATTTTTCATAGTTAAGGTTTAGGTTAAAATGTGCAATGGGTGGCTGGGAAGTTACCCATTGTTTTTTATGTAAAAAATCCAAGAACGTCCGTTTTTTGCTTTGGAATGCTTTTATTAAATTTGCAGTTATTATCATCAAATCAACCATCAAACAAAATTCTATGGAAGGCGGCATTGGAGACTATATTTATTTAGCTGTAATCTTGATTGCAGGTATTAGCATGATCTTGAAGAAGCGCAAGAAAAATGCAGAACAGGTTCAGAAAGAATCTCTTCCTGATATGAGAGATATTTTTCCGGAAGCTGAAAGACCTGAACAATTTGAAACTGATTTTTGGGGAGATCCCATACCGCAAGAGGACAGGCGTAATACTCCTGTTGTTCTTGATGCTGTAAAAATTACCACTTCTGATATATTAGAAACAAACAAGCAACAGTACGTATCCGTCAAACCACGTGAGAAAACTGATTTCGAAGATGAGGAAGACTTAGATCAAGTATTGGAAATTTCATTGGAACATCCTGAAGATGCTAAGAAAGCATTTATCTATGCAGAGATTTTTAATAGAAAGTATTCTTAATTGTTTAGACGGATAAGCTTATTGGTATTAATGCTTTATAACATATTATGAGGCTTTTGATCTTAAATTTAAATCTTTAATTTTGCAGGCGAGATCACAGAGTTATATCAGAGTTCCGGCAATATGAGTCGGAATTCTTTTTTGTTTAATTTAGTACTTAGTACAACAACCGAGGAGGATTTTAACATGGCAGTGAATTACATGACCGAAGAAGGATATAGAAAATTGAAAGAGGAACTGCTTGAATTGGAGAGCGTTCAGCGTCCGCTGATCACACAACAAATTATCGAGGCTCGCGACAAGGGAGATTTGTCGGAGAATGCTGAATATGATGCTGCCAAAGAAGCTCAAGGATTGTTAGAGTTGAAAATTTCACAAATTAAATCTACCTTGGCGTCCGCTCGTTTGATTGATGAATCACAAATCTCAACCCATGAGATTCAAATCATGAATCGTATCAAGATCAAGAATGTGAAAACCGGACAGATCATGTCTTATCTGATTGTCTCTGAAATCGAAGCTAATTTAAGGGAAGGCAAGCTGTCTGTGAACACACCCATTGCACAGGGTCTGTTGGGAAAGAAAGTGGGTGAAAAAGCTCAGGTAGAAGTGCCTTCCGGCATTTTAGAGTTTGAAGTGTTAGAAATATCATTGTAATATCATGACAATATTCAGTAAAATTATTCGGGGTGAAATTCCTTGTTACAAAATTGCAGAAGATGAAAACTTTTTCGCATTCCTTGATATCAACCCGATGACAAAAGGGCATACCTTGGTTATACCTAAAATTGAAGAGGATTATTTATTTAATCTTGAAGATGAGTTGTTAGGGAAAATGATGGTTTTTGCGAAAAAAGTTGCCGTTGCCATCCGCCAATCAACTTCTTGTACCAGAGTAGGTGTTGCTGTGCTCGGCATGGAAGTGCCGCATGCGCACATACATTTGGTCCCCATCAATAAAGAATCGGATCTTAATTTCAGAAATAAAAAACTTAAGCTGAAACCTGAAGAGATGGAGGCAATAGCCCAGTCCATCCGTAAAGAGCTGTCTCAAAAGTAAAAACAACAACGAGTTTGTGGGGTACGAGTTCCGTGTTCCGTGGTGCGGGGTCACGCGTTCCGGAGTCGCGAGGTCCGGGGTTGCGGGAATTTGATTTCTCGCAGATTTACGCTGATTGATTTCGCAGATTTACGCAGATTGCAACCCGACCTCGTCCGGTGAGCCGAAAAATAAGTGAGAACAGCGTTAAAATGCCAAAATTGTCCGTAGGACAAACACGTGCATAACCCCCAAAGCCCCCTCTAAATCTCCCCCAAAAGGGGAGACTTGGGGCGAAAGTGGAAAATGGCAATAAAACTCTGTAGGAGTTTCCCTAAATCCAAGCTTGTAAACACTTACAATGTTCGAGCGCTAATTTTTCGAGTGAAGCAGGCGTAGTCTTGATTTTTTTTTGCTTCGTTTTTTTGTATCAAGACAAAAAAATGAAGAGGAGTGTGAGATAAGTATTTAATATATTTTCTCCAATACCAGGGCACTCCTTGCCGGTAAATACAGCATCAGCCATTCTGATTGCTTTTTGGTCTGTCTTAAAGTGTGATGTTCAACGGTTTCATCCACCAAATCGAAGCCGCCGTACTTTGAATTGTCTGTATTCAGCACTATTTTGTAAGTGCCTTTTTCGGCTATAATTCCGTAGTCCGTAAAAGATTTTGTTCCGTTAAAATTAAATACAAAAACAAGTGAGCCTCGCTGAAATGCAAAGACTTGATCTCCCTCTTTATCCCACAATTGACGTATGGGTTGTTCGTTGAATGCTTCTACGGCATTGATGAGAGCCAACATATCCCGGTCAAATAAACCCAAATCATGGTATAAAAAGTTTTCGTTGTCCACCAAATCCCATTGGCGACGGGCATATTTGTACGACCAACCGTTGCCTTCGCGTGGAAAATCTATCCATTCGGGATGGCCAAATTCATTACCCATAAAATTTAAATAACCGCCATTCATGGTGGTAGCGGTAATCAATCGAATCATTTTATGAAGTGCAATGCCCCTGTCAACTGTCAGGGTGTTGTCTCCTTTTTGCATATGCCAATACATCTCAGCATCTATCAGCCTGAAAATAATGGTTTTGTCACCTACCATGGCTTGATCGTGGCTTTCAGCATAACTGACGGTTTTTTCGTCTGCCCGGTGATTGGTTAATTCCCAAAAGATATGTCCTACTTTCCAGTCTTCATCACGAACTTCTTTGATGTATTTGATCCAGAAATCGGGGGTACCCATTGCCAGACGATAGTTAAAGCCGATTCCTCCGTCTTCGTTCTTTACGGCTAAGCCTGGCATTCCGCTGACTTCTTCAGCTATTGTTACAGCATCGGGATTAACTTCGTGAATCAGCTTATTTGCTAAGGTGAGGTAGGCAATGGCATCTCCATCCTGATTCAGGTTATAATAATCCGAATAGTTGCCGAAATCTTCTCCTAAGCCATGACTTTTGTACAACATGGAGGTCACCCCATCGAAGCGAAACCCGTCAAACTGAAATTCTTCCAACCAGTACTTGCAATTGGATAGTAAAAAATGCAATACTGCCGGTTTGGCATAATCGAAACAAAGGGAATCCCAGGCAGGATGTTCCCTGCGATCGCCACCATGGAAATATTGATAAGGAGTTCCATCAAACCGACCTAAACCTTCAACT
Source organism: Bacteroidetes bacterium ADurb.Bin174 (assembly GCA_002070265.1). GTDB lineage: Bacteria > Bacteroidota > Bacteroidia > Bacteroidales > Paludibacteraceae > Paludibacter. The sequence goes on along the minus strand of MWCX01000038.1, from coordinate 24,585 downwards.
TCATTTTTAACGGCATGAGAATGAACAATGTCCATGATGACAGCTATGCCATTAGCATGCGCTTCATCAATCAACATTTTGAGTTCATCGGGTGTGCCGAAACGGGAAGATGCCGCAAAAAAGCTGGATACGTGATATCCGAAGGAGCCGTAATACGGATGCTCTTGAATGGCCATCAATTGAATGCAGTTATAGCCACTTTTGATAATGCGTGGCAGTACATCGGTTCGAAATTCGTTGAAGGTAGATACTTTCTCTTCCTGACTCGACATGCCTATGTGACATTCATAAATAAGTAAAGGCCTGGTCCTTGGCTTGAAGTTTTTAATCTTGAAATTGTAGGGCTGCAAAGGTTGCCATACTTGTGCACTGAAAATTTTAGTCTCTTCATCCTGAACCACTCTTCTTGCCCAGGCGGGGATGCGTTCACCTTCACCGCCATCCCATTGAATGAGCAGTTTGTATAGCTGATTGTGTGCAATGGCGAATTCGGGAAGTTTGATTTCCCAGATACCATTGTGAATTCTTTTCAGTGAATAGTCAGGATGTTTTTGCCAATTGTTGAAATCACCGATTAAATAAATGGCAGTTGCATTGGGTGCCCATTCTCTGAATACCCATCCGTCAGTAAGACGATGTAAGCCGAAATACAAATAGCCGGAAGCAAATTCTGATAAGGAGTGGCTCTCAGTCAGCAATCGTTTTTCTACTTCCAGCGCATACTCATATCTCCCATAAATGGCTTCTGCAAAAGGTTTTAAATAAGGATCATTTTGAACAAAAGGCAATATTTTCATATGCTAAAAAAATTATATTCTATTCATTTGGCGGAACTTGTATGTTAAACAGTTTATGTCCTTCTGTTTGAAAAGTTCAAACACCTGATTTGTATTGTTTACCGGAAATTTTATTTAATAATGATTAACCTTCATTGGTTGCTTTTAAATTCAATCTTACAAAAATAGTCTAATATTTCCGAAAATTTAAGGAATTCGCAGGAAATTATTTGTTTTAAGGTATATTCCGGGAAAATCATTAACTTTGCGAGCTTGTATTCTGCCGGTGTCTCATATTGTCCAACTGATGCGTTCCGTGTTCCGGGTTCCGTGGTGCGGCGTTACGTTGCAGGATAAAAATCGACCTTGACTGGTGAGCCAAAAAACAAGTGAGATTGACGTAAAGAATCGTTCATGTTTGAGCTGCGTAGCAGCGAGTTTGAACGATTTAGTCAATCGAGCGCAAGTTTTTTGAGCGAAGCAGGCACAGTCTTGACTTTTTTTTGTTTCGTTTTTTTGTGTCAAGACAAAAAAATGAAAAGACAAACTATAATCATAATTATATGAAAGAAAGAATTCAGTCACTTTTGGAAGAAATTAAAGGATTAAATGCCACTCATCAGGAAATGGTTGAGAAATTAAGAGTTAAATATCTTAGTAAGAAGGGTGAAATTGCCGTTTTATTTGAAGAGTTTCGCCTTCTTTCCCCTGAAGAGAAACGTGAGATTGGACAGTTGCTGAATGAATTAAAGAACGCCGCTCAAGACAAAGTGGCTCAACTCAAAGCTTCACTTACGGAAACCGGTAGCCGGGATGAAACACATGATTTAACGAGAACGGCATCTCCCATCGAAATTGGTACCCGTCATCCCATTTCCCTGGTTAAGGAGGAGATCATAGATATTTTTTCACGCATAGGGTTTACTGTCGCAGAGGGACCGGAAATTGAAGATGACTGGCACGTTTTCGGTGCACTGAATTTTCCGCCTGAGCATCCGGCAAGAGACATGCAGGATACTTTTTTTATCGAACAAAATCCTGATATAGTGTTGAGAACACATACTTCTTCTGTACAGATCCGTGTGATGAAAAAACAAAAACCGCCCATCCGTATGTTATTTCCGGGCAGGGTTTATCGCAACGAAGCAATTTCATACCGTGCACACTGTTTTTTTCATCAGGTAGAAGGATTGTATATTGACAAAGATGTTTCTTTTGCTGATTTAAAACAGGATTTGATGTTTTTTGCCAAAGAGATGTTTGGAGAAAGCACGGATATTCGTTTACGTCCTTCGTATTTCCCCTTTACGGAACCCAGTGCCGAAATGGATATTTCATGTAATTTGTGTGGCGGAAAAGGTTGTCCTTTCTGCAAATATACGGGTTGGGTAGAAATTCTGGGGTGTGGCATGGTAGATCCGAATGTACTCGAAAATTGCAATATAGACTCGTCTGTTTATACAGGTTATGCCTTTGGAATGGGTATCGAACGCATCACCAACCTGAAATATCAAATTAAAGACTTGCGCATGTTCTCGGAAAATGATGTCAGGTTCTTGGAACAGTTTAAGAGCGCTTATTAATTGGGCGGTATCTTATATTGTTCAACTGCTGAGTTCCGAGTTCCGTGGTGCGGGTTCCGTGGTGCGTGGTGCGAGTTCCCGGGTACGGGGTTGCGAGGTTGGTTTCTCGCAAATTAAAGTTGAATTTAAGAAATATCCTTTCTAAGACACCTCACTGTTTTCTAATTGAATATTTGTTTTGAATTAATCCTTCGTCTTATTCAATATTTTTACCCCTTTCATTGCTCTTTTCGATGGGAAGCGGATTGCTACGTATTTCTTCATCCAGATTTCTATTCTGAAGAATATCGTAAGCCATATACAAGGCTTGTCGGAATGAATTTTCCGATGCGATGCCCTGTCCTGCAATGTCGTAAGCAGTCCCGTGTGCAGGCGAAGTTCTTACTATAGATAATCCGGCTGTAAAATTCACCCCATCGTCCATTGATACGGTTTTGAAAGGAATTAACCCCTGATCGTGATACATAGCCAAAATACCGTCGAATTTATTAAAGTGACCCGATCCGAAAAATCCATCCGCAGGATAAGGACCAAAACATAGGATATCGTTTGCTTGTGCCTCTTCTATAGCAGGTTTGATAACGGTTTCTTCTTCAGTTCCGATTACGCCTTCATCTCCCGCATGGGGATTCAAACCCAAAACGGCAATTCTGGGGCGGACAATGGTGAAATCCTGCTTTAACGATTGATTGAATGTTGTCAGCTTTTTAACAATCAACTCTTTGGTGATGATCGATGTCAAGTCTTTAATCGGTATATGGCCCGCAACCACGGCAACACGCATCACATCGTTAACCAATAGCATAAGTGCCGATTGGCTGTCTTTGAAAACCTGTTCAAGGTATTCGGTATGCCCCGGAAAGTAAAACTTGTCGGATTGTATGTTCTTTTTGTTGATAGGCGCAGTGACTAAAGCGTCAACAAGATCTTTTTTAATGTCTGCAACCGCTCTTTCCAAAGCATCGAAAGCGGCTTTCCCGGCTTCTTCGGTTGATATTCCGTGCTCAACCCGTATGTCTTCGTTAGTGCAATTGATGAGGTTGACTCTTTTGGCTTGAGCTTCTTCCACCGAATTGATGATGTTGAAATTGATGGATGGTATGTCCAGCATTTTACGATAATAGCCCGCTGCCTTGGATGAACCGTAGATAACGGGAATAAAATCTTCATATACCTTGGGTTCAGATAAGGTTTTGAGAATGACCTCGTAACCAATGCCGTTGAAGTCACCGTGTGTAATGGCTATAACTGTTTTATTATCTGTTTTGCGATTTGACATTTGTGTTTTGATTTTTTTAATTATTATTGCTTTCAGCAACTACTGTAACCTCACCCAGTTCGCTGATTTCCTGAGGTAGTTTAACGGTATAAACAGCAGCTTCCAATTGCCTGATATGATTGCGTTTTTTGGTCCCGGGTGCAAAGACAAAACCTTCTACGGTAATAACGCGTTTGTTGATTTCATCTACACGGGTATGACTGTAAAATGGACCACCCATGGATGCACCGCCAAACATACGCCAAAGTCCTTTCAATTCAGCACAATAGGTATTGTTCACATTGATCTCCCTTAAAACGGGCTGGTCGTGTACCAATTCGGTACCCATGTAAGAACCATCGAATTCTCCATGTACGTTTGCTTTCATCACCGAATCTCTTTTGGCAATGAGATATTCTTTGGTAAATGTGTTTTTATCTCTGTAAGGATAGGAATAGATGACCATATCTTTGCGAGTACGTGCATGATCGTTTGTAGCCCAATAGAAATCCTTACCTTGAACGGTTTTTGACAACTCCATGGGGATGTCAATCTGAATACCGAACTGTGCTTCGATATCTTTTTTTGCCCTCAGGTTAAGGTTGCTTTTTGCCATGGCTATTTGCCGGTTTCTCTCAGTAATCAGGAAATATTGCAAAATTCTGTCACCGTATTGATTGATTAATTCAACGAATGCATCATCATTGGCTGCTTGTATTTGAACGACAGATTGCGGTTGTGACCAAACATTCTTGCTGTACGTAATATTGGGTTGCTCGAACCGCGGCGAAATTTCCGTGAGAAGAATATTACGCGTAGGTTTGAGGATGTCTCCGAACTCTTTGTTCTGACAATGAATGATGTCCATCATCGGTTCGGGTTGAGGCATCGCTTGCATGTTTTGATCAAATAATCTAATCAAGGTTCTGCCGGAAGGAGCTTTCCAATCGCTGTCATCCATCACCACCAAAATTTCGTATCTGGTGCCTGTAGCTGAAGGCAGTATAACACTGCTCTTGATACAGGAAGACAAGAGGATGGACGATAAAATGATAAGAATTGTGTTTCTAAACATAATGTTATTGTGTTTTATTGAATAAAAAATGCAAAACATCAGTCATGATGGTGTCACGTGATGCTTTATCTTTGATGGTTTCAAAAGGAAAAGCAAATGTACATACTTTATAATCATTGGCGTAAGCGATTCCTGCAGGGTAATCACTGCCTTCATAGGTACAAATTACAAAGGCGTTTTCATCAACAGATTCCAATATGTCCGGATTTTCAACCGCATACATCTCATTGTTGAGTGTATGATGATATTCAAACTGTCTCCTCTGTGCCTTAAATTCAGGATGATTGCTTTCATAAAATATCCCGCTGAAAAGCGTGGTGCCTCTGTGAGCAGGCATTATTTTTAAGATGTTGCAGACAAAATTTTCTGCATTTCCTTTGTTCTCATCATAAGTATCGGAGGCAACGTAAGCTCCGCTGATCATCATATTGCCACCTTTCTTGCAGAAATCAGCCAATTTGCTCTGCAAATCTAATGGAAATGTTTGAAATTCTAATGTTTTTTTCATTTTTCCTGGTGCTGTCTGTTTTTGTTTTCCCAAAATCAAATCTAAAACCTTGAATTGGTTGAGGTCGAATGTATCGGCTAAAATGGATTGCACATTCGCTGAAACAAAGGAGTATCCTGCATTTTTGATCGATTGTCCGTGCAAATATGGATAATCAAAAGTATTTCCGGCAACCACCATATCTTCATAGCAGGATTTGCTGGCACCGAATCCCGGATATTCATTGGTCTCATATGCTGCATTTACGCTGAATTCATATTGTGGACCGGTAAAGCTAACATCGCTGATATAAGGGACGCCGGCGTCTCGGTCGGTCAAGAAGCCTGCTAAAGTGATTAAATGGAAGTGTTCAGGACCGCTGATTCTGTTAAATCCGTTCAGGATTAGCACAGTCTCTGTGTTATTCGGATCTCTGTAAGCGGATAGCGTTTCTGACGGGAAGCTTTCTCCGCCACGGTTGACGGCTGTAATTTTATAGCTATAAATATTGCCCGGGGTGATGTAGCTTTCAAAGCTATTGGTGTGAACCAACTGACCATTGTCAAATCCTCCGTCATTGATGCGTGTATAAACTATGTAGCTGTCGGGCAGGGCAGTGGGTTCCAAAGAATCGCAAACAGCTTCCCAATGCAATTTAATTTTATTGTCAGCTAAAAAAAGGCAACTGAAATTTTTTACAGGCAAGGGTTGCACCACATATTCATAATCGTTTTGCCAGGCGATAAACTTCAAAATACCCTTATAGATAGCCCTGCTCATTGTGAAGCGAAAGCGGGGGTCAAGGGCATATTTCATGTCATTGAAGTTTTGGTGGGAAAACATTTCGAGTATCATTGCCGGTACTTCGGGGACGCGTGATTCGCTGTATGATTTGTTCCAAACGCCTCGTCTTGTCCACTCCGGATCCCATTGAGCACGTATATCCTCCACAATTTGAGTCTGTATCAGATCAACCATATCGCGGGCTGTCCAGCGTGAAACTCCATTTTTATAAAAACTTGATTTGTCGCTGTTTTCGACCGTGCAAATACCCAGCGTCCCGACAATAGAATCGTTCTGCCTCAGTCCGGCATCCGTATGTATTCCCATGGATAGGTTGATGGGAATTCCCAAACCTTGTGTTTCCGGCATTACAGACGATCCTCCGGCGAGGTAATTCACCCAAAAACCACGTGATTGAAAATCATCGGAATATTCATTGGTGTTTTCGGTTCGACTGTAAATGGAATCCGGTACACCCGCCCATTGCAGCCAGTATTTTGCTCCTTCGGTAAAGCGTGGAAAATGACTGAGAACAGGCTCTGCTTCATTGATTTGATTGTTCCCGTTTTCATTCCCATTGTTATTATTATTGTTATTGTTATTGTTATTGCCGTTTTTTGGGAATTTTTTAGGTAATACAGCGATGTTCCCTATGCCTCCACCGAATTTAACAGCATCGGCAGTTAATGTTTTCCCTTTTTCTTTGCTGAGGTTATTGAGTGTTACTTTGCCATTTTCATGTATGCCCTGGTCGAATAGGAAATGTCCCAAATAAAGCCATGAGCCGCCAAACATGGTTTGGTTGATTGCAAATTCGGTTTTACCACCCATGTGATGCACGGTATATAAAGCATCCTCGGTGCTGTTTTCAGTTGTTTGATAGGCGATGTAAACAGCATACATTCCTTTTTTCGGAATGTACGGTATCCACTCTGCAGTGCTTATTGCATCGGGATCCGTTGTCGTTTTGATGTGACGATATGTCCCCATTTCAAAGGGGTTTTCACCATAAAGATAAAAATCCTTTGAATTTGAGAAACCTAGTTTCTCGTTGTGCCAATGATATCTGTCATTATTTTCCCTGTACAAGGACATGGTTTGATCATCATCCCGGTCCACAATGATTTCATCGGTACGGAAATCTCTTTCCCGGGGCAAAAAGACTTGTGCTCCTGCATTTTCGAGCATAGGGACCAAAAATGGAAGCACGTAAGAAGTTGTGAGTAAATCTTCTACGCTAAGAAACATAAGCGGTCGTTGCCAGGTCCATTGATTTGCATTGTTGTTATAATGCAGACCATGACTGTTCCACAAGGCAATGTACTTGTTCATCAGTCCGTTGTCAGGAGCATATGGTACAGAGAGTTTGGTGACAAGCGGCGGCAGTTGCTTGTTGGTGCTGAACTTTTCAGTTCTGGTGGGTTGTTCGGATAAATAATCCGGTATCAGTTCTTCTATATTTTTGTTGAAAGCTTTGGCTTGTATGGTGTAGTTAGGGTATGTGCCGTGAAGAATGGATTTTAGTGCGCTATTGATCCTGTCAATATTTTCTTTTCGAAAGGGGATGTATCCGAAATTGTCCGAAGCGGTGACCGTAATATGCTTTATCGGTCTGTTGACATTTATTTTTACGTTGTTGATGGTATCGGAATAGATGTATGTTCTGGCTATCACAGTCAGCGAATCGGAGATCCTTTTTTGAAGTATTCCCTGACCCCACATGAAAGCAGGTGTGAGTAGAATGAAAAATACAAGAACAAATCTGAATCTGAACATAAAACCTTAAGCAAATTTTTTGCTTGCAAAAGTAGCAATTATTATTGAGTTAAATTGGTTTTCTTCATTTTTTGGCTCACCGGACGAGGTCGGTTGTGCGACACAAAACCTGGAGACTGGCTTCAAGCCAATCCTTGGGTAGGATATTCAACTTTAAAAGCAGGATTGATAAATTATGTTGGCGGTGTCTCATAAGTGCCCAACTGCTGCGTTGCTTTCGATATTCAGGCTCAACCACCGACGGCAGACACGAGGTCTGCCCCTACCGCCCTCAATCTCAGCGCCTTGCATTTGAACACTTCTAAGACACCTTGCGGGTTTTTGGTTAAATATTTACTTTTGAGACAGCCCCAATATATATCCCTCAGATAAAATCAGGTTGTACGACAGGATGTCATTCTATCATTGCAGATTCTGCGTAAATCTGCGACTTCACAATCTGCGTAAATCTGCGAGAAATCAACCCCGTGAACCCGCACTTCAGAACTCAGAACTCAAAACTCAAAACTCAGAACTCAAAACTCTACTTCATTGCTTCGTTCTCAATCGTATCGCCTTGGTTTCTTCCTCAAACCCCGGTTTGCCGAGCAGCGCAAACATGTTTTTCTTGTAAGCCTCAACACCCGGCTGGTCGAAAGGATTGACACCCAGAATATAACCACTGATGCCGCAAGCTTTTTCAAAGAAATACAAAAGCTGTCCTAAGTAGTATTCATTCAATCGGGGCAATTCAATCTTTAAATTGGGAACGCCTCCGTCAACATGCGCCAGCAAAGTACCCAATTCAGCCATTTTGTTGACTTCATCCACGCGTTTACCGGCTAAAAAGTTCAATCCGTCTAAATTGGCTGCATCCTTCGGAACCAAAACGGTATGGTTGCTTTCTTGAACTGAAATGACAGTCTCGAAAATGGTTCTTTCACCCTCTTGTATCCACTGCCCCATAGAGTGCAAGTCGGTTGTGAAATCAACGGCAGCAGGGAAAATACCCACATGGTCTTTTCCTTCACTTTCACCGTAAAGTTGTTTCCACCACTCAGATACAAAATGTAATTTAGGATGATAATTGACTAAAATCTCAATTTTTTTACCTGATTTATATAACTCGTTGCGCACTGCCGCATATTGTGCAGCCGGGTTATTTTCAAATGGGGTGTCTAGGCCGCAAAGTTGCTCCATGCTGACTGCGCCTTGTACCAACTTACGAATATCGAAACCGGCAACGGCAATGGGCAGTAGTCCAACCGGCGACAAGACCGAATACCTTCCCCCTATATCATCTTCAAGCACATAAGTTTTGTAGCCCTCCTGTACCGCTAAAGTACGCAATGCACCACGTTCTTTATCCGTTACGGTAACTATGAGTTTTTGAGCAGCAGTCTTGCCTTGTTGTTGTTCAAGTTGCGTTCTTAACAGACGAAAAGCCAAAGCCGGTTCGGTCGTAGTACCTGATTTTGAAATCGAAATGATGCCGAACTTTTTGGTTTTTAATAGTTCCTGCAATTCATACAGATAATCTTCGCTAATATTTTGTCCGGCATAAACTACTGCCGGCGATTTTCTGTCGGTCTGCAACCAATCGAAGCTGTTGGATAAAGCATCGATGACAGCTTTGGCACCCAGGTAACTACCCCCTATGCCGATGACCACCACCACCTCGCAGTTCTCGCGCAAAATGGCAGCAGTATTTTCAATATCCGTCAAATGTGCGTCATCAATAGAAGAAGGCAGGTTGACCCAGCCCAGGAAGTCACTTCCTTTTCCCGTTCCTTCATGCAAGGCTCTGTTGGATTGATTGGCAATGTCTTTATAATTTTCGATGGAAGTTTTGGAAACAAATCCATACGCGTGGTCAATTGTTAATTTGATGTTTTGCATACCGTGTAAAAAGTAAAATTATTTCAATTTTTCTGTAAGTTCTCTGATTTTCAAAAGCGGTGAAGCCCTGTTGTACAAAATTTCATATACCGTATCGATGATGGGCATGTCCACCTTGTATTTCTGGTTGATCTCGTAAATGCATTTGGTGGCATAATAACCTTCCGCGATCATCTCCATCTCCATCTGCGCGGTTTTTACGGAGTATCCTTTACCCACCATGCTGCCAAACAAGCGGTTCCTGCTGAATTTGGAGTAGGCAGTCACCAATAAATCACCTAAGTAAGCCGATTGACTGATATCCCGGTGCATGGAGCTGGTAGCACTGCAAAATCGGTTGATTTCCTGAAGCGCATTGGATAAAAGTACCGCCTGAAAATTATCCCCGTATTTTAATCCATGGCAAATGCCGGTTGCGATAGAGTATATATTTTTCATGATGGAAGCATATTCCATCCCTATCACATCCTCGCTGACAGATGTTTTTACAAAACTTGTCGCAAAAAACTGAGACAACATTTTAGCCCTGTCGCGGGAGGCTGACGCCAATGTTAAATAAGACAATCTTTCCAAAGCCACTTCCTCTGCATGGCAGGGTCCGGCCAGGACAGCAATATTTTCTTTAGGAACCTGGTAAAATTGCTCGAAAAATTCGGTTATGATCAGATTTTCATTCGGAACAATCCCCTTGATAGCAGAAACAATGATTTTCTTGTTTAATTTCCTGTTTAACTTTTTAAGATGGTCTTTTAGAAAAGGCGAAGGAGTGGCGAAAATTAAAATGTCGGAGGTAGCAACAACATGATTGATATTGCTGGTAAAGCGTATATGATCCGTATTGAATTTAACGCCGGTAAGGTAGGAAGGATTTTTACTGAGCCGGATAAATTCATCAATCTGCTCCTGGCGACGCATATACCAATTGATTTCGTCCACATTGTTCAGGACGATCTTAGCAATTGCAGTTGCCCAACTGCCCCCACCTAATATTGCGATTCTTTGTCTTTCAGCCATGATTTTGTTATAAGTTATCAGATATCAGTTGTTTCACCTCAATACCCCGAAAGAAAGCCCCTTTAACTTCTCTATAGAAATGAAGTCTAAACGCGCAAAAGATGAACAAATACTTAGGACTTATTTCTTATTCGTTCACTCTTTGTCTTTACTCCTTGTTCTTTTGTCTTTTGTCTTCATTCTTTGTCTTTGTTCTTTTGTCTTTGCTCTTTGTTCTCCATCGGCTTCATCTGCGGAAAAAACAACACCTCCTGTATGGATTGTTGTCCGGTCAGCAGCATCACCAATCTATCCATGCCGATTCCCATCCCCGAGGTGGGCGGCATGCCATATTCCAGTGAGCGCACAAAGTCCATGTCGATAAACATGGCTTCGTCGTCGCCCTTTTCGCCCAATCTGACTTGCTCCTTAAACCTTTCCAATTGATCGATCGGGTCGTTCAGCTCCGAATATGCATTGACCAGTTCTTTACCGTTCACCATGAGTTCGAAGCGCTCGGTCAGTTCCGGATTATCACGGTGGCGTTTGGAAAGCGGACTCATCTCGATGGGGTAATCCGTGATGAAGGTCGGCTGGATGTAATTTTTTTCGCATTTCTCGCCGAAAATTTCATCTATCAACTTTCCCTTCCCCATGGTAGCATCAATTTCAATATTCAGTTTTTTACAAACATCCCGCAACTGATCCTCATTCATGCCGCTGATGTCAATGCCGGTATGTTTTTGAATGGCTTCTATCATGCTTACCCGTTTGAAGGGTGTTTTGAAAGAAATTGTTTTGCCGCTGATTTCCACATCCGTAGTGCCATTGACATCCATGCAAATTTTTTCGATCATCTTCTCCGTAAACTCCATCATCCAGTGGTAGTCCTTATAGGCTACGTAAATCTCCATCACCGTAAATTCCGGATTGTGCGTGCGGTCCATGCCTTCGTTGCGGAAATTTTTTGAAAACTCATACACGCCTTCAAAACCTCCGACTATCAGTCTTTTCAGATATAATTCATTGGCAATACGCAGATACAAAGGAATATCCAAGGCATTGTGATGGGTGATAAAAGGGCGAGCAGCCGCTCCACCCGGAATGGGTTGCAGGATCGGAGTTTCCACCTCCATATAGCCGAATGAATTACAGTATTCGCGCATCGAATTGTAAATTTTCGTGCGTTTGATAAAGATGTCTTTGATCCCTTCGTTGACAACCAGGTCCACGTATCGTTGGCGATAACGCTGCTCAGGGTCTTCGAAAGCATCATAAGCCACCCCATCCTTGTATTTCACGATAGGCAGGGGGCGTAAAGCTTTTGACAGAACGGTTAACTCCTGGGCATGGATGGATATTTCGCCCATTTGGGTACGGAACACGAAACCTTTGATACCGATAAAATCGCCTATATCCAGCAGTTTCTTGAAAACCGTATTATACATTTCGGGTTGCTCGTCTGTGTTGATGTCATCGCGACTGACGTAGATCTGGATGCGTCCTTTAGAATCCATCAGCTCCATAAATGAAGCCTTTCCCATGATGCGGCGGGACATGATCCTGCCGGCTACGCAAACTTGTTTACCCGGTTCTTCGTCTTTAAATTCAGCTTTGATGTCCGTAGAATAAGCATCTACCGGATACAAAGCGGCAGGGAAAGGATCTATTCCCATTTCACGCAAACGAGTGAGACTCTCACGTCTGAACACTTCCTGTTCACTCAGTTCTAAACTCATAAATTGATTTTATTGCAAAATTGTTGCAAAAGTACAAAAAAAGAGGTGAAAAAAAAAGAGGGGTTTGCGAGGTTTGGGGTGCGGGGTCACGGGTTCCGTGGTCCGAGGTCCGTGGTGCGTGGGGTTGTGCAGGGGGGAGAGGGGTAATGGAAAGAGGGTAATTGTTTTTTCTTTGGCAGATGTTTTTTTATTTAACTGATTTGCTGGTGTGTATAATAATGTGTGTGGGATTGATTTTGATAAGTTATACCTATGATGTTGGTTTTATATTTAGGAATTGTTGTATATTTGTTTCGTAGATTACACGTTACGCTTCATTGTAAAACGCATACCTTAAATTTCTGTGGCTTTAAAAGTACTCTAAATTGATTTATATGAAAAACCAAAATGAAGATTTTTATTTTAAAAGAAAAGAGAAGTTTGTTGAGAAAGAATTTGATACGGGATTTAGTAGTTATCAAAGGAATGAAGGTAAAGTCTCAAATCTTCGACAGTGGACCGTAACAATAAATGTCGGATTTGTTCTTTATGTGATTACTAATAATAATAACATGCTTTTACTAACTATCGTAGTGTTAGTTTTTATGTTGATTTTATTATTACTTGAGTTGAGAACACGAAGCTCAATGATGTTTGATAAAACTAATATCTTGGATTTAGAACGACTGATTGATGAGAAGAATTATGATTTATATTATAAAAGTATATTGGATTATAGATTTCGTGATGATAGATTGAGGGACTTAACAGCTTTCACCAAGTTAAAGCACTATTTAAATGCTTTTAAAAAGGCTGAGTTGATAGTTTGGTATGGGATGTGGGCAATTATCTGGATTAGCATAATAATTTATTTAAGATGGAGCTGGTTTAGTCTGCATTTATGGATTCCGATTGGAATTGCATCATTATATTTGGTAATCTTCTCATATATGATATTTAAATATTTTAGAAAAAGAAAAAAATAACGAGATATAAAACATTTCCTAAACGACAGCAAACTAATTGCAGGACATTGGCTTGCTGTCGTTTAGATATTTGTTTATGGTCACCCTTGGAGGATGACACAGCGAATAAATAATAAACGAAATTGAATGAAAGAACAAATTAAAAACTACTTAACTCAAATTTCAGCAGAAATTCAAAAATGTTACTCTGAAGAAATAAATATAAGGGAAGCTGACTTTGAAAAGTATAGTGTGTTTGACTTTGTAAACTTTCATTTGATTTACCAATACGTCTTAGATGACACCTCAAACAAAAAGGACTTTTTCATAAGCATACCAGAAGACGAATACAGAGAAAACTTTTTTGCTTCGATTTTTCACTCTATTGTTCTAATCAAACTCTACCAAAACTTCTTTAACTACGAAAATTCACTACCGACCTTAAACAAAGGTGATTTAATCTACAAAAAACATAACAGAGAATACAGGATTTTTATTGTCAAGGATACTTATGAAGGACGTATCAAAATAAACTTTCGTTTTCCACGAAAAAACGAAATTGGAATTTACGACTTTTTTTATGACAAACCTAATTTTACAAAACTCAATCCAAACTTTGTTGAAAACAAAAACACAGCGAAGAATGTAGATTATTATCGTGAATTTTTGAAATCAACTTTTAACGAAGATTTCCCTTTCATAACCGATTTCAAAAATCGAACCCTGGTGATTGCCGAAAAAAGTTTTTTCAAGGTAAGTAAACTCCTGCCTATTAGATACACTAATAGAAACGGAAATATTAGCAATAACTTACCGTTTTTTAGCTATTTGGTAGAATGTTGCAATGACTTTAATTCGGCACAGAATTACCTATTAAACAAGAACCAACAATTTGACGAAATAATAATAATTGGTGACTCTAAATACAGAGATTCTTTTAACTTTATTCTGCAAGAAAAATATAGGGATAAGTACAAAAACATCGTTCTAATTGGAACAGAAAAGCCAAATTCAGAAAATCAATTTTTGGAATGGTGGTGGTCAAATGACGAAGTAAAAATCGCAAACGACGAATTACCAAACCAAATACAAAAAATTAAACTTAACAACCGCAATCTTTATTTGCTGTATATAGGACTAACACAAGAAGTTCAAATAATAAAAGATGAAAGTAACGTAAACCTTACTTTCATGTTAAAATACACAAATTTCTTTCTAAGAATGATTTTGGTAAATACTGATTTGTCAAAGGGAATTTTTCAAGAGTATTTAGACCGTTTGAAACGTTATTTTTTAAGCGAGTCGTTTTCAGAAGAATTAAATAATCTTTTTTACTCGAACGATATTTACAATCCTGATACAATTACAGATTACACACAAAGGATTTTTAATATTTTTGTTAAAATCTCAAATTTATTAGAAAGTGAAAATTTAAAATGGAATTACATTAAACAAAAAGCCGAAGAAAACCCAACAAAAACTTTTTACCTGATTGTTGAAAAGAAAAACTACGATGCTGTTTACAATCAAATAAAGAGCGAAAGAATTAACAACATTCGCTTAATCAGCGACAAAAGAATTGACAACTCAAAACTATATTTAGATAAATGGCTGAACGACGAAGAACAAAATTCGCATAAAAAAGTTGTTATCATTCCGTATTTGAATAACCTTGAACTATACACAAAAACAAAGTCAATAAAAGGAAGTTGTGAGGTTCTTTGTTACGAAAATATAGATGAAATTGCTTTTGACAATGTAGAACAAACATATCAAAATCAAGAGAAAAGTAAGTTGAACCATACAGATAGGTCGTTTTTTTTCAAAACTAATTTCACTCATTTAATAGAACCAAAGAAACGAGAATTAGACGATATTTTTTCTTTTGACTTAAATAACGAAGATTTCAAAAGTGATCCTTACGAAACAATTGATTTACCAAAAGAAAAAGCAATTTATGAAATTCATTTTTCTGACGGAACTTCGGATAAATTTGAATCCTCAAAAGGCGTTTTTTTAATTGAAAATGGAGAGCAAATTAAAACGACAATCGGAGAATTATACGAGAATGCAACAATTAGATTTTATCAGAACAATAACAGGGACGAATTTAACAAAATCCTTAAAATTTTTGATACAGAGAATCTATTGGATTCGTTTGATGAATACTCTGATAGTTGGAAAAATACACTAAAAGAGTTATCCATAGAGTTTGACGGTATAGATAAGTTGTATGATTTAATGTTTACATCTTTTAAAATAAATTACGCAACATTCCGCAATTATTTTCACGAAGAAATGTCGCCGAGATTTCCTAGAATAAAAACATTAGAAGTTATTCGGGAATTTTGTTTGAAAAACAACCGAACAAATGATTTTATTGTAACTGAATTTGATAAATTCAAAGTATATTCTAAAAAAGACCATTCCATAAGACAACAAGCTGGGAAAATATTGGGGAGTGATTTATTAGATTATGTTGCTTCTAAAAAGGAAGAAAAAAGCGATTCGTTAAAGAAATTACCAGACGAAATTTTAGAGAAATTAACAGAAACAATTCAAGAAAAAACCATAATAAAAAAGACATTGATAGATGAATAATTACACTAATGAACCAAGATTGATATTTCGGGATATCATCAAGAAAAATTTGATAGGGCCTGGTTCCGATGTTTTTATTTCTGATAGTGAAAATGAAATAATTTCCGATTATCCGTTGAGTAGATATTATTCAGGAATTTTGTTTCCTGAACGTGATATGGAAGTTTCTATTGGTGAAAAGCAAACAAATGATGCAAATGCAGAGATTGAAGATGGCGATTTTGAAATAGAAACACCTGAAATAGAAAGCACGAATGATGATTATGGGGAAGACATTGATAAAAGCAAAAATATTGAGCCTGAAAAAGAATATTCAGAAGCTAATCAATATTTTCCCACAAATTTCGGTCTGACTTTTTGTGTTCCAAAAGATACAAAATCTTTAAAAGTAACTTTCAATTATGCAAAGTACATTCAAATTAAACCAACAGAAGCAACAATAGAAATCGCTGAAGAAGATTTCAAGAAGTTTTCTGAAAACCCACACAACTCTGTTGCAAAATACCTCAAGTACGAAAACGGACTAATGTTTTTAAACAAAGAAGAATTTGACAAAGGTGATTTATCTGTTAATAATTACAGAAGTAGGTTTAAAGAGAAAGAGCAGCAAGCTGAATTACTTAATAGTGTTGCATACAAAAAAGGCGAAATGCTTTTAGGACGACTTTGGAAAAGAGTAAAAAGAGAACCAATAAATATTGAAATAAATCTAACGGAAATCAATACTGATGAATCAAAGGAATATCCTTTAGACCAGAACCAAAAAGATAATTCTATTGTCACTTGCTATTACAAAAAAATTTATGAAACAAATTATGGAAAATTTATAAAAATTTTATTGGCTAATAGACTGAACCACCCAAAAAATAAGTTTTCATTTGGGAATGAGATTTTAAACACCAAAGCAATTTTTCAAGGAGAAATTACAATTTCAAGCGTAAAGTTTTTACCATACAAACAACTTTCGGAAACAAATCCTTTTGACGAAGAACTAAATTTAATTAATTTTCAATACCGAAACGAAAAATCTTTTGCTATTGGTCACGGATGTGCAGTTCTGTGGAATGATGACAAAAATCCAACTGAGTTAAAAACTACATTTTTACCCGAAGTTGATATTAAGCATTACAGCAATGCTTTTAATGAAACATTTCCAAGTGAATTAAAAGAGATTACCGAGTTGAAAAAGCTTTCAATATGGTCGGACTTAGACAAACCAACAATTATAAGTAAACTAAAACTCTTTGCAGATGAATACAAAAAATGGATAACAGAGCAAGGAAAAACAAGTGCAGACGATAATTACAAAAAGTCTTTAAATACGATTTTAGAAAAGCAAAACGAAACTTATAACAGACTAATTAAAAACATTGATTTTCTCGATGAAAATGAAGTTGCTTATAAATCCTTTTTGCTGGCAAATACAGCAATGTATATTCAAATGCTAATCTCTCAAAAAGATTTGTTTGGTAAGAAAGGAGTTGAGCTATCTGAAATTGACAAAAACATCAATTATAATGATTTAGATTTTTTCAAAAATAATTCATTCAAGCCAAATTATAGACCTTTCCAATTGGCATTTTTTCTATTGAACCTTGAATCTATTATAAACGAAGATTCCAACGATAGAAATAATGTTGTTGATTTGCTTTGGTTCCCAACAGGTGGTGGAAAAACAGAAGCGTATTTAGCAATTACGGCTTTCACAATAATTAGCAGAAGAATTATTTATGGTAAAAATGCTACTGGGGTTTCTGTAATAATGAGATACACGTTACGATTATTAACAGCTCAACAATTTGAACGAGCCACAAAACTGATTCTTTCGTTGGACTTTTTGAGAAGAAACTTTGATAAAAATGATAAATTCTTTTTTGGCGATGATGAAATATCAATTGGAATGTGGGTTGGAGCATCTACAACACCAAACTCATATTCAGACGCTCAAAAAATTTTCAAAAAAGTATTTGATGAAATCACAAAACTAAACAACAATAGAGCTGGGGATTACCGCAAAGCGAATACTTTGCCGATTACAAATTGTTCTTGGTGTGGTTGTAATTTGGTAACTAAAAACAATTCTGGAAAATTTGATTTGGGTTACAAAGCGACCAACAAAACATTTTCAACTAAATGTTTGAATCCGAGATGTGCATTTTATGAAGAACTTCCTATTTACTTTGTGGATGATAAAATCTATCAAAATCCACCAACATTACTTTTTGCAACAGTAGATAAATTCGCAATGTTATCGCATAGAGAAGAAGGGCATCGTCTTTTCAACTCTCAAGACGAAAACAAATTGCCACCTGATTTAATTATTCAAGATGAATTACACTTGTTAAGTGGACCCTTAGGTTCAATCACTGGTTTATATGAATCTATCGTTGAATTGCTTTCTACAAAAGGGAAAAGAAAACCCAAAATCATCACTTCGACTGCAACAACTCGAAATACGGGGCAACAAGTTGCAATGATTTACGGAAATCGAGATTTGAATATTTTCCCACCAATGGGTGTAACTTATAACAACAACTTCTTTTCTTACGTTTCAAATAAAAGTAAAAGTAAAAGAAAACATATTGGTTTTATGCCTACTGGAAAAACAGCTTTGAATTCTCAGATTAGGATTTTAGGCAATTTGCTTTTGGCAAGAATCGAGTTGTTCAGATATTACAGAACAAAAGCAAGTTTATCGCAAGAAGAAGCAATTAGTAGAGAAAATTATTTTTGGACTATTGTTTCATTTTACAACAGTTTGCGTGATGTTGGTAAAATTTATAACAAAGTTCCTGCGGAAATATCTGACTTCTTGAAGTTATTGCACAATCGTTATCAACTGGATAAATATCTTTACGGCTTTAATTATTTTGGACTTGCTGCCAGAACAAGAGAGTTGACCAGTAGAATTGAAAGTAACTCTATCAAAAAACTATTAGACGAATTGGAAATGCCGTTTAGTTTGATTGCAAAAGATGGCTATAATCTTGTTCAAAATACGGTTGATTTAGTTTTAGCTTCAAATATGTTTTCCGTCGGTATTGATATTAAACGATTGAATGTAATGCTGATGAACGGACAACCTAAAAACGTTGCTGAATATATTCAAGCTTCAAGTCGCGTCGGTAGAGAAGATAAAGGAATTGTTATAAACTTATTAGATGCCAATCGTTCAAGAGACAAGTCATATTTTGAAAATTATGTTCCTTTCAATAACGCATATTACAAATTTGTAGAACCGTTAAGCGTTACGCCTTTTACTCAAATAGCTTTGGATAAAGTTTTAGCAAGTTTATTAGTTTGTTTTGTTAGACATAAACAGGGCTTGTATTTGGACAAACGAGCCAAAGAGTTTTCTGGAGACTACAAAGATTTGGAAATGTTTCTTTCTGAACGAATTAAAAACAAAAAGCAACTTGATTATGCTTTGGAAAAATTGAAAGATTTATCTAAAAAATGGACGACAAAAGAAGGTGATTTGACCTATAAAATTCTAATTAAAAAAATGTCTGATTTAGATGATTTCAGTTTGATGATGTCAATGAGAGAAATTGATACAAACAGTATTATAAAAATAATAAACAAGTAATGGGACAATTTGAACAAATACAGACAAGAAAAGCCATTAGTTCATATGGTGGCGTTGGGTCTATTATTGAAACAAGAGACGGCTCTATATTGATTGACAGTTTCGACAAGTGGCCTTTTTTTGAACACGGACAATTTGAAGAACACAATTATGTCGTTGATAAACGATTTAAAAATCGTCTAAGCAAATATTTTCAAGAATTAGAACATTTGGTAAAAATACCTGAAAATGACTTAAAACAAGATTTTAAACCTGAAAATCCATTCGCTTTTTTATCTGCAAGATATTTTCCTGAATGGTTTTATTGCAACAATTGTAATCGTTTTGATAGATTTGATAATTGGAAAAGCAATTGGGAAAACAACGTTAACTCAGAACATAAAGACAATTTTTTTCCACCCAAATGTTATCATTGCTATGTGAAAAATAGAAATAAAAAAAGAAAGTTTTTTGATTTGGAGCAAGTTCGTTTTATTCTTACTTCGCCTAATGGTGAAATTGCTGATATTCCTTGGGATAAATGGGCTATGTTCAAAAATACGAAAAAAGAAGATAAAAATGAACATAAGGAAACCGCAAGCGAAGAAGATATTATTACACTTGCCAACATTCAAGTTCCTGATGATGCTATTTTTGAATATAAAACTTCTGACAAATTAGACGATTTAAAAGGTATTTGGATAATTGCAAAAAGGAAAAACGGAGAACAAATAAACTTTACAACACTTTCGGGTTTGTTTAATTTGAGAATAAAAATCCAAAACTTAATTCCAAATACAAAAGAAAAAGACATATTATTTAAACCTGTTATTCGTTCAAGTAATAGCGTTTATTATCCGAACATTTTGTCAAGTATTTACATTCCTGCAAATGATGAATTGAATGAATATTCAATCAATTTAATTAAAGATGAACACAATGATGGAAGCAATGCACAAACAATTTCAAAAAATTTGAAACGATACAAAAACATAGAGATTGACCCTGCAATAATTCAAAAACTTATTGATAACAATTTTAGTGAACGAGAACTTGAAATTGCAAAAACTGAAAATCAATATAGATTTGATGAATACAAGTTTATTACAGAAAAAGAAAGCGAACGAGTTGAAGACAAACTAATATTCAATAAGATCGAGGATTCGTTTTTTCAAAACGATTTAATAAAATCTATTTTCAAAATGGATAAAATAAAAATTACATCTGTCCAAACTTCGTTCACAAGACAAGAGCCAATTTCATCAAATTATTTTTTACAAGATGAAGACTGCGAAAAAATAACAAATGAAAGCATTATAAAGAAATTTACTTCGACTTATGGTAAAAAAACTAAATATTTACCAGCAATTGAAAGTTTTGGCGAAGGAATTTTCTTTGAATTTGACAATGATGTTTTAGATGAATGGGTTAAGTCAGACACGAAAATTCAAGAACGAATTTCAATATTAATTGGCAATAAACAACAATTTGAATCTGCATTTAGTGAGGACTTTGAATTGAACGCAAAATATGTTTTGATACATACATTTTCACATTTAATTATTAAAGAATTGGAATACTTAGCTGGCTATCCATCAACTTCAATTCAAGAACGACTTTATATTGACGAAGAACTTGGAATGAACGGAGTTTTGATTTACACAATCGCAGGTTCAGAAGGCAGCTACGGTGGCATAACTTCAATATGTGATGACAACAAAATAGGAAAACTTATTGAATCTGCAATGATTCGTGCTACTGACTGTGCAACAGACCCGATTTGTTATCATACACACGGGCAAGGTGTAGCAAACTTGAATCTTTCTGCTTGTTTTAGTTGCACATTACTACCCGAAACATCCTGTGAAAAATTTAATTGCTACCTTGATAGACGAATTTTGGTAGACAAGGACTATGGGTATTTTAAAGACATTATAAAAATGAACTTGACGAAAGACAGAGAAAAGGCGAACTGCTAACAAAACATTGCAAAAGTGGGATTAAACTATTTTAATTGCATATTTGCGTAAAGTTCAACTTTAGTTCTTCATTGAATTTTTGTGCTAAATATCCCGCCCATCGCAGACCTGCAAGCCGTTGTCAGCAATTTTTCATACCCCCAACTCTCACATTACTCAAGAAAAGAAAGAATTTTAAACAAAGGTAGTCGATACTGTCCCAAAAAGTGTGTAAAGCGCATTTTATCTATCTTTGATTTTAAAAAAACCTATTAAACAATTTAAAATTAAAGATTATGCACTTTACACAGCCGCAAGTTAGTAAAATATTGGAAGATATTCTACAAAAAGAGGACGGATTAAACACAATTTTAAAATTAAGCTTAGAAGCTTTGATGAAATCCGAGCGTGAGATTTACAAAAACAAGGTCTCTGACTACAGCAATGGTTTCCGTAACCGTAAAGCATTTGGTGACAAACGGATGCTTGAACTCCAAATACCTCGCACACGTAACGGTGGTTTTTATCCGGTTATTTTGGCTTTGCTCAAGAATCAGGAACAGGAAGCCCGATCTATTGCCTTTGAGTTGTACAAATCGGGTTTAACCACCGAACAGGTTGGGAATATTTTTTATCCCATTGTCATGATTGATGCTTGTTTTATACCTACCCGTCGCGGAGACAGCGTAAGCAAAGAGGCTTATTACACACTGTTAGCTGTTCGTTCGGATAGGACAAGGGAAGTCTTGGGAGTGTATAATTATCCCACGGAGGGGAGTTTGGCTTGGGAGTCGATATTCAAGGATTTGCAACGAAGAGGTTTGAAAAAGATTGATTTATTTGTTTCAGATAGTCTCAGTCACATAGAAGATGCTGTTTGGAAATGCTTTCCGGGCTCGGAGGTTCAGCTATGTGTTGTTCATTTGCAAAGGGTGTTTTTGAAAGAGGTCAAGCCCAAAGACAAGAAAGAACTCTCGGATGATTTCAAAGAAGTTTTCCGCACGGATGATCGTAATGACAGCAAGGAGAGTGGGATGAATCGTTTTTCGGCTTTTTGCGATAAATGGGGAAAACTTTATCCCTATTTTAAAAGGCGTAAATTGAACGAAAGGAATTACTTATATTTCAGTTACTTGGATTATCATTACCGGATTCGTTCAATGATTTATACCACTAACTGGGTAGAGCGTCTTAACAGAGATTATAAACGTACTACACGCATGCGTGGGGCTTTACCTAATCCGGAAGCCACCTTGCTATTATTGGGAGGTGTAAGTATGAATCGAAAGGTCTATGGGCGTAAAGTACCAAAGTTGGATTATGAACAAGTTAAATTTAATTGGGAAGAATAGCAGGCAGTTTTGCTTCGGCTACGCCTCCGCTTCACTACCCGCTATTTATTGTGATTTCAATAATTATGAATAAATTTGCAAGAAATAAAGATAGAAATTACACACTTTTTGGGATACTACCTGCGGACAATTGGTGGACACATAATTTTTCCTGCACATAAAAAGAATGGGTTCACAATTAATCAAGCTAGAGGTGTAAGCAAAATTTTATGTGACAGGTTTGACTTGACTTTAGAGTGCATAAGACGATTTTACTTTGACGATGAGAGCCCTCTCACAAAAACATTGACAAACTACAAAGACTTTTTCGACCTTTTTGTTGACTTCAAAGGTTACGTTGACTTTTTTCACTTACAAGAATTTGTTGGCTCACAAGACCAAGTTGAATTTTCATTACCATTTGACAACTTCAACAGATCACCTTTACCGCAGACAATTGACGAGTATAAAAAATATAAAGAGCATACATTACATTTGGTAACAAGTAGAAATGAAAGAATTTTAAAAAATATAAACTGATTGTAACGGTGGACAGAAAACTTGAAAACGACATTGTAAAAAGAACGCTAGCCAGTAACATGGGTTTTGCGTCAGGCGGGGTGAGTTGCAAATTTGAAGTTTTTTATCCCGCACCAGCGTTCGCCTCGTGTTGACAGGACTTCGTCCCGCCAACCCGCCCGAACGCAAACCCCCAAACCGTTAGCCCTCATTTTAGAACGCACGTATTAATGCCTGTGCAAAAATGAAGCAAACAACTAATAAAAAGAGCCTGCCTCAACATTCTGTCAATTTCAGCGTTCGATTTTCGTAATGTGTGATACCCGATGATTTAATTTCTATCGATTTATTATAGTATGCAAAATATGGATATATCAAATGAAATAAGGGACTTTTTCGATACCGCATATGACGTGGGATCATTAGCTTTTTTAGGATTGACAACAAAAGTTGAGAATCCATTCCGTGATCAATTTGCATATTACTTATACAAGAAGTACTCGTCATCGTTAAAAATATCTAGAGAATATTCAAACGGACAAAATCTAAGAGTCGATTTGGCGATTATCGAAGGTGAAAAAAAGCATTTTATCGAATTTAAAGCTTGTTATTCATTTGATTTACTTCGATATGATTACAAATTATATCAAAACGAGATATTGAAGGATAGAGATAAATATACCAATAAGGATTTAAATAATGTTACGTATATTTTACTTTCAATTCGAACAGATATTTGCCCAATTGAATATTACAAGGATATAATTAAGTATTACGGAGATGTGGTAAGAGCTTTTAATAAATATTCATCAGATGATCAAAAGAAATTATCATTTGAAAGTGTTAATCGATGGTTTGATGGAAGTGATGGATTGATTGTTAAGAGTTCAGGAAGTCGTGATTTGGGTAAGGCCTATAACGTTAATGTGTATTTGGATTATTTCATTATTGGATAGAGATATCCTTTTTATATAATTGAAAATCGAGTTCTCAACTTGTGAGCTAACATTGAGTTCGCGGTCGATTCCTGATTGAATTACATAGATATGGTTTCACCATGAAATGGATATTTTTTTGCTGGATTTATTGTGAACGTATTAAGATATTTGGAAATAAAAAAAACGAGGGTTAACACCAGGTAAACGACAGCAAACCAATGTTTCGCAATTGGTTTCCCGTCGCTTACCTACCCGTTGTAGCCAATTCTAGAAAACCTACTCCTAATATTGAAACCATATATATTTTAGAAATAAATCAGAAATTGAAGAAAATGATATATTTTTGTAATTATGAGTTTGACAAAAAAACATACAGAA